>DAOTVB010000213.1:0-39785 GCA_034436755.1 Chloroflexaceae bacterium | reverse complement strand
ACCTGGGCCGACGCCTGGCCGACAAACTGGTGCAGGTCTGGCGGCGCGACGGCAGCGATGCCTGGGTGCTCATTCATATTGAAGTGCAGGGGCAGGAAGAGGCCGATTTTACCCAGCGGATGTTTGTCTATGCCTACCGGCTGTTTGACCGCTACCGCCGGCCGGTGGTCAGCCTGGCGATCCTGGGTGACGAGCGTGCGACCTGGCGTCCGTCGCAGTTCACACTGGAGTTGTGGGGCTGTACGCATCAGTTTACCTTTCCCGTGATCAAGCTCCTGGACTATCGCGCCCGGTGGGAAGAGTTGGAGGCGAGTGCCAACCCGTTTGCCACCGTCGTGATGGCCCATCTAACGGCCCAGACCACCCGGCAGGATGCCCCGGAACGCGCCCGGGTAAAGCTCCATCTGACCCGACGGCTGTACAGCCTGGGGTACCAGCGGCAGGACATTCTCAACCTGTTTCATTTTATTGACTGGCTCCTACGCCTGCCGGACGATCTGGAGACGCAGTTCTGGCAGGCGTTGCAAGCGTATGAGGAGATGCAGAAGATGCCATACATTACCAGTGTTGAGCGGATGGGAATACAGAAGGGAATTGAGCAAGGGCTCCAGCAGGGCCGCGTCGAGGGCCGCGTCGAGGGCCGCGTCGAGGGCCGCGCCGAGGGCCGCGTTGAGGGCCGCGTCGAAGGGCTCCTGAGCGGCATCAAACTGATGCTGGAGATGAAGTTTGGCGCGGACGGGCTACGCCTGCTCCCGGAGATCGAGCAGATCTCCGAGCCGGATGTTCTCGAAGCGGTGCTGGCAGCAATCAAAGATGCGCCGACGCCGGATGCGGTGCGGCGGATCTACACATCGCCGGATGATGGAGAATAAGGACAGAGCATAAAACTAGTTTCGCCTGCCACACTCCAGCACCCCGGCACAAACATGGCTTGCACACACCACAATATGATTGCCCCCGAAAAGTGACCGTAGCTGACACAGGTATGCGGTACAATCGGTTCATCACAACTGGTGCTACCCACGCAACACCCTGATGCTATACTCGTAGCGGGTTCACGCGGGAGTACCGCACCCAACCGGCAAACCGTTACACATACCAGGGCACCGCTATGCCATTTTCTCTCACGACTGAACAGATCCTGGCTCTGGCCCCCGATGCATCCTCGGCGAAAGCCGGGCGCGGGCTGGCCGGACCGCGCAAGTGGGTTACGCTGGGCACAGATGATCAGGCCATCTGGGGCGAGTGTCAGGGCAGCGGCAGCAAGCCCTACCAGGTCCAGATCGATCTGGCGACGGGCGATCTGGCCTACCGCTGCTCCTGTCCCAGCCGCAAACTCCCCTGCAAGCACACCCTCGGTCTGCTGCTGCTGCGTGCAACCGAGGCGGACAAGTTTACCGCAACCACGCCGCCCGACTGGGTGAGCGACTGGCTGGCAAAGCGCGCCCAGGCCGCCCAGAAGCGCGCCGCAAAGCGCGATCAGCCGCAGGTGGTGAATACCGAAGCCCAGGCGAAACGCGCCGCAAAGCGCGAAGCAAAGATTAGCGCCGGCCTGCAGGAACTGGAGCAGTGGCTACACGATCTGATCCGCCAGGGGCTGGCCGATCTGCCGGGCCGTCCAATATCGTTCTGGTTTACGCCCGCCGGCCGCATGGTCGATGCGCAGGCTCCCGGCGTGGCGCGGATGTTGCGCGACATGGCCGGCATTCCCAACTCCGGCACGGGCTGGCAGAGTCGCCTGCTGGAGCGGCTCGGTCGGCTACATCTGCTGATCGAGGGCTTTAAACGCCTGGATACCTTGCCGGCCGCAACCCAGGCCGATATTCGTACCACCCTGGGTCTGACCATCCGGGAAGATGATCTGCTGAGTGAACCGGGCCTCCGGGATCACTGGCTGATCCTGGGGCAACAGGTCGAGAAAGAGGAGAACCTGACCGTGCAGCGTACCTGGCTCTGGGGACAGACCAGTCACCGCCCCGCGCTGCTGTTGAGTTTCGCCGCCTTCAACCAGACGCTGGATCATAGCCTGCTGCCCGACAGCCGCCTGGAGGCCGAACTGGTCTTCTACCCCGGCGCGGTCCCGCTACGCGCGGCGGTCAAAGAGCGGCACACCCCGCCGGAGCCGCTCGACCCGACAACACTACCCGCCCTGCCGACGATCAGCGCGGCGACCGGCGCGTATGCCACGGCGCTGGCAGCCAATCCCTGGATCGAACGCTACCCGTTCCTGCTGGGCGATGTGACGATCATTCGGCAGGGCAACCGCTGGGCCGCCCGCGACAGCGCGAACGATACGCTGCCCTTCGCGCCCGGTTTCCAGGACGGCTGGCAGTTTCTGGCCCGCAGCAGCAGCCATCCCGCACTGCTGGCCGGCGAGTGGGACGGCAACCATCTGCTGCCGCTCAATTTCTGGCCGGATGAGGTTGATCGCGTAGGGACGCGCTTCTGCGCGTCCGCTTCCTGATTTGATCGCGTAGGGACGCGCTTCTGCGCGTCCGCTTCCTGAGAGGTAACGCATGACCCAGGAATCGTCACCACACACGAATGACACCACGCAGCATACCACACTCTGGCAGGAACTCCTGACCAATGCACTGGTTGGCACGGCCCGGCAACCGCTACGCCTGCCGCCACCCGGCACGCCAATCACTGCTCGGCTGGCAGAGCTTGACCCGACTGAGCCGGAACGCGCGCTGCTGGGAGCCGCCGCCCTGCTGGGACTCTACCGCCGCGCTGGACAACTCCCGAGCAGCGATGCGACACCCGCACCGGAGCCCTGCCCACCGGAGGAGCAGCCGGTCTGCACGCCCCGCTCCGGGGAGCATCTGGCGTTGATGCTGGACAAGGGCCACCGCGAAGTCTTGCCCGAGTGGCTGGAGGCCGTGGCTGCCGTCGGGCAGCGGGTGCCGCATACATATCTGGTCGCCCTGCTGGACGCCGGACAGAAGCAGGCGGCGCTACGCCCACACATCCTTCCGGTGCTGGGCCAGCGGGGGCGCTGGCTGGCCGCGCAGAATCCCGCCTGGGACTATGCTAACGCCGACCTGATCAGCCGGGACGCCACAGCCGATCCGGCGCAACTGGCAGCGGTCTGGGAGACCGGCAACCGCATCACGCGCCAGTTGCTGCTTCGGCAGGTGCGTGAGCAGCAACCCGCCCGGGCGCGCGATCTGGTGGCAACAACCTGGGACAGCGAGAAGGCCGACGACCGCAGCAACTTTGTGGCAACCTTCGCCACTGGCCTCAGCATGGACGACGAGCCCTTCCTGGAGGCCGCCCTGGACGACCGCAGTCAGACGGTACGCCGCACCGCCGCCGACCTGCTGGCCCGGTTGCCCACCTCCCGCCTGATCGAGCGAATGATCAGCCGGGTGCAGCCGCTGCTGACCTGGCTCCCGGACAACCCACCCCGGATTGCTGTCACGCTGCCTGAGGCATGCGACGCGGCCATGGTCCGCGACGGTATCGAGCCCAAACCACCCCGACATTCGGGCTTTGGCGAGAAAGCCTGGTGGCTGATGCAGATGCTCAATGCCATTCCACCGGCATTCTGGGCGCAACATTGGAACACCTCGCCGGAGCAGTTACTCACCGCCGCCGGCCAGGATCAGGCGTGGCGCGATCTCTTCTTCGAAGGATGGACCCGCGCCGCGCAACGCCGGCAGGATCATACCTGGATCGAAGCACTGCTGGAAGTTCGCTTCAAGGAGATCATCAAAACCGAAATCCAGGAACTATTGCCTCTACTGGCCCCAGAACGCGTGGAAGCGCTGATCTTCCAGGCATTGGATGCCGATACGGAGCCGCTGCATGCGAAACATCCGGCGCTCTGGATGCTCAAGGCCGGCCGCCACACCTGGAGTAGCGACCTGACCCACACCATACTCGCCAGCCTGCGCCGACGCACCGCCGAGAAAGGCCGATCAGCCGACCATGAAATGCGCACCATGTTGAGCGAATTTGCGTTACGTATGCCACCGGAACTCTATGCCCCGGCCACCGACGGCTGGCCGCAAGACTCGGAACACTGGAAATTTTGGTCCGACGGTGTCCGCAAGATGCTTGACATCCTGCGCTTCCGTCACACAATGCTCAAGGAGTTTCAGCAATGACAACCTTCCTCCGCGCCCACGCCGAACAGCAGTATGCCGACGAACTGAACACCCTGGCCGCCGTGGATAACCGCCCCCGTCCCCCCCAGTGGCGGCTCTCGCCCTGGGCCGTGGCAACCTACATCCTGGGGGGCACGCTAGACGATGGTACCACGATTACGCCCAAGTATATCGGCAGCCGTCGGTTGATCGAAATTGCCATTGCTACGCTGGCAACCGACCGCGCGCTACTCCTGATTGGCGTGCCCGGTACCGCCAAGAGCCGGGTCTCGGAGCATCTGGCGGCGGCGATCACGGGCGACTCAACCATGTTAATCCAGGGAACGGCCGGCACCAGCGAGGAAGCTATCCGCTATGGCTGGAACTATGCGCGCCTGCTGGCGGATGGACCTTCGCGGGAAGCGCTGGTCGCGAGCCCGATGATGCGCGCCATGCAGGAGGGCAAGATTGCCCGCCTGGAGGAGTTGACCCGCATCCCCTCCGAGGTGCAGGATACGCTGATTACGATCCTCTCGGAGAAGACGCTGCCCATCCCGGAACTCAACGACGAGGTGCAGGCGGTCAAGGGCTTTAACCTGATTGCCACCGCCAACGACCGCGACCGGGGGGTGAATGATCTATCGAGCGCGCTGCGGCGGCGCTTCAACACCGTCGTGCTACCGCTACCCGACAGCGCCGAAGAGGAGGTCACGATTGTGCAGCAGCGGGTTGCCGGCCTGGGGCGCGCCCTGGAACTCCCCGCCGAGCCGCCCGCCCTGGAGGAGATCCGCCGCGTGGTGACGGTCTTCCGCGAACTACGTTCCGGCATCACCGCCGATGGACAGACGAAAGTCAAATCGCCCAGCAGTACCCTCAGCACCGCCGAGGCGATCTCGGTCATCAACAGCGGGATGGCGCTGGCGGCGCACTTTGGTGATGGCCGCCTGAATGCCGGCGATCTGGCGGCGGGACTGGTCGGCGCGGTGGTTAAAGATCCGGTGCAGGATCGCCTGATCTGGCGCGAATATCTGGAGACGGTGGTCAAGGAACGCGACGGCTGGAAGGATCTCTACCGCTCCTGCCGGGAGATTGATTAGGACGTGCAACGTGCAACGTGAGAACGTGCAACGTGAGAACGTACAACGTGAACAGGAGCCTGACCAATGACGCCCAACCCCACCATCTTCGGCATCCGGCACCACGGCCCCGGTTCGGCCCGCTCCCTACGGGTGGCCCTGGAAGAACTGCGCCCCGACGCCGTCCTGGTCGAGGGGCCACCCGAAGCCGAGCCGGTGCTGCCGCTGCTGGCCCACGCACAGATGCAACCACCCGTCGCGTTGCTGCTCTACGTCCCGAATGATCCACAGCGCGCCGTCTACTATCCCTTCGCCATCTTCTCCCCGGAGTGGCAGGCAATCCACTACGCGCTGACCAACGGCATCCCGGTGCGCTGCATGGATCTGCCACAGGCGCACCAACTAGGCGCGGATGAAGCGGAAAACGAAAAAGAAGTGCAGGCAAACAGCGAAGAACCGGAAGCCGGCGACAGTGAACCATCAGCCGATACGCACCTGCCGGAGTTGCCCCATCCTGCCCACGACCCGCTGGGCTTCCTGGCGCAGGCGGCCGGCTACAGCGACGGTGAGCGCTGGTGGGAACACATGGTCGAGCAGCGGCGCGATGGCACCGATCTGTTTGCCGCCATCCTGGAGGCGATGACCGCAGTGCGGGCCGAAACACCACCCCGTGACAATCCAACTGAGACGCAACGCGAAGCGCGGCGCGAGGCTTTTATGCGCAAAACCATCCGCCAGGCGCAGCGCGCGGGCTTCCAGCGCATCGCGGTGGTCTGTGGCGCGTGGCACGCCCCCGCCCTGACCGACATGCCCCCGGCCAAGGCGGATGAAGCACTGCTCAAAGGGCTGCCCAAAACGAAAGTCCAGGCCACCTGGGTGCCCTGGACCTACAACCGGCTCTCCTACCAGAGCGGCTACGGTGCCGGCATCGCGTCGCCCGGCTGGTACCACCATCTCTTCGCCTCCGCCAATGCCGGGCACTCCGCAACCGAGGTGGCGATCCACTGGATGACCCACGCGGCCCGACTGTTGCGCGCCGAAGGGCTGGATGCCTCATCCGCGCATGTGATCGAAGCGGTGCGCCTGGCCGAGACACTGGCGGCCCTGCGCGACCTTCCGCTGCCCGGCCTGCCCGAGATGAACGAGGCCGCCCGTGCGGTCTTCTGCTTCGATAGCGATCTGCCGCTGCGCCTGATCCAGGAGAAATTAATTGTCAGTGATACCCTCGGTACCGTCCCCGAAGAGACGCCCATGGTACCACTCCAGCAGGATTTGCAGCAGCTACAAAAGCGACTGCGGCTTCCGGCGGAAGCCACCTGGCGCGATCTGGATCTGGATCTGCGCAAGCCGAACGACCTGGAGCGCAGCTACCTGCTGCACCGGCTCAATCTGCTGGCGGTTCCCTGGGGCGAAACTCGCCACAGCAGTGGCGGCAAAGGGACGTTTCACGAGATCTGGCGCATCCAGTGGCAACCCGAACTGGCAGTTAAACTGATCGAGGCAGGCATCTGGGGCAACACGGTGGAGCTGGCCGCCACCAATCGCGCCCGCGCCGCCGCCGATAGCGCCACCGCGCTGCCGGCGCTGACCCGGCTGATCGACCAGGCCCTGCTGGCGAACCTGACCGCCGCCATTCCGCATATCACCCATCGCCTGGAGGAGCAGGCCGCGTTGACCAGCGATGTCGTCCAGATGATGGATGCGCTACCGAGCCTCGCCAACGTCCTGCGCTATGGCGATGTGCGCCAGACCGATGCCGGGGCCGTCGGGCATGTGGTTGATGGACTGGTGACGCGCATTTGCATCGGGTTGCCGGGAGCCTGCGCCTCCCTCAACGATGATGCCGCCGCCGATATGTTCAAGCGACTGGTGAAGGTCAATGGTGTGATCACGCTGCTGCAAAACCCGGAACATCTGGACGCCTGGCAGAGCGTGCTGCACCAGATGGCCGATCAGGACAACCTGCATGGGCTGCTGGCCGGGCGCTGTGTGCGCCTGCTGCTTGACCAACGCATCTTCGACAGCGCGGAGGTTGCGCGGCGCATGGGGCTATCGCTCTCGACTGCGGGTGAACCGGCCCACGCCGCCGCCTGGATCGAGGGCTTGCTGGCGGGAAGTGGTACACTGCTGGTGCATGACGCAGCGCTCTGGCAGGTAATCGACGGCTGGGTAACAGCGCTGTCTGCGGAGATCTTCCCGCAGGTGTTGCCGCTGCTGCGCCGTACCTTCGCCACCTTTCAACCGCCGGAACGCCGCAGCCTGGGCGAGCGGGTACGCTCACCCGGAAGTCGGATCGCCGGCGACGGTACAGCGGAAGCAGGTCCATTTGATAGCGAACGCGCCGAGGCGGTGCTGCCGCTGGCAGGAAAACTCCTGGGATTAACAGAACATGCACGGTGAACATTGCTGCCGCAGAAGAAACCGGCGTTCGGATCGGTCACCAAACGTGAGCCGATTGCACCGCGTGCATCCTGTCATTGACACGACTTATGCGGTGGGAGTTTGGACCACGAAAAACACGAAATGAGCGAAACCCGCGAATCTGCCAATGCTGACATAGATCAGCCGATCCCGCGTTTGACGGGGGATATCGCCGCCGGCAGGGCGGAATGTGACATTACTTTTTCCGGAACATTTGGCTTACCGTTCGCTTATTTTTTGGGGCACTAAATGGAATTCCCACCCCACTTGAGCCTGGAAAATCGACAAAATTCGGGACGCTCTCCCCACTTTGACGTACACGGTTCCGTAATGTGTAAAACATTTCTGCAATTTCCATCGCCATGTGGGGCGAGATGCTTCCCACGTGGCCGTTTTTGACCCGCTAGTGGGGAATTTTTATGAACTCGTTCCGAAAATAAGCGAACGGTGAGTTTGGCTCGGAGAGCCAAATGTTCCGGAAAAAGACACAAAAGTACCATGCTGCCGCAGGCCAATCGGGCCATTACCGGGCTCAAACGCCCGGGTCAAACACCCACCGCGTAACGCGTGTCATTGAAAAAGAAACTGATAACCGATAGCGGAGAGGAAACCAAACGATGACTGACACCCACACCATCCCCGGATCCTGGCAGGCCGTCATCGGGGACGAACTGGAAAAGCCCTATTTTCAGCAACTGCAACAGTTCATTGCCGAAGAGCGACAAAACCACACGGTCTACCCACCGACAGAAGATGTCTACAACGCCCTGAAACTGACACCGTACGACCAGGTGCTCGTCCTGCTGCTGGGGCAAGACCCCTACCACGACGAGAACCAGGCGCACGGCCTCTGCTTCTCGGTGCGGCCCGGCATCAAGCCGCCACCCTCGCTGGTGAATATCTTTAAGGAGTTGCAGAACGATCTGGGCTGCCGCATTCCCAACCACGGCTACCTGGTGAAGTGGGCCGAGCAGGGCGTGCTGCTGCTCAACGCCGTGCTGACGGTGCGCGCGCACCAGGCCAACTCGCACAAGAACAAGGGCTGGGAGAAGTTTACCGACGCAGTGATTCGTGCTGTCAATGCGAAACCCGACCCGGTGGTGTTTGTGCTCTGGGGAGGCTATGCGCAGAAGAAGCTCAAACTGATCAACACCGGGCGGCACACGGTGGTGCAATCGGCGCATCCCTCGCCCCTCTCGGCAAACAACGGCTTCTTTAGCAGCCGCCCCTTCTCGCAGATCAATGCCACCCTGCGCGCCGCCGGCAAGCCACCGATCGACTGGCAGATTGAAGATCGTTAGTCGAGAACCGAGAACCGAAACCTGAAACCTGAAACCTGAAACCTGAAACCTGAAAACGTAACGAAGAGCGAGGAGCGTAGCCCATGACCACGAACAGTGACCACAACCCTGATTTCTCCGACCTCAGCCCCGCGGCTGCGGAGCGTATGCGCCGCTGGCGGTTGATCCTGGGCGGCGGCCATGCCGACGGCACCGGCATGGCGCTGCAGGGCGCGGATGCCGCGATGGATGGCGCGCTCCAGGCGCTCTACGACGCCGACCGGAGCGGTGGGTTGGGTGGTTCCGCCCCAAATGTGGCCCGCTGGCTGGGCGATATTCGCAGCTACTTCCCCAACTCGGTTGTGCGCGTGATGCAGCAAGATGCCCTGGAACGCCTGAACCTGCGCCAGATGCTGCTCGAGCCCGAATTGCTGGAGGCCGTCGAGCCCGATATCCATCTGGTCGCCAACCTGGTTGCACTGGGCCGGGTGATGCCGGAACAGACCAAAGCAACGGCGCGCACGGTCGTCGGGCAGGTTGTTACGGAGTTGCAGCGCAAACTCGCCAACCCAACGCGCCAGGCTGTCCTGGGCAGCCTGAACCGTGCCACTCGCAACCGCCGCCCGCGCCACAACGAGATCGATTGGAACCGCACCATCCGCGCCAACCTGAAGCATTATCAGCCCGACTATCGCACCATTGTGCCGGAAGTTCGCATTGGCTACGGCCGCAAACGCGCCGCCCTGCGCGACATCATCCTCTGCGTGGACCAGAGCGGCTCGATGGCAAGTTCGGTGGTCTACTCCGGCATTTTTGGAGCGGTCCTGGCTTCCCTGCCTGCGGTCAAAACGCACATGGTCGTCTTCGATACCTCAGTCGTCGATCTAACCGAGGATCTGCATGACCCGGTTGACCTGCTCTTCGGCGTGCAACTCGGCGGTGGTACGGATATCAACCGGGCGCTGGGGTACTGCCAGGGGCTGATCAGCCGTCCACAAGAAACCATCCTGGTGCTGATCACCGACCTGTATGAGGGCGGTAACAGCACCGAGATGCTCAAACGTGCGTCCGCCCTGGTCAACGCGGGGGTGCAGGTCGTGACGCTGCCGGCGCTGAGTGACGACGGCGCGCCCGGCTACAACCGGCAGATCGCGGCGGAACTGGCAAAGCTGGGTGTTCCCGCCTTTGCCTGCACGCCCGACCGCTTCCCCGATCTGATGGCGGCGGCGATCAACCGCCAGGATCTGAACCGCTGGGCCGCCCGGCAGGATATCGTGGTGGCCGGCGGGGCAGGTGCATGACCCTCTGTTCCGGCGTTGAAACTCATCCCGGTATAATAGTCTAGTAGTTCTTCAGTACCAGTTCAGACGTGGACCGCAGACCTATAGCAGAAACCAGATGACACCGTACAATGACTGTGTTGTAAACCTCACTTAACCTCTGGAGCAATCATGACACAGATCGATCCAACCAGACCGAGCGTTGGCCGCATTTACGACTATGCCCTGGGGGGCAACCACAACTTTGAGGTAGACCGCAAAGCCGCCGAGAGCATTATTGCGCTGTTTCCTGCCTATCCCAAAATGGCGCGCCTGAATCGCTGGTTTCTGCAGCTTATTGCCGAACAGTGGGCAGCGCAAGGATATACCCATGTACTTGACCTGGGATCAGGGCTGCCGACGGAGGGACACTTTCACGACTGTATGCCCGATGCGCGCATCCTCTACTCCGACAATGACCTGTTGAGTGTCACCTATGGTCAGCAGATCCTCGAGCATGTGCCCAATGCCCGGTATGTTCACGCCGACATATGCAAGCCGGAGATGCTCCTGGCAGCGATGAAGCACTATTTTGGCGACCAACGCCGGCTTGCTATCGGCTGCATTGGTGTGGCCTATTTTCTGCCGGACGAAGTGCTGGCCCATCTGGCCCAACTGCTTCACGACTGGTGCGCCCCCGGTAGTGTGATAGCCCTGAGTCACGTCGGCGGGAAAGAACTACCGGAAGTCGCGGGGATCCGCGACCGATTTGAGCAGGCTAATATGCGCATCTACCTCCGTACGCCTGAGCAGGTGCGTGAACTTCTTGCGCCCTGGCAGATGCAAAGTTCGCGTGACCTGACTGAATGGCTGGGCGTTGAGCATGCTATCACCGAGGCAGATCGGTTCGGCAACGAGGTCAATGCGCACATGTTTGGAGCGCTCCTGGAATATTAAGGCGAGGTAGATCGATCGGCGCCTTTGCGCAGAGCGGAAATGACAGCAAGATCTGCCATTCACGAGGAGGCACATGAATTCGCACTTTGAAGTGCAGCGTGAAGAACTGACTCAGCGGGCAGGCAGTGTGCTGCATGCACATGCAATCCACAATCGCAGTGGCCTGCCCCCCTTTCATCTCCCGCGCGTTGCGCAACGCCTGGTCGCCGGCCTGATCCAGTATACAATGACAAACAACACCGCAACAGTTCAGGCAATTGGTCGCGCAGTCGCACAACAAGGACTGGCGTTGCGGTCGCTCCTGGCAGTTAACAGTGAACTAACCGATCTGCTTTTCACCCAGGAATTGCCTCCAGCGCAACAGGCGAAATTGGCAAACCAGCTCAATGGCTACATGACCCTGTTAATTGAGTCCCTGGCGGAAACTGAAAAGCATGCAGTCATTCAGCAGCGCCAGGAAATCGAACATGCGCTGGAGCAGGCATTGGCGGCGCAGCAGAGCCAGGAAGAAGATCTGCGTCAGGTCATCCAGGAACTCTCGACGCCGATTATTCCGGTCTACGATAGTGTGCTGGTTCTGCCGCTGGTGGGTATGATCGATACGCGGCGCTCACAGGAGATCACGGAGCGGCTCCTGACCGCCATCGCCGAGCATGTCGCCGAGATCGTTATCCTGGACATCACCGGAATAACGGTCATTGACACCAGCGTGGCAAACCACCTGCTCCTAACGGCGCAGGCGGCGCGACTGCTGGGCACACAGGTACTGCTCGTCGGTGTTAGCACCGAAGTTGCGCAGACGATGGTGCAACTTGGTGTAACATTGGAGAATATTATTACCCGCGCTACCCTCCAGAACGGACTGGAGTATGCCCTGCAACGGCGCGGCCTCAGCATTATGCCGACAACTATGGTTCAGTCTCAGACAGGGTAACGCTGTATTCTCCCGGGCGTGCTTCCCGCCCTGGCTTTCCGCCCGGTTGCCGGTATACACGATAAAACTTCTCGCCAGAAATGGTTCAGATCGTGTATAATAGTTTATAGATTTGCTTCAAAAGCATATACACGGACCTTCAATGGACACCGTCACATCAGGTAAACCGGCCGCGCGAGCAGGAGTAGCCGCTGCCGGCACACTGCTCGCCGGGCTGTAACATTAATTTTGCGAATGGTTGATGCATGAGTAAGGAGTGGCAAAGATGCCTCTGGTAGAACTTGCCGAAACACCTCTAGCGAATAAGACACATGACCATGGGCGCGAGACATCATGGCGTATTTTGCAGATTGCTGAGCGTGAGGTCGGGCGGATTATTCTGGATATCCACGATGGTCCGGTGCAAAATACTTTTGCCGCCCTCTCCCAGCTCAGTATTACACAGCGCCAACTGGAGCGCCGGTTTGGCAGCGAAGCTGCCGAAGATATCGCACGCATTGGTAGCAGTATGCGCCTGCTTGAGCATGCGCTCAACGATATCCGTACATTTATGGGCGCGTTTCGTCCGCCGGAATTTGAGCGCCGGGATCTGCTGTCTGTCCTCGAAGGGCTGATCATGCAGCACGAAGAGTCGACCGGGAGCACAATCCTGCTCGAAGTCACGGAGCCGCTACCCGATGTTTCGCTGCCCATCAAGATTGGCCTCTACCGCATCTTACAGGAAGCGCTCTCGAACGCCTCACGTCACGGTCACGCCGATCAACATATCGTTTCCCTCGCAAGTGATGACGTCACCATCACCATGGAGGTTGCCGACAATGGCATCGGCTTCGATATTGATCAGGTGCTGCGTGACCAGGAGGGCGTGCATATCGGACTGGAAGGTATGCGTGAGCGCGTCAGTATTCTCGGCGGCAAGTTCGACATCCAGAGCCGGCCGGGTGCCGGTACCCAGGTTCGGATTATCGTGCCATACCGGGCACGCATTTGTTAGCAACCAGGATATAGGGATATGGCGGTGATTCGGGTGGTGTTAGCTGATGATCATGCGCTGGTTCTCGAAGGCATGCGCTCGCTGATCGATGCCGAAGAGGATATTGAAGTCGTCGCCACCGCCAGCACCGGCACCGAAGCGCTCGAAGTGGTGCGCAACCTGCATCCCGATGTCGTGGTGCTTGATCTGCAGATGCCGATGATGGACGGGTTGACCTGCCTGGAACATATTCGCGCCGAGGGGCTACCGACCAAAGTCCTGGTGCTTTCCGCCTTCAATGATGGCGACTCGATGCAGTCGGCCCTGGAGAAAGAGGCCGATGGGTTTGCGCTCAAGACCGAGTCGCCCCAGCAGACGATCACCAGCATTCGCCAGGTCTACCGGGGTCAACTCGTCTTCCCCCAGGCGGCCAAGCGCTGGCTACGCACCCACCGGCAACGCCCCGGTATTGCCATCACCGACCTGTCGGAACGCGAAATCGAAGTGTTGGGCCTGGTAGCCCAGGGATTAACCAACACGCAGATTGCGCAACGCCTCAGTGTGAGCGATAATACGATCAAGTTTCATCTCCAGAACATCTATCAGAAACTAAACGTGAATAATCGCACCGAGGCTGCCGGCATTTACTACAAACTGCAACAGGAGGGGGCTGCGTGATGGGGACGGGAGTGGGGATTGTGATCTTTGCCATTGTGGTGCTCATGCTGCTCGGCGGATTGTACCTGGCATGGTCGCTCTGGTGGAGCTACGCCGAGGTCAACCCCGAAGATGAAGCATTTCACAACCGGGTGGCCCACCTCAACGATGACCAGTCCTATCGCATGAGCGATCAGCAGATTGCCAACCCACCCGATAGCGAGACCGCCTGGATGCAGATGGTCCGGCAGGGACGGCGGCGGCGGCGCGCATCACGCTCGTCCCGGTTACGTTAACGACACGCGTTACGCGGTCACTGACCCGAAAGCGTATTTCGCCGCTGACAGGGCGGAAGATTCCATATCTTTTTCACAAATAATGTTGCACGTTGTGCAACATTTTTGTGAAAAAGATCAAAAAGTACCATGCTGCCGCAGGCGAAACTGGCGTTCGGGTCCGGTACGAAGCTGGAACAGTCCGCATCTGATAACTTGTGACAGAGCATGATGTAACCAGAATGGTCGAACAGACGCTTGCGCGCGCGTAGCGCTGTTGGTACAATAGAGACTATATTTCCAAACAGTAGCACCTTCAGGCGCATCGTTCATCAGGCTATGAGACCAGCTTGTTATGCAGCGCATTCTAATAATTGAAGATGAGGCAGAAATTGCCGGCTATCTGCGGCGTGGGTTGACGTTCGAGGGATTTACCGTCGAAATCGCGGCCGATGGGCCGGCAGGTCTGGCGGCGGCCCGCGAGAATCCGCCCGACCTCCTCGTGCTTGATCTGATGCTCCCCGGCCTCGATGGGCTTGAAGTAGCGCGGCGGCTCCGGGCCGTCTCGGAAGTGCCGATTATCATCCTGACCGCCCGCGATGCCATCCCCGACCGGGTGGCCGGCTTAGAGAGCGGCGCGGATGACTACCTCGTCAAACCGTTCGCCTTTGAAGAGCTGCTGGCCCGCATTCGTGTCCGGCTACGGCGGAACCAGAGCGCGCAGCAGACCGATGTGCTGCGGTATGCCAACCTCACCATGGACACCGCCGCCCGCGATGTCCGCATCGGCGAGCGGCGGGTGGATCTGACCGCCAAAGAGTATGAACTGCTTGAACTCTTTATGCGGCATCCCCAGCAAGTTATGACCCGCGAAGTGATTTATGATCGCGTCTGGGGCTATGACTTTGGCGGTGAGAGCAATATCATCGAAGTTTATGTCCGCTACCTGCGCCAGAAGTTAGAAGCGTCCGGCGAACCACGCCTTATCCAGACTGTGCGGGGCGTGGGCTACATCCTCCGGGAAGAATAGGCCGCAATTCCGGCCTGTCACCGCTCCGTAATCTTCGATGCTAGATCAAACCTTTGTTCCTGTGCTATCCTCAACTTCCCACGTCCCCTGGTCAACCTTGAAACACTGATGTACGTGGGCGCAGCCCTGATAGCTGCCTACCAGCGCCCAGCGCTACGCACGCGGCTATCGCTGCTGATAAGCTGGATTGGATTGGATTGAATGCTGGGCGCTGGTTCCCGAACCCTCACGACTGAAAGCAGAGATATTATGGATCGGCTGGTTCCTGGACCCTTCCACGGACACTGGTGGCGCATCATTATCATCCTGATTCTGTTACCGACCTGTATTGTCCTGCTGCTCTTTGTTCCTGAACTGCTTGTGCCCCTGATCCTGCTGGCCCTGGTACTCCTGCTCTGGGAGCGGGTGCGCATCATTTATGCCATGCACAACCTGGCAGCCCGCATTGCGGCGGGCAACTATAACACCAAGATCGAAGTGCAGGAAGGAGCCTGGGGTGCGCTCTGCCATGCCGTGAATACGCTCCTGCAGCAGCAGCGGCTGCATCAGCACACCGAGTCGCTCCACCCCTTCTTACCGGACGAAGCCAGTGCCAGGTTACTCGGCACAACCCTCCCAGCCGACGGAACGCCCCGGATGCTGACGATCCTGGTTGTGGGCTACACGAGAACGCCTGGGCCACAGTCCGATGTGGCCCGTTCGCATCTTCAGGCCCTGCACCGGCTCTCTATCGCCATTCAGCAGCAGGCCGAAAGGCACAATGCGCTGCTCGAACGCTGTGGCGATCTTATTCTGCTGGCCTTTGGCGCATTTGATGAAACCCCCCGGACAAAAACATTACGAAGTGCGCTCCAGACCATGCAGGTGTTGCGGCAAACCTGGGACAGCAATTCGCCACGCGGCGCGCTGACCTTCAGCCTGGCCAGTGGAGACGCGCTGGCAGTTGTCCTGCCGGGACTGGGGTATACCGTCATCGGCTCCCCTGTAGCTCATGCGCTACAGCTTCAGCCGCTGGCGATGACCCACCCGGAATATGCGCTCCTCTGTAGCGAAGAAGCCTACATGACCCTCCGTCGCCTCGACAGCACCAACTGGCTGTCAACCGGGCTGCGCCTGCCCTACCCTGACCAGCCACCGCAGGGCGTCTATGCGTTGCCTGCCGACGCCCCCGGTTTGTACACATGATCCAACCCCGTCCGGCTGTTAATGTCATCACTGTGAAGGTTAAAAACCCTTGCGTTTTGGTTATGAAGCGCGTATAATACCAGTACGTTTACCGGGTGCATGAACGTTACTTCCCGGCCTCCTGCCTTGAGGAAGGCACATGGAAGAAGAAAAAAACATCGCTACCGGATCGAAAGATTTACCGTCGCCCTCCCCCCGCGCTAACGGTATGTCCGAAGAGGAGGAGGAACTGTACTTGATGGAGCAGTTCCTGGCCGATCCTGCCCACGACTACCGCAACCTCCAGTACGGCGATACCGTTGATGGGACGATCATGAAGATCGACCGGGATGAACTTCTGGTCGATATAGGATCGAAGGCTGAAGGGGTAGTGCCTGCGCGTGAGATGCAATCACTGGTTCCCGAAGATCGCGCGGCACTTCAGGTTGGGACCGACCTGCTTGTCTTCGTTGTGCAACCCGAAGACAAAGAAGGGCGTGCGATTCTTTCGGTTGATAAGGCGCGCCAGGAGAAGAGTTGGCGCAGGTTGCAGCAGGTTTACGAAGCCAACGATCTCATTCGCGCACAGGTAGTAAACTACAACAAAGGCGGGTTACTGGTCAACCTTGACGGTGTGCGCGGGTTTGTGCCTGCCTCACAGGTCAGTGGTATTAGCCGTGGTCCGGAAACCCAGAAGCAGTCCGACATGGCGCGCATGGTCGGTCAGGAGTTGCAACTTAAAATTATTGAGATCAACCGTAACCGGAATCGCCTTATTCTCTCCGAACGTCAGGCGGTGCAAGAGGTACGCGAGGTCAAGAAGGATGAGTTGCTGTCGCTCCTGGAGGAAGGTGATATCCGTACAGGAACGGTAAGTTCAGTCTGCGATTTCGGCGCGTTTGTAGATATCGGTGGGGCGGACGGGCTGGTTCATCTCTCGGAGTTGTCCTGGAGTCGCGTGAAGCATCCGAGCGAAGTGCTCAAGGTTGGCGATAAGGTTCAGGTTTACATTCTGAGTATCGACAACGAGCGCAAGCGCATTGCCCTCTCGGTCAAGCGCACACAAGAAGAACCCTGGGCAACGGTGAACGAGCGGTATCAGCTTGGACAGGTGGTTGCGTGTACGATCACCCAGCTTGCCTCCTTTGGTGCATTTGCCCGGGTTGAGGATGGAATCGAAGGGCTGATTCACGTCTCTGAACTGGGTGATGAGCGTGTGCAGCATCCTCGTGATGTTGTGCAGGAGGGTGATGTGATCGAGGCCCGCATCATTCGGATCGATCCCGCACGCAAGCGGATGGGCCTCAGTCTGCGCCGAACTCAGGAGGACGATGAACAGACCAGTTCCAATGACAATGCAGCCACCGATAACGAGCCTGACAACGAAGCAACGAACGACAAACCCGACAACGAAGCAACCGATAATGAACCCAGCAACGACGACGCAGAAGCGAATACGGAGTAAACATATGCAATGGTGCATATGTTCTCACGATAAGTATCGTAATGTAGGGTAACGGACCGCCTGATCTGATAGCATGACCACGGGTATGGTTCAGGCAAACGAAAGGATTTTCTTTTTTCATGCATACCCTGCATGGCAGACGATCTTCTGCAAGATGCTTATCATATCTCTACGCAGAGCCTTTTCGGTAGATCGTCAGATTGTCTACAGTATGGCCTGGGTTCTGCATATGCTCTGGGCATCGGCCCACGTTTTGTCCGAAGCCTGTGGGGGCACAATTGTACAGGAATAATTGCCAACGGAGATTACTATGGCAGATCGACTCTACGACAAGTTTACAAAACGGGCCAAACAGGTGCTGCAACTTGCGACTGAAGAGGCGCGTGCTTTCAATCATCCATATGTTGGGACCGAGCATATTCTGCTGGGGTTGATCCGGGAGAGTGAGGGTATCGCCGCGCGCGTGCTTGATGACCTGGGGGTCAAGTTGCCCCAGGCCCGGAGTGCTGTTGAGTTTATTGTCGGTGTTGGCGAGAGCCCCTATCGCGGTGATCAGGATCTGACAGCCCGTGCCAAGAAGGTCATTGAGTTTGCGGTGGAAGAGGCCAAGCGGCTTAACCATCACTACATTGGTACTGAGCACCTCTTGTTGGGTCTGGTGCGCAATGGCGAAGGGGTTGCCACCGGCGTGCTTGATATTATGGGGGTTTCGCTGGAGCAGGTGCGCAATCAGGTGATGAAGGTGTTGCGCCACGGTACGGCACCCACGGCCGAACGCGCCATGGGGAGCCAGCAGGGGCAGCGCCAGAGCAAGACGCCCTACCTCGATGCGCTGGGGACCGATCTGACTGAGATGGCCGAGGCCGGCCGGCTTGACCCGGTAATCGGCCGGCAGCATGAGATCGAACGGGTGATCCAGATCCTGTCGCGCCGCACGAAGAATAATCCGGCGCTGATTGGCGAGCCGGGTGTCGGCAAGACCGCCATCGTCGAAGGGCTGGCGCAGCGAATTATTCAGGGTGATGTACCCGATAGCATTAAGAACAAGCGCGTTGTCACCCTGGACATGGGAGCCCTTGTGGCTGGGACGAAATATCGCGGTCAGTTTGAAGAACGCCTCAAGCGCGTGGTAGATGAGATAAAAGAGACACGCTGTATCCTCTTTATTGACGAATTTCATACCATCATTGGGGCTGGTGGCGCTGAGGGCACGCTGGACGCAGCGAATATTCTCAAACCGGCTCTGAGCCGGGGTGAACTGCAGACGATCGGCGCAACCACTCTGGATGAGTATCGCAAGTATATCGAACGTGATGCGGCCCTGGAACGACGCTTCCAGCCCGTCATGGTCGATGAACCCTCACTCGAGAATAGCGTTGATATCCTGCGGGGTGTCAAGAGCCGCTACGAAGATTTCCACCAGTTGCAGATTAGTGATGAGGCAATTAAGGCCGCAGCGATGCTCTCAGCTCGCTATGTGCCGGATCGCTTCCTCCCGGATAAAGCTATCGATCTGATTGATGAGGCGGCCAGCCGGGTGCGCATGTACCGCTCGGCAACGCCCCCCCGGCTGCGGGATGCGCTGCGTGGGCTGGAAGCGCTGCGCAAAGAGAAAGAAGCTGCCTTTGAGGATCAGCAGTTCGATGTGGCCGCTGACCTGCGGGACCGTGAAGAGCGGATGCAAGCGCGCATCGTCGAAATTGAGGGCGAGATGGGCATTGACGCCGAAAACGGCGACGAGCGTCCCATCGAGCGGCCCTATGTCACCGAGGAGGACATTGCCGAAGTCGTGGGGATGTGGACCGGCATCCCGGTGAAGCGGCTCAAGGGCGATGAGACCCAGCGGTTGATGAACATGGAAACGGCACTGCATGCGCGAGTGGTCGGCCAGGAGGAGTCGATTGTGACGATCTCCAAGGCTGTGCGGCGAGCGCGTGCCGGGCTGAAAGATCCCAAGCGGCCCATCGGGAGCTTTATCTTCCTTGGTCCTACCGGCGTCGGGAAGACAGAGTTAGCCAAGGCGCTGGCCGAGTTTATGTTCGGCACTGAGGACTCCCTGATCAAGATCGATATGTCGGAGTTCCAGGAGCGCCATACGACCAGCCGGTTGGTTGGCTCGCCACCGGGCTATGTTGGCTATGGCGAAGGTGGTCAACTCACCGACGCCGTACGCCGCAAACCTTACAGCGTGGTGCTGTTCGATGAAATCGAGAAGGCGCATCCCGAAGCCTTTAACCTGCTGCTGCAGGTGCTGGAAGATGGTAATCTGACGGACGGCAAGGGCCGCCGGGTTGATTTCCGTAACACGATTATCATTATGACAAGTAACGTCGGTACGGAGCATATTCGCCGGGCCAGCCGGATCGGCTTTGGCGGTAATGCGAGTGAGATCGATATCGCCGATACGCGCCGCAAGGTCGAGGATGCGCTCAAACAACTCTTCCGGCCGGAGTTCCTGAACCGGATCGATGCGATGATTATCTTCCAGCCGCTGACGCACGAGGAGATTCGCGTGATCTCGAAGATTATGATCAAGCGGGTCCAGCATCAACTGGATGAGCATCAGATCATCATCGATGTGAAGGATGATGCGCTTGATCTCCTGGGCAAGCGTGGCTATGATCCCGCTTTTGGTGCGCGTCCGCTCCGCCGCATTATCACCAATCTGGTCGAAGATCCGCTGGCCGAGGGATTGCTGGAGGGACAGTTCCGCAATGGCGATACGGTTGTCATTGATACCCAGGATGACCTGATCCGCCTGCGTTCTCTGCGCCAGATTGAGCAGGAAGAACCGGAGGCCGAAGAGAGTACCGCTCTCGTCTAACGATTGACGCTCGATCTATCCCAATACACGACCAGCCCCGCTGTTAAGGTGGGGCTGGTTCATTTTTGCCGGAACCGCGCAAGACTTGGCGATGGAGTAGCTAATCCTGGCGTTGTGTTACGCTTAGCATCTCGCCCCACATGGTATAATGAAACGCATGGCAAAGACACGAACGACTTTCATCTGTCAACAGTGTGGTGCCCAGCAACCCCGTTGGATGGGTAAATGCCCCGATTGTGGTGCCTGGGATAGCCTCGTCGAGCAGTTTGTGAGCCAGGGTTCGGTACAGCGTGCTGCACGGCGGGGCGATGTGACGGCCCAACCGCTGCCCTTTCGTGAAATTACAATGGGCAGCATTGAACGTCTCCCGGTAGCCGGAAGTGAACTCGCCCAGGTACTTGGTGGTGGCCTTGTCCCTGGATCAGTTGTACTGATCGGCGGTGATCCCGGTATCGGCAAGACAACCCTGCTGACCCAGGTGAGTGCCTCATTTGCCGAGCAGGTTGGCTCAACTCTGTATGTGAGCGCTGAAGAATCGGCCCAGCAGATCAAGCTGCGCGCTGAACGGCTGGGATTTGATCCCGAACACCTGTATGTCTATTCCGAAACATGCCTGGATCTGATCCTTCAGCAGATTGCGACGCTGCAGCCGCGCCTGGTCATTATCGACTCGATCCAGACGGTCTATTTGGAAGCGGTGACAGCAGCGGCGGGAAGTGTCAGCCAGGTGCGAGAGGGGGCGCTACGGTTGCTACGGCTGGCGAAAGAGCTGGACATCCCGATGTTCCTGGTTGGGCATGTCACCAAAGAGGGCGCTATCGCCGGGCCACGTGTGCTGGAACATATTGTTGATGCGGTGCTCTACCTGGAGGGCGACCGATTTCACCAGTATCGCCTGTTACGCGGCGTCAAGAATCGCTATGGCAGCACGAACGAAGTTGGTGTCTTTGAGATGACCCAGGGCGGTATGTCCGAAGTCACCAATCCCTCGCAGGTCTTTCTGGCAGAGCGCAGTGCCGGGACACCGGGTTCGACGGTGGCAGTAACGCTTGAGGGGAGTCGGCCCCTGCTGGTTGAGGTGCAGGCGCTTACGTCGCACGCGGGTAATGGCCCGCCGCGCCGAGTGGCAAATGGCTTTGACCCCAACCGCCTGTTAATGCTGGTCGCGGTTCTGGCAAAGCGGGTGGGACTGCCGCTATTTAACCAGGATATTTACGTTAATATTGTCGGCGGGTTGCGCATTGGCGAGCCGGCGGCCGATCTGGCGGTTGCGCTGGCGCTGGTTTCCTCGTACCGAAACCTGCCGGTCGATCCCGACCTGGTGTTGATCGGCGAAATTGGCTTATCGGGCGAGTTGCGCAGTGTGAGTCAACTGGACCGGCGGTTGGTTGAAGCGGTTAAGCTGGGTTTTCATCGGGCAATTATTCCCAGCACAACCCAGGGAAGTGCCATTGATGGTCTGAAGATTAACACTGTCCGCTCATTGATTGATGTGGTTGATCTGGCGCTATGTAGTAATCCGACCAGACAGGAGTAAGGGTGAAGGTCAGTCTGAACTTCCTGGTGCGGATTGGCGGCATGCTGGCGCTGGCAATGTTTGGCGCATACGTCGGGCGTTCGCTCTCTAGCCCCAATCCGGACGAAACCCAAATCCTCGCCACACGCCTGCTTATGCTGGCAGGTGCGGGACTTGGTCTGCTCGTGACTCCTCGCCTGACGATTGATCCCGTTCAGAATTTGTTGCGCCGGATACGGACGGTTCCCCTGTCTGAGATCTTTCTGATTGCTGTAGGCGCGCTGATCGGGCTGATCTTCGCGGTGCTCCTGTCGGTGCCGCTGGCGTTTTTACCACCGCCGTTTCGGAACTACACACCGCTGATTGTGGCGATGCTGTTTGCCTACATCGGTGCAAAAATATTTGCCATACGGAAGCGCGAACTGAGTGATCTGCTCCTGGCCCGGCGGCGGGTCTCCGCGACGGCGGCAACCGCAGATAGTCCGGCAGAGCCAGGGGCGGCATCTCCCCGGTTTTATCTGCTCGATACCAGTGCTATCATTGATGGACGCATTGCGACGGTAAGCCAGACAGGGTTTCTCGAAGGGACACTGATGGTGCCCCACTTTGTCCTGGCGGAACTTCAGAGCCTGGCCGACTCGGGCGATGAGCTGCGGCGGAGCAAAGGTCGTCGCGGCCTGGATCTTCTCAACCAGATGCAGCAGAATCAGAGCGAAACCTTGCCGATTGAAGTAGTGAATATCGAGGTCAGCGGTGCAACCCGGGTTGATGATATGCTGGTTGTGCTGGCGCGTCAGTACAACTGCCCGATTATTACCAATGACTTTAATCTGAACCGGGTGGCCGGGTTGCAGGGTGTAAAAGTGTTGAGCCTGAACCAACTGAGCGAAGCCCTGCGCCCCCCGGTGGTACAGGATCAGCATCTGCATGTGCTGATCCGCAACGAGGGCAACGCCCGGCGGCAGGGCGTCGGGTATCTGGACGATGGTACGCCGGTTATTGTCGAAGATGCGCGCCACCTGATTGGGCAGAGTGTTGAGGTGGTGGTGACACGCCTGCATCAGACGCAGACCGGGCGGATGGTGTTTGCCCAGGTGAAGAATGGCACACCGTCCGAAGAACCCCAACCCGCCGCCGATAGTCAATCTGCGTAAGATTTCCCGCCGTTTGTCAAGGAGTGAAGTATGCGCGCAATTCTCCAGCGAGTCACATCCGCATCTGTCACCGTTGAGGGGCAGGTGGTCGGCCAGATTGGAGCGGGACTGCTGGTGCTGCTCGGTGTCGCGCCGGAGGACACAGCCGCCGAAGCTACCCTGCTGGCCGATAAGACGGCCAACCTGCGCATCTTCGCTGATGCCGAGGGGCGCTTCGATGGGTCGGTACGTGACGCCGGCGGTTCGGTTCTGGTTGTCTCGCAGTTTACGCTATTTGCCGATGTGCGGAAGGGCCGCCGTCCCCGTTTTGTGGGAGCTGCGCCGCCCGAAATTGCCGCGCCGCTGGTTGAGGTCTACGCCAATGCCCTGCGGGAGCTGGATATTCCGGTTGCCACGGGAGTTTTTGGCGCGATGATGCAGGTGGCACTGGTCAATGATGGCCCCGTGACAATCATCCTCGATAGTGAACCCTGGAAGCAGCCACGTCGCCAGGCGTGAGCAGTGGGTACAATTCGGTAGGAATTCTTACTGACTTCTAAAATAGGCCGCCTGCACATACCATAAGTGCCACTGTCCAACCCACCCAAAGTACTATCTTTCCTGACAGTCCATCATATTGCTGGTTGGAACGACGTGCTATAATGGCATCCAGGTGGCTTTCCCCGTGTGCCACAGTCCAGGTTCGATCCGGGTTGGTGTTGATCCGCAGGTTGCCCGGTGTGACACACAACATCATCTGCTAACCGGGTGGTAATGCCCCAGGAGTATAATGGTATGCAACCCGTCACCTGCACTATTCGCCGCGAGGTAGACGTGTATGTTGCCATCGGGCGCGGTCGTGAGATGGCAACCGCACTCGGTTTCAACAACATTGATCGAACACGGTTGGAGATCGTGATATTGGAGTTAACCCGTAATCTGCTGGTTCACGCGGGCGGTGGCGAGCTACGACTGGAACTGGTCGAGCGTCAGGAACAGAAGGGCATCGCCGTTGAAGCGCTGGACACCGGTCCGGGTATCGCGGATATTGCGCTGGCATTGAGCGATGGCTATAGTACGGTTCATACGCTCGGTGCCGGATTGCCAGGGGTAAAACGTTTGATGGATGAATTTAGCATTGAGTCAACCGTTGATGTAGGCACACAGATACGTGCGATCAAATGGGTGCCTCGACGGCGTGAGAGGTATCCGTATGAGTAGGATTGTCTGGGGAGCAGTCTGTCGGCCCAAGCGCGGCCAATCCATTAGTGGCGATACATATGTGGTCGAAGAGATTGGTCATCACGGACTGCTGGTATCGGTCATTGATGGACTGGGTGGCGGGGAGGAAGCGGCACGGGCATCGACAGGCGCGGCAGAAGTGCTGCGGGCCACGCCGGATTATTCGCTGAACGACCTGATCCGGCGCACGCACAGCGCCCTGCACAATACGCGGGGTGCAGTGATCGCCATCTTGCGGTTGGACCTGGAGAAGCGGCAGATCGATTATGTCGGTGTTGGCAACATTGGTATTCAGGTATACAGCCAGCAGGCCATCAAGCCAATTTCAAAAAACGGCATCCTGGGATATCGTCTGCCTTCGCTACTGCCGTTGCACTACTCCTACAATTCTGGTGATACGTTCGTTCTTTATAGTGATGGTATATCGAGCCGGTTTAACCTGGACGGCAAGATTGATATGACGCTGCCGCCCCAGGCGATGGCGGATGCCATTCTTGAGCAGTACGGAAAAACCGTGGATGATGCGACTGTCGTTGTCGTGCGGGATACAGGATAGCCATGGACGGGCATTCATCTGCTGCTCTTTTCATGAAAGCACACGCTTTTGGGTAACAGTTGTGCGGAGATTATAGACGCCGTGACCCTGTCCGTGCGTGTAACACCGGGTGAACACTTATGCATTCCGATTTAGCACATTGGCTGACTGAACAGCAATCGCGGTTGTTGCCGTGCTGGGAAACATCGCTCAATGCGATGGCGAAGCTCAGGACGAACGGGAATGGGCACGCCGTGTCGGCTACTATTGATGATAGCGCCCCGCAGACTGAGACGACGAGTATTCTCGAACAGATCTACGAAGGTCTTATTCGCGCAGCGCGGGGCGAGTTTATTGAACTGAGCGCGCGCCTGTATGCAATCAGCCAGCTTGATGGATGGCATGAGGTCAGCCTGCCGGATCTGCTGGCCGTGACATTTCAGTTTCGCCGGCAGGCCTGGGATATTTTGCAGCAGGAAGAGCATGATCCGGCGCAAACCTTCGAGTTGATGCGCGAACTCGATACCCTCCTTGAGCATACCACCGATGCCATTGCACGTTCCTGGGAGACCTACACCGAGGCGACTATTCAAGACCGCATCAGCCAGGCCGAGTTTATCGCGGAGAGCCTGGCATCCGCGACCGAAGAGGCTGATCGCCGCGCCTTACAACTCTCGGCACTGAACCGGGTGTTGCAGCGTTTTTCGGCCAGCCTGGAGAGCGAAGATCTGCTCGATATGGTCGGGAGTAGTCTGCTCGAAGTTATGGGGGTTGCGCAGATTACCATCTGGTTGCCCCATGTTGATGCGGATGAATATCTTGATGATGCATCGCTGTATGTAGCGCAAACCTGGGGCGAAGAGCCCTACCCCGAGGTTGGGATGCGCCTGGTCGAGTCCCACGATGATCTGGTCTTCCACGCGCATTCGCAAGCCATGATTATTTGTGAGCCGGCACCGGATGCCGCTAAACAGGGTGACTGGTACCGGGCGGGGTGTGGCATACTGGTTCTGCCGCTGCTGGTCAACGAGCGGTCCACCGGGGTGGTGGTGCTGCAAGATCCTGACCCGGCCATGCAACTCTCGCGGTCGCAGCAAGATCTGGCGCGGGGTATTGCGATGCAGGCGGCGATTGCCCTGGAGAATGCCCGCCTGTATGATCGTATTCGGCGCTTTAACAATGAGTTGGAGCAACTGGTTGCGCGGCGTACCCACGAACTGCTTGCCGAGAAGGATCGCCTCAGCACGCTGTACGATATCACCCGGGAAGTCAGCAGTACGCTGGATCTGGATGGGTTGCTCGATGCCTCGCTGGTTGCGCTGGCGCGAATTACGCAGGCGGAGTATGGTTCGGTTATGCTGATCGAGCCGGATACGGAGCATCTGGTTAGCCGGGCCAGCCTGGGACAGTCTGAGAGTACTTTTACGCGCTTTCCCATTGGTGTGGGGATTGCGGGCTGGGTAGCACAATACAAGCAACCGGCATTAATCGCCGATGTGAGTAAAGATCCGCGCTGGGTAGCGCTACCGCTGGGGGATAACCGGCGTAAGCGCGAGGGTTCCATGGTAGTAGTGCCACTGATGGCCCAGAATGAGGTTGTTGGGGTACTGACGCTGTCACACAAACAAGCCGGGTTTTTTAACGAGGATCATCTGCGGTTGCTGACGGCCAGCGCCGGTGGGATCGCCGTCGGGCTGCATAACGCCAATCTCTACAACACCATCGTGAGCGAAACCGAGCGACGGGGCGAACTGCTCCGGACGCAGCAAGAGACGACCAGTAAACTGGCCGCCATTCTGCAGAGCCTCTCGGATGGCGTGCTGGTGTGCGATACGGATGGTCGCGTGCTGTCAACGAATGCGGCCGCCGGACGTATTTTGCAACGGGATATTGAAGAACTGGTGCTCTGGAACCTGCACGATCTGCTGCCGCGCTATCTCAAGGATCGGGTTGATGAAGAGATGCCCCTGGCCGAACTGCTGGCCTATCCGCTGGATAGCACAGGTACGCCCCGGGTGTTTCAGACGATGACCCAGATTGGTGTACGCGTGGTCAGTCTGGCGCTCAACCCGGTGTTGCGCGAAGAGGATGGGGAGTTGATGGGAGCGCTGCTGCTGATCCGCGATATTACCCGCGAGGTTGAGTCGGATCGCCTGAAGACCGAGTTCATCGGCACTATGTCTCACGAACTACGCACCCCGATGACGGCGATTAAAGGCTTTACGCAACTGCTCGGCATGGGTAGCCTGGGTGAAATTAATGATACGCAGCGCGAACTACTCAATACCATTCAGACCAATGCCGAACGCATGATTAATATCATCAATGACGTACTTGATATTACCAAGATCGAAACCGGCAGTATTGACTTGGAACTACGACCACTCCATCTGGCGGAAACATTGAGCGGAGTTATCGCCGATATCCAACCGCTCGTCGGGGATCGGGAACATGCGCTGACCGTGCATATTCCGCCGGGGTTACTGCTGGTGCGTGCCGACTCCAGTCGTCTGCATCAGGTGCTGTACAATATTCTCTCAAATGCGGTGAAATACACGCCGCGCGGTGGCAAAGTGGAGATTGAAGCCCACGAAGCGGTGTTGGATGAACTGCCCCAGGGAGTACGCGACCGTATTCTGTCGAGCCGGCGCTATGTTCAGGTTAATGTGCGGGATACGGGCGTTGGTATTGCTCCCGAGGAATTAGATCGCGTCTTTGAGCGATTCTACCGCACCGAGAATTCGCTAAAGATCGAGGCGGGGGGTACCGGCCTGGGGCTCTCGCTGGTCAAGCCGCTGATCGAGTTGCTGGGTGGCGATATCTGGGTTGAGAGTGAGTTGAAGGTCGGGAGTACATTCAGCTTTGTTCTTCCGGCCGCGTGATAACAGCTCGAGTATTCAAAAAGAACGACCAGCAGCCACATCGGTTGCTGGTCGTTTCTCTTTGCCTACTGCACGCGCAGGAACTTGCGCTTGCCTACCTGCACCACCACATCTGCGCCCGGCTCCAACGTCAACTCATACTGCTCCACCTTTGTGCCATCGACGCGCACACCGCCACCGTTGATGAGACGGCGGGCCTCGCTCTTGCTGGCAGCCAGTCCGCTGTCGGCCATCAGATCGACGATGGTTACGGGCGCATTCAGGGTATGCACCGGGATATCCTCCGGGATTTCGCGCTCCCGGAACTGGCGGATAAACGCCTCCTCGGCGGCGGTGGCATCGGCGGCGCTATGAAACTGGCTAACAATATCACGCGCCAGGCGCATCTTCAGATCGCGCGGGTTTACGGTTCCATTGTCCAGTGACTGCCGGATCTCGTCCAGTTCGGTGAGGGGAACATCAGTGAGAACCTCGTAGTAGAGCGGCATCACCGCATCGCTCATCGACATCACCTTACCATACATATTGACCGGCGTGAGGATAACGTCCACGGTATTGTCGAAGGTCTTGCCCATCTTGCGCCCATCGGTGCCGGGAATGAGCGGCACCAGCAACACATGCTGCGGCTCCATCCCCATCTGGGCCATCAACTCGCGCCCGGCCAGGTTATTGAACTTCTGGTCGGTTCCACCAAACTCCACATCTGAGTTAATGGCGACAGAGTCATACCCCTGGAGCATCGGGTACATCAACTCCAGGATGGTGAGCGGCGCACCGGCTTCGTAGCGCTTCCGGAAGGTCTCATGGGCCAGCATCTGTGCAAGGGTAAAACGCCCGGCCAGATCAAGGGCATTTTCTAGCTTAAATGTCCCGAACCACTCACTCTGCCAGCGCACCTCGGTCTGGGTTCGATCAACCACACGGAAGAACTGTTCCATGTAGGTGCGAGCATTCTCCTGAACGATTTCGGCGGTGAGGCGGGGACGCGTTGCATCCCGCCCGCTGGGATCGCCAATCTGCGCGGTCCAGTCGCCAACGATCAGCACGACTTGATGCCCAAGTTCCTGAAACTTACGCAGTTTGCGCAACCCGACAGCATGACCAATATGCATATGGGGGCGACTGGGATCAAAGCCCTGTTTGAGGCGCAGTTTGCGCCCGCTTGCCAGTAGTTTTTTAAGTTCTGCTTCAACAATGACTTCGGCAACACCGCGTGTCAGCAGTTCATTCAGGTCCATTCTGGCTCTCCATATTTCCGGCAATTCAAAAGAGCGTGGACCGGGCCGTCCACGCTCGCTCTTCCTGAAGATGTTGAGGCATGCTACGCTGTGCCATGGCTCTCTCAGGATGCGCACAGTCTGTTACACGCAGGTAGCATACCGCTTCGGCCCTGAGCAGATGTGATCATCTTTATTTAAAAATATTCGTTGCAGGCAATTTGTTTAAGAAGATTTTGAACAATGGATTGCCTTGAACTTGCCGCGTCGTAGCGGTTCTATAGTAGCATGGTCTTTGTTGTAGTGTCAACCTGCGCAACCCGGCGAGATTCCGGACGGGTCACTCGGATGCGTCTTCCTGCAAATGGATTAGATGGAACATGATCTGATCGATCACCTGTGAAATACTGGCAGTGCGGGTAATGTTGGCATAGGCCCCCGCATGTATGGCAGTTTCAGTCGTAGTGGTATCGCTGGTCAGGGCCAACAATGGCGGCGGTGTCTCAAACTGCTGCCAGATTTCTTGCAGCGTCTCTCCCGACTCAATCTCGGCAATCAGCAACGCAACATCGGGTGTGCGGGCCAGCAGGGTGTGCGCCGCAACCGTATCGGTAGCAAGCAGGGCACGATAGCCCTGTGACCGCAGCATGTAGTCGAGCGCCTGCGACAGAGCCGGGTCGCTACAGAGAATCAGCGCATTGAGGAGGGGTTGCCCCCGCCGTTCGCCCACCGGAACTTCGCGCTGTTTGCGGCGGCGATCAATCACATAGCTACTGCCGGGAATCAGCTTGGCCTGATTCTTCAACTCGGCGGCGACCTGGCTGATCTCCTCAACACTGGTGAAGTCACGCCAGAAGGTATTCACAACTGCGATAGAGACACTCAGAAGCCCGAACTTCCGGGGCATACCCTGGCGATCAATGCCTTTGAGGTAGCCGCGCTGCAGGTCGGCGGTGTCATACAGGGAACTAACGCGTTCGTCGAAGGTCGTCACCAGGTTCTGGCATAATGTTTCGACATTGGGGTCGGTATGAATAATGGCAAAATCATCGCCGCCAATATGTCCCAGGAAGTCGGCAGTTGGCGCAATCTCGGTCAGCACATCTGCGAGGAGATGAATTGCGCGATCGCCACGGGCGAATCCATACGCATCATTAAAGGCTTTAAAATTATCCAGATCGACATAGAGGAGCGCGAAGCTCTGATGAGAACTGAGCCGATGCTCCAGTTCCGCCTGCAGCAGGATATTACCCGGCAACCCCGTGAGCGGGTTGTGGACCGGACGCTGGGCGGCCCGGCGCAAATGGCTCCGGATGCGGGCGAGCAGGACATCAATGTCATATGGCTTGACGATGTAGTCATCAGCACCGGTTTCGAAGCCGGTAACCACATCGGCGGACGCACTACGTGCCGTCAGAATAATCATGGGGAGATGGGCGGTTCGCGTGTCGTTACGAAGCTGGCGGATCGCCTCATATCCATCCATGACCGGCATCATCAGGTCAATCAGCAGCAAAGCCGGCGCATGTTCTTGTGCCATGCGGACAAGTTCATCGCCATTATGCGCGATCAGGACATCGAACCCCGCGCTACGTAGGGTCTCTTGCAGGAGCATACATAGCACAGGGTCATCATCAGCTACGAGGATACGTGTTTGTGCGGTCATTCGTGCAGCCCTGTCTGTTAAGTGATTAATACGACGCTTAGAAGCAGGGTGCTTACCATGCGCTCTTCCCGAAGTTCCTATGGACACATACTAAAGGATACCATACGATGAGGAGTTATGGTTCATTCTTTGGTCTAAGATTTCGTGCCATATCTGCGCTATAGCGCTATAATGGTAGCATGCCTGGGTATATATAAACTACGCGAAAATGAGAATTTGCGCAACAAAGGAGTAGGACATGAGTCTTGAGGCCGAGGTCGGCGTCAAACGACAGCGCATCGCAGCGTTGATGGAAGAGTATCACCTGGCAGGGGTACTCCTGGGGCGCAATAGCAGCGTCAGTTGGGCACTTGCCGGCGGGGAGGCGCATGTGGCGCTGAACAGTGAGACGGCAGTTGCGTCCGTCCTGTATACGGCGCAGGGGGATTATGTGCTGGCAAATGCGATCGAGATGCCGCGCCTGCTGGCCGAGGAGTTGCATGGTCTCCCCTTTGAACCGATAACATTTCCCTGGTATGACGCGGGCCGCCGGGCTGCGCTGGTGGCCGAGCTTAGCGGCGGTGGCCCGGTCGCCAGTGATGTACCGGAGGTGGGCACGCAACGCCTGGATGGTCCGATTGCCGCGCTCCGTTACCAACTGACGCCGGAAGAGCAGCATCGCCTGCGGGATCTGGGGGCGCGCGCCGGTGCCGCTGTTGATACCGCCGCCGGCGAGATTGCCCCCGGTATGCATGAGTACGCGATTGCCGGGCTCCTGTCCGAGGAGTGTTTTCTGCGCGATATCACCCCGGTGGTGCTGCTTATCGCCACCGATGAGCGGATTCAGCGCTTTCGTCACCCGATTCCGACTAGCAAACCGCTGGACCGATATGCTATGCTGGTGTTGTGTGCCCGGCGATGGGGACTGGTAGCGAGCGTCACCCGGCTGGTTCACTTTGGGCCGCTACCGGCGGAGCTGCGCCAGCGCGCCGCTGCTTGTGCCCGGGTTGATGCGGCGATTATTGCCGCAACCCGTCCCGGCGCGACTGCCGGCGAGATTTTTGCCCAGTTGCAGGCAGCCTATGCGGACGTCGGGTTTCCCGACGAGTGGCAGCAGCATCACCAGGGTGGGGCCGTCGGCTATGAGGGGCGGGAGTGGTTCGCAACACCGGCAGGGACCGAAGTTGTCCATGCGGGACAGGGATTTGCCTGGAACCCCTCGCTTGCCGGGGTGAAGAGCGAAGATACAGTGCTGGTGCAGGCGCAGGGGGTTGAGGTGCTGACCGCGACCGCGCGCTGGCCCCGGCAGACCGTACAGGTGGGGGATCTGACGCTGGAACGTCCGGCAATTCTGGAACTGGATTAGGGCTGACATAGGAGTCGCACAATGTTCGCGTACCGGCCTCTGCCGCGCTACCCCGAGGTGCCAATGGTACCCACACACTCAGCGCACCGGGTACACAACCCACAACTGGCAGCCAGCAATAGTGATCGATCAGGAGCAACAGGTAGGAGGTAAGGTGTGAGCCAGGACTTACGAGCTGAGATCATCGATACCATCGCTCAGCAGCAGATAGAGTTTATCAATTTGCAGTTCACCGATATCCTGGGCATGGTGAAGAGTGTCACCATTCCTGTGGATAAACTGGAAGAAGCTCTCGACTACGGCATCTGGTTTGATGGTTCCTCCATCGAAGGCTTTGTGCGGATTGTTGAGAGCGATATGTATCTGGTACCGGATCTGACAACCTATGCTCACATCCCCTGGAATGAGCATGGTGTGGCAACAGCCCGCATGATTTGCGATATCTATACGCCCGACGGCAAGCGCTTTGCCGGCGACCCGCGCTATGTGCTTGCCAATGTGATGCACCAGGCGGCAGAACTTGGCTACAATTACAAAGTTGGTCCCGAGCTGGAGTTTTTCCTGTTCAAGCCGGAGCAGAATGGGCGGGTGCTGCCAATTCCGCAGGATAGCGCCGGGTATTTTGATATTTCGACGGATTATGCGGCCCATGTGCGGCACGAGATGACCCGGGCGCTGCGCGGCCTTGGAATTGCGGTCGAAGCCAGTCACCACGAAGTTGCACCGGGCCAACACGAAATTGACCTGAGTTATGGGGACGCAGTGCATACCGCCGATCATCTGGTGACGGCGCGCGTGGCGATCAAAGCGATTGCGCAGCAGCACGGGCTGTATGCCACATTTATGCCCAAGCCGATTGCCAACCTCAACGGTAGCGGGATGCATGTTCATCAGAACCTGACGAATCTACTGACCGACAAAAATGTCTTTTTTGACCCGACGGACTCCTATGGTCTCTCGAAGATCGGGCGTCAGTTTATCGCCGGTCTGCTGACCCATGCCCATGGGATGAGCGCGGTGCTGTCACCGCTGGTCAACTCCTACAAGCGACTGGTGGCGGGCTATGAGGGCGTTAAGAACTTTGAAGCGCCGGTCTATGTGAGCTGGGGGCACACCAATCGCTCGGCGCTGGTACGGGTACCACGCACCAGTCGGGACCGTCCGCATACGACGCGCGTGGAACTACGCTGCCCCGATCCCTCGTGCAATCCCTACCTGGCCTTTGCGGTGATGCTGGCGGCGGGGCTCGACGGCATTAAGCAGCGTCTCTCACTGGGGGAGGCGGCCGAGGAGGATCTCTTCCGCGTCGATCCGCGGGCACGGGGGATGGAAATCCTGCCGCGCTCGCTGGGTGAAGCGCTGGATGCGCTCAAGAAAGACGAGGTTATCCAGACGGCCCTGGGACCACATATCTACGAGCGTTTCATAGAGGCAAAGATGCAGGAGTGGGAGTCATACTGCGGGTATATCTCGCGCTGGGAGATTGAGCGTTACCTGCATATCTTCTGACACGGTTACTGCGCACAAATGTGGGGGCGTAACGGCTACACCCCCACATTCTCTTTTCCAGCCTGCTCAAGCTTCCGCTTCCTCTTCGCGCACAAACCGCATCACGCGAAACGCCTCGGCAAAAGCGTACCCCTCTTCCGCGCCGGTTTCTGCGTTGCGTTGCCGAATCCAGTCAGCCGATTCGGGACTGACCTGTGATTTATGGCAGAGAAGCGCGCTAATTTTGCGTTCAATCGTGCCCGATATATCGACCTTGAGCGTAGGATGCAGCGTCAGGTTCAGATACACCTCCGAGACATGGTGCGGCTCATAGCCTTCGGCCAGCAACTCTGGGAAGGTCGGGCGTGTTTCCGCACTGGGAAAGACCGCGTAGATCGCTGCTTCCCCCGCCGCGCGATGATCCGGGTGGTTGATGTAGCCATCGCCCACAAGCACCGTCGTCGGATCTTGACAGACCACGCGATAGGGCCGGATCTCACGGATCAGCCGGGTCAGGTCGCGGCGCAACTCCAGCGTCGGCTGCAGCACACCGTCGGCATACCCCATAAACCGTACATCTTGCACACCAACGGCCGCCGCCGCCGCCAGTTGTTCCTCACGTCGCTGCAGGGCCAGTGCCACCAGGTCAACGCCGGGCTCGTTACTCCCGGCAGAACCATCCGTCACCACGCAGTAGGTTACGTGAGCACCTTCATCGATCCAGCGGGACACGCTACCGGCGGTACCAAACTCGATATCATCCGGGTGGGCGGCGATAACCAGGATGCGCATTGGCTCTGTGTCTGTTTGTTTTTTCATCATAGTTGAGAATATACTACATTTTCCCCGCATCTGTCCAGAGGATTTTTGAAACTGTTCCCGTACAGCAGCACCCGGTTGTAGGCGCGGCTACCTCCCTTCGTGCGGCTGCAAGCCGCACCTACCCCGACATTACCATAAACCCGGCCACCATCCGGAGCGGCAGGGTATATGCACAATCATGCTATAATCTCAGCATAGGACTATGTTATGTTCAGAACATTCGTATAAACAGGAGTTACGCGGTCGTCCATCCGCCGGCTGGGATGCGCCTCCGGCAGGGTGGAAGAGTCTCTCCTTTTTCACGAACATTTGGCTCACAGAGCCAAATGTTCGTGAAAAAGATAAACATGTACCATGCTGCCGCAGGCGAATCTGTCGTGCATCCAGGCAAACGCCTGGTTTGGAATTGACCGCGTAAGTCCTGTTATAAAAGGAAAAATCATGACAATCGAACCTCTCGTGACCGAGTGTGTCGCGCAGTTCGAGACCAGTCACGCGGCGCGCGAACAGGCACTGACCACTTCGCGCGCGCTGGTGCGCCAGTGTGCCAATACGATACGCGCAGCCCACCGCAAGCAGTTCGATGAAGCCGTGCAGATGCTGGAGCAGGCCAGCACCATCGTCGGCAACCTGCGCGCCGTGGTTGCCGACCAGCCAGGATTGCTGACGGCCGGCTACACCCAGGATGCGCTCAAGGAGTATGCCGAGGCTTCCCTGGTCTACGCCTTCCTGACCGGGGGCGCACCACCGTCAGTCAGTGAGCTGCAGATTGAACCGGCCGCCTACCTCAACGGGCTGGCGGAAGCCGCCAGTGAACTGCGGCGCGCCATCCTGGATGGACTGCGCCGGGGTGAGGTGACGCGCGGCGAAGAGTTGCTGACGATTATGGATGATGTCTACAGCATGCTGGTTACGGTGGACTTCCCGGAAGCGGTTACAGGCGGGCTCCGGCGTACCACCGATGCGCTACGGGCCGTGCTGGAACGCACCCGTGGCGATATGACGGCGGCCATCCGGCAGGAGCGATTGACAGAGGCACTGGCGGCGTTTGAGGCAAAAATTGACCAGGAAACAAACCATTAATCATTTAATCATTAGCACGGAGCAGCTACCCTTATAAAAAAGGGGGAAACGATGCCTATTTCTGATCGGTTGCTTAAACAACTTGTGACTACTTTTGCTCCCGATTTTGCGGCATGGTTGCTGAATGCAGAGGTTGACGAAACCGAAGTTCTTCCAGGCGGACTGCCAGTCGAAACGATTATTGTCGATGCGCTCTTTCGCGTACGCCTGAAAGACGGACGCACAACATTGCTGCACTTTGAGTTTCAGGGTCGCCGTAGTCACCGTCCGATGCCACTACGCATGTTAGATTACCTTGCACGGGTGGTTCCCCAGTACGAATTGCCAATTTTGAGTGTCGTGCTCTATCTGGATCGAGGCGCCGGCAGTAATGATACGGGGAGTCATCAACGCGTTGGTCCCGATGGAACCCCGGTGTTGACCTGGAAGTATCGGGTTATCCATCTCTGGCGCATACCGGCGGAAGATCTACTCGCCCTGGAACGACCGAGCTTACTCCCATTGGTCGGCCTGACCGAGATTGTCCGTCCGACCGAAGTATTGCCGAAAGTAGTGGAGCGGATTCGCAACGAGGCAGATGCGGCACAGCAGAAGGAACTGTTGCAGCAACTCATTGGCTTGATGAAAGATGAGGAGATAATTGCTATGACAAAGCAACTGTTGAGCGATCTGGAACTGGAGGATCTGAAGGAACACCCCTTTTTATGGGAACAGTATCAACGTTATCAAGAACGGATCAAAACTGAAGGCCGCGCTGAGGGCGAACGCCAGAAAGCACGCGATAATATTCTCGAAGTGATTGCCGTACGCTTCAATCCAACCGCAATGGATTATCGCCGGGTCGAGCAAATGTTGGCAATGCTGAGTGATCTGGAGCGCTTGAATACGTTGTTTAGTCTCGCGTTACGGTCTAATACCTTTGCCGAGTATGAACAGGCACTACATGCTTCCTCGCCTGCTGAGAAACCTGAACCAGAATGACAGATCAGTCTACGAACCTCGGTACCGCCGCACTACCGGCAGCTGTCCTGAGTGCGATTACCGCCTGTACAGAGGCCTGCCGCAGTACGCTTCAGCAGCTTGAGGATGACCGCGATCGCTTACGGGCCGCGCTTGACCGGCGCATCCGTCCCGCACCCGATGGCCCGACGCGGCGACTCTGCGCGGTTGATGGGGCGCACGCCACCGTGCCGGCAGCGGGCGCGACCTTTGCCGCTATTGCCGCCGCCGCTGTCGAGGAGGCCACCCTCACCGATCAAGATGTGATTGTGCAACTGCTGCCCCCCGTGGAAGAACTGGAGAGCATCCTGGGCGGGCTACGCTCTGTGCTGGAACTGCGCCTGCTGGCACAGCGAATACGCGCCACCAGCAGCGGCCTGTTTGTCCTTGATGGCTCGTTCTACTCGGTGCTGCTGGAGATCAACCGGCTGCTGGTGCGGTATGCGCAGGACCATCGCGCCGGGAATCCGCCCGCCTGGTGGAATATCTTTCGCCCGCTGATCGAGACATTTTTCCTGGAAGAGGACTGGCGGCTGGTGCTCGAGTGCCGGCGTGTGGTGGCACATCCCAAGTCGGCCACCGCTGCCGACGATGTGGCGGCGCTGGCGCCCCACCTCAGCGGCACCATCACCGACCGGACGCTCTGGACCAGTGTACTCAATGCGGGCGAATATTCGCTGCCGGTCTCGCTGATTCGTCAGGACCGCCCTCACCTGCTGACCGGCTATCGCAACCCGATGCTGCCCGACTTCCGCCAGCGGCGTATGGCGATAGAGCATAGCTATGGGCAGCTCTATGTGCTCTACTACCGGCCCGATGCAACCGGCCCGGCCTATCGGCTGGAACTGCCCGCCGCGCTGATTGCGCGTGAGCCGCTGGGCGCGGTGCTGGCAACATTCCGGGGCGCGTTGCGAGTCAACACGGTACAGGAGCCACTACCGCAGTTCCTGGCCGACACAATCTGCCGGCAACTGGGACGCGCGCTGGCTGCCACCGCCGAAGGTGCCCGCACGCGCCTGCAGCATGAGTTTGACCTGGGGCTGGTGCAGCGCTATCTGGGGCCGTATCGCACACCAAGGTAACTCCATACGCTGGCAGCAGATGCCTGCGTACACGGAAACTGAAGGTTTGGTACCGGCGAAGCGACGGTATAATAGAGCGAAACAGAAAGGAGACTGCGCATGACCACCCTGACCTTTGACCAGATCCTTGCCGGCGCCCGTCAGCTTACGCCACACGAGCGGGCGGAACTCATTGCCCGGCTTGCCAGAAAGCTTGCTGAACAGCCCACTGTTGCGCCACCAGCAGATGGATGGACACGCTGGCAGCAACTGCGAACCGAGATCGCAACGTTGTATCCTCATGCCGATATTGGTGGGCGGCTCGACGCTGACCGCCGCGAGCGTTATGCCATGCTGGCCGAACGTGAGGCAGCCGACGTGTACACTCTACCGATTAAGCCCTGATCGAGGTGTAGGACGCGTTTCTGCATCTATCATTCGCTTCTTCTCGCGCGGATTAATCCACCGATGAATAGGGCATCTGCACTTCGGGCAGCAGCAACTGCTCCTCCGCTATCGCATCCTGCTCCCCCGCCCGCAGCCAGGTGACAAACCGCTGGCGCTGCGCATCATCACCCAGCGCAGCCAGCCGATCCCCGGCGCGCAGGAATGTGGTTGCATCGGGGTTGACCAGCACCTCAGTGCCACGCACAATCGCAACAATGGAAGCCCCCGTGCGCTGCCGGATATCTAGCCGGCCAATCGGCTGATCAACGTAGCGCGAGTTGGACGAGAGTTGATACCATTGCAGACTCAGGTTCGCCGCCGCACTCCGTAACGTACTGAGCAACTGTGCATCATCCTCAGCATGCTGCCAGGGCGCGTACCGCTCCGAGTGAACAGTGTCGATGTAGCCCTGGATCGCCTCCCCCGTTACCCCCAGCCGCAGCAGCGTCTGCCGCAGGATCTCCAACCCGCCCTCAAAGTTGGGCAGAATAACGTCGTTTGCGCCACTGTCATACATGTGCGGCAGATCTTCAACCCGCTGCGCCAGCGAGATAATCGGCACATGCGGACAGATATCGCGGACATTCTGCAAAATCATGTGCTGGGTCGCCGGGTCGGGCACGGTAATGGCGACAACGCAGGCCGAGTCAAGTTGGGCCCCCCGAAGCACCGCCTGGTTGGCGGCATCGCCAAAAATAACCGTTGCCCCATTTGCCCGCCCCTGCTGCGCACGCATCCAGTCCTGCTCAATGATCACAAACGACTGTTCCAGTTCCTGCATCGCCTCAACCAGATGTTGCGCAATATGCCCATACCCGCAGACAACTACATGCCCGCGCATACCACCGGGCACTTCGGGTTCCTCATTGCCGGGACGGAGCGAGCGTGACGGCAGCCGCCGATCAAGCAACTCCGTTAGCGGATCGATGCCGCGCAGCAAGAAGGGCGTTGCCAGAACCGAAAGCAGCGCGCCACTCAGCGTCATCCCATAGATATAGTTGTCCAGGACACCAAGCTGCACTCCCTGCTCAGCGAGAATAAACGAGAACTCGCCGATCTGGGCCAACCCGGCCGCAACCAGCAAAATTGTCCGCCGCGTATAGGCAAACGCCCAGAGCACTACCGCCGTCACCAGGAACTTGCCGAGCACAATCACTGTGGTAAGTAGCAGAACAATTCCCAGATTATCCCAGATAAAGCGCGGGTCAATCAACATACCAACGGAGACGAAAAAGAGAATAGCAAATGCATCACGCAGGGGCAGAATCTCACCCAAAATGCGATAATGCACCTCCGACTCCGAGACAACCAGCCCGGCGACGAAGGCACCGATTGCCAGCGACAGCCCAAACCCCTGCGTCGCCAGCAACGCGGTGCCCAGCGAAAGCACCAGTGTTGCCAGCAAAAATAGCTCGCGTGAGCCACGTTGCGCAATGCGGGTCAGCAGCCAGGGAAAAATCCGCCCGCCGAGAAAAATCATCAGCACGAAGAAGAGCGCCGCACGTCCGAGCGCCCAACCCACCTCCACCAGCGGATTGCTACCCGCCTGTCCCACCGTCACCGCCGGCAGCAGTACCATAATTAACACCGTGCTTAGATCCTGCACCAGTGAGATGCCGGTTGTAATCTGTCCATGCCGGCTGCCCAGTTCGCCCCGATCCATCAAGAGCTTGAACAGCACCGTCGTCGAGGAGATGGCGATAATGCAGCCGAAAAACAGTCGCCAGGCCCAGGGCCATCCCAGCAGCGTGCCAACGCCAACACCCAGCAAAATCGTCAACCCAACCTGACCAAGCCCGCCCGTCAGAGCCACGCGCTGCACCCGGCGCAACTGATCCACCGAGAACTCGACACCGACGCCAAACATCAGCACGACCACACCGATTTCGGCCAGTAACTGAATGCGCTCCAGATCGCCCACCATCCCTGGCGTGTAGGTGCCG
>DAOTVB010000212.1:0-3040 GCA_034436755.1 Chloroflexaceae bacterium | reverse complement strand
CACCCAGGATCGCCAGGCTGACCACCGGCCGGCGGTAGCGGTCAAACAGCCGGTAGGCATAGACAAACATCCGCTGGGTAAAATCGGCCTCTTCCTGCCCCTGCACTTCAATATGAATGAGCACCCAGGCATCGCTGCCGTCGCGCCGCCAGACCTGCACCAGTTTGTCGGCCAGGCGTCGGCCCAGGTCGGCATCACGGACCACCTGCTGGAGTTCCTTGTCGAGAAAGACCGGCGGTCGCGTCCAATCAATCTCGGCGTGGATGTGCGGGAAAAAGAAGGCGAAGAAGTCGGGCAGGTAGTGTTCCAGGATATCCTTCCACGGGCTGTCATAATCATCGGTGGTGGTCGTCATTGTCGGCTGCCTCCTCCGGGTGTGCGTTGCCTTGCGCTGCTGCTCATTATACATCAGGGTGCGGGGGAGTGTCAGTCTGAGGCAGCGCGCGGCGTTGTGCAGATTGTGGCGGGCGCAGGCTATGTTTGCGCCGATATTTGCCGTCTGGTACAATAAAACCGCGGCAATCGGCGGATTGCAAAATTCACCCTGATGCACAACATTGAACATACGACCGGGTAGCGCCACCTCCGTCAGTGTAGATTTTACGCCGCATGTTGGGATTTCGCACATCCGGCCTGGCGATGCGCTACCGGGTAACAGAGGAGACAGGCGGCAGGTTACGCCCTGCCGGGGAGCACCATGACGACGCAGCCTGCTACCTTCAGCTATGATGTCTTCCTCTCCTATGCCCGCCCCGCCCGCGCCTGGGTTGACCAGGAGTTGCTTGCGCCGCTGGAAGCCGCCGGTCTGCGTGTGTGCATTGACTACCGCGACTTTGCTCCGGCGGCCGCGATCCTGGACGAGATCGAGCGCGCTATCCGCAGCAGCCGCAAGACGCTGTTTGTCTTCTCGCCGGCCTACCGGCAGAGCGAGTGGTCCCAACTGGAGCAGTGGGTGCTGCAAACGCTCGACCCGGCCAACCGCCGGGGCCGCTTCCTGGTGATTTTGCAGGCACCCTGCGAACTGCCCGAGCGCCTCCAGCCCTTTATCTATCTTGATTTTACCGACCCGGCGCAACGACCGGATGAACGTGCGCGCCTGTTCCAGTTCCTCGAGGTGCAACCGCCGCCTGCGGAAGCCGTGCTGTCGGAACCCGTGTCGCCCACGTCACCACCCAATCACGCGCCCACGCCGACGGGCGATAATCCGTTTACACCGGGCCGGACGGTCCCACCGGAGCGGTTCGTCGGACGCCGGCGCGAACTGAGGGAGGTTGTGGCGCGACTGGAGAATATGATGAGTGTGTCGCTGGTGGGTGAGGCGCGGATCGGCAAGAGCAGCCTGCTGCGCTACCTGGAAGCACATCTGGCTGATTATGTGCGTGAACGTGGGTCTTACCTGCCGATCTATCTGGATATGGCAACCAGGGAACAGGGCCGTACGCGGACAGGCTTCTGCCGGGCACTGCTGGAGCGTCTGCTGCCGCATATGCCGCCGGTTCCCGGCCAGGAGTGGGCATTGCGTGCCCTGGAGCAAAACCCGGAGCCGACGTTGAGCGAGACCGTCCGTGCCCTGGAGGGGGCTGCGCAGGGTGGGTTGCGCGTGGTGTTGCTGCTGGATGAGTTCAAGGATCTGCTGAAATATCCTGATGAATTTGACGATGGTTTTTTTGGTACGCTGCGCAGCCTGTATACCCATTCCCGCATTGCGCTGGTATTGGCAACCCGTCAGCCGCTGACCGAGATTGAAGACCTGAATGCGTATTTTGCCAACGGGGTTGACCAGCAACTCCTGCGCACCCTGCCCCGCGACGAAGCCGAGGAACTGCTGCGCCTGCCCCACGACCATCCCTTTACTGCCGAGGAGGTACGCATCGGTCTGGATGTCGGGGATGATCATCCGTTGCGGTTGCAGTGGGCCGGGTTCCTGCTCTACGGGTCGAAGCGTTATCTACCGGGCTTACTGCACACAGAAGACGGCACGCTCCACGACTCTGCCCGCCGCATCCTGGGTCGTGAGGTGCAGGCAAAATATGACCTGGCGATCCGCCTCAGCAATGCCGCGCGTGAGCGGCCGCCGACAGCGGGAAAGAGTTCGCCCGCACCCCTGAACCATGCAATTACAAAGCTGGCCGAGGTAATTGACAGTATTGGCGGGCGCATTGCCACTGTGCTGTTGCTGCTCGGCCTGGTTGCGCTGCTGCTCTACGCCTTCGGTTTCCTGTCGTCCGAACAGTTGCTGGAATGGCAACAGTTGCTACCCGGAGGAGCATAATGGCCCGTCCTGCTGCGACCAATGCCATCCTGATCGACAACCCCTTCAAGTTGCTCTACTGGCTCTTCTTTCGTGGGCTGGCGTTGCGCCGCTATGCCCGCAGCATTCATGAAGATCTGGACGAAGAGCTGAAGGTCTGGGAGGTACGCCGGGAGGTTGGGGATGACCCGCGCTTCCGCGCGCTCTGCCGCGCGCGCCGGCTACTGCTGGCGGGTACGCCGCTGGCGAGTGTGCTGCTCTTTGGCGCAATCTTTACCGGCTGGACCGGCTTTAACTGGCGCGCGGCACTGCTCGTCAGCCTTGGCTACACCGCCGGAACCCTGGCCGGCGATGCGCTACGCTGGTGGTTTCCCCAGCGGGCTGCCTACTGGCTGGGCTGGTTCTGGGCTATTTTTGCAATCCTCAGTTTTGGCGTGCCTGTGCTGGCGGCCTTCCTGCCCATCCTCGAACCATTCAGCCTGTCTGCCCTCATTGCTACATTCAGTCCTTCAGTCGATATTTATTTAGTGGCGGTCGGCGTGGCGGTCGGCGTGACGGTCGGCGTGGCGGGCGGCGTGGCGGGCGGCGTGGCGTTCGGCGTGGCGGTCGGCGTGGCGTTCGGCGTGGCGTTCGGCGTGGCGGTCGGCGTGGCGGTAGGCGTGGCATTCGGCGTGGCATTCGGCGTGGCGGGAGGCGTGGCGAGAGGCGTGGCGTTCGGCGTGGCGTTCGGCGTATCCATTGTCTTGGGTGTGATCCGATTTTATTTTTGGCTTCCCGAATTCATTTGGC
>DAOTVB010000211.1:0-18822 GCA_034436755.1 Chloroflexaceae bacterium | reverse complement strand
CCGCCGCGATACAGGCAATTGGATCATCGGCATTGACATGCACAATCGGGATCTCAAATCCCTTCGCCAGGTCGCTGGCGTAGAGGGTTGAGCGCGCATCATTGGTGCTGGTGGTAAAGCCGATCTGATTGTTGATAATAATATGGATAGTGCCGCCGGTATGGTAGCCGATCAGCCGCGAGAGATTCAGCGTCTCGGCGACCACCCCCTGACCGGGGAACGCGGCATCACCATGGATCAGGATCGGCAGCGAGGCCGTGGCATCATTGGTGGGTGCGCCCGCCTGCTCGCGCCACTCCTGCGCCGCCCGCGCCCGGCCCTCAACCACCGGGTTGACATATTCGAGATGGCTGGGGTTGGGTACCAGCGTCAGCGGCATTTCGTAGACGCCACTCTCGCGGTAGGCGCGCCGGGCTCCCAGGTGATACTTGACATCACCTGCCCAGCCCTGGTATGTCCCGATGTGGTAGTAGTTGGGGCGCTGAAACTCCGCCAGGATCGCGCTGTAGGGCTTACCCAGGACGTGGGCCAGCACATTGAGCCGTCCCCGGTGGGCCATCCCCAGCATCACCTCGCGGGTGCCGGCGGTGGCCGCATTGCGAATGATCGAGTCGAGTATGGGCACCAGCATATCGGTGCCCTCGAGCGAGAAGCGCTTCTGCCCGATAAACTGCTGGTGCAGAAACTGCTCAAAGGTCTCAACCTCGGTCAAGCGCTCCAGCAACTCGCGCTTGCGCTGATCATCAAAATCCTGGAAAAACATGTCGCTCTCGACGGCATCACGCATCCAGCGGCGCTCTTCGTGGTTCTGCACATGATCATCCTCGTAGCCAATCGTGCTGGAGTAGGCCCGGCGCAGCTTGCCGATAGCCTCCAGCGCATTGCGTGACCCGACGGACAGCGGCCCACTGACGACATTGGCCGGCAGCGAGATCAGATCCGCCGTGGTCAGGTTGTAGGTTTCGAGTTCCAGCCCCGGATCACCGGGCGGCTCGCTCCCCAGCGGATCGATATGCGCGGCCAGATGCCCCAGCTCGCGGATCAGCCGCACCAGACGGGCGGTATGCACAATCAGTTCAACTTCGGCCGGCGGAATCGTTACCCCGGCAGCGGGGGCGGCTTCGATAACCGGCGTTTCGGTTGCAGGCGCGTCCGTCTGTTCCAGTGTTACGCCGTTGCCCTGGTTCTGCACCAGCGCGGCAATGATGCCATTCCCGCGCTCGCGGGCGGCGGCCTCCGTATGCCCATGCTCCGGGACGGCTGCGGCTGCGGGAGCGCTGTCCTCCTCCAGGGCAACCGGGGCGGGAGCCGTTGGGGGTTGGCTCGCCCGTGCCGCGTCATTTTCGGGCGGCGTCCAGGAGGCGAACATCTCGCGCGTGGCGGCATCGACAGAGTCAGGATTCTCAAGATAGCGTTCGTACAACTCCAGGACATAACCGGCATTGGGTCCGTGAAATAACTCTTCCATAGTAGTCATAGCAACATCCTCATCGCCTGATAGATCTTATGTGCGTCAGCGCAAATATCAGGCCAAGCGCACCTTGCGGGAATCTTCCTCTATTTTAACACTGGTTGACGAAGGGCGGTGGATGGTGGACGGCGGACGGCGGATGAAGGGCGAGGGACGAACGACGGGGGACGAACGACGAACGACGAATGCGGGAGGACGAACGCTTGCATCGCCGAGCAGAATCTTGCGCATATCCCGGTAACAAAAACGGACGAAAGCATGATACGCTTTCGTCCGTTTACTTACTATGTCCGCATTTACTGCCCCGGCAGCCGCACGCCCGGCAGCGGGACCGCCGTCCCCGGCTGCGGGAAGATTGGCCGCGGCTGCGGGTCTTGCGGCGGTGGCTCCTGTGGCGGTGGTTCCGGCTGTGGCTGCGGTTGTGGCTGCGGTTGCGCCGGTACATCGGGTTGCGGCGCGGGCTGGCTATCCGGGCCGCGGATGCCCAGCACCACCGTCGTACCAGGGAGAATCCAGTCGCCCGCCCCCGGCTGTGAGCTAATGACGGTGTAGGGCGCATACTGGTCGTAGATATTCGGGATGCGCTCGCGCGACTGGTAGTCCGCGTAGATCGCACTCACGCCCAGGCTTTGTAAGACCGTCCGGGCCTGGTTCTCGCCCAGACCGATGACATTCGGCATACGGACAGCCCCGTCAACCGGCGCGGGGACGGCTGTGGGTGGCACAGGCGTATTGGTTGCGGCTGCCGTTGGCCGCACAAACATTCTGGACGAACAGAGTGGGAAGTTCCCGCCGCCGGCGCTCCCACTCGACCAGACATACCGCACCCGCACATTCGGCTCCGTGGGGGGGGTATTCCAGACAGTGACACTCGTCAGCATACCGGGCGGGTAGCGGTCGCCTGAGCGCGGAACACAGTATCTGACGCCACTGTCACTGCCGGTACGCACAACGGTAATCCGCTGGTAGAAGTCACATGCGCCGCCGATCTGTCCCTGCAACTCTGCGTCTTCGTTGCCCGCGTTGCGCGCGTTGGTCTGGATCATATCGGTTGTGAACAACTCTTCGTCATACCCGCCAAACGGTCCCGGCAGTCGGCAGACCGACTTGCGTTGGACATTGGCCGCCAGCGTAAACTCCTCCGGGATCTCGTTACCGGAGAAAGGTGCGCTAAAGAGTTCGCGGTACTGGGGATCACTCTCGATCCAATCAAACAACTCTTCCATGACATTATGCCAGATGATCCCGCCACTCTCGAGACTCTCAACCTTGCTCGTCGGCTCATTGTTGTTATTACCGCTCCAGACACCCACGGTGACAAAGGGCGTAAAGCCGAGCGTCCAGGCATCGCGCCAGTCATTACTGGTACCGGTCTTGACGGCTGCCGGGCGAGAGAGTTGCAGCTTGCTGTTGCGCCCCCAGATCGGCTCGCGTGCCTCGTCATCGCTCATCATATCGGTGATGATGCTGACCATGCCCGAGTCGACCACCTGTTCGCCCCGTCCGGGACGATACTCCTCCAGCACATTGCCGTCGCCATCGGTGATCTTGAGAATAGGTGTTGATGGAATATAGCGCCCGTGATTCGCCAGCGTGTTGTAGGCGGTCGTCAACTCCAGCAGCGTCACCTCGCCGCCGCCCAGCGTTAGCGAGAGGCCGTAGAAGCCGTCGCCCCGCTTGAGCCCCGACTTGATGCCCACCCGGTCGAGGAACTGCAGGGTATAGTTCACTCCGGCAAACTTGAGCGCCTTGACCGCCGGCATATTGAGCGAGTTTGCCAGCGCCGTACGGATACGCACAGGTCCATTCCAACGACTGTTGTAGTTCTCCGGCGCATACCACTCACCATTCGTCAGCGGAAACTCGGTAGGCACATCCCACAGGAGCGAGGCGGGCGTCATACCCTGCTGCATCGCCGCCAGGTAGGTAAACGGCTTGAGTGCCGAGCCGGGCTGCCGTTCGCGGGTGGCAACATTAACCTGCCCATCCAGGACATTACCATCCTGTCCAGGCGTTTTGGTGGTCTCAACCGCGTTATAGTCGATACTGCCGACCATCGCCAGGATCTGCCCGGTGTTGGGCTGCATCACCACCACGGCGGCATTATGAATATTCCGCGCATCCAGTCCATTAATATGTTCGGCAGCTTTGGCCTGCACCATCCGCTGCATATCCAGATCCAGTGTGGTATGAATCTCCAGACCGCCCCCACTGACCAGTTGCTGCCCGTAGCGCTCCTGGAGCAGGTTGCGCACATAGAAGACAAAGTGGGGCGCATTGAGCGGCACTTCCTGGGGCGCAAACCGCAGATCCTGCGCAATTGCCGTCCGCGCCTGGGCCTCGGTGACATAGCCTTCATCGACCATCTGGCGGAAGACCGCGATCTGCCGCCACTTGGTTGGCACAATCGTCGCCGGCAACTGATAGGCCGGACTGACCCAGCCGTCTTCGAGCGTCACCCCCGGCAGCACACCCGATCCGCCCTCTTCATCGCGCTGGAGATAGTTGATCGGGTTATATTTGGAGGGCAGTTGCGGTAGTCCGGCCAGCAGCGCCGCCTGCGCCACATTCAGATCTTTGGAGGGAATGCCAAAATAGGTCTGGCTGGCCGCCTCAATGCCATAGGCCAGATTGCCATAGAAAATCTCATTAAGATAGAGTTCCAGGATCTCTTCTTTGCTGTAGAGTTCATTCAGCTCCTGCGCCAGAAAGATCTCCTTGACCTTGCGCTGGTAGCGGTTCTCATACTGCCGTTCCTCATCGGACAGGACAATATTCTTGATCACCTGCTGCGTAATCGTCGAAGCGCCACCGGTCTCCTCCCCGGCGCTGAGGCTGCTGTAGAGCGTGCGGGCAATCCCTTCATAGTCTACACCGGCATTGGTGAAGAAGGTTTTGTCCTCGATTGCCACAGTTGCACTGATGACCAGCGGCGAGACATCGGCCAGATCAATCCGGGTACGTCTGCCGGCATCGAAAAACTCGTAGAGCAGCGTCCCATTCCGATCATAGATGCGCGAGGTCTCAAAAACTTCGCGGTTGTTCAACGCGGCAAGGCGCGGCTTGAGCGAGGCCGTAATCTGCGCATAGGCGCTATAGCTGCTGACAGCAAACACGGCAATCAGCACGACAGCAAGCAGGAAAAAAACAGCAATTCCCCGCATGATAAAGCCCGTCATCGCGGAGTGCGGGTGACCGGCGGCCCGACCACGTCGCAGCAAACGGGGGTAAGTCGGGCGACGTGGCACCACCTTACCAGCATAGGTTTTGCGCGTGTAGCGGTCTAATGTCATAGCTTCTATCCAACAATTAACAATTCTCGGTTCCCTATCCGCCCGAACCATGCCGGGTCAAACATTCGGCATAGTATAGCACACACGTCTACTACAGAGGATGATAAATCTGTGATATTCAGACGGCACGCCGGCTCTAGTTTACCACTGTTTGAATTCCCGTGGGCTAGATCTGAGAATAGTGTGAGATAGCGTGCTATAATTTGGGGTGGTTGCGTTCAGGTTGTTGAGCAATCGCCAGACAATCGTCTCGCAATTGCTGAATTGTTACATTTGTTGATAAAATAGCAACGTCTGCACTCATTCATGGTATGTGCGGACAGGTGTGGTGATATGCTTAACGCGCTTATCAATCAGCATCTTGGGCGGTATAACATTACCGCGCTTCTGGGGCATGGCGGTATGGCAGCCGTCTATCGCGCACATGATGCTGCCCTCCACCGCGATATTGCTATCAAGGTGCTCTATCCCCAGTATGTTGCCGACAAAACCCTGGTTGAGCGCTTTAAGCGTGAGGCGATTACTGCCGCCGCTCTGGATCATCCCAATGTTGTTCCGATCTATGATGTTGGCGAGGAACAGGGTGTTGTTTTTATCGCCATGAAATTGTTCAGCGGTCCGGCCCTGCAGGAGGTGTTGAACGAGCGGGGCACGCTCCGCCTGGAGGAACTGCTGCCGCTGCTGGAGCAGATTGCCGGTGCCCTGGATTATGCCCACGCGCAGAATATTGTTCACCGGGATATCAAGCCCGGCAATATTCTGCTGGAGTTCGCGCCCGCCACGCCACCCGTCCCCCGTCTGGATAGCGCAACCGCCCATCTGAGCGATTTTGGGATTGCCAAGGTGCGCGATACGCCCGGTCTGACCACAACCGGCGCGCTGATCGGCACGCCCGATTATATGGCCCCCGAGCAGATTGGCAACCGCGCCGTCGATGGACGGGCAGATGTCTACGCGCTGGGGATGCTGGTGTTCCGCGCGCTGACGGGCCAGTGTGCCTTTTCCGGCAGCACGCAGGAAGTGCTGATGGCGCATCTCTACCAGCCGCCGCCGGTACCCTCAACGCTCAATCCGGTGCTCTCACCTGCGATTGATGCGGTGCTGCTGCGGGCCCTCGCCAAGAATCCCGACGAGCGCTACCCGACGGCGGGTGTGCTGGTGCAGGCGCTGCAGCAGGCGCTGGCTGCGCCGACGCTGGCTGCCTCGCCTCCCTACATCGTCGCGCCAACGGTGCCCGGCACACCCTCCTCCGCCACGCAGACGACGCAGGTCAACCTGCCCACCCCCGCCCTTCGTCCTCGGCGCTGGCTACTCTGGGTGCCGCTGGGTGCCGTCCTGCTGCTGCTGGTCATGGCCGGGGGGCTGGCGCTGGCCTTCCGTGATGATGGGAATGAACCGGAGCGCGGCGCGGGCATCATTTCAACCGCGACCACCGAACCGACGGTACCCGCGGGCGCAACCACCGTGCTGCCGGCAACCGACCCGGCCATCCTGCCGACCGAGATAGCTGCGGGTGCCGCAACTGGCGATACGGCACCCGCGCCCGTACCACCTGAGCCGACAGCAACCACCGCTCCACCAACCAGTACGACGGTGCCCACGGCAACGGCGGCGCCGCCACCACCGCCCACCCGTGCGCCGACTGATGCGCCGCCGCCACCACCGCCGCCCACTCGCGCGCCAACAGAAACGCCTGTCCCAACCAGCACCCCGGTGCCGCCGCCACCGCCAACCGACACACCACTGCCACCGCCACCACCACCGACGGCCACACCCTGCGCGCGGGAGTTGCTCCAGGGGGGCTTTGGGAAACTCTACGACGAAAATGTGGGCGTGCGGGAAAAGGTGGGCTGCCCGGTAGCGGCCGAGCAGGCGGGACGCGCTGTGATGCAGTTCTTCGCGGGTGGGAGCATGTACTGGTGGGCGCCCACCGATACGATTTATATCTTTTTTGATGTTAACGCGGGGAACTATCGCGACGTTGGGCCGGCAGAAGCGGCCGACCTCCCGGCACCAACGCCGGACCCGAATAATCCCATGATGCCGGTGCGGGGTTTTGGCCGGGTATACACCGGCATTCCCGGTGTTGCCGCAACGTTAGGCGCGCCGCTTACATCTGAGATTATCCTGGAGCCGTATGGTGTGCGGCAGGACTTTACGCAGGGGCTGATGCTCTTTACGCCAACCTATATTGCGCCACCGAATACCGATTTTGGAAAAACCATCTTTGTACTCTATGCCGACGACACCTTTGTGCGTTACAATGATACTTACCAGGATTGATGGGTGACGCGAACCCGACACCCATTACTATAACCAATCGCACATTATTACGACAGAAGAAACGATGATACCAGTCATATCGGAAGAGAGAGTTGCCCGGCTGTTGCCGGCCCTGATGCCGTTGAAACTTGCGCCCCCCCAGCCTCGGGGCGATACTCTGGTGCGCCCCGATCTGCAGGCACTGCTGGCCGAGGTCCGGTTGCGCCCGCTGACGCTGGTGGTTGCCCCGGCCGGTTTTGGCAAAACTACAGTCCTGGCGCAGTGGGCCGGCGCGTTAAGCCATACCAGTGTGCCGGTCTGCTGGCTTACGCTGGATGAGGGCGACCGTGATCCGGCGTTGCAACTGGCCTATCTGGTGCGCGCCTTCCAGATGCACTTTCCCAATGTCGGCGAGCAGGCCTGGCGTATCCTCCACAGTGTCGCCGATCTCCAGCGTGACTGGCCGTTGGTAGCGGGTGCGCTCTGTAGCGATCTACAGGCGACGTTGACGCGCCCGACCTTTCTCTTCCTGGATGATCTCCACCTGATTATCGATGGGCCGATCACCGGGCAACTGATCGGCTACCTGCTCCGGGCCGCCCCACCAACGCTGCATATTGTGATGGCCTCGCGCCGTCCCATCAATATTGCGCCGATTCCCCGCCTGCGTACCGAGGAGGCGCTGGTTGAAGTGAGCCAGCATGATCTCTCGCTTACCGTTGACGAGGCGCGTGATCTGCTGGAGCGCAACAATGTCGAACTGACGGATGCGGAACTTGATCTGCTGCTGACCCACACCGAGGGCTGGGCCTTGAGCGTGCAACTGGCGGTACGCGCCCTGGCGCGGCAGGCTCCGGACCAGCGGGCTAATTTCCTGCGCTCGCTGGGGGTTAGCCAGCAACGGTTGGGCCTGTTTGACTATCTGGCCTCGGAGGTGCTGGCCGATCTGCCGCAGGATCTGCTCGATTTCCTGGCCCTGACCGCCCTACCCGCGCAGTTTGATACCGCCCTGCTGACGGAAGTGCTGGTGCAGCATAATGTTCCCGGCCTGATTGCGCGCGCGCAGCAGATGGGATTGCCCCTGGTTGCGCTCAACGAGGAGGGATCGCTGCTGCGGTTCCACCCGCTCTGGCGGGAGCTGCTGCTGCGCCATGCGCAGAGTGTGCTGGATGCCGATGCCTGGGCCGCATTCCAGCGCCGCTTTGGGCGCGCCCAGGAGCGGCGGGGCAACCTGGAGGCGGCTCTCCAGCACTACACCACCGCCGGCGAGATCCGCGAGGTCGCTCGCGCGCTTCGGGAGCAGGCCTGGCCGCTGATCGATACGCCCCAGCGCGACAGCATCCGTGGCTGGATCGAGCAACTACCCGAAGCCATGCGCGCCATCGATCCGGAACTGCTGCACATGTGGGGCTGGAGCCAGTGCGTGCGCACACCCGAACAGGCCGCCCGTGCTATCAGTGAGGCCGCCGAACTCTATCAGGCCCAGGATCGGCCCCAGCGGGAACTCCGCGCGTTGAGCGATCTGGCGGCACTGCTCTTCTGGGAGGATCGCCCGGACGATTTTGCCGCAGTCTGCATTCGCGCGGTGCGTGCCGCAAATCATGCCCGTGATGCCTGGGCGCGTGGGACGGCTCTGGTCAGCGTGGTTGCGCTGCTCTACAACTCCGGGCGTTATAACGCCGCGCTGCGGGTGGCCCGGCATGCCGCCAACCATCCGCGCAGCCCGTTCTGGCAGTGGCTGCTGGCCCTGATTGTCTCCGATATCTCAATTCAGCAGGGCCACCCGGCCGCAGCCCTGGCAACCGTAGATGAAGCACTCTCCGTCCCGCATATCGACCGGGATGATCGTATGCGCCAGAATCTGCTGCGCCAGCGCGCCCTGGCGCTCTATCAGCAGGGTCACGGCATCGAGGCGATGGAACTGGCGCTGGCGGCGCACACCCAGTTGAGCAACTACTACAATGATGGCTCGATTGGCGCCAGCGCGGCCCTGGTTGCGCTGCTCCTGCTGGAACAGGATCGCTTTGAAGAGGCCGCAACCTACATGGCCCAGGCACGAACGGTTGCCCATCGTGCGGGAACCAGTACACTGCTGGCCCGCGTGACCGCCCTGGAAGCCTACGCGCTGCTGCGCACCGGTCAGGCGCAGGCCGCCGCCGCTGCGGCCCTTGATGCCCTGCGCTGTCTGGACGATACCGAGCGCGTGGCCCATAGCTTCTGGGTGCGGTTGCTCCTGCTGCTGGCGCTGGGCGAAGGTGGGGAGGTGGCGCGGGCAACCACGCTGGCGCAGGAACTCACCCGGCAGATGGAAGAGCGCGGTGATGGCCTCTTCCTGGTGGTTGCGCAACTCTACCGGCGGGTGCTGGCCCACTACACCGGCGATGTGGAAACCAGTGCTGCGGCGCTCCAGGCCGGCTGGGAACTGGCCGAGATGTATGACATTACCTTCTTGCCGTTTCTGCCGCCGGACGCGCTGCAGATGGTGGTTGCGGATGCGCTCTGCGCCGGGCTGGCACCTACAGCCGCACCCGGCGTACTACGGCGACAACTCGCCGATCAGGCGACATCGCTCCTGATCGGGCTGCTGAAAGATAGTTCGCCCACAACGCGGGCGCGTGTCGCAACCCTGCTGGGCGACCTGGGTGCCGCCACGGCCTACGCGGCGCTGCGTAGCCTGCTCAAGGATCGGAATGTGCAGGTACGTAATGCCGCCGAACACGCGCTGGAGAATCTGGTCTACCGACCCTCGTACCAGTTGCGAGTGCGGACAATGGGCTCGTTCCATGTCTGGCGGGGCGAGGAAGAAGTCCGCGACCGGGACTGGCGCAGTATCAAGGCGCGCCAACTGCTGCAACTGCTGCTGGTGGAATATGGACGGATGCTCTCGCGTGAGCGCATTATGGATATGCTCTGGCCGGGGTTGGATACCGAGGCGGCGGCGAATAACCTGCGGGTGACGTTGAGCCGGTTGACCAAAGCGCTGGAGCCGGAGCGGCCGGAAGGTGCGCCGGCCTACTACATCCTGCAACAGGGTGACACCTACGGCTTCAATATTGAGAGCGATCACCAGCTTGACTCGGCCGACTTTGCTGCCGCCGTTGCGCGGGGCCAGGTGGCTGAACATGCCAATCAACCAGAGCAAGCCATGGAATCCTACCGTGCGGCAATTACGCTCTATGGCGGGATCTTCCTGCCCGACAGTCTCTACGAGGACTGGTCCGTGGTTGAGCGGGAACGGTTGGCGCTGCTGTTTAACAAAGCCGCCCTGCGTCTGGGCACACTGCTGCTGGCGGAAGGAATGGCGCACGAGGCCATTGGATTGGCCTGGCGCGTTGTCGAGTATGACCTGGCTCAGGAAGAAGCCTATCAACTCCTGATGCGCGCCCACATGCACCTGGGGGAGCGCAGCACTGCCTTGCGTCTGTACAGTCGCTGCACCGCTGCACTCCGCTCAGAGTTGGGTGTGGAGCCACTGCCGGAAACCGTGGCACTCTACGAGAGCTTGCGTGGCGGTGAGGACGAGTCGGCATAAATGGTTGCCGATGTTGTCGAGGTGATCGACGTAACCTCGCCCAGATGCGCTCGAATAAAGGCCACCACATCCTGAAGCTGCTCGACGGACTGCGAGCTCCCGGTGGCAACATGTTGAATGCGACCATGCCACTGTGCCGGATCAATGGACCCATCATCTTCGACCACCAACCGCAGTAAAAAGGACTCAACTCTGCGAGCACTCATAATTTTTCCTCGTCGGTTACAGTGAGCGGCGACGGAAACAGGAGACTGCAACCTAACCTGTAGCCTGGAGTTCATCCGTTGAAACTCGTATGCAGTGTACCGTGGGCCAGTTACCGTGATGTTACCAGGAGTGTGAAGGTTGATGGTTGATACCAGTTTGCCGGCAAACCAGCAATGAGCCAGAAACTGTGGGTACTTTTGGGTCGGGCTGTGGGCACGCAGCGCAGAGCAGCAGGCGAAACCGGCTGTTTCCGGAATGACAGGCCGGATACGGATGCTCACCGCGTAATGGGGGCAAGCGGAAACTGGCAGATTACAGCAACTCGCGGATATTTTCAGCAATAATCAGCAGGCCGGCCAGAAGCGTAAGGGTAATCACCACCGGCCAGAAAAACTCGTACACCAGCACCAGCGTGGCGACCATTGCCAGCCCGACTACCAGGTAGCGGATCAGGATCTGCACCTGGCGGCGGAAGAGCGCCTCGATGAAGAAGTAGATCCCCAGCAGCACCAGCAGTCCGGTTTCCCAGGCGCTAACAAAAAACTGCGTGATGACCACAAACCCCACCAGCAGCAACCCGATACTCAGGGCGCTCCAGGTCTCGGCCAGGCGGCCCAGTCGCAGATCTGCCGGGCTGGAGGGCACCTGCGGCAGCCGCAGATGTGACCGGGGCGAACCCCGCTCGCCGGTCGCCAGTTGCCGGGCATAGAGATCGAAGCCTTCCAGCACCTGGGCATTGGTCGCCCGCCGGGCCTTGAGGGTGTCCAGCTCCTCGGCGCAGTCACGAATCTGGCGCTGGAGTTCAAGCGCATGCTCCTGCAGATGCAGCAGTTGTTGGGTTGCCTGGCTCTCCATCTCGAGGCGCATCAGCCGGTTGGTCAGCGTTCCAATCTGGTCGCGCAGTTCTGCCTGTTCCGCGTGCCGCTGCGCGCGCTGTTGCTCCAGCACATCGCGGGTGGCGGGCGGTGGCGGCACTTTGTCCAGGCCACCCCATCCGAGCGGGTCGTACCACATTTTGCGTACGCTGCCGTCGCGGGTATATTTCGGGCCCGCCGGGGCATCCTCGCCCGCAATCGGGTCGCGGGTGTAGAGCCCCCAGAGTCCCCGATACCCATCAACCCAGCGCGGCGCGGGAGTGGTTGACGTCGTCTGGAGCAGTCGAACCTCCCAGGTCTGCACCTGTTCCGGCCCGATACGGAGCCCATCACCTCGCGCATAATCCACAAAGGGAATACGGAAGAAGCTCAGGTCCGGCAGATCGATATAGGCTTCACCCTGGCGCAGCGTGACTCGCCAGAAGCGCTGGAGCCGCCGCCATGCCCGCAGCAGCCCCGTCACATAGGGCACCTCGGCCACCGGCAGATATTCGCCGCGCCGGTAGTAGTTGGCGTGGGAGCCGGCTCCAACATAGACCAGCGGATGTTCGCCGATCCGCTCAACCTCCGGATCATCCCAGCGGCGGCGCAGATCGTCGCCTTTGAACTCGTGCGAGGAGTAGGCCAGCCAGGCCGGTTGCGGTTCGTCGTTGACATCCTCAACCACGTAGATGGTGATCATCTCCCAGTCGGCCTCGTGGTCATTCACCCCGTTGAATGACGAGCGCCAGTCGTTAAAGGCATAGAAGAACCAGTACTGGAGCGCGGTATAGCCATTTTCGCGCACTACGCGCCCGTAGTAGCAGTAGCGTTCATCCTCGGCCTGGATTGCCTGGTAGCGCTGCGCGGCATCGGCGGCCAGACCACCGGGCACCTTCCCGCGCAGGAGCAGCGTCATTGAGAAGAGCATATCGGCCAGGCGTGCCGTCAGGCCCACGCGTGCCAGCCGCCCCGGTCCCGCGTGGAAGCTGCGCAACGTCGAGGTTCGGTAGAAATTGAGCACCTGCGCCGGGTTGAGCGATTCAGCAAAGCTCAGGTAGTAGTAGGTTCCCGGCTGATCCGGCCAGGGCTGCGCCAGCAACTCCGGGGTTAACGCGCCCCGGGGAATGACCACTTCGGCCACATCGTTGGGGCGCTGGCGGCACAACTGCGCCTCGGTGATATAGCGGTCGGCATCCATCGGGTAAAACTGCTCACCATAGGTAAAGCAGACCACCGGCTCAAACCGCCGCAGCAGCGCAATATCTTCGGGGAGCAGTTCACGCTGGTGCATTAGCCATCCTCAGCCATGTCGCGCCGGGCCTGCCGGATCGCCGCCTGTTCGTCCTCGGCACTGCGCGCGCTTTCCGGGTCTTCGCGGTGCTGGGCCACACTAAAGGCATTTCGCACATCCCGCTGGTTCAGATAGAAGACAATAATCACGGAAATCACCATATTGAGGTATTCGGCCTCTCCCCGCGTATAACTGAGCAGTTCAGCAATCAGGTTCATTCCCTGCGCAATCAGCGCCATCAGCCCGGCCCAGGCCCGTAACCGCAGAATGCCCACACCGCTGATCAGACCAACCAGCCCCATCACCAGATTTGTCGCCGCCAGCAGTAACTCCGGCAGCGTGATATCCGGCAATTCCGCGACAACTTCCGGCGGGAGCGCGCCCCAGTAACGCGCCCCAAATGCGCCCAGTATCAGCCCCCAGATCGCGGTAAACACCAGCCCCTGGATCAGCACAAGCACACCGACAAGGGTAACGCTAAGCGGTCGTTTCATAGATGCCATACGGGTGTCAGGAATGCAATCATTCCAATTCTAGGCAGGATTGACTGCGTGTCAAGAATGCGCCGGGCGATCAGGGTGCGCCGGGCGTTCGTGGGTGTCATGATGATTGATCGGTATCAAGCAGGTGCAAAAACGCCGCGACGATCTCCGGATCAAAATGGCTGCCCGCCTGACTACTGATATAGGCCCGGATCTGCTCATCGCTCCAGGCCGGGCGATAGGGGCGATCCGACTGAAGCGCATCCCAGACATCGACCACCGCGAAGATGCGTGCTGCCGGCGGGATCTCCGCACCACGCAGTCCATAGGGATAGCCGCTGCCGTCCCACTTTTCGTGGTGGTAGCGCGGGATATCCAGCGCCGGGCGCAAGAAGGCAATCGGTGCCAGCATCTCGTAGGCATAGATCGGGTGTTTCTGCATCAATACCCACTCCTCGGGGGTCAGCGGTCCCGGCTTGAGCAGAATACCATCGGGGATACCCATCTTGCCAATATCGTGGAGCAACGCGCCCCGGTGAATATGCACCTGCTCCTCCTCCGCAATGCCGAGCAACTGAACCAGGCGCATGGTCAGCGTGGTAACGCGCTGGCTATGCCCTTCGGTCTCACGGTCACGCAGTTCCAGGGCGCGTGACCAGCCTGCCAGGGTGGCATCATAGGCATGCACCATCTCCGTGTAGAGGTTGGCATTGGTGATCGCCAGGGCCGCCTGATCCGCCAGGCCCTGCAGGAGCGCCAGTTCATCGTTGGTAAACACACGCGTTGCCCCCACCGTGCCCACATTCAGAATGCCGACCAGATTATCGGCGCGGCGCATCGGCACACTGATAAAGGTACGGGCATTCATCTGCTGGTGCAACCCGGCGTTGGGCAGGTCGGGCATCGCCTGCAGATCCGGAATGATCATTACTCGGCCCATCTGCGCCATGAGCGCATCATACACGGCAAACGGGGTCGGCACAACGTTTGCAAGATAATCGGGTGGCATGCCCAGGGCCATGGCACAGCGCAGTTCATCCGGTTCCGGGTCATACAGTTGAATCGTGGTATACGTAACCTGCAGCGTGTGCCGCGTCTCCTCACAAATAATGCGTAGCACCGTCGGCAGGTCGAGATGGGCATTCAGGCGCGCGGCAACCCGCAATAGTGCAGAGGTGTAGCGATGGCTGCGCTGCGTAGCCTGCGCCGCGAGGACGGCATCCTCTGCCGGCAACCCGGCACTCCAGTTGACCACCCAGTTCTTGCCCAGATGCTTGGCGACTTGCAGTGCCTGGTCCGCATGCTCAATCAGGATATTGAGATCGGTTGCGTCGGCAAAAGTTGTGCCGGCCGTTCCCAGACTGGCCGTTATCTGAAGCGGCCCCGTGGTTGTCGTCAGGGCCATCTGCGACAGGTTGATCCGCAGGGACTCGGCAATCTGGCCGGCGCGCTCCTGATCGGTTTCCGGCAGCAGGATGATAAACTCCTCTCCCCCGTAGCGCGCAACAATATCCACGCTGCGTACTGACTGCCGACAACAGTGCGCCGCAGCAATTAACACCTGGTCGCCGACGGTGTGTCCATAGATGTCATTAATACTCTTAAAATCATCTAAATCCAGGATAATAATCGCTGTGGGACACCGCGCCTGCACTGCATGTTCAGCCGCATGCCGCGCCAGAGTAAAGAAGTGCCGCCGATTGTACAGCCCGGTGAGTGTATCAACCAGAGCCAGTTGTTGCACCTCGGTGAACAGCCGGACATTTTCCAGGGCGATTGCTACCTGGTCCGCAAATGCTGTTGCCAGACGGACATGATCCCGCGTAAAATGGTTGGGATGAATGCTGTCCAGGGTCAGCATGCCAATCATCCGCTCCTGAAAGATCAGCGGCACTCCCATCCAGGAGCGAATACGGTTGTGGGGCGGTTGTTGAAAGATCGGGTGCGCCACCGATGCATCATTCAGGAGGTGGGGCCGACGCTCCCGGTAGACCACGGCATTCGGTGTGTTGCTGGTCAGGGGCAGTTGCAGGCCAATGACCGCGCGCATATCGGGGTAGCCCCGTCCACCGACAATTGTTGTCATCTCGCCGGATATCAATTGAACTGAACCGCTGTCGTGCGGTACGACCATTGCCAGTTGTTCCAGGATACGCTCGATCGACTCTTCCAGGTTGAGGGTGGAGGTGACCACGGCGGCGGCCTGACGCAGCGTCTCGGCCTCCTGAACGCGCTGCCGGGTGGCCGCATAGAACTGCGCATTCTGAATTGCAATCGTTGCCTGCTGTGCAAACAGGCTGAGCAACTCCACATCGCATGGGCCAAAGCTGCGGGACAGGTTGACACTGCCGACGCCGATCACACCTATCAGGCTGTCACCTGCCGGCAGTGGTACCAGCACCAGCGTTTTGGGGCCCAGTACCGCGTACGCGGGCTGGCAACCCTCCCAGGTGAGATAATTCGCAATAATCAATGGCCGGCGCGTCTGCGCGACATACCCGTGTGACCCTTCGCCCAGTGCCAATCGCAACCCGGTGTAGTCATACGGCATATTGTGGCCCACCATAACCACCAGGTCATTCCGATCCGCATCATACAGGCTGATCTCGGCATCCGTGGCATCCAGCAGATCAACCGCGCGCTTCAGGATGGCCCGGAGCAGCGTTGCCAGATCGAGCTTGCTGGAGATCTCATGCATTGTGGCCTGGAGGGCTTCCAACTGCTGCACCCGGTGGTTCAGTAACGCCTCGATCTGCCGGTGTTTGGCTAGCGGGACTATAGGATCTTCCCGTGCGTCTGGATGCGGTGCGGACAACAGCGTGGCTGCCCGTAACTCAGCGGTGCGTTCACGCAGGAGGGCTTCGAGCGTTGCCACCCGTTGACGAAGATGTAGGTTCTCGACATGCGCGGTCGTTAAAGGGTTGAGGTTGTTGGTCATGGGAACGCTCCAGATCTGGTGATGTTCAGAATTGCTTCAGGAAATGGCCTGGCTCCCTGCTCTCCGTGATCAATTATGCCATAAAAATCACCAGAGGAGTCGTGCTGGTATGCAAAATCGTGGAGAATGGATTTCAGTATGTTGTGTAAAATTCTGTTCTAAATTACACAAGTTACGCGGTAAGGGTTTGGATCACGAACGCCGCGACATGCGCGAAAACCGCGAAACAACCAGTGCTGATACGCTTCGGGTCGTTCATCCAAACAAACGGCTGGTTTGAACCGACCGCGTAACTTCTGTACATTATCGGGCGGCAGCATGACTGCCACCCGTATAATTCAGGTGCTTTCCGGCCTTAGAAGGCCGGGCCGCCCAGCCGTCCCACGCAGGACGACTCCGGCGCGGCGTTCGGGTTATCCAGGAAGGCGCGGATGATACCGTAGGCACATGCGCCGCGCGTGATGACCGCATGCCCGGTACCGGGGAACTCGTAGAAGAAGCTGGTACTGAGCGTTCCTCCGGCCATCCGGCCCCACGCCGGGGGTGTCACCGGGTCATACTCACCTGAGAGCAGTAGCGTGGGAACACTGCTCTGCACAGGCATATTTTCAATCGGATCAGGTTGTTGTACCCCCCAGGCCGCGCAGAGTTCAAAAATGGTCGGGGTGTTCTCCATCACGCCGCTGAAGAAGGTGCTCAACCGGGGGTAGCGCGACATCTCGGCGTTTACCTCGTCCAGGTTGGTAAAGGCGATCTCTTCGCTGCACTGCACCGAGAAGTACATCCCGTGGCTAAATCCACCCGAACCCGTCAGGCGGCTGCTCTCCAGGTTTGATAGCGGGCCATAGTTGCCATTCCGCGTGGCATAGATCATCCCCGGCAGTTGCGGAATGACGGCGGTTTTGTAGAGCATGCCATAGGTCAGGCTGATCAGCCGATTGCCATCCACCACCAGGTCGATCCGACCACTCGATGTGCTGACGCCTACCGTAACCGGGCTGGCGTTCAGTTGATCCACCAGTTCATAGAAGACCCGCTCCAGGTCGGGGTAGCGCGCGTTACAGTTGGGGTTCTGGGCGCAGCCGCTAAAGAGCCGGTTCAGCGCGCGGTCGGCGTTGGCGGGCATCTCGGTGTGCAGGTTGACCTGGGTTGGGTAGACCGAGTCGAGCACCACGCTACGCAGGCCCGCCGGATGATCGCGCATCGCCGTCAGCGCCAGCCGGGTGCCGTAGGAGATCCCGAAGAGGTTCCACTGACCGTAGCCCAGCGCCATCCGCAGATCTTCCAGATCGGCGGCGCTATTGGCACTGTTGTAGGCTGCCAGGTTGACACCTTCCTGCTCCAGGCGATCCCGGCAGCGCAGCATGGCGTCTGCCTCGGCCCGAACCTTCTCGGTGCGGCTGACGGTGCGGCCCAGCAGGTCGCCATTGGCCTGGTAGACCTCCGGGCATTTCAGGGCCGGGCGCGAGTAGCCGGTGCCGCGCTGATCGATCACGATAAAGTCCCGGTTGCCGATGAAGGAGCGCCAGCTATTGGCAAAAACCCCGGCGTTTACAACGGCGGGACTGCCGGGGCCACCCGCCAGGTAGACCAGCGGATCGGGGGCGGGGTTGGGGCCGGGTGCGCGCACAATCGCAACGGCCAGTTGGATCGTTCTGCCGGTGGGCTGGCTGCGATCTTCGGGCACGGTCAGGTAGCCGCACTCGACCCGCCGACCGGCAACACCACCAAACGGGCAGGCATCCAGGTCAAAGCGGACCACGGAGGTAGGGACGGCATCGACGATCTCGCCGCGCAGTTCATTCCCCAGCAGTCCGAGCAGCACATTGTAGGGCGGCGTATTCTCCGGATGCACCTCGAAGCGCGCCCGCTCGAACCACTGCACAACATACTCCTGGCCGTTGCTCAACCGCTCGGTCTGGGCCGGGCTCAGCGGTAGCCCGAAGAGCGCCAGGCTCTCTTCCTCGCTCTTCCCGGCGCGACCATCCAGTTCCAGACCGCCGGCGCGCCAGGCCGTCAGGATCGCACCGCAGACATTCTGCCCGGTTTCCGGGAAGAAGCGGCAGTCCGGTTGCGGCGTATCGGCGGGGAATGTCTCCCCGTTACGGCCGCTCTGCTCCAGGCGCTCAACCCCCAGGCGACCCAGCAGCACATCGAAAGGGGGCGGGTTGTTCGGGTGCAACTCCAGCCGGGTGCGCTCAAACCACTGCACCTGGATGGTCTGCCCCTCGACGACCTGCGGTTGCTGGGGGGTAATCGGCATGCCAAAGACGGCCAACCCGCCATGCTGCTCCCAGAAGGCATAGATGCGCCCGCCAATACACTGGCCGGTTTCCGGGAAGCAACGGCGGTTGGCCTGCGCCTCTGCTGTGCGCGGAACGGCCCCGGTCACCAGTAGCAGGCCAAGCGCAAGCAGCAGTAGCAGGGGACGAAGCGAGCGAAGAGACATCGTGGGCTCCTTTCGATCGTGGGTGATGAGTGATGAGTGA
>DAOTVB010000210.1:0-35128 GCA_034436755.1 Chloroflexaceae bacterium | reverse complement strand
GGGTTTCCGGTGACGCCTGCAAGAACTGGATCAGGCGTCGTCGGGAGCGGATATCGAGGTTCGCGGAGGGTTCATCATAGATGACCAGGCGCGGCTGGAGCGCCAGCACCCCGGCAATTGCCACCATGCGCTGCTCACCGCCGGAGAGTTGCTGCGGGGGACGCTCAACCAGATGGCGGACGCCGGTCGTCGTCAGGGCCGCCTCCACCCGGGCCGTCACCTCTGTGCGCGACAGCCCCAGGTTCTGCGGGCCAAAGGCGACATCATCCCAGACCGAGAGGCAGAAGAGTTGATCATCCGGGTTCTGGAAGACCATGCCGATTTCGGGATGAAATGCACCTGGCTTTACCGGACGGTCAAGCAGCCGGATCGTTCCCGCGTCCGGAGCCAGCACACCGAACAGCAACATAAACAGGGTCGTCTTGCCGGCACCGTTGGGACCAATCACGCCGACCCGCTCCCCCGGTTGCAGCGCCAGATGCAGATCGCGCAGCAGGCCGGGACGCCCCGGGTAGGCAAATGACAACCCGGCGACATGCAACAGATGGGACGTCCCATCCGGCACGCCTTCGGCAGCAGCATTGGTTGGCTGTGGCGGTCGGTCACGCATGCTACACCAGCGCTCCGGTGCGCAGCAGAACATCACCCACAACAAACGCGACAGCAACCAGCAGTGTACCAACCAGCGCAAGCAGATCCGGCCGCGTCACCGGAACCAGCGTCGGAGTACAACGCGCTAATTCATGTCCATAGCCACGCAGGATCATCGCCTGGTAGACCCGCTCGGAGCGCGCATAGCTGCGCACCAACAGACTCCCAACCAGTGCCGCCAGCATCCGCAGGTTGCGCGGGCGAAACACACCTCCCTGAAACCCACGCAGCCGCATGGCCGTCTGCATCGTCCGCAGATCGCGCCCCAGCTCATGCAGATAACGGTAAGTGAGCAACGTCATATCGGCCAGAATTTCCGGGAGACCAAGCGCGCGCAACGCCCGAACGCTGGTCAGAAAGGGGGTTGTACCAAAGAGCACGATTCCAACGGTCAGAATAGAAGTAAAACGGGTGACAATCAGCAGCAGAAAGAGCAACCCTTCGCGGTAGAATGCCAGCGGCCCGATCTTCAGCAGGATCGTCGAGCCAACCAGCAGGGGAACCAGCAGCGCAAACAGCAGGAGAAACATACCGGGATAGCGCAGCCGGGAGAGGAGAAAAGCGACAGGCAACCGGGACGCGGCATAGAGCCCCGCCGTCACCAGTAGCATGGCCGGGAGCAGGCGCAGGTCACGCACAAAGGCAAAGGCAAACAGCACCCCCAGGAGGGCAACCAGCTTGCAGCGCGGCTCCCAGCGGTGGAGCGGTGAGTCCCGGTGGGCATAGGCATCAAGCGTGAGGTTCATCGGCTCCTCGGATGCCGGGCAGGGAAGGATCAGGCGTAGCGTCGGGCACCGGCGGCGACCAGCGCGATGCGCTATCCAGCAGATCTGGCCGCACCCGTTGCAGGAAGAGCACCACCAGCGCGGTAAAAACGCCCTCGAGCAGCACCACCGGAATATGCGCCAGCGTCAACGCCGTGATCGCCGCGCGCTCCATCCGCATGTCCAGCGTTGCCGGGATGGTTGTCACCAGCAGCCCATAGAAGATCACAACCGCCAGCCCCAGCCCGGCGGCGCCCCCCAGAAAGCCGGTCAGCGCCGTACCCGGGAGCGACGCACCGCGCCGCGCCGCGCCGCGCATGAACACGAAACGCAGGCGAAAGAGAACGTAGGCCAGCAGCGCCGGCAGCCCCATCATCGTCAGATTGACACCCAGCGTAGTCAGCCCGCCATGCTGGAACATCACCGCCTGAAAGAAGAGCCCGATCAGGATCGCCGGGACCGCGTAGTAGCCCAGCAGCACCCCCAGCAGTCCATTCAAGATCAGGTGAACGCTGGTCGGCGGCACCGGGATGTGAATCCAGGAGGCGACAAAGAAGGCCGCCGTCAGCAGCGCCGCCTGCGGCACCCGCGCCCGCGGATTCGCCTGCTGGTTGATCTTGCGGAGCGCGTACCAGGTCAGCGCCCCGCCGGTCGCATACCCCGCCGCACAGACTGTCACCGGGAGAATCCCATCCGGCAGATGCATAGCTACTTCCTGTTGATGAAGAAGAGGGCCGTACCGACACACCCCCAGACCACCGATGCGCCCATGAGGAGCAGTTGCAGCGGCGTGTATCCACCGGCACCGCCTGCCGTCTGCATCGCCGGGGCATAGCGCGCGACACCTTCACCCATCCCGACCGCCGCGCCTGTTTCCGCGTCGATTGGGATCACAACGATATCGCCATGCCCGGACTGCCGCACCTGCACCTCCCAGTTGCCGGGCCGCTCCAGGTCGGGCATAAAGGTAAAGCGCCCCTCGGCATCGCAGGTGCCCGTCATCCAGGGGTTTACCGGGTCGTCGGGCGCATAGATCGTCACCTGCGCTCCCGCCATCGGCTCACCGTTGTCGAATTGCGCCACCAGCGCAACCGCCGGACCCATCGTGTAGGAGATGCTGCTGCCATGCGCGGCGACGGAGGCAGCCAGTGCCAGTGCCGGCAGCAACAGCAGCGGTAGGAGATAGTACCAACGCATGCACTTCGCCTCTGGCATTATGTCAACTCTCACTCGTATTTTGGCAGTGGCCTTCGCCCACATGCGCCAGATGCATCTCGGTCAGCTTCGCATAGTCTTCGGCAGAGAGGCCGGCCTGGAGCGCGGCCATATCGACATCCACCATGCCATCCTGGGCCAGTGCGGCAAACGGTTCAAACCCCAGCGCACCCGCGTTAATGTCAGCATCCGGCGGTGCGGCCCCATCGCCAAAGAGATGATCAAAATGGAAGGTTGCCTCCAGATCCGCCGTTTCCCCGGCCTGCAGGATGCCCTTGCGCTCATCACCAACGAAGTCACCGCAGACATAGGCACTCTCTTCGTCCAGGCTGATGCGGAAGGGCAGCGTTTCACCATCTTTCGCGGCGCGCCCCTCCATCAGGATCACCGCGCCGTCGGCGGGACCATCCGCCGCGCGCACCATTTCCCAGGCCAGCGCGTTGTAGCGCCCGGCGGCCGCTTCAACCGCGCCCACCAGGATGGGATCGGCCTGCGCATCACCCGCCGCCAGATCAACGGTGGTGGGTTCTTCCAGGCCGACCTGCACGGCCGCCTGCGGCATCCCCCCCGTGTCGGCATCGAAGGGCGGGTCACTCTGGTAGGCCGTGAGGTTCGCCAGCGTCACATACAGATGATCAAAACTGATGTCCCAACCGTCGCTGGTGACAAAACCCTGGCGTACAAAATCCTCGCCATTGGCGCGAAACTCAAGGGTGCCCGTACCCACCTCGGCAGGTACTGTTGGTGCGGCAGTAGGTGTACTTCCGCAACCCCAGAGCAACAACACCGCCGGCAGTATCAATCCAACCAGGTTAACCCGCCATGTAGCCATGCCACTTATGCTCCTTCTTCTGCTACTATTCCGTCTCGAAGTGTTCCTGACAATCCCGACACAGACCGGAGAGGGCGAAATGCTGAAGATCGGCGGCAAAGCCATACTGCTGTTGCAGTTGCACGCGCAACGCGGCAATCAACCGCGCATCCGCCTCGATCACCGTGCCACACTGGCGGCAGACCAGATGAATATGAGGACCATGCTGGATCGTGGCATAAATCACCTGTCCGCCCCCCAGGTCCGCCCGATGGGCCAGCCCCTCCTTCACCAGAAAATCCAGTGTCCGGTAGATGGTAGCGATATTCACGCCCGGCGTACGCTGCTGCACCCGCGCGAAGATCTCCTCGGCGGTCATATGCTGGCAGTTGTGGGCAATCGCCTCGATAATCAGCGCCCGCTGCGGTGTAATGCGGTAGCCGCGCCGGCGCAGCGTTTCAATAGATGTCTGACAGTGCGGCATTGCGACCTGTTGCTTTTGCGAATACTTGCAGGTAAGAGGCATTATCTCCAGAAGGGCGAAGTTGTCAAGTTGGCCCAGGCATACAGAAACTGCCTGATGCACGGTGAGAACATAGTCCGGATAGGTGCTTCACGGGAGTCCCGGCTTGAGCCGGTTGGATACCTGCCGGGACTGCGGCATCCTGCCGGGTCCGCCCGGTCCGGCTGAAGCCGGGACTCCTGAACGGCGATATCCGGATTACATTTTCAAACTTCATAAGCCGGCACTATGCGATCATATGAAATGACAGGTAACGTTAGCAGACGCAAAAAACCCCGGAGTTTGATCATCCAAACTCCGGGGAAGCAGCAACCAATTTTCGTTATACGCGTGTTCCGCTCAACACCAGATAGCGAATATGCGTCGTATAGATGTCGTGGATTGGCCGGAAGAGGGCCGGCATTTGATCAATCACAGCCCGATCAGTCACCCCGGACGCCTGGCCTCGTAAAGTTGCCCGCTCTACCTGATTCCGGTTTATGGTAATACCAACCACCAACCCGTCGGTCGCCTGCGCCAGCCGTACCGCCGGCTGCCCGGTGCCACAACCCACATCCAGCAGGCGTTGACCTGGCTGCAACGGCATCCGCTGGATCATCAGATCGGTATAGCATTCCTGCGCCACGGGCAATTCTAGCGGCTCAGCCGGATCAGGCCAGTAGCCTACGTGAATACTCTCACCCAGCACAATGTGATAGAATTCCGTCATGAGATCATAGTGCCGGCTGATATCTTCGATGGTGGGTTTGCGTTCGTCCATAGCTACTCCTCTTCTTCAGTACTGTGATTGTGGCGCTCCAGTGCCGCACTGATTCCAGCCTGCAAACTACCCCGCGTGATAATACCACTCAGTTCAACTCCCAGGTGAACCAGCGTCTGCGCAATCTGGGGCTGAATGCCGGTCAGCATGACCTGCGCGCCCAGCAACTTCACCGCCTGGGCTGCCCGCACCAGCGCCTGCGCCACCTGAGTATCCACCACCGATACGCCGGTAATGTCCAGGATCACCAGTTCGGCCTGATGCTGCGCCACACCTTCCAGCAGCACTTCCAGCACCTGCTGGGCCCGTCCGCTGTCAATCGTCCCGATCAACGGCATAATAACCACGTCCTCAGAAATCGGAATGAGTGGGCTCGACAGTTCACGCAGGGCGTCCCGCTGCGCATCGATGACCTGCTGCTGAAGTGCGGCCCGTTCGGCTTCCTGGCGCTGTTGCGCACTCATATCACGGATGATCGCCGGCAACGCCAACAGGTTGCCCTGGCTATCAGCAATGCCAAAGGCGGACACCTGGGCCGGAAAGGTACTACCATCCTTGCATCTCCCGGTGAGCAAGCCGGTCCATGCCCCCCTCGTCGAGATTTCCTCCAGCAGGGCGGGTATATGCTCACGCTGATCCGCCTCAGTAAACAGGGTTACATTCGGCATACCAACCGTTGCATCATCATAGCCAAACATCTGTTGAAAAGACTGGTTGGCATAGCTAATAACCCCATCGGGAGCAGCAATACCGATTGCATCAGGCGAACTCTCAGCCAGAGCTTTGAAGGTCTGCAGTTCCGTTTCGGCCCGCTTACGCTCCGTGATATCCAGGCCGATACCACCCACCGCATAGATATTGCCCTGACCGTCGCGGATGGGAAAGTTTGCAACAAGAAACGTAAGTGTTCCTTCCACCAACGACACGCTAACCTCATGCTCAACCGGTTTTTCGGTGGCAAATACCTGCTGTTCGCGCGCCGTGGCTGCACCTGCCTCCTCGGATGACAGAATATCGAAATCCGTCAGACCGACCAGTTCATCCGGCATGCGCCCAACACTCTGTGCAGCAGAGGTATTGGCAATCAGGTAACGCCCATCACGATCTTTTGCGACCACGCCGGCAGGCAGACCTTCAATCAATCCTTGCAGTAACGCCTTGCTCTGGCGTAACTCGGCTTCGATCTGCTTGCGCTGGTCCATTTCATACTGAAGCTTCTGCAGTGCAACCGCCAGATCCGCGCGGGTGGTGGCATCACTTGCGAGTAACTGGTCGATCTCCTGCTCAATCGACCGATCCGATGGATGTACCACAAAGGTATCGTAGGCATCACCGCGGGCGATAAATTCAACCTGTTCCGCCCAGCACTCCGTCTCAAAGAGCAGTGAGAAGATCCCGGAGCATTTGCCGGCAGCAACCCCACTGCCCCAGCAGACGCCCAGCGCACGCTGATAGAGTCCCTCAAAACTATTCTGCACCCGGATGCGCGCTTCCTGCTTCGCGCTATCAAGCGACAAAAGCTCCCAGCGTCCCCAGCCGGCCAGAATTGGAAAGCGCGCCCAGGCTGCGAATCCCTGTTCAAAGGTGGGCTGGCTGGTGATAATCTCCCAGTCAATATTGATGTTGCGCCGTCCCTCACTCTGCATCGCCAGGAAAAAGCGTTCGCTACCGACCATCTTTTGGAAACCGGACATCAACCCGGCCAGCGTCGGTTCAATGAACATTGTTGCCACGGCTGCACCCTGAAAGGTACAGATGCCGGCATCAAGTTGCCACTCAATCGGAACACCGAGCAGATCAATGCGCGCATGCGGGGCAGCGGAGTGAGGGTCTGCCTCGGCGGGTTGCTGCCGTTCGGCGAGCGACTGCTCCAACGCAGCCACACGCTGCCGGAGCCGGGCATTTTCAGCCTGCAGTTCCTCTACGGTTGTCATCATCGCTTTTGAACCCTTTCAGCTCGTGGTTTGACCGAAACGTCTTGACAGGTTAGCTTTCGCTGTTTTGCTCATAATGAAGCCTTATTCAAGCCAGACCAACTCGTCAAATGAATATGATCAGACCACCAGACTGATATCGGGCGTAACAGCACCTCACATCCGCTTCTCACCCTGAGTCAGGTTGTAGCAGTTACCGTCGTGTTCCGCTCAACACCAGATACCGGATATGCGTTTCATAGATATCCCGGATCTGCCGGAAGAGTGCCGGCAACGCATCTATCATGGCCTGATCATATACCTTGCGGAGCTGGTCATGCTTCTGCTGCTGTTCCAGCATGGTAATACTTTTACGCAATGTATTGAACGTGTTTGGGGTAATGTCGATGACGTCTGCGACAGCGAAACTACTCTCCTGTAACACCTGACGATACTGTGCCGGCGTCGGCAGCACATTCATTTCAAAGGTGGAGAAAAACAGAGCCCGATGCGCATCGCTCATCAACACTTCTTCCTCAATATCGGCTTCCACAAGATCGGCGATGAGGAAGCGTCCCCCAGGGCGGACAACCCGGGCCATCTCGCGCAGCACCTGGGCGCGATCAGGCATATGAAACAGCGACTCAAACGCCCAGACCGCATTGAAGGAGGCATCGGCATAGGGTAATTCCATGGCATTGGCAAACTCAAACCGCACCCGGTCACTCACCCCGGCAGCCTGGGCGCGTGCGTTTGCCCGTTCTACCTGCATCCGGTTTATGGTGATGCCAACAACTGAACCGCCCGTTGCCTGCGCCAGCCGTACCGCCGGTTGCCCGGTACCACAGCCGACATCCAGCATGCGCTGCCCCGGTTGCAATGGCATGTGTCGGATCATCAGGTCGGTAAAGCACTCCTGCGCCGCTTCGATATCCAGATCAACCGCCGGATCAGGCCAGTAGCCCAGGTGCAGACTCTCACCCCACATAATGTGATAGAAGTCCGTCATGTTGTCGTAGTGTCGGCTGACATCTTCGATGTCAGGTTTGCGTACATCCATAATGTCCATTGTTCCTTTATGCTATATCAGGCAAATACCATCATTTGCCTGCTGTGAACATTATAAAATAGTACATTATGGAAGTATAGTATTACAAGGCAACACAAAAAGTGCAATATTGCGAAGATTTCCTTACAAACTTGCACTATACGCATTAACCTGTCTTTTTTCGCACGCACTACGTTGGCCGCGCAACCAGGATGATATATCCAATATAGCGTTCGACCGTATCCGCAAGATCAGCCCAGTATGGCCCGAACGAATCGACCAGGGCCGGATCACCAAAGAAGTTGAGCAGTTGCTCACGGATATGTGGCTGCTGCAACACAACATTGCCGGCGGGCATACTGGGACGTGTATTCCGGGTAATATCGATTGTCTCCAACACAGTTAGTCCGGCCGTTTGAAGATCTTGATAATATTGATCGAGTGGCGTGAGAATGTTTGCCGTAAACGCCGACAAAAATGCAGCCTTGCGCTCCTCCGGCAACGGCACAGCTTCCACAATATCGGCAATAATGATGCGACCATCCGGACGGACCACCCGCCCTATCTCGCGCAGTGCTTTGACCCGATCGGGCATATGAAACAGTGACTCAAATGCCCAGGCAGCATCGAAGGAGGCATCAGCGTAGGGTAGTTCAAGCGCATTTGCCAACTCAAAGTGTACCCGATCGCCTAGATCATGCCGGCGAGCCCGCTCATTTGCCCGTTCTACCTGCATCTGGTTGATCGTGATACCAACAACCAGGCCCCAGTGGCCTGCGCCAGACGAAGTGCGGGTTGCCCCGTACCACATCCTACATCAAGCATGCGTTGACCGGGCTGGAGCTCGATCTGGCGGATCATCAGGTCGGTAAAATGTTCCTGAGCTTCCGGCAGCGTCATATCTGCATCTGGGTCCGGCCAGTAGCCCAGGTGCAAACTCTCACCCATAAGAACATGCAGGAAATCAGTCATGGTGTCGTAGTAGTGGCTGATATCCTCAACCGTGAACTTTTGCAAAGTCATGTGATACTACTCCTTATGTAACCCGGCACTACCGGCGACCATTACCTGCGCCGGGGCAAATTGGGGTACAGATTGCCGCTCCATCCCTGTAACGAACGAGCCGGTCCAGATGACTATACCATAATTGGAGGTTGATCGCATCATGCCAGCGATGCCATGTCAGAAATGGTGATCGTACAAACTGCTCCAGGCAGCAAGCTAGATAGTGAGGTTCACTTGTGGATAAACTCTGGTCGTTATCAGAAATCGATATTTTCCAGGATCTATCGGAAGAGGAGTTAAAGATCATCGCCGACCGCGCACCTATGCAGACGGTCGAGGCAGGTACGGTCTTCTTTGCCCCGGATGAGCGCACCGAGGTGCTGTTTATTCTCAAGTCGGGGCGGGTGCGCATCTTCCGGCTCTCACCTGAGGGGAAAGCATTTACGACGGCGATTGTCAGCGCCGGAACCATCTTTGGTGAGATGACGCTGGTCGGGCAGCATATGCACGATAACTTTGCCGAGGCACTCGACTCCTGCGTGATCTGCCTGATGAGCAACGAGGATGTGCGGCGGTTGCTCTTGAGCGATCCGCGTATCGCGGCCCGGATTGCCGAAACCCTGGGCCGCCGCCTGATCGATATGGAACAGCGCCTGAGCGACTTTGCCTTCAAGAGCGTACCGCAGCGCGTCGCCGGCACCCTGCTGACGATTGCCCGCAGCGATCAGTCGCGCCAGGTCTGGCCATTTGGCAAGCAGCGCACCGAGGTCCGTGTTACCCACGAGCAACTGGCCGAGTTTGTTGGTACCTACCGCGAAACCGTCACCAAGATCCTCAACGAGCTGCGGGACCAGGGGTTGATCGAGCTGCGGCGCGGCAAAATTGCCCTGCTCGACACCACCGCGCTCGCCGCCGTCGCCGAGGAGTGAGTGCGAGCGGCTCGTTTCCTTGCTTAACTATTCCCTTACAATATGAGTACTGGTACCACAGAAACGAGAGAACTTAACACCTGTATCACAATTCTCTCGTATAATAGACTGCGGTATTCGCATCAGTTTAGTTGCACAGGGGGATCAAGATGTTTCAGACCATGATCAACGGCAGTATGGCCGTCCTGACCCGACCGTCCGTCGCAACGTTTGAGGAGCATGAGCAGAACAATCTGGGGTGGGCGACGATCTATGTCGTCATCGGTGCAGTTATTGTGGGCATCCTCGAGGTGATTACGGCTGTGATTCAGGGCGCCGTTGGCACGCCAGGAGTTAACCAGCCCTCACCCATCGGTAACATTATTGTCAGTGTGCTGGGCGCACTCATCGGGTTTTTTATTTTTCTGGGGATTGTCTACCTGCTGGGGCGCGCTTTTGGTGGCACTGGTAAGTTCGGCGAACTGGCCTTTGACATTTCCCTTTACTGGGCACCGCTGGCGGTTTTGCAGGCGCTGATCGGGGTGATTGCCATCGGGCCACTCGCCATTCTGGCTTTGCTCGTACTGCTGGCTGTTTTTGGCTATAATATCTTCCTGACCTATCTAGGCATTCAGTCAGGCATGGATTTGCCCAGTCAGAAAGCGCTCTACGTGGTCTTGATTCTGGCAGGTATCGTGCTGCTGCTTGTAGCTTGCCTTGTCGCTCTCGTGGGCGTGGCAATATTCGGGGCTGCGAGCGAGATGCAGTAAGCTATTGTCTTGGCGGGGAACTGTATCGGGTGCAGGATGTGGCATTACATCCCGCATTTTCTTTTGTCGTAAAAAAGCGCTTCTACTTGCCACAGAGATTACCATAAGCAGAGCACACATATTATAAGAGACTGTCTGAAAAGATGATTCGCGTCGGTCACACGGCATGCTGGGTGCCCTGCGACACCGGACAGCGCCCCAGGAGTCCCGGCTTCAGCCGGTTCCGGCCACACACCGGCTGAAGCCGGGACTCCCGCTCCGGGGCCATAGCCCCATGACCAACCCTTTTCAGACAGTCTCTAAGTGCGCTCCTCAGTGAACTCCGTGCCCGCTGTGGTTGATATTCCTCGAATAGATTAACAGATCCGGGGCAACTGCTCCCCGCTGAGCATATCCACCACGCGCATCCCGCCGATGCGGCTGCGCAGGAAGACCTTGCCGGGATGCGCCTCCACAACCTCACCGATGATCGCCGCTTCGCGGCCCAGCGGATGCTGCTGCATGGCTGCCAGCACTGCGTCAGCAGCTTCCCGCGCAACGATGACCAGGCATTTGCCCTCGTTCGCCACATAGAGCGGGTCCAACCCCAGGATCTCGCATGCGCCGCGCACCTCCTCACCCAGCGGGATACGCGTCTCTTCCAGCCGGATGCCCACCTGCGCCTGCGCCGCGATCTCATTCAGCGCACTCGCCAGCCCGCCGCGCGTCGGGTCGCGCAACACATGTACCTGCTCCGTCGCTACATCCAGAACGCGCGCAACCAGATCATGCAGCGCGGCCGAGTCGCTCTCCAGGGCAGTTTCAAACTCCAGCCCTTCGCGCACCGACATAATGGCGATGCCATGCACGGCAATCGCCCCATTGATCAGGATCATATCACCCGGACGTGCCCGCGTCGGCGCAACGGTAATACCCTCGCGGATCAACCCCAGGCCAGTGGTGTTGATAAAGATCCCATCGCCCTTGCCCCGATCCACCACCTTGGTATCCCCGGTGACAATCGGCACGCCGGCCTGCTGCGCCGCCGCCTGCATCGACTGCACGATCTGCCAGAGTTCCGCCATCGGCAGGCCCTCTTCCAGGATGAAGCCGGCTGTGAGCGTGAGCGGCTGCGCGCCGCACATCGCCAGGTCGTTGACTGTGCCATGCACCGCCAGCGAGCCAATATCGCCACCGGGAAAGAAGCGCGGGCTGATCACAAACGAGTCGGTCGAGATCGCCAGACGGCTGCCGCCGACATTCAGCATTGCCCCGTCGTGCAGCATCTCCAGGGATGGGTTGGCAAAGGCGGGCAGCAGCATGCGCTCGATCAGCATCTGCGTCATGCGGCCGCCACCACCGTGGGCCAGCAGCACGGTGGGATAGTCATTGATCGGGATGGGACATTGCAGTCCTGCGGAGAGATCCATACCAGTCACCGCGTCCCTTCTTCAACCTGCACCGCCCGGCCATACTGGTAGTAGGCCGCACACGCGCCCTCGGAGGAGACCATCGGCGCGCCCACGGGATGCTCCGGCGTGCAGAGCGTACCAAATGCGGCGCAGTCGCAGGGCTTCTTCAGCCCCTGCATAATCTCCCCGGCCACACAGATGGTTGACTCCTGGGCAGTGATATCGGCGACGGCAAAACGCTGTTCGGCATCGAAGCGGGCAAACTGCGGCTGTAGGCGATAGCCGCTATGCGGGATCATGCCAATGCCCCGCCACTGCCGATCACACACTTCAAACACCTGGGACAGCAACTGCTGCGCAGGTTGGTTACCCTCCCGGCAGACCGCGCGGCTGTACTGATTCTCCAGGTCCGCGCGCCCCTCCTCCAGCGCCTTGAGCGTCATGTAGATACCCTGGAGCAGATCGAGCGGCTCAAAGCCGGTGATAACGATGGGCACACGGTAGTTCGCCACCACCGGTTCATACTCCCAGTAGCCCATCACCGTGCAGACATGGCCGGCCGCCAGAAAGCCCTGCACCCGGTTCAGGGGGGAACTCAGGATCGCCTCCATCGCCGGGGGCACCAGCACATGCGAGCAGAGAATCGAGAAGTTTTCCAGCCCCAACTGGCCGGCATGCCAGACCGCCATCGCGTTGGCTGGAGCGGTCGTCTCAAAGCCCACCGCGAAGAAGACCACCTGGCGATCCGGGTGCTTCTGCGCCAGCTTGACCGCATCGAGCGGCGAGTAGAGCATGCGCACATCGCCCCCCTGCGCTTTTACACTCAGCAGATCAGTTTCGGAGCCCGGCACGCGTAACATATCGCCAAACGAGGTAAAGATCACCTCGGGGCGGCGTGCAATCGCAATCGCTTTATCAATCAACTCCAGTGGCGTGACGCAGACCGGGCAACCCGGTCCATGCACCAGCGTCACCGCCTCCGGCAGCAACTGGTCGATCCCCGACTTGATCAGGGTATGCGTCTGCCCACCGCAGATCTCCATAATCGTCCAGGGCCGCGTCACCAGCCGTCCAATCGACTGAACAAACTTCTGTGCATCCGCCTCACTGCGGTACTCGTCGATAAATCGCATCTTCGCTCCCCCCGCGTTTGTCCGCTATTCCGGCTGTGGTATCTCCAACTCATCCAGTTCATCCATTTGCCGCAGCATTTCAAACACCTGCGCGGCCTCTTCTTCGTCAATTTTGCTGATGGCAAACCCAACATGCACCAGCACATACTCGCCGATCTGCACATCGGGGACATAGGCCAGACATACTTCTTTGGTAATTCCACCAAAGCTGACCTTCCCCATGGGCATGCCAATATCGCCGGCTTCAATCTGGAGAACTTTCCCGGGTACACCCAGACACATCGCCGTACCTCCTATGCTTCTTCGTCAATCAAATACAACCGCCGATCTTCGACGCGGTATAACATCGGCGCAACGATAATATTGGGGTAGCGCTGGCGCAGGCGGCGCGCTTCGCTCACCACAAAGTCAATCTCATTATCGATCTCAAACATTGGCGCAAAATGCATAAAATGCTCATTGGCGCGCGCCTCGTCCCAGCCCTCATGCTGCACCAGGCCTTCGATAAAAGCATCCTTTTTTGCCATCAGGCCAACCATGCCACAGTTGTTATGCCCGATCAAGGCGATGGCGTAGACCCGCCCGACCGCAATTGCAAACGAAACCGAGAAATCGCTGTAGCGCAGATTGGCCCCCCCGGCACGAATGACATAGGCAAAGTTATCGGGCATGCGTAAGCGTTCACGATAATCCATGCATTTACCGATTAATATCTCCGGCTTTTCGCATGTCGGAAATGGTTCACCTAAATTATGGTATTGGAGTAGATGTTCAATCGGTGTATTGCGATAGTGGGGAAAGATATCTTCGACCGTATCCACAGAAACCAGGCGATGCATAGGTTATTCTCCCTTCATAACAGTAAGTAACCGCGCTGCTGCTACTGCCACCTGTCCCAGGCTGATGCTCCCGTCATTGGGCGGAACCTGACGATGCAGCAGCACTTCAAAACCCGCTTCCCGCAGACGGATCGCAGTCCGCTCCGTCAGTCGGCGATTCTGAAAACAGCCGCCCGCCAGCACCACCCACGCCTCCCCAACCAGCCGGGCCACGGTGAGGATCATCTCCACCAGCGCATTGTGGAAACGTCCTGCAATAATACTCGCTGAGACACCGCACTGCAAGTCGTGCAGCACCGCCGCAACCAGCGGAGCCCAATCGAGTAGTATGGGTTGCTCCCCCGGTTGAGCAACCATGAACGGGTAAGCATCATTGACGCTGGGATCAGCACTAAACTCCAGCGCGATGGCCGCCTGCCCCTCGAAGCTGACCTGCTGATGCAGACCGATCAGGGCCGCCACGCCATCGAAGAGCCGCCCGGCACTGGTTGTACGCGGCGAGTTAAGACCACGCCGCAGCATCTGCCCCAGCAACCGCCGCTCCTGGGGTTGGAATGCCCGAATCGCCGCCAGATCATCCCGCTCCAGCGCCGCCGCACCATACAGTTCCCACAAGAGCGCCAGCGCTACCCGGCGCGGCTCCTTCACCGCCGCTTCCCCGCCGGGCAGACTGAACGGGCGCAGGTGGGCCACCCGCTGGAAATCGGCGGCATCACCCCGCAAGAACTCGCCGCCCCAGATGGTGCCATCAAGCCCATAGCCGGTACCATCCCAGGTGACACCCAGCGCCGGACCCGCCACCCCATGCTCCGCCAGGCACGCCGCCAGATGCGCATGATGATGTTGAACCGGGATCAGTTGGCAGTTGGCAGTCGGCAGTCGGCAGTCGGCACGGCTCGCTGGTTGCTGGTTGCGCGCCGCGCGCTGCGCACTGCTTTCTGCTTTCTGCTCTCTGGAAAGTGCCCAGCGGGTTGAGAGGTAATCCGGATGCAGGTCATGGGCGATTGCCACGGGAGTGGCCTCGTAGAGCTGTAAGAAATCGGCGATAACCTGCTCAAACGCCGCCATGGCCTGGGGCGTCTCCAGATCGCCGATATGCTGACTGATAAAGACCTGCCGCTCCACACTCAGTGCAACCGTGTTTTTGAGATGCGCCCCCACCGCCAGGATCGGCGGCAGTGGCCGGGGCATCCGCACCGGCAGCGGCGCATACCCACGCGCCCGCCGCAGCAGGCGCGGCGTATCCTCCAGCAGCCAGGCGATGCTATCATCAACATGGCGCTGGATAGGCCGATCATGCACCAGGAACTGGTCGGCAATTGGCCCCAGGCGCTGCACCGCTTCCTGCTCATCGGTGCAGATCGGCTCATCGCTCAGGTTCCCGCTGGTGGCAACAAGCGGAAAATCAAGTGCGCACAACAGCAGGTGGTGCAGCGGGTTGGCGGGTAGCATCACGCCCAGCGTAGCGGTATCCGGGGCAACATTTGCCGCAACCGGCGCAGACAGATGCCGCTCCAGCAGCACAATCGGCGCTTCAGGCGAGGTCAGCAGCGCCGCAGCAGCGTCCGGGATTGCGCAGAGCAGGCGGGCCTGTTCCAGATCGCGCACCATCAGCGCAAAGGGTTTATCCCGCCGGGGTTTGCGTTCGCGCAGGCGGTTTATCGCCGCGGCGTTACGCGCATCAACCATCAGATGAAATCCGCCCAACCCCTTCACCGCCACGATCTGCCCGGCGCGGAGAGCAGCAACCGTACCGCGCAGTGCTGCCTCCCCCTCGGCAATGACCGCGTGCCGGGGAGATGCGCCGGCAGCCTGATCCGGCGGCAACGATTGCCGGTCGCCGGTTGGCTGCCAGAGCGCCAGTTGCGGCCCACAGACCGGGCAGGCATTGGGCTGCGCGTGGAAGCGCCGATCCAGCGGGTTATCATACTCGGACTGGCAGGCGGCGCAGAGCCTAAAGCCGCGCATCGTGGTGTTGGGGCGATCATAGGGCAGCGCACGAATAATGGTGAAGCGGGGGCCGCAGTTGGTGCAGTTGGTGAAGGGGTAGCGGTAGCGCCGATTGGCCGGATCAACCAGTTCCGCCACACAATCGGCGCAGGTGGCGATATCGGGCAGCACCAGGACCGTCTTCGCGCCCTGCTCATCGCTGTGGCGGATGGCAAACTGCTCATAGCCCACCGGATCCAGCCAGGCCACATTCAGATGATGGATCTGGGCGCGGGGCGGCGGCTCTGTCTCGAGCCGCGCCAGGAAGCGTGTCAGGGCCGCGTGCCGACCCTCAACCTCGATAAAGACGCCGCGTACGTCGTTGATCACCCAGCCGGTCAGCGTCAGTTCGGTTGCCAGCCGGTAGACAAACGGCCGGAACCCGACGCCTTGCACCGCGCCCTGGATCTCCAGGCGCAGCCGCTGGAGTGTGGTCGTTTGTGGCGGTGCCGGCACACGCGGACGGGAACGCAAAGCGCCACCACCTCCGGGTCTTCGTCGCCGCATCGCCGCACCGCCTCTCGCTTGCCGCCAGTCAGTGGCGAAGCCGCTCAACCAGCCAGTCTACCCACTCCTGTACACCCTCACCCGTGCGGCAGCAGATCGGGAATACCGGCACCTCCGGATTGACCATCTCAACGCCCCGCTTAAAGTAGAGCACATCGAACTCAAAGACATCGATCAGATCGGCCTTGTTGAGCAGCACAATATCGGCATGGGCAAACATACTGGGATACTTGTAGGGCTTGTCATGGCCCTCGGAGACACTGGCAACCACAACCGCGATATCGGCCCCCAGCGAAAACCCCGCCGGGCAGATCAGATTGCCGACATTCTCAATGAACAGCAGATCAATATCATGCAACGGCAAATGGTTCAGCGCCTTACTGACCTGAGGCGCATCAAGATGACAGTTGCCCCCGGTGTTGATCTGCACCACCGGAATACCCCGCGCCGCTATCGTATCCGCATCAATACTCGAGGCCACATCCCCCTCGATCACGCCAGGACGCACATCCTTGGGCAGATGGGCCGAGGTTGCCAGGATCATACTGGTCTTCCCCGCGCCGGGAGAAGCCATCACATTGGCGACAAACACGCCAGCCGAGTCAAAGACGACGCGATTCTCAACCGCTACCTGATCATTCGCGCTCAGAATATCTTTCACCACCGGAATCTTCATCATCCACCTCTATGCTCTCAACGTAGAATTCTTTGCCGCCGGTAACCTGCGGACGTTCGCCACCACAGGCCGGGCAGCGGGGCAGCAGGGGCGGGCTGACCGACCACGTATGCCCGCAGTCCGGACAGGTTGCCACGGCGGCCTCCCTGCGGAAGTGCATCTCCGCCCCTTCGGCCGGCGTCCCACGACTCAAAATATCAAAGTAGAACTGTACTGAGTCATCAACGATACTGCTCATATCGCCGATCACCAGGTCAACCCGGACGATACGCTGCGCCCCGGCCTGCCGCGCCGTCTCCAACACCAGATCAAGGATACCCTGGGTAACCGGAAGTTCATGCATATAAATAGAACTGAGAACTGAGAACCAAAAAACAAAGAACAAAAGACCTGAGAACCGAGAGCCGGTCTGAAAAGATGATTCGCGTCGGTCCCACGGCATGCTGGGTGCCCTGAGACACCGGACAGCGCCCCAGGAGTCCCGGCTTCAGCCGAATGCTGCTAAGAATGTTCTTGAGTTATGTTTGTAAGAATTCCTGCCTGGACATCGGCACCGGGATGGGGGCTTGCATAATCGGGCCAACCGCCGTATGCTGCTGGAAGGAACCACCCAACCAGCGCGTGACCGCTGGCCCGACCATGGAGGAATGATACCATGCCTGCGACCCCCGTGTGCGTCCATCCGACCCCCGAAGAGGTCTTTCCCATGTTTGGCACCATCTTTTCGCGCCATCGGCTGATCACCATCATCAAACAGACATGTCCGCGTCAGGTGCTCTATTGGCGGCTGTTTACCCCGTTGATAACCCTCTGGTGCATGATCGTGCAACGCCTGCATGCCGATCATACCTGCGATGCGGTGATCAGCCATCTGCAGACGGGTGCAGCCGACGCGCTCGATCCGGATGATCCGCATGCCCACCCCCTGTCGCAGCGGCTCCAGTCCGAAAGCTCATCGGCCTATGCCCAGGCCCGCGCCCGGTTGCCGCTCGCCGTGATCTGGGCCGCCAATCGGCACCTGGTGCAGACCGTGCAGGCCTGGCTGACATCTACGCCAACGCCACCTACCTGGAAGGGCCATCTGGTTCGGTTGCTGGACGGGACGACGTTTCGCCTGGCCGCGACCCCCGCGCTGGTGACCGCCTACGGTCAGGCCCGCAATCAGCACGGCCCGAGTCACTGGGTCGTTGTCCGCTCGGTTGCGACCTTTTGCCGCTTCACCCAGCAGTGTGTCGCGGCAACGGAGGCATGTCCCACCGTGAGCGAGTCGGCCATGGTGCGCCCGGTCCTGGCGGCCGATGCCCCCAATACGGTCGTCGTCGGGGATTGCAATTTTGGGCATTACCGCGTCGCCCAGGTCGCCCAGGCCCTGCGCCAGCATGTCGTGCTGCGCCGACAAGCCCGCCAGGCCCAGGCCATGCTGCGCGCCAATGGCGTGACCACCACACGCACCTCCGGACTCGATTGTCCCGTGACCTGGACATGGCATCCTGGGACACAGCACGACCCGACGCTGCCATGCGATCCAATCCCCGGCCGGGTGCTGGTTGTCCGCCTGACAAAGCGCGGGTTTCGCCCCCATGACCTCTATCTGTTCACCAGTTTGACCGATGCGCAGACCTACCCGCTGGAAGATGTGGTGGCGTTGTACGCACAGCGCTGGCAGGTCGAACTGGATTATCGGCACCTGAAAGCCACGCTGAATATGGCCGAGTTTTCGTCCACGACGCCGGAGATGTTCCGGAAAGAACTGGCCGCCGGCATCCTGACCTATAATCTTGTCTGTGCCGTCCTGGTCCAGGCCGCCCAGCAGGCGCACCTGGCACCGCAGCAGCTCAGTTTTGCGCGCGGCCTGCGGCGGATTCGGGACGCGCTGCAGACGGGCGTGCCCGCCTGGGTTCCGGCGACCGGCCACCTGACGGACTATCTGTTGGCGCGCCTGGCACAGTGCCGCCTGATGCGTCAACCATACAAGATTGCCTACGAACCGCGGAAGGTCCGCCGCCGACCCCAGGTCTATCCGGCCCTGAAAGGCGATCGGAATGCCGCGCGCCAACAGACGCTCCAGGAACATGACTCGGAGGGTGATCCCGCCACCGATCATCCTGACCCATCCGAGCCCGTTGCGGTTCTTGCAAACATGACTCAACAACATTCTTAGCAGCATTCGGCTTCAGCCGGTTCCGGCCACACACCGGCTGAAGCCGGAACTCCCGCTCCGGGGCCGTAGCCCCCTGACCAACCCGTTTCAGACAGTCTCTGAGACCTGAGACCTGAGACCTGGGAACCTGAGACCTGAAAACTGGGAACTTCAAGCCGAGACGTTCAACCGCGTCATACGACGCAGCGTGCAGTAGCTCGCCGGGGCGGTTTACTGACATGGCGGCTCCGATAGCTCCGGGCAATAAGAATGATACTTCAAACATTATGGTTCCTGAATGTACCCTATATTGTACCAGGTTGTCAAGTGGCGTGCCGCTATCCATGACCGGCTCACACCCCGGGGAACAGCGCGGCAACCTGGCCGGTGAAGCCGGGCAGCAGCGGCGATGTGAGTACATCGGATGCAGTCAGTGTGGCGACCAGCGTCAGGGCCGCCGGTGCGCGCCGGTACACCTCCACCTGACGCAGTGACCAATCGACAATCCAGTACTCCCCCACGCCCTGCCGGTCATACAGGTCGCGCTTCTCATCCCGATCACGCTCCGCGTTCTTCAGTCTGGGGGAGAGCACTTCAATCACCAGTTCCGGCGCAGCGTGCAGTTTGCCATCCGCCCCGGCAGCAGTCGTCAACCGTTCCCGGCTAATCCAGACCAGATCGGGCGCAACGGCCTCATCCGCGGCAAAGATAATCCCGAGCGCGGGTATAACCATACCGAGTCGAGTGGATTCATTCCAGGTTTCAAGTAGATACCCAAGCCGCCCACACACCACCTGATGATGCCAGTGCGGTTGCTTCGACACGTATAACTCCCCATCAATGATTTCGTAGCGATACCCCGTATCGGGAAACGCCGCCAGGTCCGCAATTGTCCAGCGCTGCGCGATGGTCATGCTTACCTCCTTACCAGCATACCTGGCCCTCTGATACCGCACATCCGAAGGTTGAGCGGGGATGATAGAGATGCGGACTCTATGGCAAGCCCGGCGTCAGCAACCACACGCAGGCCGTCCCCGCGCCCGCGATATGGGCCTTGGCTGACCGCACTACGCCTATCTGCTACCACGGTTGGCAGATGTTCTGACGTTACTGCCGCGGTAGGATGAACATAAACATGCAACAAGAAACGTAGAGAAGATAAAAAGCTATGCCCAATCAATTTGTCCAGGGATTGACGACCCAGCGCACCGAACTGCAGAACGAACGCCTGCCGGTGCAGGGCCGACTTCCCGCCTGGCTCAGCGGCACGCTGATGCGCGATACGCCCGCGCAGTACGAGGTGGGCGCGCAACGCTACCGCTCATACCTGCTGGTGCTGGATGCGCAACGCTTCCGCGAGATCGCCCGCGCCGAGGTGCCGCAGCACATCCCGTTCGGCTTTCATGGACTATACCCTACGTCACCATCTGCTGTGGCTCGCCCTCGTGAAGGGAGCGGTCGCGCTGATTGGTGTGATGACACTGCTTGTAGTAATAGCCTTCGGCTACAAAGGGACATATGGTACTTGATCGATCTGTTTCACAAAAATGTTGCACTATGTGCAACATTTTTGTGAAACAGCATTGAATCTTCCGCCCTGCCGGAGGCGAGTCGGGCGATTACCGGGCGCAAACGCCCAGTTTGCAGACCTACCGCGTAACTCCTGTCATACCAGTTTGCCGTCAAACATGCAAAAAAACCACGAAGGTCACAAAGAGTGTGAAACCGTGAACCTGATGTATAGCAATCCTAAAGTGGTTGTGAACTGGTGCTTCGGGATGCGCTGCCAACCGCCTGAAGGCGGCACGACGACACATGGAGGATGGCTATCGCTGGTGCGTCGAACGCACCCTACGGCGGTCTCCGGTGGTGATGATATCCGGGTTCCTACCAGCTATAGCTGGCTACGGCTACGACACATGGAGGATTGCTATATACCCCAATCGTACCCACCATGCAGCCGTTCGTGTTCCTTCGTGTTCCTTCGTGTGCTTCGTGGTTGGTCTGATTGTTGCCGTTTGGAAGTCAAATTCCTCTGAAAATATGCTGTATTCAGCACGCATGTACTGACCGCTCATTTTCATGCTTCCTGGTGGCTCGTAGAGCCATGACTATTGGTATCAATTATAGCATAGCACATTCTATATTGTGGCTACGGATGGTCTACGATCAATACCTTTCAAATAAACGCGCACAAAGCCGCAAAGGACGCCAAGAACCGCAAAACCTCTGTAGCTTTGCGGCTTTGCGCGCGTCAATTTCGTCATGTATTGTATTATGTGCCTGTACCATCATTCCTGATTTGTGGGTAAAGGTTCGTTGCTAACGAACAGGTATCGTACCATGACCGATCGGTTACCGCTGCTGCTCCCCTATCTGCCACCGCCGCTGCTGCGCTCTGTGCGGGCGAACCCGGGCCGCCCGCCGCACTGCTCCGCCCAGCGCTTTCCGGCTGCCCTGCTCTTTGCCGATGTCTCCGGTTTTACCCCGCTGACCGAGGCACTGGGACGGCATGGCAGTGCCGGGGCCGAGGAGCTAAACCGGCTGATGAATAGCTACTTTGATCGCATGATCAGCCTGCTCACGGCGGAGGGCGGCGAAGTGGTCAGCTTTTCCGGGGATGCCATCAGCGTGCTGTTTCCCGCGCTGGACGAACCACCGGGGCATGCGGTTCGGCGGGCTTACCAGGCAGGCACGGCGATGCAGGCAGCGATGGCGGCATTTCACACCCTGCCGACGAGCGTTGGCCCGGTGACGCTGGGCATGAAGGTCAGCATCGGCGCGGGTGAGGTTGTGGCCCTCCAGGTGGGCGGTATCTTTGACCGCTGGGAGTATGTGATCGCGGGTGAGCCGCTGCAGCAGATTGCGGCAGCAGAGCCCCAGATGACGCGGGGCGCAGTGCTCCTCAGCCCCGAAGCGCAGGCGCTCCTCTACCCCGAACCGCTCCCGGCACACGCGCGGGTGCCGCTGCTCCCGGCAGATACGCCTGACCCGGACGCCCTGGCAGAGGTGTTGCGCTGCTATGTTTCGCGGGCGGTCGAAACCGCATTGCGTGCGGGCAAACATGCCTGGTTGAGCGAGTTGCGCCCGATGAGTGTGCTCTTTATCGGTGCCGATGGGATGGACTACACGCAGGATGCCGGGGGCCAACACCTGCACCATCTGGTGCGAACAGCCCAGTCAGTAATCTATCGCTACGAGGGGAGTCTGATCCAGGTGGTTGTCGATGACAAGGGCACGGTGATCCTGGCACTGTTTGGCGCGCCGCCCCTGGCCCACGAGGATGATGCCCTGCGTGCGGTGCGCAGTGCGCTTGATCTGCAGGCCCACTATCATGGCGATGCACCGCACGCAGACGGGATCGAGTTAAAACTGGGAATTGCGACGGGACGCGTCTTTGTGGGCCTGGTTGGGAGCGATATCCGCCGTACCTACGCCGCAATGGGTGATACGGTCAACCTGGCGGCCCGGCTGATGGGTCGCGCAGCGGAGGGGGAAGTCCTGTGCGACTTTGCGACCTATCGCCAGGCCCGCGAACAGATTACGTTTGCTGCGCTGCCGCCCGTACGACTGAAAGGCAAGGCCAGCCTGGTACGGATCTACCGGCCGGGCAGCGCACTTACAAACGAAGCGGCGGATTCACCGCTGCCGGATATGCTGAAGCCACCGGCAGATCTGCCCTTCGTCGGGCGGCAGACGGAGGTGGCCCACCTGGAGGCGACCATGGCGGCACTCCAGGCCGGGCACGGGAATGTCCTGATCATTCAGGGCGAGGCCGGGATTGGCAAGTCGCGGCTGGTGCGGGAACTCATCCGGCGAGTGCGCGAACGGGGGTGGACCGGGTTGCTGGGTGCCGGGCAGAGCATTGAGCAGCAGACGCCCTACCATGCCTGGCGGGATATGTTTAACGCATTCTTTGAACTGGAGGCCGGCACGCCACGTGCCACCCGGCAGACCCGGGTTCAGACGCTTGTCGCCGAGATTGCGCCCGATCAGCGCGAACGCCTGCCGTTGCTCAACGATCTGCTCAACCTCGACCTGCCCGACACACCGCTCACCGCCGAACTGGACCCGGCCCTGCGCCGGCAAAATCTGGGGCTGTTACTGCTCAGCCTGCTGCAGGGCTGGGCACGCGATAGTCAACTTATCCTGGTGCTGGAAGATGCCCACTGGCTCGACAGTCTGTCGTGGGAGTTTCTGCTGCAGGTTGCCCGCTCGCTGGCAGTTGTGGATGTTCCGATCTGGCTGGTGCTGAGTATGCGACCGGCGGAGGCCCATACCCCGGCAGCGGCGTACGCAGCAACCCTGCAGGCACTGCCCCAGGCGACAACGCTGGCGCTCGCCCGGCTGGACTCCGGGAATATCCTCCAACTGGTGACAGCGCGGTTGGGGCTGGCTCCAGGGGCGCTGCCGGACGCTGTAACCGACCTGATAGACCAGTATGCCGATGGAAATCCCTTCTTTGCCGAAGAACTGGTGCTGACGTTGCGCGACCAGGGACACATCAGCATCGAGCCTGATCCGGTAGAACCGCATGTGTGGCATTGCCGCGTAACCGGCGATATCCACCGCATGCATGCAACCCTGCCGACAACCGTGCATGGGCTGATCCTGGCACGCCTGGATCGCCTGGTGCAAGACGCGCAACTGATCCTGAAGGTTGCCGCCGTGATCGGGCGGATCTTTGGGCATGCCCTGCTTACACATACCCTCCAGCGCCTTACACCTGTCACCGAAGAGATAGTGCCGCAGCATCTGCAGAAGCTGGATGCCCTGGATATCACCATGGCCTACAGGCAAGACCCCGTGCCCATGCACATGTTTCGCCATGTTATCATCCAGGAAGTAACCTACCAGACCCTGCTCTTTGCCCAGCGGCGACTGCTCCACCGCACCATTGCCGAATGGCATGAAGTTACCTACGGCGGTACCGATTTCTCAATCTTGCATTTTGCGTTGACCGAACCCACCATCCGGCCCACAGCGCTCAGTCCATTTTACACCCTGCTGGTGTACCACTACCACCATGCCGAAGATACCGTGAAGGAGCGGCAGTATGCATGGCTGGCGGGGGAGCAGGCCGCCGCCCGGTATGCCAACACCGAAGCGCTGCAATACCTGACCCGCGCGCTGGAACTGACCGACGCCCACACCCATGCCGAACGTTACGCGTTGCTGCTGGCACGCGAGCAGGTGTATGACCGGCAGGGCAACCGCGCGGCGCAACTGGATGACCTGGCAGCCCTGGCACACCTGGCCGAGCAGACGGACACCCTGGCGTGGCAGGCGGAAACGGCCATCCGGCAGGCGAACTACCATATCGTCACGGGAGACTACCCCGCCGCCATCGCCGCGACGCAACGCACGGTTGACCGGATCGAGCAGGCAGCAGCGCCAGAGCAAAATACCCTGTTACCCCTCCTGGTACGCGCCTATCTTCAGGGGGGGCGCGCGCTGCGATTTCAGGCCGACTACCCGGCGGCCCAGCAGCAGTTAACGCAGGCACTCCACCTGGCCCAGACTCACACACTGCTGGAACTGGAAGCCGAGGCGCTGCGGCAGCTTGGCGCAGTGACATTCTTTCAAGATGACTATGCTGCGGCACGCACGTATGACGAGCAGGCATTACAGCTATTCCAGCAGTTACAGAACCGCCAACAAGAAGCGCATACGCTCAATTCCCTGGGTAGCGATGCCAGTGAACAGGGAGACTATACCGGCGCAATGCGCTATTACGAAGCGGCGCTGGCCCTCTTTCAAACCGTTGGTGATCAGTGGGGGATGGGGACAACCCTGGGCAACCTGGGGCAGGTCTGCCGCGAACAGGGGGATTACACGCGAGCCATACACGCCTACCAGCGCGGACTCGACCTGGCCCGCGCCACGGGTGATGCAGGTACGGAGGGCTGGCTCCTGGGTAATTCAGGCTGGGTCTTGCTGGATTGCGGGGAGTATGGAGAAGCGATGCAGATGTTTGCGCAGGCCTTGCGTGTCTGTCGCACCATCGGCGCGCGTGTGGAGGAAGGATGGGTGCTCTCTGGATTGGGCCTGGTATGCCATCTCCAGGGAGATCAGACGACCGCTCAAACCCATGAATACCAGGTGCTGGCACTAGCAGAGGCGAGCAACAACCGCTCGCTTGCCGGTGATGCCTGGCTCTGTCTGGGGCACACGCTGGCGGCAGAGGGTAAACTGGAAGAGGCACACCAGGCCTATACAACATCGCTTGCCGTATGGTACGAGGTTGGGCAGAGCAATCGCGCAATGGAGGCACACGCCGGTCTGGCACGGGTCGCCCTGCTCCAGGATGATCACGCAACTGCCCGGGCGCATGTGGAGCCAATCCTGGCCTATCTTGATCAGCACTCGCTCGCAGGCACGGATGAGCCATTTCGTATCTATCTGACCTGCTACCAGGTGTTGCAAGCCGGCCCTGATCCGCGTGCCGGCCAGATCCTGCGCACGGCCTGCGCCCGATTGCGCGAGCGGGCAGACCATATCACCGACGAAGGGCTGCGCCGCTCCTACCTCGAACATGTTGCCGCCCACCGGGCCTTGCTGCTGGCCGAGGCTGCAGGTCGTAGTCTGTAGTCTGTAGTCCGAACCCCAACTATTACTCCGGAACTGTAACCTGCAACCTGCAACCTGCAACCCGGCTTACCGCACAACCAGCGGTAAATAGATAGTTGTTGCCGGCGACTCATTCGGTTGGGCCAGATCGCGTGGGCGACTGTTGTCCCACCCCACGCTAACCGGCAGCGCTACTCCGTCGATCTCGAATGTCACGGTTCGCCCGGGTGCGCCACAGCCGGCAGCCGCACCGCCATCATCCGCAGGCACATTAATGGCGAAGACGACCTGATCAGCGGTGGCACTATCGGCAAAGGTCATGGTTGTGCCACAGACCTGCCCGCCCACGCGGGCTACAACGGTTGTACCGGCGGGAACCTGCGTCAAACCGAGATCGGATAGCCGGGCGTAGTAGGTTGCCGGCGGCACCGGTACACCGGCAGCGCGAGTGCGCGCATCCGACCGGCTTTGTGCCACCGCCGGCATGTCCGTCACGCGAATCCAGTAGCCCTGACCATACCGCAGCCCCTGCAGGTCATTAACCCATGCGGGCACGTCGATGTCATAGACTTTCCAGGGATCGGTTGTATCGTCCTGCGCATACCCGTAGACCGTGGTATACCTCTGTGCATTAATCCGCCCGAGCGCCTCGGGTACTGACTGAGTATCCGTCCAGGGATAGGCCAGAAGATTCCAGCCCGGTTGCACGGTGACACTGGTCATCAGGGCATACACCCCTGGCTCTTCTGCCTGTGCTGTAGCCTCATTCCGTTCGGTATCCAGATATGTTTCCAATTGTTGCCAGGCTCCACCTTCCAGGGCCCGGAAGTAGATCGTGATACCGCCTTCAGTACCCGGCGGTACTTCGCCGCTCAGGTAGCCAATGCTGATCGCAGCATTCGCCTGCAACTGCGGGGCATTAGCAGTTGCTGTTAAGCGGTATGCCTGGCCTACGACTGCGGCCCAGGGTGCTGGGGCGAGGACACTGGCCGACTGCAAGGCATAAAACTCACCCTCGGTAAACTGCTCGTCTCGAAGGTAGAGGATGGCCTGCCCATCACTCGATAGCACTGGCGCAGTTTTCCTCTTCAGTGAGCCTGGGTTGTTGCGGGGGACAGTTTTGCGCTTCAGTGAGCCCGGATTATCTCCGGGCACAGTTTTCCTCTTCAGTGAGCCGGGATTACCACCAATCACATAGTCGCTCACAATCTCGCGGCCCTGGCCGTCCATGTCAACCCAGACATGCACATAGCCAGTGAACGCCGGTTCCTCCAGGGTAAATGTCCCGCTATAACGTCCCCCGGTTTCGGTCAGGTCAATCGGCGCGCCGGCCGGGGCTCCGGTAGGGTAGAGCTGCGCTTTGAGCGGCAGGCCCGGATCGACCCGCTCCACCGCAATCTCCACCGTACGCGACGTAACCGGCGTGATGACCAGATCGGGCTGCCAGGGTTGGGACAGGCGGGTCAGTTCGATCTGCTGGTCATCCGCACTGACCGACTCGCACCCCAGACGGTCCTCCGTCAGATTGTAGACGCACAGCCGGTCGCCGGGCCGCGCCCCGCGCGCTTCAACCCGATCCAGCACCGGACGCCCCAGGTCGATCAGGCGCTGCCGGTCCGGCTGGAAGAGAAAGACCCGGCTGTTGGGATCAGGTTGAACGGCAACACCAGCTTTGTCGGTCAGGTAGAAGATCGGCGTCTCCAGGGTGTCGGCCGGTGACACTGGTGTGGTAGCGCGCACGCGCGTCACCGCCAGCGGCAGGGTGTTGGGGCCAGGGTTGGCATTGAATGTTGCGGGCGGGTTGAGCACGAAGGTCTGCTCTGGCTGCTCCAGTTGATCCAGGCGCTCCCAGTCGTAGAAGCGCGCCAGCGTCTCCCAGTCGGCGCGGCCGGTCTCCTGCTGAGAGAGGGTCTGCGCACACGCAGGTAGCCAGTCTTGTGCGGGGCGCAACTCGCTGCCGTTGTCGATGTAGGGATCGGCCATTGCGCCTGCGCAGGTCTGCACCGGGATCAGCCGGCCATCCTGATCAAAGCCCAGGTAGTTATCATCAAGGAAGAACAGGTAGTGCCCCAGTTCGTGCGCGAGGGTGCGCGGCCAGTCCTCGCCAATGGTCCCGTCGGCCTCGCCATAACGGTTCCAGACCGCACCCATGCGGATTTGACCCGGCTCATAGGTAATGGTCTTCGTCTCGCCGTTGAGCGTTACCGTCTCGCTGATTGGTCGGGTGACAATGCCGCCCTGGTTGGCATTGGGCCGCAGCCGGTTGGTAGCATAGATCCGCACATGGGCATGGTTCCACCAGTAGTCGGCGATGCACTCGTCCGGCCTGTCGGGATCACAGGCTGCGCCGGTTGCAGTTGCCGGGCCCCGATCATGGTGTAGCGTGATATCCCCCAGGGCGGCATGCCCGTCCGTCCAGTCATAGAGTGCAGTTGAGGCGCGCTGGAGATCGGCTTCCAGCCGGGCCAGGTACTGCGGGTCGTTGCGCGCATCCCACTCCAGCGCCACATCCAGGTTGAACAGAATGAGCGGCTGGTCGGGTGCAACGGTAAGAGTTTGTACGCCCGCCGCAGTCACCGGGTTAACATCCAGGCCGGTAGCAGTCGGAGCCGCGCTGGTCTGGTAGAGCGTGTAGGTCGCCGTGGCAGTGATCGGCGCTAATGCGATCAGTCGGTCGCCGGGGGTGATCACGCCGCGTCCCTGGAGAAAACCCTGCCCATCGGTGCGGAAGGTCTCGCCCGTACTGCGCATAAACGGCTCTGCGCCACGCAGGGCATTCGTGGGCAGACGGTAGACCAGCGCATCCGGCGCGGACCTGCCGTCAGTTTGCAAGACCCGCACCTGTGTGCCGCGCACGCGGAAGGGCGTAGTCTGGGCCGCAACAGAAGGATGCTGATATGGACCAGGGACACCATTGACGCCGGGGGTATGGCCGGGATAGGCCACGATCCGGAAGACCAGATTATCGGATTGACCCGCGAAGCCACTGGACAGGAGATCCCAGTTGAAGGTATGTGTGCTGCCCTGGGGGTCAGCCGCCAGGTTTGTGGTAACGGTTGACGCGGTGGGAACCGCCGCCTGCCAGTCACCGCCGCCATTCAGCGAGAAGAAGGCACGGACTTCGCGCACCGGGTCACCTTCCGGATCGGCCAGCGTGAAGGGCACCGGGATCACCTTACCCGACTGGATCTTCGGGGTGGAGAAGAGCGGCGCATCCGGGACGGAACCGGGGCGGGTGACGAAGATCCGGGGTGGATTATTGGGCAGGCCAGTGGGTCGCGCCAGATGATTGAGATAAATCGTATTTTTGCCACCCTCCCCCTGGCGCTGTGCGACAAAATCGATCGTCCCATCGTTGTTCACGTCACCAATTCCGACAATCCCAACCTCATTGGATGGTCCGTAGGTAACCAGGAAAGTCTGGGGAAAATGACCGCTCCCATCGTTTCGGTAGACTCGGAAGGTGTCCGTAACCAGGTCAAGGTCGCCATCGCCATCGATATCCCCAGGATAGACGGCGGATTCATCCCCGGTACCAAAGGAACGCGTCTGCGTTTCCGGAAAATGACCGGTCCCATCGTTGAAGGCAATCCAGGTCTGCCCGAAGTACACGCTCACGATATCCAGGCTGCCATCACCGTTCAGGTCGCACAGTGTGCGATCCAGGGGGACGCCTGCGAGATGCAGGGGATGCGCGGCTGTGGCGAGAAACTGTCCCATGCCATCGTTGAAATAGACCAGGCTCTGAGCATCCTCGTCGCTGACAATATCCAGGTCGCCGTCGTTGTCGAGGTCGCCAACGGCAACCCGCCGGGTGTAGGCATCGGCACCAAATGCATACACCTGCTCATTCGGGAAGTTGCCCTGACCGTCATTGAGATAAACCATATTCTGGCCGGTTCTGGCGGTGACAACATCGAGATCACCATCGTTATCCAGATCACCGAGAGCAACATGGACTGTCTCGCTCTCGGCCGATCCGAAAGCCTGTCTATGTGGAAAGTTGCCCTGACCGTCATTCAGATAGATGAAATTCGGACTGTCACTACTGCCGATAACAATGTCGAGGGCTGCATCACCGTTCAGATCACCGACGGCGGTAGCATCAACCCATGATTGCATCGGTCCATACAGGTGCTTATCTTCATCGCGGAAATTCCCCTGACGATCGTTCAGGTAGACGGCCATGCGGCGTACGGCTGCATCCCACCCCATCATGTCAAGATAACCGTCACCATCGAGATCCCCAACTGGTCGCCCCCACTGGCTTGATTCCAACGCCGGCACGTTATCATAGCGTCCCGGTTCGGTATTAAAGAAAATAGCGCCCTGGCGGTTGCCACCTGCAACGATATCCACCGCACCGTCCTCATTCAAATCTCCAAGCGCAACGCCGGCGGTATAATCATTACCACTAAAGGGTGGACCTGGGATAGTGGTGTACGGCACGATGCCGGAGGTGCGCGTACCAATCTCGATGCTGTTCAACCCATTGCTTCCAGTGATAATATCGAGCACACCATCACCGCTGATATCGCCCACTGCCAGACTGCGCGTTGATGGAGAGAAGGTACTGATAACAAGCGAATTTGCATCTGAAAAATTTCCCGTAGTATCGTTAAAATATATGGTGTTATATTCCTGATCATTACCAACGACAATATCCAGCGCGCCATCGGCGTTGAAATCGCCAGGCGCTACACTCCAGGTGGTACTATCGCCAGGGCCAAAAGGTTGAACATTGAAAGCGGGAAAGTTGCCGTTGCCATCATTAAAATAGATAACATTCTGCTGACCATCATCACCGACGACAATATCCAGCGCACCATCGCCGTTCAGATCACCGACCGCTATACTTCGGGTCAAACTGTTCGCCGGGCCAGGCAACTGCTCCCCGCCCGCCGGAAAATTGCCACTACCATCGTTCAGATATACTCTGTTCGGCTGTTCATAATCGCCGGTGACAATATCGAGCGCACCATCGCCATTCAGATCGCCCAGCGCTACACTGGTCGTCTGGCTCTCCTCAGGACCAAAGAGACGAGAGCGGGCAGGCGAGAAACTGCCGTTATCGTTCATGTAGACAACATTCTGTGCCCCGCCGATAATCCGGCCAACTGCTTCCGAGGAGAGAGCACTATTACCAGTCACGATATCGAGATCGCCATCCGCATCAATATCACCCAGCGCTATTGCCGTCGTTGTGGTGGTGCTTTTGGGGCGATAGATCTGTACGCTATCGGTAGGAAATCTGCCGTTCCCGTCCCGGTTGAAATAGATCTTACCCGCTTCCCAATAGCCACCGGCGACAACATCGAGATGCCCATCACCATCAAGATCACCAACGGCCACACTCCAGGCCTCACCCGGCTGCCCGAAAGGTCGCCGCTCACCAAAGTCGGTTGTGTCCGCCAGGGCGCGGGGAACGGCCGGGGTAAACGGTAGCAGCGACGTAAACAGCAGCAAAACGGCGAGCAGCCAGCGGGCTGAATACGAGCGATTGAAAACTACTGATCCGGAGCGTGACCAGTTATGCATGGGTATCCTCCCTGGTGTTAACTACACGAGTTACGCGGCGGACGTTTGGATCACGAACAACACGAAATGACCGAAACCCGCGAACCGGCCAATGCTGACACATATAAGACGATCCCGCGTTTGATGGGCGATAGCGCCTCCGGCAGGACGGAACTGGACATCCTTTTGCAGAAAAATGTGGCTCACAGAGCCACATTTTTCTGCAAAAGATCAAAAAGTACCATGCTGCCGCAGGCGAATCGGGCTTCCATCGGGCAAAACGTCCGGTTTGCATGTCAACCGCGTAACTCGTGTTAACTATTTGATTATCTATCCCTGAAGTTGCAGGTCGTGGCGTTCCGAAGGCACTGCGATGATCATGCCATTCCGATGACCGATTTGTCTAGTATCATCGGATGAATATTTCATAATTGGTCCAGGAACGCCTGATAGACGTTACGGCCAACATACCGGGCAACCGTCGCAGAAACGTCGGAACCTTCGGTCGGTGTGCCAGTTGCGCGATCCGGGACTCCGGGTCGCGCAACTGGTGAATAACACGAGTTACGCGGGTGCTCACGCAAAAGGCATTTTCGCCGCCGGCAGGGCGGAAGATTCCATTCTTGTTCACAAACATGTCGCACGTTGTGCAACATGTTTGTGAGAGACTGTCTGAAAAGATGATTCGCGTCGGTCCCACGGCATGCTGGGTGCCCTGCGACACCGGACAGCGCCCCAGGATTCCCGGCTTCAGCCGGTTCCGGCCACACACCGGCTGAAGCCGGGACTCCCGCTCCGGGGCCGTAGCCCCCTGACCAGCCCTTTTCAGACAGTCTCTGCAAAAGAATAAAACGTACCATGCTGCCGCAGGCGACTCTGCCGTTCACCGGGTGAAATGCCCGGTTTGATGAACGACCGCGTAACTCCTGTCACTTGACACGCGTTACGCGGTGGGAGTTTGGACCACGAATAACACGAAATGAGCGAAACCCGCGAACAGGTGATCCCGCGTTTGGTGAGGGATATCGCCTCCGTCAGGGCAGAAGAAGTTATCTTTTTCTGCCCTGCCGCAGGCGATTCTGCCGTTCACCGGGTGAAATGCCCGGTTTGATGAACGACCGCGTACGTCGTGTCACTTGCCTGACCGGTTACAATGACGACGAGCGTTAGATTCCGATCAACTCAATCCAGGCGGCAATGCAGACCAGATGCAGCACCTGATCCGCCCAGATCGCAATATGCCGGCCTATGTCGCCCTCGCGCCGCTGTCCAATCATCCGCTGCCACCATCCCAGGGGCATGCGGGTATCGATCAGCAGGTGCAGGCTCCCCAGACCGAGCCCGGCCGGCCATCCCAGCACCAGGCCGAGCAGCAGCGTATGAATACCGGCATGCAGCCAGGCCGCCGGATGACCCAGAGCTGTCTTATGAATTGCCAGCCACTCGTTTTGTAACAGCCAGTCGGCAATCAGGTGGGCGATGAATGCGCGTTCAAATGGTGAGAGTGTTTCCACAGCGGAATGCTACCTGTCTCTGTACTGCTGTATTCGCTTAAAGATCATACAACGTCGGGCGTGAAAAGATTGTCAGGATACCGGCAGATTACCCTCTTCACATTTGCCAAATTTTGGGTACACTTACTACAGTCATTCCCATTTCAGGAATATACACACCGCCGGCACACCGGGGGTTAGGATGCGGACAGGCAGAAGCCCGTCCCGACCGGAACCACCTCTACCTGAGTACCCTGCCGGAGGAGATTCTGTCGTGCGGACAAACTACCGTGTACACGGTGTAACAAAACGCCGATAACCTGGTCTAACTATAAAATGTAATCGTCGCAAAAACGACGCAGGTGAAGCCTATGAATAGTGAGACGACAACCGAGACCCTGCATATTACGCTGCTTGGCAGCCCCGGCCTGACCCGGAATGCAGAACCTGTCACCGGCCTGGCCTACAGCCGCGCGGCGGCACTGGTCTACTATCTGGCGGCAACCGGGCGCAGCCACACCCGCGAGGCACTGTCCGGGCTCTTCTGGTCTGAAACCAGTGATGAGCAGGCCCGGAAAAACCTGCGTGATGTGCTGGCTAATCTGCGGCGGGTGCTCGCGCCCTACCTGACCATCTCCCGCCAGACAGTCGGCTTGAATAGCGCAGCCCCAATCCTCACGGACAGCCGACGCTTTGAGCTACATCTGGAAACAGCGCGGAAGGCCACCGACCCGGCTAACAAAGTGCAGGCGTTGCGCGCCGCCGTGACGCTCTACCGGGGTGACTTCCTGGAGGGGGTGTATGTGGCGCAGGCTCCGGCCTTTGAGGAGTGGATGCTGGCCGAGCGCGAGCGCTTCCGCCAACTGGCCCTGCATGCCCGGCACACCCTGGTGACCTACAGCGCCCAGCAGGGTCACTACCTGGAAGGAATCGATGATGCGACCCGCCTGCTGACGCTCGACCCGTTGCGCGAGGAGTCCCACCGCCAGCTTATCTGGCTGCTGGCGTTGAGCGGACAGCGCAGTGCGGCTCTGGCACAGTATGAAACCCTGTGCCGCATGCTGGACGATGAACTGGGCATGGAGCCGACCGAAGAGACCCAGGCGTTGTATGAGCAAATTGTAGACGATACGCTCGCTTCTACGGCGGTGACAGCACCGCTACCCCCAACCACCCGACCACTGCATAATCTTCCCGCGCCCCTCACCCACTTTGTCGGACGCGCGGCCGAGATCGCCCATCTGCTGGACCGGCTCGCCTCCGGTAGCGTGCGCCTGCTGACACTTGTTGGTCCCGGGGGAGTGGGCAAGACCACCCTGGCCCTGCATGTTGCCAACCAGGTTGTCGCCACCGGCCTGGCAGAGACGGCCTTTCCACACGGGGTATTCTTCGTCTCCCTGGGGGCGCTCACGCCGGACTCCCGGACGGGGCAGGCCGCCCTTGCCAACGACCTGGCGGCTCGGATTGGCGATGCGTTGGGGTTTACCTTCGCGGGCGCGGATGACCTCTACACCCAGATCCGCAACTACCTGCAGACAAAGCAGTTGCTGCTCGTCCTTGACAACTTTGAGCAACTGCTGGGGGCGACGGAGTCTATCATTCGGCTGCTGCACCACGCACCGGAATTGTCGCTGATGATCACATCGCGCACACGGCTGAACGTGCGCGGCGAGCAGATTGCGGAACTGGCGGGACTGCCGATTCCTGGCATGCAGGAGATGGCGGTTCCCAGCGTCTGGGAGCGCTATGATGCACTTCAGTTGTTCCGCCAGACCGCCGAGGCCGTCCATCCACAACTGGCCTGGACTGCGGCAGATAAAGCGGCGGCAGGCCGGATCTGCCAACTGGTCGGTGGGCTGCCCCTGGGGATTGAGCTGGCGGCCAGCATGGTCCGGCTCTTGCCGGTGGCAGAGATTGCGCGGGAACTGGAGCAGAACCTGAATATTCTCTACGATACACGGCGGGACACGCCCGAGCGGCATCAGAGCCTGCGCGCCGTCTTTGACCACTCCTGGAGCCTGTTGTCCCCCGAAGAACGGATGGTCGTGCGGCGGCTATCGGTCTTTCGGGATGGCTTCAACCAGGTTGCCGCCGAATATGTCTGCAGCGATCATGCCGGCGTGGGCAATGGCGATCCGCTGCCCACACCGTCTGCAATGCGTTCAACCGGCCGGTTCCTTGCGCTCTTTGCAACGCTGGTGGATAGCTCACTGGTGCGCCGGGCGACCAGCGGCGAGCAGAACAGCACCAGTACCCGCTTTCATCTCCTGGAGGTGGTGCGCCAGTATGCCGCTGAACAGTTAACCCTGGCAACCGACGCGGCGGAAGAGGCTGACCACGCCGTGCGGGACCGCCACTGCCACTACTACCTCGCCTTCGTCCGGGAGCACACGGCCGCGCTGCGCGGTCCCGGTCAGCGGGAGACGACTGAAACTGTTCACCAGGAGCTTGAGAATATCCGGCATGCCTGGCAGTGGGCCGTTGCCCGCGGGCACTACCAGGCGC
>DAOTVB010000209.1:0-11562 GCA_034436755.1 Chloroflexaceae bacterium | reverse complement strand
GTGGGCGGGGGGGAGCAAGCTCTGCTGGACCTCGCGGGGAATTGCCAGTTCATCGTGCAACTGCTGTTCGACCCGCTTACGGTCGGCGATCTCCTGCGCGAGTTGCCCATTCTGCCGTTCCAGTTGCTGCTGAAGCGCACGCAGCTTGAGATGCGTCTGCACGCGCGCCAGCACTTCTTCCACCTGAAACGGCTTGGTGCTATAGTCAACGCCACCGACCTGAAACGCCTTTACTTTATCAAAAACCTCATTCAGCGCACTAATAAAAATAATCGAAATATCGGCAGTGCGTTCATCAGCTTTGAACGCCTGACACACCGCATAGCCATCCATCTCCGGCATCATAATGTCGAGCATGATCAGATCAGGCGGATCATCAAAGGCTGCCGCCAGCGCCCGGGGACCGTTTGTCACCGGACGCACCTGATAGGTATGCTCGGATAAGACCCCGGCTAGAAGGCGCAGATTCTCGCGGTTATCATCGACAATGAGAATGTTTCCCGCATGTTCTGTGGGCGCGATGGGAGTGGTCATTGTGGATCTTCCTGCAACGCTTCAATCAAGGCGATCATCTGATCATAGTCAAACTCATCGGCCAGGTGCTGCAACCGAGCGGCCAGGTGGGGCTCGCTGGTATGTATCTGCGCGATCAGCCGGCTGATCTGCACGATATCGGCTCGCACGGCCACCCGGTGCAGTTCGGTTCGTAGCTCCGCCGGCAGGCGCGCCAGCGCAGGCAGCCATGCTCCCGGTTCCGGCGGCGGGGAGGCCGCAGCAGGCGGCTGGGCAGCAGTACTCACATCTGCATCATACACATAGCGCACACCGATATGTTTGTGCATGATGTCAAAAATATCCAGCTCACGAAAGGGTTTGCGCAAAAAGTCGTCACAGCCGGTTGACAACACCAGGGCGCGTTCCTTCTCAAAGGTACTGGCGGTCAGCGCCACAATTACCGTGGCCTGGCCCTGGGCAGTTGCTTTGATCTGGCGCGTTGCGGCATAGCCATCGAGCACCGGCATGCGCATATCCATCCAGATCAGGTGGGGCGCCCACTCCTGCCAGAGTGCAACGGCTTCCTGTCCATTGGCGGCCTCACGCAGTTCAAAGCCCAGCGGTTGCAGCAGTTTGATCAGCAGCGCGCGGTTATCGCGGCGATCATCAACCACCAGGATGCGATAGCGCGGCTGATCGGGAGCCAGCGCCACTACCTGACGGTGCAGCGGCATCTGCTCAAGCGCACTGGCATCCACGCGGCGCACACCAATGGTGAAACTGAATACCGTGCCCTGGCCCACCACACTGCACACCTGCAGCGTACCACCCATCAGTTGCACAAACTGACGGCTGATGGGCAATCCCAGCCCGGTGCCCTCTTGCGTCTGCCGGCCGGTTTGCGTCTGCGTGAAGGCTTCAAAGAGCGTATCCAGTTCGTCGGAGGCAATGCCGGGGCCGGTATCCTCAATCTCGAAACGCAGCATGGTATCATAGCCGGCGGCCGGCGGATGCGCCGCATCTGGCGCCACCCGCAACGCAACGCCGCCACTTGCGGTAAACTTGATCGCGTTGTTCAGCAGGTTGATCAGCACCTGGCGCAGCTTCAGTTCATCGGTGCCGACATAGCGCGGCAGGGTGTCGGTATATTCAACCAGCAACTGCAGATGCTTATCTTCGGCCCGCAACCGAAACATATCTTCCAGATCACCCAGCAGCCGGTGCAGATCGAAATTGGCCGCGTTCAGTGTGGTCCGTCCCGCCTCAATTTTCGACAGGTCCAGCACATTGTTAATCAAGGTCAGCAGATGTTCGCCACTGCGCCGGATAATGCTGAGGTTTTCGTGATGCTCGGGGGCCAGATGTTTGCTGCGATGCATCAACTGCGCAAACCCCAGGATGGCATTCAGCGGCGTGCGCAGTTCGTGGCTCATATTGGCGAGAAAGGTACTCTTGGCCTGATTTGCCGTATCGGCTCGCCGGCGGGCCAGTTCCGCTTCTTCCGTAGCCTGCTGCAACTCCGCTGTGCGCTGCTGCACCCGCTCTTCCAGATGCAGATTGGCCGCGCGCAGTTCGGCCTGGGCCGTATGGATGGAGTGCATCATCGTGTTAAACGAATGGGTCAGAAACCCAATCTCATCCTCATAGCGCACCGGCAACTCCTGGTTGAGCTTCCCTTGATGGGCCTGCCGAATGCCGTCAAGGAGCGCTGTCAGCGGTTGCACCAGATTCGTATGCAGAAAGAGCCGCAACGCCCCCCACAGGATGAGACTGCTGGTCACCAGCACCAGGATCAACTGCAGATTGGCGCGATTGATCGTGCGCAGATCATCCGCCAGCCGGAAGCCGATTTCATACTCCTGCCCGGCACTGCTGACCCGATAGCCCACATAGCGCGGCAGAGTTCCAACCGACTGGTCCACAGAGCGCAAGTAACTGGGGATGCCGGGCAGGTGCGTCATCTCGCGCAAATAGTCCAGCGTGCGCCCCCCGCGCTGTGCCGGCACATCCAACCGCGCCAGATCGTCCGGCGGGAAGTCGGGGGCGGTATAGCGCGGCTGATAGCGGGGGGCCGGATCGGTGCCGGTGGTCGGCGGTGTCAGGGCGACAACATAGGCCACCTCCGCCGGCAGAATCGCCGGATCAGCCAGTTCGCCCTGCTGCACGACCTGCTGTACCGCGATAATCTGCCACTGTCGGATCTGGCGGAACTGCGCATTGGTGGAGATGCAATGCCCGCCGCAGCAGCACAATGATGACCGCCAGCACACCCAGGGGGAGCAGCAGCGTCAGGAGCATACGGGCGGCCGGGTCGGCCTGTGCCGGGGCGGCCAGCACCTGCACAACATAGACGCCACTGGCGATCAGGGCGATCAGGAGCAACCTCAGGAAGCAGCGCAGCAGCCGCCGCGCCTGACGGGGCTGATCATTCTGGGGGAAATGATAGGCAAACTGGATCAGGCCGGCCTGGGCAGCGAGGGCCGCACAAACGCGCAACCCGAAGAAGAGCCGGCCTCGCCAGTCGCACTGCCGCTAAAGGTCGGGCGGTCATCGCCCAGGAGCGCATCATCCGCCGGGTTGTCCACAACGGGCGGGGCCGGGGCGGTGGTGTCGATATTGATACCGAGACTGGCATTCGGCCCGACATTTCCGACAGCATCACTGAGAGTGAAGGTCAGGTTGTACGCACCATCCGCCAGAGCGCTGGTTGCCTGGCAACTCCAGTTGCCCGCACTGACCGGGGCACTGCAAAGGGTGACAGCCCCATGCTTGACCGTGACCAGGCCGCCCTCGGCATCGGTGGCGCTACCAGTGAATGTGGGGCGTGCCGTCGCAAGCCAATCACCGTCGGCGGGACTAATGACGGTCGGCGGGTCAGCCGGCGCGGTGGTGTCAATCGTGATGTTGTGGTCGGCCGGGCTGGACAGATTGCCGGCAACGTCTTCAACTGTGATCGTCAGGTTCTGGTCGCCGTCGCTGAGCGGCGCAGAGACACAGCTCCAGGTGCCGGCACTGACGCCGGCGGTGCAGAGCACCGTACCATTCTGGGCAACCGTCACCGTTCCTCCGTCTTCACCCGTTGCCGTGCCGCTAAAGGTCGGCGTGCCGGTATTGAGCTGCGCCCCTTCGGGCGGGCTGGTAACTATCGGCGGGGCGGGCGGGGTGGTGTCGATCCTGATGCTGCGACTGACGGGTGTAGATACATTACCGACGGCATCATTAGCGGTAAACTCAAGGGTGTAGTCACCGTCGGCGAGACCATAGGCGGGCGCACAGGTCCATGCACCGCCGCTGATGCTGGCGATACAGACAAGCGAGGTATCATCCCTGACCATAACTGTAATGCCATCGGCATCGGTTGTCGTGCCGCTAAAGACCGGCGTACTGGTGTTAAACTGCGCCCCTGCTGCCGGGTTGGTGACTACCGGCGGGGCGGGCGGGGTAGCATCAACACCGAAGCTCACGGTGGTTGGACTGCTGCTGCCGGCCAGGGTCGCTGCGGTCACGCTAACGGTATAGTCGCCGTCACTCAAGGCGGTTGTTGGGGTACAACTCCAGGCTCCACTTGCATCGGCGATAGCAAGACAGAAAGTGATTATACCGGTAGTATCCGCCACTGTCACCGTGCTGTCGGCAGTAGCCGTACCGCTGAAGGTGGGTGTAGCATCACTTGTCTGAGCATTAGCAATTGGGTTGGTGACAACTGGCGCAGGGGGTGGGATTTCACTGGCAAAGATACTCGCATAGATGCTGCCATTTTTTTCGTACACCGCCACAACATCCTGAAACAGCGGATTAATGGCCAGTTCCAGGCGGGTGGCACCAGTTGCTACCCTGATCGGCGGATCAAACGTTACGCCCGTATCGGTGCTTACGGCGTAGAACACATCCGTACTGTTGCTATATCCATCGATGACATTGCCTTCACCATCCACCGCCAGCGTACGCCCGGTGTAAACCAGATTATTACCAAATGTACGCGGGCTACTGACACTGGTATCAAGATTGAGCAGGAAGGCAGTCGTGCCCGTGCCGGCAATGTAAACCTGCTGGCCGATAGAGCCAAAGCCGCCAACATAGGTGGAATATAAGACCGAACCGTTGGGAGTAACCACACTATCCCAGGTTGCGCCATAATCGGCGCTCCGGACATAGTAGAGTTGGGGATTATCGCCGATCACAAACAGGTCGCGGCTCTCCGGGTCTACCAGAATGCCGGAGAAGACCAGACTCGGCAGACCTGTGCTCCGTGCGGTGAAACTGCCCACGCCGTTGTTATCATTAACCAGCAGTGTTACTCCATTCTGCGGCAAAACGTAGACGTAGGGCGCATCAGCCGCAATATCAACACTGCTGGCCGTCGATGTGCCGGCACTCACCGGGGTACTGAAGGTCTGTCCACCATCAGTACTGCGGCTAAACATTACTTGTCCGGCCGTAACGTAGGCAACATACACCAGACCGTTGGCGTCCACCGCAATCGACACCGGGGCATCGGTTGCGCTGATTTGCACACTGGGGGCAAAGCTCTGACCGCGATTGGTGCTACGCGCCACACGCACGCCGCTGGTGCCCCGGTAGGCGACATAGATCGTACCATCCGAACTGACAGCCACCATACGACTGGAGTTCGGTTCAGCGAGCGAGTTGCCGGTGCCCACATCGCTGACAGGCACGGCAGGGTAGAGTGTGTCAGCCTGAACAGCCGGAGGATTGATGCCGGGCAGCAACAGCACGGCCAGGCTCAGGATCAGGCAGGCAGACAAACCGGCGTGCAGGGGCCGGGTGGATGGGCGATGAACTGGAAGCATAGGATTCCTCTTCATGACGTATGATGTACTGGTTCGACATACCAATGACAGGCTGATTGCGCCGGCAGCGCGGACGATACGGGCCACGTAACGTGTTGGTGTAGCTACACTCATCAACCGACATAAACATTTCCCCGGGTGTTCTCTTTAACGGTAGCGCTCTATCCAGACAAAACAGCCTGTCCCGGTGTAAGACACTGAGAACAGCGGACAAAGGAACACAAAACAAATCAGGTTGTATACATTTCCAGCAGTAGTTTATTCTTTGTTCAGTGTCTCTTTGTTCTTTTGTATGTGTACATTAGCAAACCCACAGTCAATTATCTACAGATAAATAATAGAAAATCAGCACATATCTCGTACAGAACTATAGAGTGATAACACGAAGAATGAGTAATCTACCCGGTTATGGATTATCCTGGCGAAGCGGTTGCAGAACTAAAAATGTATCAGTATGGACAAAGTGGTGGGAAAGCGTAACCCTACGTGGTACATTCAGGAGCAGGCCATGGCGGAGCGCAAGATCTTGCGAACTGGGGAGTGATATTTCGCAAAGACACGCGTTACGCAGTGGACGATTAAACTGAGCATTTCACCAGGTGGAAGCCGGATTCGCCTGCGGCAGTATGGCACTTTATGGATCTTTTTCACAAAAATGTTGCACACAGTGCAACATTTTTGTGAAAAAGAATGTCCCGATTCCGCCCTGCCGGAGGCGAAATCGGGCCGTTCATCCAGGTGAAATCGCCTTTCATCTGATCAAACGTCCCGGTCGAATGCCCACCGCGTAACGCGTGTTACATAAAAGTATTGGTCAGGTCTGATTGCTTACCGCGTAACTGGCGTCAAACAGAGTCACAGGCGGAGCAATATATTGCTCCGCCTGTGTGAATAACGCACGCCGCCGTCAGCGTGCGTTGCATAGACTTCCTGGTTCGGTGAAAAGCCTAGTGATGGCCCATGTGCTGCACCAGTTCCACCAGCACACCCTGCTCGCCATTCTTGGGATGGACAAACGCCACCAGCGTGTTGTGGATACCGGGGCGCGGCTCCTCGTCAATCAGCTTGACGCCGCGTGAACGCAGTTCATCCAGTGATGCCTTGATATCCTCCACGCGATAGGCCACATGGTGCATGCCCGGCCCCTTATCGCTCAGATACTTGGCAAAGCTGGCCTCCGGCGAGGTTGGCGCGATCAGCTCCAGTAGCGTATCACCCAGGCGCGCGGCGGCAACCGCCATGTGACGCTCCGGCATCGGGATATGCTCCCACTCGGTGATCCCAAAAGCATTGCTATAGAACTCGACCGCTTTGTTGATGTCCTTCACGGCGAAACCAATGTGATCGACATTCTCAAACATACTCATCGTTAACCTCCTCTTAACTCCTACGGTTCATTACTTTGCTGCCATCGCCGGTCAATGCTACCTGACCAGGCGCGGTCAGTCCCGACAGAGTTTCCGTTTCCTAGCGACCCTCACATTATACCGATAAATGCAAATCCGCGTGTAATTATAATCGATTGTCATTGACATGATTGTGCGATAGGCTACAATGGCACCAGGTAACCGGATCACGAAACAGGTTATGCCGTGCAATCCTCACTGCTGGCCGCAACCCGATCTCTGGCACTGATTGCTGAAGTAAACCGGACGCTCTACAGTGAGCATCCGCTGGCGCTGCGTCTGCACGCTTTTTTTAGCCTGCTCCACACCGGCATTCCCTACCGCGATGCACGCCTGACCTGCTGGTTTCAATCGGCACAACCCGGCACGCTCCGCCGGCAATTCTATTCCCCCGACGGCTGGACCTATCCCTGGAACGATGGTCTGACGCGGCGGGTTGCGCTGGAGGGCCGCCTGGCGCGGCGCATTCTCACCCACGATGCCGGGAACAGTCAGGCAAGTAATCTGCCGTTGGTACAGTTTGCCTATCTGGGCGCGCCGATTATCTGGCAGGGACGGCTCTGGGGTATTCTGGAACTACGCGCCCATAATTCGGATGAGCTTGACGCGGCAACGCAGGAGTTGATCCAGGTAATCCTGCCCCAACTGGCCGCGGTCATTGCCGAGGAAGGCATGCGCCAGAAGCAACTACCGGCACCCCGCCGGCAGCAGGGGCTGGCCCAGGCGGTTGGCGACACGCAGCAGGAGCATCTCCTGACCGCGCTGGCGCATGAACTGGAGGGACCACTCGATCTGCACCGGCTGTTGACCTTGCTGCTGCGCTGGGCGATTGATGCCACCGGGGCCGAGGCCGGGGCGATCAACCTGGTCGATCATGAGCGGGGCGAGCTAGTGCTGCAGGTTCATGAGGGGTATGCGCGGGAGTTGTTTGCCACCGGGCTGCATGGTGAACTGCGGCAACGCTGGAAGTGGGATATCGGACTGGCCGGGCAGGTGGCGCAGCGGGGCCGGGCGCTGCTGGTGCGCGATGTCACCCGCGAACCGTCGCTCCGCCCGGCGGCCGCGAACCTGCGCGCCGAACTGGCCGCACCGATTGCCGTCGATGAGCGGGTGCTGGCGGTGCTGGTGCTTGACAGCCCGCGCTCCGGTGCGTTCGGTGACGCGGAACTGGCCTTTGTCAGCGCGCTGTGCGAGCGTGCCGCGCATCCGCTGCGTCGCGCGCTCAACTACCAGGAGGCGCTCGAAACCAGCACTCAGCTTGGACAGGTCTTCACCAGCCTGCCCATCGGCCTGGCGCTGCTGGATACCAGCGGGCGCGTGCTGCGGATCAACCCGGCCTGGACCCGCACCTGGGGGCTGCCGCCGCTCAACCATGACGAGACGCCGTTTCATGTGCCGCTGGACCTGATCGATGCCCTGCTGCCGCGCCTGCCCGAACCGCTACGCCTGACCGAGTTCTGCGCCGATGAACAGCGTACCCCCGGCGAGGTACAGACCACCACGGTACGGCTGATTAACCCCACCCAGGAGTTGCATGTGCTCTCCGTGCCCACGCAGGACCGGCATGGGCAGACCACCGGGCGGTTGTGGGCGGTCAGCGATGTCACCCGCGAACGCGAGGTTGATCGCCTGAAGAATGAATTTGTCTCAATCGTTTCGCACGAACTACGTACACCGTTGACATCGATCCTGGGGTATACCGAACTGCTGCTGGCACGCGATTTTGCCCCCGACGATCAGAAGCAGTTTATCCAGACCGTCTATGACCAGGCGACCCACCTGTCGCAACTGGTGGAGGATCTGTTGGGCGTCTCCCGGCTGGATGCGGGCAAGGTGAAACTCAACCGCTGGGTGATCGCGCTACGCCAGGTCATCGCCGAACTGACGAACCAGCTTAACGCGCAACTGGAACGCCACCGGCTGCTGATCCGCCTGGACAACGAACTGCCCCCGGTGTTTGTTGACCGGGACAAGGTGAAGCAGATCCTGTTCAACCTGCTGACCAATGCGATCAAGTACAGCCCGGATGGAGGCGAGGTGGAACTGGTGGTGGAAGAGATCCGGCCGACGCAGGTGCAGACTGCGCTGCCGCCGGATCACCCGCCGGGGCGCTGGGTGGTGGTCAGTGTGCGCGATCAGGGCCTCGGCATTGCGCCGGAAGACCTGTCGCGCATCTGGGAGCGTTTCTACCGGGTGGACAACACCAATACGCGGCGCATCGGCGGTACCGGTCTGGGGTTGAGTATCACGCGGGGCCTGGTGGAACTGCACGGCGGGCGCATCTGGGTGGAGAGCACGGTAGGCGAAGGTAGCATCTTCTCCTTCACGCTGCCGGTTGCCAACGAGCTGGAGCGGCGTGGGTAACATAGCAGTCCTGAAGTGGTTGTGAACTGGTTCTTCGAGATTCGCCCCCAACCGCCCGAAGGCGGCACTACGCCAGCAGCAGCAGTTGTGAACTGGTTCTTCGAGATTCGCCCCCAACCGCCTGAAGGCGGCACTACGCCAGCAGCAGTAGGGTGCATTCGATGCACCGTTCTTCTGCTTCATCAGGCGGCACTACGCCAGCAGCAGTAGGGTGCATTCGATGCACCGTTCTTCTGCTTCATCAGGCGGCACTACGCCAGCAGCAGTAGGGTGCATTCGATGCACCGTTCTTCTGCTTCATCAGGCGGCACTACGCCAGCAGCAGTAGGGTGCATTCGATGCACCGTTCTTCTGCTACGCCAGCAGCGTTGCCGCTACACCCCGGCGATAACCTCGCCCCCCTCCACCTGGTAAGCATACGCCATTCGCGTTGAACTCCAGGCCAGGCCCACCTGCCCCCGACGATTCAGCAGCACGCAGCCGCCGCTGCCACCCATCACCCGCCGCGACAGCAGCGCCACCGCCTGACTCGCCGCCCGCGCCGGTGAAATCCCCCGCTCGAGCAGTTCAACGCCGCGCCGGGCCAGCGCCATACGCGCGATGCCCTCGCCCCAGCCGGTGCAGATACAGGCTCCCGCCAGCGCATCGGCATAGATGCCACACCCGACCATCGGTGTATCGCCTACCCGTCCCGGCAGCTTGAACGGCGTGCCTCCGGTAGAACTGGCCGCCACCAACTGGCCTTTTTGATCGAGGGCGACCGCACCAACTGTATCGCTACCAACCGCTGAAGCGGAGGTATCGCCGGAGGATTGTCGCGCCGCCTGTTTTGCCTGCCAGCGCTGCCAGCGGTTGCGTTCCCGCTCGACAATCAGTTCGGCATTCTCGCAGAGCGACACACCCTGCGCCGCAGCAAACTGCTCGGCACCCGTCCCTGCCAACAACGTCGCCGGTCCCTGCAGGACATGCCGCGCCAGCGTAATCGGGTTGCGCACCCGCCGAATATTTGCCACCGCGCCATACGCCAGCGTATAGCCATCCATCAGCGCGGCATCTAACTCAACTTCGCCGGCCGCATTGAGGAGCGAACCGGTTCCCGCATTAAAAATCGGATCATCTTCCAGCACACGGATCGCCGCCTCGCATGCAGCCAGCGCCGTGTCCCCCGCTTCCAACAGCGCCCAACCGGCCGCCAGCGCCGCCCGACACCCTTCCAGGTGCGGCATAACCAGATCATCGGGGAGGGACCACGCGCCACCGTGAACAACAAGTGCAATTGGCATGGATTTCTATTCCGTCGTACGTCCTGGGTCATGCGTATTTCGCATCCGGGAGAATGTACCACACGTAGCAGCGCGATGCAAACGGTCGGGCATCGTAGGCAGCGAACGGGTGAACGGGCGAACGGGTGAACGGGTGAACGGGTGAACGGGTGAACGGCAGTCCCCAATTCCGCGGTACAATACCAGCAGGAAAGTAGACGAGGTGAGCGAACGATGGCAACCCGAACCGAAGCAACCCTGGAAGATCTCTACCGCGTGCCGGAGAACGGCAAGGCGGAACTGGTTGATGGAGAAGTGCGCCTGATGTCACCAACCGGCGGACTGCCCGGCTATGCGGCCGGGGAAATCTTTGCGAGTCTGCGCGCGTATGCCCGCCGCACCGGCATGGGCCACGCCTTTACTGATAACGTCGGCTTCCTGGTCAACCTGCCCCACCGCAAATCGTTCAGTCCTGATGCGGCCTTTGCCGCCGGCCCGCTGAATATGCGCTTTATGCAGGGCGCGCCGCTCTTCGCCGTTGAGGTGCGTAGCGAGAACGACTATGGCGATGCGGCCGAGAAGGAACTGGCCGCGAAGCGGGCCGACTACTTCGCCGCCGGTACCCGCGTCGTCTGGGATGTGGACCTGTTGAGCAGCGCAGTCATCCGCGCCTACCGCGCCGACGCCCCCGCCACCCCGACGATCTACCACCGGGGCGAGGCAGCCACCGCCGAACCCGCCCTCCCCGGCTGGACCATGCCCGTCGATGACCTCTTCCCGGGATGATCCGAGGACGCGAGGACGCGGTGATCCGAGGACGCGGTGATCCGAGGACGCGAGGAGGCGGTGACGCGCTGATCCGACGGGTAGGGGCGCAGCATTGGCCCCCGATTGTGTCCGACATTCCTTTGCCGCTCAGCTTCCGGGCAAGCAGGGAGGTGCGTGTTCCCGTCGCCAATGCTGCGCCCTGCCGCCCGATGATCCGATGACGCGAGGATGCGATGATCCGATGATCCGACGGGTGAACGGATGCACGGGTGCAGGTTCGCGGCCCAGGCCAGTAACGACCGACCGTTAACGAAATACCGACCAGCCGTTACCCCGTCCACCGTCTTTCGCGCATTTCGCGCCCTTTCGTGCCCTTTCGTGCCCTTTCGCGGTCCAAACCCCCACGCCGTTCGCGGCCCAACCCCCCGCCCGGCAGCGGGCGCAGCATTGGTTCCC
>DAOTVB010000208.1:0-2730 GCA_034436755.1 Chloroflexaceae bacterium | reverse complement strand
TCTTTCCCTGGAGACAATACAATGCTACAACGCTTGTTCGGGCGATTGCGGAGGGAGAAATTGGTGACGGCGGGGCGCTATCAGCATGGGAATACGCACCTGCTTGAGGTGCGCGATGTCGTCAAAGCATACGCCGGCCCGGCGGGAACGGTGCAGGCGCTCAAAGGTGTCAGTCTGCAGGCCGACCGGGGCGAGTTTGTGGCGGTAGTGGGGAAATCCGGCAGTGGCAAGTCCACGCTGATGAATATGATCACCGGAGTTGACCGGCCCACCAGCGGCACGGTTTTCATTGGCGATACGGCCATGCACACCCTGAGCGAGCAGCAGTTGACCGTCTGGCGGGGCAAGAATGTGGGTATTGTCTACCAGGCCTTCCTGCTCATTCCCACACTAACTGTGCTGGAGAATGTGATGCTGCCGATGGATGTCTGCAACACCTATCCGCCGGATGCGTTCCGCCAGCGGGCGCTGCACCTGCTGGAGCAGGTCGAGATGACGGAGCATGTCAATAAGCTGCCGGCGGCCACCTCGGGCGGGCAGCAGCAGCGGGTCGCCATCGCGCGCGCCCTGGCCAATGACCCGCCGCTGCTGGTGGCGGACGAGCCCACCGGCAGCCTCGATACGAAAACAGCGGACATGGTGATCCGCATCTTTGAAAAGCTGGCGGCCCAGGGCAAGACCATCCTGATGGTGACACACGACAACGAACTGGCACAGCGAGCGCAACGCCGCATCACCATCGCCGACGGGCTGATTGTGGCGGGGGAGCAGGCAGCAGCACCGGAGGAAGAATCGCAGGAACCGGCGGAAGACCCATTGCCGACGCCAGTGGATAAACCTGTTGTGAGCGTGGTGTGAGTGAGCATTAGAACAGGCAGTTTTACCGATATGTTACCGTTGATCACATCATGCTATCTATGCTATACTCACCGAAGGGCCGGCAAACAGTTGAAACCGCACGTTGTGGAATACACATAAGGAGTTAGATTATGTCTATCGCGAATTTTCTCTTAGACCATATGGACGAAGTGAGATAAATTATCAGCACTCTTCCAGATACATTTTTAACACACCAATTTATATAGCGATTTAAGCATCGTTTTTGATATTGAATATATCAGATTTCTTTGGGAATATAGAAAGCCCGAAGGAGAATGTGGAGCGTTTCAAGAAGTACACAAGCAAATAGGTAGACTTCTCAGTAAGAATGAGACCGAACTGCAAATCAGGAAAACTAATCGTGTACATACACAAAACGTATTTGGTGATGAGGGTGATAATCAAGGTTGGACAAAAGTACAGTTGTAGTTGCGCAAGCCGCCAATTGCTTCGTAAAGTAGGCACGGAGTGGCGGCTACAAGCCGCCGCTCCGAACATGCCCATTATGCAGCGGCGGCTTGCAGCCGCCGAATGTGGAGAATGGCACAACTGTTGCGCCATGTTAAGTGTTCATGTTCACACATCGATCTTCTCTACTATGGTACAATAGGGCAGTAGAGGTAAAATCAGGAGCAAAAGGCATACAGTAGCGTGAAAGTGTACCTGGATAACTGTAGTTTACAACGACCACTCGACGATAAATCTCAAGTGCGCGTGATGCTGGAGGCTGAAGCCGTTCTGAGTGTTATCGGTTTAAGTCAACAAGGTGCTGTTGAACTGGTTCATTCAGATGCTTTACGGTATGAAATAGAACGTACACCAAATTTACAGCGAAAGCTATTTGCGATAGAATCGCTTCAAAGTGCAACTAGACATATCAACTTCACAGAACGTGTGATCGACCGAGCAAAGGAGCTTGAGCAATCAGGTATAAAACCGCTCGATGCACTGCATGTCGCCTCTGCAGAAGAAGCCGAAGCAACCTTTTTTTGTACTTGTGATGATCGTTTAGTGAAACGACTAAAGAGTTTGTCTGCTCTTACTGTGACTGTAGTAACTCCACTTGAACTGATACAGGAGATCCTCCCATGACACCACCTCCAAATCTTCCCCTTGCTGAAGTAACAACCATCGCGCTCCGTGTTCTTATCCAGGAAATCGGTGTGGTAAACACGGCGCGTTTTATTAACCAGTATACTCACGGTTTCGGTGACTATACGCAGGAACGGGAGGAGTTGTTTAAGGATGTAACGATTGATGCGATCGTGCAGGCGATGAAATCGAGAGAGGGCGAGGAGAATAGTTGACAGGGCGATCAAACAAAATTCGTGGAAAGAAGGTTGACCTATGATAACCCTTGACCTGCGCACACAGTCGTTGACAATAGATGAACTTTTTCAAGCCGCTACTTCAGAAGCGGTGCATGTGATTGCCAGAGATGGTACGAGCTTTATGCTCGAACCAGTTGATGCATTTGAGCGCGAGGTACTCCAGTTTGGACAGAGTGAGAAGTTTATGGCGTTTCTTACCGAACGAGTGCAAGAGACTGGGGGTATCTCGCTTGAAGCAGCAATCAAGCGCCTTGAACAGACGGAGTCCGACTCAGAAGAGGCGGAATGACCGCTTACAGCGGAGATCTAGTGTTATACTTGAGAAACGTCAGATGCCAAGAGACTGAGCAAGCGAGGAGACACATATGAGCAACGAGATGATTGCAGTCGAGTTCCAAACAATCATTAAAGACGGAACCATTGAAGTCCCTACACCATACCGCAATGCGTTCCCCGGAACGGTGCGGGTGATTATTCTCGCCCAGGAACCACCTCGACCCAGTAAAATCATCCACCGCTT
>DAOTVB010000207.1:0-10889 GCA_034436755.1 Chloroflexaceae bacterium | reverse complement strand
GGTTGATCCACAGGACGTTCCCGGTCCTGCGATGGTTGGGGCCGCGGTGATGTCAGAAGTGGACGGATAATTTCCATCCCAATAACCAGCAGTACCCCAAGAAATACCCCCACAAACAGTGCAATTGCACTACTAAATATCAGGCGCGAGGTTGTCGAAGGTAACGGCTCAATCACCGAACCGACGAGACGTACTTCGACCTGGGAGGTTCCCTGAGCAATCCGCTGTTCATCCAGTTTGCGCTGCAAGATCGTCAACGAGTCAAATGCCAGATCGCGCCGCTGCCGCAGAAAGTTCTGTCGAGCAACATGCTGCTCCATTTGTTGCCGCAGCGCAGCCAACTGCTCTTCATACGCGCTACGTTGTTCGGCAGTTAGCGCGGCTGTTGTCCCCGCGCCACTGGCAATCGCCTGGGCTAACTGCTGTGATTCAACCACCAGTTCCTGTTGCCGTTGCTGCAATATGCTGATCAGTGCGTCGAGATCATCAACAGTTGATCCGGTCGCTTGCGTCAACGCACCAGGATCATCAAAGCGCAGTTCGACCGGGAGTTGCATATTACCAACTGTGCGTGTACGGAGTGCCAGCAGTGCCAGACTATTTGCCAGATCATCGGATGCACCGGCTTCGGCTTGTCCCCGCAGGGTCTGTGCATCACGCAGAACCAACTCAAGCGCATGTGTCCGGGACAAATACTCGGTATAGAGCGCCTGGTTTGCCTCCTGGGAACCTTCAAGCAGACTCTCAATCACATCTATTTGCTCTTCAATTTGAACAAGTTGACTTGTGCCGACAAATATCTCAAGTTCTTGCTGAGCATTCTCGTAGCGTTCCTGAGCTGTCACCAGTTGTTCTTCAACTTCCTGGGTCAACCCATTATCACTGCCATACAGTTCATTGACCAGGTTGACATACATTTGCGCCCAGGTATCAACCAGCACTTTCGCCTCCTGAGCATCGGTAGCACTGGCCTGCAGATGTAAAAGATTACCCTCAGTCGATACTTCAATCCGACTGACCAGGTTACCCGGTTGATCTGCAAGATCCTGGTCAATCAGATCCGGTGGCAAATCCGAACGGACCCGTTCTTCAAGCACACCACTCTCAGCCAACCGTGCCAGCGCCTGTTGCCAGGCAAGGGTACCCACATCATCCGGCGCATCACTGGTAGTAAAACGCGAGTCAAACTCCAGTTGCGAGCGCATAGGAAAAATAAGCACGTCGGCTGTAGCAGTATAAGTCGGTGGTTGGATCAGTGTAATGAGTAGTGCTATTACTCCCATCACGATACCGACCAGTAGAATAAGTCGCCAGCGGTGTAGCACTGCCAAAATATAGGGTCGCAGATCGATTTCCGATTCCATCACAATCCTCCTGCGGATGGGTACTCAAGCTTTGCAGATTGTAGCAAAAGCGCCAGACCACGTCAATAAAAGCCCGATTGCATACCTGATACTAATCCTCAGGCAGGACAGACAAAACAGTATCTCTACCCGATGTTGCATACGACATTGCATCATATTATGTCTGATGATATATCGCACGCCAGATTTTGATTAGACCCAAAAGTAGCACATAACCATATCCATAAACAAGCAACGCATAGAAGGGCGGCCATCCCAAGATGCCCGGCTTGCCTGCCGCCATATGCGACACTGGCAACAACATGTCAAACCAGCGACGGAGATACACCGGTTGAAATGCCAGATCAAGTCCCTCACGTTGCTCTCCATTGACCAGCAGCGCACCATACGGGTAAGTATCTGGACCGGCTATGGCTGTAACACCTTCCGCCGGGGGTAGCGTTGGTGTTTCGAGGAGAAGCTCAAGTGTGGGTGTTATCGTAAGGGTTCCTGAACTCAGCAATAATGACGAAAAAGAGAATGTTGTCATTTCCATCGGTGTAATCGCATCAATTGGCATAGAGACTACAACCAGATCCGGGGTACCGGCAGCAAAGTGACGCAGGCGCAACGTAACTGGTTCAGACAGGTCAGGTGACATCGGCAACAGACGTACTCGAATAGCCGTCAGTTGGGAATACTCGGCTACAAAAGTCTGGCCAAATGAATGGTCTCGGTATAACAGACCAATTTCCTGATTACCCGCCGGCGCTCCCTGTCCAGGAACCTCAATCGTTATACTACTCCCGATCAAAACAACAAGTAATCCGATCCAGGGAAATAAATGAAGAAACAGTAATTTAATCCGGCCAGTATGATACAACTTTTTCATGAAACCAGTACAACAATCCCGACTTACATGACTTTGCATTAGCCGATCAAACTAAACATGTGACCAAATGAAACACCGGCATGGCGGAGGACCGCACAACGCATGTGATTGGCACGCGTTACGCGGTCGGTTCCAAACCAGGCATTTACCTGGACAAACGGCCCGATTCGCCTCCGGCAGGGCGGAAGATTCTATTCTTTTTCACAAAACATTTGCACTTGGTGCAAATGTTTTGTGAAAAAGATCAAACAGTACCATGCTGCCGCAGGCGAAACAGACGTCCATCGGTCAAACGTCCGGTTTGAACGAGCACCGCGTAACTCCTGTAATTGATAACGCAATATTCCCTATTTCTGTCAGACAACTGATCACTGATAGTAAAAAGTAACAAGCGTATAGGCCCAGGCAGTTGTATCAATAAAAATGAAGAACAACACCAACATCCACACACTATAAGTGCGCCAGCGTCGACAAACAACTCCTTGAATGCCCCAAATCAGCAACCAGATTGTCGGCAGAGTCGCCAGATGAATATATCGACCAACGGGAACATAGACCCATGTCGCCTCCGGTGGGGGCAGCGGATGGATACGTATCAATGCAGCAAACCAGGCTGCCAGCAGAGTGGCAATAAAGATCCAGATACACCGTTGCTGCCAGAGGGACAACTGGGATCTCCGGCGTATGCCTTGCAGGAGTAACCCCAAACCTCCCAGCATAACCAGACCCAGCATGCCATATTCCCATACTGTTCCGATTTTGACATGCCCCCAGCCAAAGCGCATCCAGAAACTGGCAAACAACACCCTGCTAACATACGGATAGAGATCGCGTGTTCGTTCCCAATTGAGTAATGACACAAAGATTTGTTCAAGGGAGAGCCGTAAATAGTGTTGGTCGAGTTGCACTACCCAGGAACGTAATAGAAGAGTATGGGAACCACTACCACTCTCCCCAAATGCAACTAATCGTACCGAAATCAAGATTCCCCCTATTATACATCCAGCCAGTGTTATACCATAGAACCACCAGCGCACCGGTCGTCGGTGCAGTGCCCAGAACAGTGCCAGGATAAAGGGTATAATTCCAACCACTGCGGTACGTTTGGTCAATAACGCGACACTCAGGCTAAGCAGTGCCAGCAACAATGGCACTGGTTGCACACCATTCCGAATCAGCAATATACAACCCAGGAGCAGCGTCGTTATGCTAAAGTTTACCAACACATCGTTGTTGGTTGCAGTCATCATGTCACTAAACGCAGGGGTGACAATTATCAAGAGTGGAACCATTACCTGACTGAGGTAATCGTCCGGCAGAAGGAGGGTAGACACGCGCCACGCCACAACAATGATAAGCAAATACAGCCCAAGCGCAACGCTCCGGGTAGCGTAGAGTTGGGTTTCAACCGATAGATAACGTAGCCAGCGTACTGGTACAGCCACCAGTGCGTAGTAGAGCGGCGGATGCACACGTTGTGTCACGCCAATATCTGGTCCCTGTGGTCCCAGGAAGTCCGGACGTACACCCGGAGACCAGAAGCGAAACCGGTACATTGAGTCCGCAATCTCACGCTCGGTCGCGCGATCAGTTTCATGCCTTTCCGGACGGCGTTCCAGCAGAGCAACCAGACGCGCATACTCGAAATGGGTTGGCTCATCGTAGTGTTGCCAGGGCGGCACCAGTGCCAGATAGAGCAATCCGTGCAAGAACGCCAGCGGCAGCAGATACCGTAGCAGGAGTCGCCGACTCGCCTGGCAACAGGCTTCTCCTGTATGCTCCAGATGGGCATCGCTAGTATGCACCGTGTCCATGCAGTACCACAATGATCGTTTTTAAGAGGATGCGTAGATCAAGCCAGAATGAATAATTTTGAATATAATAGAGATCATCTTCGGTATGCAAATGCATGGGTTTATCGCTACGCCCATTCACCTGCCACCAACCAGTTATGCCTGGCGGTACACGAAAGCGCTGCCACTGCCAGGGTTCATACTCCAGCGCAATATAGGGCATCTCAGGACGCGGACCGACCAGGCTCATCTCACCACGCAAAACATTAATAAGCTGCGGCAACTCGTCAAGGCTGGTACGCCGCAGTTTACGCCCGATGCGTGTTACGCGCGGGTCATCATTGGTTTTATGCACAAGTCGGCCATCCGCGTCACGCCGGGCTACTTCCAACCAGCGCTGCTCGGCATCCTGATACATACTGCGAAACTTGAGCATTTTGAAGCGCCGTCCATGCTCACCGATCCGCTCCTGTTGAAAAAAGACCGGACCAGGCGACTCGATGCGGATCAAGAGTGCAATAACCACCATAAGTGGTGAAAGTAACAGCAGCAGAAAGGCACTGGCAACCGTATCAAATAACCGTTTAAACACACGCTGCATCTCGTTCAGCGCTGACTCACGCAGACTAATCAGGGGAACCCCCCCCAATGTCGCAACCGGCGTACGGGCAAAGGTCAGGTCTAACACCCCCGGCACCATATGCAACATAACGGGATATTGCTGTAATTGCAATGAGAGACGTACAATCTGTTCTTGCTGCTGCGGTGGCAACGTAAAGATTACCTCGGCAATCCGACTCTCGGCGATAATCTGCGGTGTGGCATCAACCGTCCCCAAACAGGGAACAGAACTACCATCGACTGCCGGTTGATCACTGGTATATCCGACCACACGAACTCCGGCCCAAGGACGACGAGCAAACTCCTGCACCAACTGGTGCGTTGTTGTTCCACCACCAACCAGTAAGACGCGGCGCTGCCAGCCATTGCTATGACGAAAGCGCAGATACGAGCGCACAACCAGGTGGAAGAGCAAGAGTACAATAAGATCCGCGATAGCAAAATAGATAAATTGCAACCGCGAAACATCACGCAGAGAGAGGTAGAGCAACCCTGCAAAGCTAAGATTTGCCAGGGCCACTGCGGCCACGAGGCGACCTGTTGCCTCCATCAAACTGCTGACAAACAACGCGCGTTGCGGAATGAGGAGCAAAAAAATTACGACCCAGATCAGCCCAACCGACAAATAGATCTGCCAGGGCAGTTGCACATGCTGTAGGCCGAGATCTTTGCCCAGTTCTAATTCCAGGCGGATGCGTGAAGCGCCGTACAGACAGAGCAGCGTCAGAAGCACATCCCAGATCAACACGCTACCTGTAAGACGGTAACCCAGTCGCTCAAACATGGAGCCCCCTTACGATGCACACCACAAAACGGTGTAGACAGGTAATCTCACCGCTTCTTCGAGGTGCATTAGGGTACAAGATTACAATCCGGTTAAACAACCCGCCTAGTCTACCACTAAAAAAGCAAACAGGCAAGCATCGTCCCTACCGACGCACCTCACCGAGCCACACCAGGCATTCTTGGAGACGCTTACCTGACGAGGTAGCTCACACAATCTCAGAGTCCGCGCCGCCTACACATCATAGCATTATCCATAGCGTAGTTCGCCGGTTGGTTGGGCAACGCACTCTGGATCAAACCGTCTGAGACCCGTTGCCTGTAGTCCCAGCAACAAAAGATAGAGCGGATTCAGGAAAACATACCGCCGCCATAACCGACGTGGTTCCTGCAAAAACCGGTAAAACCACTCCAGGCCAAGCCGCTGCATAGGTTCCGGCGCTTGTGGCACAATCCCGGCGTGGAAGTCAAAGGCAGCCCCAACGGCGAGCAAGGGCATCGCCAGCAACGTGCGATACTCATATACCCATATCTCCTGACGAGGACATCCCAACCCAACGAAGACCATCGCCGCGCCACTGGCCTGTATCTCGTTGACGATATCGGACTGTTCCTCCTGTGATACCTGCCTGAACCGGGAGGGCTGTGTACCGGCGATAATGATATCAGGAAACCGCTCGTGCAGATTCGCCGTGAGTTGCTCCAACACCGCCGGTCGACTGCCATACAGATAGATTGGTAACCGTCGTTGGGCAGCCTGTTCACACACCTTAAGCATCAAGGTCGGTCCATAAACGCGATCGGTTAGCCCAACGCGATACAGCAGATTCAACGCCCAGCGTACCGGCTGCCCATCGGGAACAACCAGATCAAGCTGATTGAGACGATAGCGGTGAGTTATATCAAGCACACCCGTTATCACTCCATGCACAGCCAGAGCCGAGAGCGCAAGGGGGTAGCGTTGTTCAGCGGCCTCAAGGATCTTCGCTACGACCGCTTCATAGTCAATCGCATTCACACAGACGCCAAGAATGTTCTCTTTCCCCTTATCCTTCACGCCTGTTCTCCTTTAACCAGCGCACACTGTTTGCCGCATAGATCTCGCGCAAAATCGCGGGAACATCATACTGTAGTTGCCAGTCCGGATAGTGCTGTTGAAATTTGCTATTATCGCTAATCCACCAGATATGATCACCGACGCGATTCTGATCGGAATAGGTCCACTGAAGATCGCACCCGACTATTTCCTGACAAATCCGAATCGCTTCAAGCATCGAACAGTTACTGAAACGTCCACCCCCAATATTATAAACTTCGCCACGGCGGGGAGTCTTAAAAAAGGCATAAAATGCCTGAATAAGGTCAGCGCTATGAATATTATCCCGGACCTGTTTCCCCTTATATCCATAGACTGTATACGGCATACCAGTCATTGCACATCGCATTAAGTAAGCCAGAAAGCCATGCAACTGCGCCCCCGAGTGATTCGGACCAGTAAGACAACCACCACGGAAACAGGCTGTGTACAACCCAAAATAACGCCCATACTCCTGCACCAGGACATCGGCCGCAACTTTTGATGCTCCAAACAGGCTATGCAAGGTCTGATCAATCGACATATCTTCGCGAATACCAGTAGTATATGTATGGTTTGGATCAATTTCCCAGCGATACTCCTGTTCACAGAGCGGTAGGCGGTTGGGCGTGTCACCATACACTTTATTCGTTGAGGTGAAAATAAACACAGCGTCAGGCGCATACTGGCGGGTGGCTTCAAGCAGATTGAGGGTTCCCTGAGCATTCACCGTAAAGTCCATAACCGGGTCGCGTGCCGCCCAATCATGCGAAGGTTGTGCCGCCGTATGGATGACCAGGTTGATATCCTGACCATAGTATGCAAAAATCTCGCGGACTGTAGCTTGATTGCGGATATCTATATCATAGTGTTGATAATTTTTCACCTGCTGCTCAAGTCGTTGCCGGTTCCAGCGGGTCGAGGCATCATCACCAAAGAAGTGCCGGCGCATATCATTATCAATACCGACAATCTCAAGGCCCAGGGAGGCAAAGAACACAACAGCCTCCGAACCAATTAAACCAGCAGAACCAGTAATAATTGCTACGCTCATAGTTGATCTCCAATATCATCTGGGTATGATGACACGAGGACTAACATAATCCTTGCTTTTATATACATCTGACAATCATTGACTTCGTTATCCTGTTACATTCAGACAGCGTTTGTCGCAACTTTGCAATAGGTATCCAGGGTTAACTGCGCCGTTTTTTCCCATGTGAACTGCTGTGCTTGTACAAAGCCTGCCCTGATCATCCGTTGGCGCAGTATCTCGTTGGTAAGAATCTCGGTCAGAGCCAGCGCCCAGCGCTCAACATCCGTTGGTGCTACCAGATATCCTGCCGAGCCCGCCACTTCAGGCAGCGACGAACTATCAGAGACAATAACCGGAACACCACACGCCATCGCCTCGGCTACAGGAATACCAAATCCTTCATACAGCGAGGGATAAACACAGAGATCACTCGCTGTATAGAGTGCCGGAAGATCCATATCAGGAACAAAGCCAGTCAGAATCACATCATCGGTCAAATCGAGCATTGTAATTAACTCCAGGATTTTCTGATATCCCAGCGCTTTTCCGCCCACAAGCACCAGTTTGTATGGATGCGGCAACATTTTGCGTGCTTGCGCAAATGCCTTGAGCAGTACACTGTGATTTTTTCCTGGATGTTCCAGACGCGACACATAAATAATAAAATGCTCAGGTAGCCCATACTGCCGGCGTACTCGATCCACTTCAACCGCTGCAACTGGCTGAAACCTTGCGTGGGCGCCATTATGAATGACCACTATCTTCTCTGGATCTACCCGCAGAAAACGAATAACATCCCGACGTGTGCTCTCGGAAACAGCAATAATGGCATCAGGACGACCAACCCGAAAGAATAAGGGCATCAAAACTTTATGATAAAACATACGCATGCGATCATATTTATCATGAATATAATAACGAGCCATATCGTGAATGGTCAGGATAGTAGGAAAAGGTTTAACTACAGGTATACGACGATACTCTGGTAAATGCAAGACGCTAACACCGCGCTTACGCAAATCGGCAAGGTAGGCACTATTATGCCATAGAATATCAAAAATTGGCGAGGAAGTACTGTTCGTAACCGGAATAAGCTGAAAGTTTGGGTTATTCACCTCAAACTCAGTCAGATCACGCTGCCGCGTGTAGATATAATAGTTATTTGCCTGATCAATCCGCTGCAGACTCTTGAGCAAGTTATTGATATGCTGTCCCAACCCATCGCGCCGACCATGAGCGGTAGTCGTAGAGATACCGATGTTCATCAGCATTGCTGCCCGTGTGGAGTTGCAATTAAGTCAACATAAGCCCTATCTTTCCCCAAAGCAACGCCTCGTTCCGCACAATAGTTCATAATATACTCATTTGTTTGTGGTGCTTGCAATAAACCCTGCTCACGATGCACAACAAGCAATTCATAGCCCAATTCCCGTAATTTGCCCAGGTAAATCACCGGATCAACGTCAAAGTCACGCATTAGACGCGGGAAAATTCAGTAAAAATAATCGGTTTGTGCCGGGCAATAATACCACGCATGCCTCACAAGGCTAGAACCTCAGCGCCTTCTATATCTATTTTGATAACGTCTATGCGTTGTTCGATGGATAGACAATCATCAAGAACGATGGCTTTCACCGTGACACAACTACTATTAGAACCTGAATTAACAACATTGCCATTACTACCGTCAAATCTAAACGTACATGAGGTTCATAACTCCTATAATGTGCAATATAACCACCGACTGTATAATCAAAGCGCCGCACATACATTTTAAAATCTTGTAAATCAACCAGCACAGGGTATGATAACCTGTTGGGAACCATACGGTAGGCTTTCTTAACAAGATCTTTACCAAATCTTACCAGTTGTTTCATGGCTCATCCTGCCCTTGCAAGAACATATAGCAATCCTAAAGTCGCAACCCACTTTTTAACATCCACTGACTACATGGCGGTAAGCAGCCACTGTCTCTTCAGCACAGCGTCGCCATGAGAACTGTTCAGCACGACTCAAGCCCTTCCGACACATCTGTTGAGCAAGTGCTACATCCGTCAAAACCCGCTCTATGGCATCGGCGATCTGGACGACATCTTTCGGATCAACCTGGAACGCGGCATCCCCGACAACCTCGGGCAAAGCCGAACAGTTCGAAGTAACCACCGGACACCCACAGGCCATTGCTTCAAGGGGGGGAATACCAAATCCCTCATAGAGCGAGGGATACACAAAAACTGATGCACCACTATACAAAGCCGGCAAATCACCTTCAGCCACATAGCCAGTAAAATGTACATGCTCCTCAAGTTCTAAACGCCGAACGGTAGCGAAAATTGGATGCTCCAACCACCCGCGTCGCCCAACCAGTACCAACTTCAGTTGAGGAGACACGACACGCCGGTGTCGAAGATCCGCAAACGCTTCAATTACCCGTGCCAGATTTTTGCGTGGTTCAAGCGTCCCCACTGAAAGAATGTAAGGTGAAGTAACCCCATAGCGGGCAAGCACAGACGCAACATCCACCGCAACAACTGGACGAAAGATTGAAGCCGCTGCCGGATACGTTACACTAATCCGTTCACGGCTGATTCCAAGATAGTGTTGAATATCCTTGCGGCTCTGCTCAGAAATAGTAATAACGTGAGCAGCACAACGGTTACTTGCCCGGAGATACATACCCAGAGTTAACCGATCACGCAACCGAAAAAACCGAGGAAAAACAAACAAGATGGCATCAAAAATTGTCGTAACGACAGGCACCTTGCTTTGCAACGGCAGACGGAATGCCGGAGTATGGATCAGATCGGCAACAGCACGAAGGGCACTGCGTGGCAGAAGAGAATGCATATAATAACTATCCCAGGCCAATACCTTGAGTTTATGCTGAAATCCTTTTGTACCACCTGGATGTAACCAGACAGGTAACTGTGACAACATAAACTCAACATCAGCATCAGAACCAAACTCCTGAAGTGCCTGTGCTAATTTGATGGTATATGTTCCAATCCCGGCAGGGATAAACAGCATCGGCGATGTATCATACATTACCCGCACTGCACATCTGCCTTTCGCTTCGCCCACTCCTGACGCGCAGCATAACCCACACATGCGCCAATCAACCACCATGTCGGGTAGGTCAAACCAATATTGTTATGCCATTCAGTAGTAACTGAGTTTATTGCGATCCCGAACACCGTAAGCGCCAGCGCAAAACAGAGTCCCCGTTGATACATTGCCTGTATACGGTATGCTGCGCGCAATAAATACATACTTACTGTTGCCAGCAATCCAATATATATCAGAAGTCCAACTAAGCCGAGCACAACCCCAATGGCGGAATACTGAC
>DAOTVB010000206.1:0-53669 GCA_034436755.1 Chloroflexaceae bacterium | reverse complement strand
CCGCGAAAAATAACCATCGTGTCGGTCCAGCTATGTTTGGGGGTATGCAGCAGAAAGAGCGTTTCACTGGCGAGCTTCAGATGCATGCTCTCATCAAAATAGTTTGCCGGGATATCCTCGGTGACAACAGATTTGAAGCCCGCTTGCAGCCACAACTCCGCCCGGGGAAATACCTGCGTAAACTCGCGGGCAGTATCCAGGTTAAAGTGATCGTCGTGGGCATGTGAGCAGAGCAGATAGATAATCTCGATATTAAGCTGCCGCGCAAGCTGACGTGCAGTAATGGCCGGCGAAACCTGGTCCCGGTTGTAGGGCGGCAATTCCAGAATTGCGCCGTTGTTCCCCTGCGTAAGCAACCAGCAGCCGGTGCGCAGGTGATGGTACTGTCCTAACAGATAGACTCCGCTACTCCACTGCTCCATTCGCATTCCCCTCCTGGCAGCATGCCCCCCCCTCTCACGTGTAGACTTTTTCGCCAGAGCGCATTGGAATGCGGTTGGCGAGACCGACAGAGACCACCGCTTCAGAAACCATTCCCGCCACCAGGACGGGCAGCGGACGCGCAGAAGCGCGTCCCTACCACACACAGCCTACACCTGAAAGGCATACCCCACTCCATTTCCGCATCACGTGATCGGCTCATAGTTCCGGCCATTATACACCTGTTTGATCGATTATCGGCCCTCGTACGATGACCTGGCACATAATTTGCTAAAGAATCCGGCGAACCAATCCCACCGGCGGGCAAACGTACACGCGTAACGCGCCCCGGAGCAGCATGGCTGCTGCCGGTTGTCTGTTCCTGCGTGCCCATCAAGCTAATCAAAAGCACGAGTTACGCGGTCTCTCCCTTGAAAGTGGATATCGCCTCCGGCAGGGCGGAAGATTCCCGATCTTTTTCACAACATGATGATGATGGTTCGGAGAGCCATCATGTTGTGAAAGGCGAAACCAGCTTTTTTCGGGTCTGGCACAAGGCCGGAACAGTCCACACCGCGTAACGCGTGTCAAAAGGAAGTAGAGCAATTATGAGACCATATCGGATGGGGTTTATTGTTGAGCAGGCGCTGGGGCATGCCACCCACCTGAAAAACCTGCAGGTGAACATACCGGACGACCCTGAAGTGATGGCGCACTGGGGCGCGGTGCCCTGGGAAACCAGCGGGCCGGCCGGCCGGATTCCGGTCTTTAATAGCAACTGGACCGTCCGCGCCGGGCTACGCGCACGCCGGGCAGTGGCGCAGATCACGCGCCAGACGCAGCTTGATGCCCTCTTTTTTCATACGCAGGTGCCGGCGATCCTGGCAACCGACTGGGTCCGGCGTATACCGAGCATTATCTCGCTGGATGCGACGCCCTGGCAGTATGACACGCTGGGCGCATTCTACCAGCACGACCATGGCCCGGTCTGGCTGGAGCGGCTGAAGTGGCAACTGAACCGCGACTGCTTCCGGGCGGCGCGCCATCTGATTACCTGGAGCGCCTGGGCGAAGCGGGGGCTGGTCAATGACTATGATGTCCCGGCGGAGAAGGTGACGGTAGTCCCGCCCGGTGTAAATAGTGCCGAGTGGCGGCGTCCCGCACCGCGTGTGCAGCATGATGGACCGGCCAGAATTCTGTTTGTCGGCGGTAATCTGGAGCGCAAGGGCGGCCTGCTGCTGCTGGAAGCCTTCCGCGCCCTGCGCCCCCTGGGAACGGAACTGCATCTGGTGACGCGCGACCCGGTTCCGGCCGAGCCGGGGCTGTTTGTCTACAACGATATGCAACCCAACAGTCCCCACTTGAAGCAACTCTATCACGACTGCGATATTTTTTGTCTGCCGACCTACGGCGACTGCCTGCCGATGGTCTTGTCGGAGGCGGGCGCGGCAGGACTGCCGGCTGTGGCAACGCGGGTTGCCGGTATCCCCGAGATTGTACAGGATGGCACAACCGGGTTCCTGGTACCCACGGGCGATGTTGCCGCGCTGGTCGAGGCACTCAGCCGCCTGATCCTGAATCCCGACCTGCGGCTGCGGCAGGGCGAGCAGGCGGTTGCCCGCGTGACCCGGACATTTGATGCCCGCCGGAATGCGCTGCGCCTGCTGGATCTGCTCAAGCAGGAGGCGGATGCCGCGCGGCAGGTGCTGCAGGTGGCGTGATGTCGGCGCAGGCTCCCGTCCCTGCCGTCACAGTACAGGAGTTACGCGGTGGACGTTTGGACCACGAACAGCACCACGTAACGCATGTCACCGTAGATGAAGCAACCGAAAGGTGCATAGAATGCACCCTACGGTTGGCTGCCGTGATGATGATATCCGGGTTACATGTTCAAAGTTCACGAAGCGTGACTGACGACGATATTTTCCGGGGAGTTCTAACATAACAGTTTGTTCATCCACATGGCGATAAGCTACGAAGTGGCACAATTTCTGCATTGCGTAGTGATGTGCAATTATCGGTTCTCACTAAGCTACTAATTAAGGATATCGGCCTATGATTCATCTGGCACTACTCCGGCTTCTCGAAAGTTTCTTTCGCCGACGATGGCTCTATACGTTGCCCGTGGTTCTGATGAGCGTCCTGGCAGTTATTTTTATCATGCGCCAGCCCCCCGTCTATCTGGCCTATGGCAAGCTCTATGTGCAGCGTGAGCCACTCCTGACATCACTCACCGGCATCGGCAATGAGGGGTTTTCATGGCAGACACCGGCCCAATCAACCGTGGGAGAGCTGAACGAACTGCTGCAAACCGAGGCCTTTGTCCGCTCGGTGCTTGAGCAGACCGATTTGCAGCCGCGTATGGTGCAGGAGCGCGAGGTGGTGAAGAAAACCATTGACGAGTTCCGCGACGCGGTCTGGATCAAGTCCAAGGGCGAGAATCTGGTTGAGTTTGGCGCACAGCACGAGCAACCGGAACTGGCCCAGCAGTTTGCACAGGCAACGGTGGCCTCCTACGTCGATTGGAAAATCAATATCGACCGCCAGGAGAGCGTTGTTGCACAGACCTTCTTTGAAAACCTGATCGGTCCCTACCAGGAGAACCTGGATAATGCGCGGGGGGAGTTGCAGGCATACCTCGAGGCAAACCCCGAACCTGTGCGGGGCGACCGTCCGACGCGGGAAAAGATGGAGATTGAGCGGTTACAGGCATCCATCGACAAGGCCTCGGAGCGTCTGACGGACGCGGTAAATAAAGAGGAAAACGCTCGGCTGGCGCTGTCCAAGGCCGAGAGCGAGGCCAACCAGACCTACATTGTTGTTGATGGGCCGCTGCTGCCTTCGGAACCCCGCGTGTCGGAGCGCGCAATGGCGGCGGACGCAGCCGTCTTCCTGGGCATTGGCCTGCTGTTCAGCCTGACGGGGATTGTCGGGGGCGCGCTGCTTGACCAAAGCCTGCGCCTGCCGATTGACATTCGGCACGGCCTGGAACTACCGGTACTGGCCGCGGTGCCGCAGGTGCGGGCCAATGCTTCACGGCCCAAACCATCCGACGGTCAGCCGCGCCGTACCCATCAAACCCGCAATAGTTCTATTGGACAGCAATCAGTGCCGGACGCCCTGGCAGGGACACAATCTTAACCATGAGCAACACAGGCAAAACAATCATCAAAAACACCAGCGTTATGATGGGCGCACAGGCCGCATCCTGGATCTTCATGTTTGCGCTGATGATCTTCTTGCCGCGCTATCTCGGCGCGGAAGCCTACGGCGCAATTGGCCTGGGCACCTCGATCTGGACGGTCGTCGGCGTAGCAATGGCGTTTGGCATGGATGTCTTTCTGGTCAAAGAGGTAGCCCGCCATCCCGAGAAGACTGGTGAGTTGATGGGCACAACCCTGCTCTTGCGGGGACTGCTGTTTGGGCTGGGCCTGGCTGCGGTGGCACTCTACCTGCATCTGGTGGACTACCCCCCGCTGACGGTGCAGGTGGTCTACCTGATGGGGATTACACATCTGCTCTGGCTGTTTATCAATGGTTGTCACGCGGTGCTGCAGGGCCTGGAGGTGATGGAGTATATCTCAATCGCCAATATCACCGGGAAAGCGGTGCATACCGGGGTGGCGATTACAGCACTGCTGCTGGGGTACGGTATCTACACCATTGTCGGGATCAGCATGCTGGCGGCACTGGTGGTGCTGGTGATGCAACTGACCTTTCTAAGCTGGCGGCATCCACCGCGCTTCCGCCTGAGCCTCGGACAGGGCAAGGATCTGCTGCGCGCCAGTACGCCCTACCTGATGATTGCCCTGGTCGCGTCGATCTACATGGAAGCCGATATTGTGATTATCTCGCTGCTGATGGACGAAACCGCTGTCGGCTGGTATGCCTCGGCGCGCCGCCTGACGGGTACCTTTATGTTTTTTCCGGTTGTGTTCATCGGCGCTATTTTCCCGGCACTGTCGCGGATCTACACGCAGGATGCGGAGCGGCTGCCGCTGCTGGTGCGCAAGAGCTTTGACCTGATGGTGCTGATGAGCATCCCGATTGGTCTGGGGCTGGCAATCCTGGCGCAGCCGCTGGTGATTCTCCTGTTTGGCGCAGAGTTTGCGCCTGCCGGACCTATCCTGTCGGTGATGGGCATAATGTTGATCTTTATCTACATGAACACCCTGATGGGCAAGTTCCTGATATCCACGGATCGCCAGAACAACTGGACTGTGGTGATGGTTGTTGCCACCATCGTGAGCATCGGGCTTGATCTGCTGTTGATTCCCTGGTGTAGCCGGGTGCTGGGCAATGGCGCAATCGGTGGCGCGCTGAGTTTTCTGGTTACGGAGATTGGAATGGTCATTGTGGGGATCACCCTGCTGCCCAAGGGAACGATGGGCTGGTCAAACCTGCGCTTCTTCCTGCTGGCGCTGCTGGCCGGGCTGGGGATGGTCGGCGTTGTCTGGTGGTGGCGCGATGCCTTTATTGCCATTCCCATTCTGATTGGCGCGGTGACCTACCTGGGCCTGATTGCGCTGCTGCGGGTGGTACCCGCCGAAGATGTTGCGCTTGCCCGCAACCTGGGCGCGCAGATGATCAACCGCATACGCCGCCGTCGGACAAAACCAGTGAATGCAGGTGAGACGGTAAGTATAGAAGGAGCATATGCCGCTAATGACTGATACACGCACGCGCAAAAAACGAAACGCTGCACGCTCAGAGGCGCTGACACTCGCCTCGGTTGAAGGCGTGCCATTGTACACCTTTCCTGCCGAGGTCGTGAATGTGTTTCGGCGCACGCTGACCGGGCTGGCCTTCCGCGAGAAGTTACCCCAGCGCCTGTCGATCACCTCCACGCTAAAGAAGGAGGGCGTCACCTATACCACCATGGCCCTGGCGACTACGCTTGCCAGCGATATGGATGTGAATGTCTGTGGCGTCGAGTTGAACTGGTGGTCCCCCGGAATGCATGAGCAGTTGACCCAGTGGGTGAACGGCAAGGCGGGAATGAAACGCCGCCGGCGCGAATCCCTTCCCGATGAGGTGGTAGCGGAGAGTCCCGGCCTGGCGGGGATGCTGAACGATGACGCAGAACTGGACGATGTACTGGTGCGGACGGATCTGCCCAATCTGGCATTCCTGCCCGCCGGTGACATGCCCAACAAACAGCGCCCGATGCTGGCGCGTGGGACGACGCTGCGGGAGTGTATTGATCGGCTCAGTCAGCGCTTTGACTACCTGCTGCTGGATACACCGGCGATTATGGCGACCAGTGATGCAATTGCGCTGGCCTCGCTGGGGGATGCCTGCACGCTGGTGGTCCGGCAGGGCGCAACGCCTACCAAGGAGGTACGGCAGGCGCTGGACGAAGTGCAACATCTGCCCATGCTGGGCGTGATCATGAACCGGATGCGCCTCCAGACGCCGAAGTGGGTCCGGGCACTGATACCCCAGGAGTGACGGAGGCAGCGAATGAATCTGTTCCTTGGCTTTATTCTGCTCTGTTTTATTACCGCAATCGGGCTACGCAAACGCAGTCTGCGGACGAGTGTCTGGATTCTGGGGGCGCTGGGGGTGTTGCTGGGTATCGGGTATTTCTTCTTTCGACAGATCTAACGCATTATGCTGAATGTCTTTCCAACAACCTTTGATAATGCAACGGCGCAGTCCCGCGAACGGAAGGCCGATTTTATCCTGTGGCTCTGGATCGGCGGGCTACTCGCCGCCAGCGGTATGGTCGGGCTGCTGCTGCTGCGCCGTGGCCCGGAACCGGCGGATCTGCTCTGGGCGCTCTACTTTCTTGGCATCGGGGTCATTTTTTACCGCCCGCGCTATGGCATCTACCTGATTGTGGTGCTGGCGCTACTGGGCGATGCGCGACTGACCTACTGGTATCCGTTTGTCAAGAATTTCTCCAGTGCCGAGTCGCTGATGTTTGTGCATAACAGCCTGATCATCAGCCCGGCGGAGAGCTACATGGGGCTGACGCTGCTCTCCTGGCTGGGCCGGATCTCCATGAGCCATCGGCGGACCTGGTACCGGGGGCCGCTCTTTATCCCGGCCCTGGTTTTTATTGGCTTTATTACCTACGGATTAATTTACGGATTAGCCCGGGGCGGCGATCTGGTAATCGGGTTGTGGGAAGCACGCCCGATCTTCTATCTGCCGATTATGCTGATCCTGGTGAGTAACCTGCTGGAGAAACGTACACATATCCACCAGTTGATCTGGGCGGCGATGCTTGGCATATTTCTTGATGGGTTGATCGGGTTCTGGCATGTTGCCACCGTGCTCAACTTCGAGATGGGGACGGTGGACCGGATTGCCGAACACTCGGCATCGATCCATGCGAGTTCCTTCTTTGTGCTGCTGCTGGCGGTCTGGCTCTTTCGCGGCTCAACCAACAAGCGCATGCTCCTCGCGTTGATGCTGCCGATTGTTGCTATCAGCTATCTGGCGAATCAGCGGCGGGCGGCCTTTATTGCCCTGGGTATTGCGCTGGTCCTGATGGGGCTGCTGCTCTACCTGGAGAATCGCCGCCTCTTCTGGCAACTCGCGCCGATTGCGGCTGTGATCGGAGTGGTCTACCTGGCAATCTTCTGGAATAGCTATGGTGCGCTGGGGCTGCCGGCGCGGGCGGTCAAATCAATTATTGCGCCGACGGCGAATGCCTCGGACTATGCCTCGAATCTCTACCGCCAGCTTGAGAATACCAATATCCATTTCACCATCACAACCGCACCGCTGCGGGGGGTTGGTTTTGGGAATAAGTTCTTTATCATCGTCCAGATGGCCGACATCAGTTTCTTTGACTGGTGGGAATATATCACCCACAACTCGATTCTCTGGATCTGGATGAAGGCGGGCCTGGGTGGATTTATTTCATTGATTGTTCTGATCGGTATGACCATTGTTGTCGGCACGCGCCGCTTTCTGCAGATGCCGCAAGGTGATCTGCGTGCGATTGTGTTGACGGCCATGCTCTATGTGGTGATGCATTTTATCTTTGCCTATGTCGATATGTCGTGGGACTCCCAGAGCATGATTTACGTGGGCACAATGATGGGCCTGATTAACTGCACAGAGCGCATTGTTGGCCGTCCTGTTCCGCTGCCGGCCCGGCGCTGGCCCTGGCAATCCACGCCGCGTCCCGCACCTGGGTTGCAACCATTGTAGTTCTATTTCTTTATACACATTACGCGGTGGGCGTTTGGACCACGAACACCACGACATGCGCGAAACCCGCGCAACGACCAATGCTGATAGGTATCAGATGATCCCGCGTTTGGCGGGGTTATCGCCTCCGGCAGGGTGGACGAACGACGCGAACCGTCCGGTGCCGACATACGCCCGGTTTGATCGTCCAGCGCGTACGTCGTGTTTATATCACAGGAGAAACATATTTTGAACGAACGTTACCCGGTTAAACAAGCGCCGGCCCATGAACAGCATGATCTGCCACGACTACATCCCGATACATTCTGGGACGTTGCGCAGGAAGTGATCGCACCCGAGCGCCGCCAGCAGGCGCGGCACCGCCTGGGTAAGCTCTGGCGTGTTGCGCAGGAAGAGATGCGCGGGCTACATCCCCGACTGCTGCTGGCCGAAATCCTGTTTGGTTCCCTCCCGCACAACGTCGGCGGGCGGCTGAAAGTCCTGGGGCTGCGCATGGCGGGGTTTGATATCGGCCATGGCACGATGATGTGGGGCATGCCGCGTATTACGGGCATGGGTGATTTCACGTCGCGGCTGCGGATTGGGAACTGGTGCCGGCTCAACTTTGGTTGCGTGTTCGACCTGGGCGCGCGCATCACGATTGATGATTGCGTCAATATCGGGCATCAGGTGATGATCCTGACGACAACGCACCGGGTTAGCTCCGGCGAGCGGCGGGCCGACGATCTGCATGTCCTGTCGCCGGTTACGGTCGGACGCGGGGCATGGCTGGGTGCGCGCTGCACGATCCTGCCGGGTGTCACCATCGGGGAGCGCTCAATCATTGCCGCCGGCAGCGTGGTCCGACAAGATGTTCCGCCGGATACGCTGGTGGCGGGGGTTCCGGCACGCATTACCCGCGAGTTGCCATAGTTTTCATTCTGAAGAGATGCGCGAGGGAGATCTGTTGTTGTGAGAAGGAATGTCCAAAACCTGCTGCAGGGGTTGAGTGTGGTGCTGATCGTCGCAGTTCTGGCCGGTTGTGCTGACCGGCAGGTGGAGGCACCCCGTCCGACCAGGAGTCCGGAGCCGGTGACGCCAACCGACACTCCGGAGCCGGAGATAGCCATCTATCGGCAGCCGTTTGACGGGAGTCCTGCTGAACCGCAGTCACTGCGTCCCCCAAATTGGGATGTGACTATTCACTCCCGTGATCCCGCTACCTGGCAGCAACTGGAGCCGATGGAGGCGGCGCACAGCGCCGACTGCGGGCCACCACCCGCCACGCACCCGATTACCGACTATGCCGATGCGGTCTACCAGTGCAAGGACCATCTGATGACGGCCATCAATACCTCGGGCTACGGAGTGATTTACCTCACGCCCGGTCAACTGGTCGATTTCTCGGAGGGTCTGGCGGTGGTCCAGTTTGATGTTTCGACACTGCGCACATCCACGCGCGACTGGATCGACCTCTGGATCACGCCCTACGCCGAGAACCTGCAACTGCCGTTGCGGGACTGGGGGCCGGACCTGAGTGGTGAGCCGCGTAATGCTATTCAGATTCGTATGGAAAAGGGTGACAACAAAACGGTATTCAAGGCGAATGTTATCCGTGATTTCGAGTCAACCGAGATTGAGGGCAACTGGTGGACCGGCTACGAAGAATTTCTTACACCCAGCGCAAAGCGGCGCGATACGTTTCAACTGCGTATTAGCAAGACGCATATCAAGTTTGGGCTGCCCACCTATGATTTCTGGTGGGTCGATACCGACATCCCGGAGTTGTCCTGGGATCAGGGCGTGGTTCAACTGGGGCATCACTCCTATAACCCGACCAAAGACTGCACCGACTGTGCGCCCAATACCTGGCACTGGGACAACCTGGTTATTCTGCCGACCGTGCCCTTCGGCATTATTCCGGCGAACCGGCGCTTTGCCGATGAGACAGACGCCAGCGTAACGTTTGCGCAACCGGCCCCGAATGATGCACATCTGCGCTTTGCCGGGATCGGTGAAAACCTGGAGGTCAGCTTCGATAATGGCGCAACCTGGCAGACGGCGCAACTGCAAGATCAGGAACGCATTGAGGAGGGACATTTCCGCTCCTACTGGATGCCGATCCCGGCCGGGGTGGCGCAGGTAGCGTTTCGCGGCGAGTCCTGGTGGGGTGGCGACTGGCATGTGCGCGACCTGTCGCTCTGGACACCGCCGGCAGAAGAGCAATAGTGGCATGCAATTTGCATGGGTAAGGCAGTGATTGTTTCCAAAAACCCGGCAGCACGATGACTTTCATTCGCGATGTCCGGGTGAAATATTTAGGATAGAACCTTTGCCATGAGTATAAACAACAAACCAACTATCAGTGTTATCTTACCGACCTACAATCGGCTCAACCGCCTTAAACAGGTGCTGACCGCGCTGGAAAACCAGACTTATCCGCTGGAGGATGTCGAGGTGATCGTTGTTGCGGATGGCTGCCGCGATGGAACGGTCGAATATCTCCACACGTTGAAGACCCCGCTGCGGCTGCGGGTCGATGCGAGTGTGAACCAGGGCGTTGCCGCCGCACGGAACCGGGGGATCCACCAGGCAACCGGCGAACTGGTCGTCTTTATCGATGATGATGTGCTGCCGACACCGACACTGCTGGCGGAGCACCAGCGCGTCCATGCGGACAGCAGCGCGGAACTGGTGGTTCTAGGGCCGATGCTCAACCCGCCCGACTTCAAGTTGTCGAGCTGGGTGGCCTGGGAGCAGGCCATGCTGATGAAGCAGTACACCGACATGCAGGCGAGGCACTGGCAACCGACGCCGCGCCAGTTTTACACCGGCAATGCCTCCCTGGCCCGGCGACATCTGCTGGCTGTGGGCGGATTTGATGAGACCTTTCGCCGTGCCGAGGATGTGGAACTGGCCTACCGACTGGAGCAGCAGGGATTGCGTTTTGTCTTTCATCCCGAGGCCATCGGCTACCACTATGCCGAGCGCAGCTTCCGCTCCTGGCTGGATATTCCCTACATCTATGGCCGAAACGACGTCATCTTTACGCAGAGTCGCGGGCAGTCCTGGCTGCTGCCCACCGTTATGCGCGAGTTTCACCAGCGCAATCGGCAAATCCGCCGGATGGTGCGGGTTTGCGTCGGACGCGCGCCCCTGACGGCCGGCGCACTGGCGGCACTCCGGCTGGCCGCAATGACCGGCAACCGGCTGGGGCTGGCCCGCCTGTCACAGATGGCCCACAGTGGCATATTTAACCTGCGCTACTACCAGGGCATCACGGATGAACTGGGCGGACGTAGCCCGTTCTTGCGGCAACTGGATGGCTCGCCGCCGGCTCCATATTCACCGGACAACGTGACAATTTAGAAAAGGGGAGAATGATGGTAAATGCAACTTTTGTCATGGAACAACACCTGGGACACCAGACCTACTATCAGAATATGCGGCGGTTTGTTGAACCGGCCGGCGAGGTCGCGGACACCTGGGTGCCCGTCACCTATACCGCACCCAACAGTCTCTGGGAACGCCTGCCGTTTCTCTCGGCGCACCTGCGCGGCACCCTGTGTGGACGTGCCGCGATCCGGCGTGCGCTCCGCGCGTTCGAGTCCGATGTCACCTTCTTCAACACGCAGGTACCGGCCGTTCTGGGTGGCGATTTAACCGGCCGCCGGCCCTATCTTATCGCCACCGATATCACACCGATCCAGTATGATCAGATGGCGGCGCAGTATGGGCATCAGCCGGACGGGGCCGGGCCGCTTAAAACCTACAAACATCTGATGAACGTTGCCACCCTCCGGCAGGCCGCCTGCCTGCTCCCCTGGTCAAACTGGACCCGCAACTCGCTGATCCGTGACTATGGGGTCGATCCGGAGCGCATTACGGTCCTGCCGCCGGGGGTAGATCTTGAGCGCTGGTCGCCGGCACACGGACAACATACCGGACCACTGCGCATTCTCTTTGTTGGGGGTGATCTCGAGCGCAAGGGCGGCGATCGGCTGCTGGCGGCGTTCCGCGCCCTGCCACCCGGCACGGCCGAGTTGATCCTGGTCACGCGTTCAACAGTGCCGCACGAAGCGGGGGTGCAGGTCTACAACAACCTCAAGCCCAACTCCCCGGAACTGATTGAACTGTACCGCACCGCGGATGTCTTTGTGCTGCCAACCGCCGGGGAAGCTTTTGGCATTGCTGCGGTGGAAGCCGGCGCGGCGGGGTTGCCGGCCCTGGTTACGGGCGTGGGCGGCCTGACCGATATTGTCGTCGATGGCGAAACGGGCTTCTTGATCCCGGCCGGGGACCAGGCGGCCCTGGTGGAGCGGTTGAAACTCCTCGCCGCCGATCCGGCACGGCGAGAACGGATGGGACGGGCGGCCCGACAGCGTGCCGAACAGCACTTCAGTACCCGACGTAATGCCCGGCGGTTGGTCGGATGTCTGCTCGCAGCGGTTGAGCGGAATAGCGCAGTGCCCCGCACAGCGTAAGCCGCAGTGTAGGGCCGGTATCAATCGGAAGAGAAAAATAATCAATACTGGCGCGACACACCGATCAACAGGAGGAATGTAAAGGATGCTGCGATCAAATTTTATTACGCTCACACAGAATAGTTCCGCCACGCTTCAGGCGCGAATTCATACGATTCCGGTTTTGATCACACTTCTGTTTGGCGGCGCCTTTCGCTTCTTTAACCTGGGCAGCGAGAGTTACTGGGTCGATGAAATCATTATGCTGCAACTTGCCGGCGACAATATTGCCACGCTCATGGCACATCTGGTCGAGAGTGGGCGTCCACCAGTATATGTGCTGGCAACGCATGTCTGGGTTCAGACATTTGGCACGGCCGAGACCGTGACCCGCGCGCTGTCGGCGCTGTTTTCCACGGCTGCGTTGATAACGATGTATGCAGTTGGACGGGAACTCTTCTCAAAAAAAGTTGCGCTGGTCGGCACCTTTTTGATGGCGCTATCGGGGTACCAGATCTTTTATGCGCAGGAACTGCGCTACTACAGCCTGTTTGTCTTGTTTACCCTACTCTCCTTCTTTGCCTTTATACGATTTCTCCGCCAGAAAAATCTGATCACTGCGCTGTTTTTTAGTTTTACAACCGTGCTGATGTTCTACACCCATGCATACGGCTTATTTGTTATTGCTGCGCAAGGGCTGGCCTTTCTGCTGTTCTGGCCGCGCGAGCGCCGGTTTATTGCTCTCTGGGGTCTGTCACAGGTGCTCATTGCCGCAGCCATTACGCCGATCTTGCTCAAAATGTTCGTCATGGTTGGGAACCAGGGCGGCCCGATGAACTGGATGTCCCTGCCGCGCCCATATGAACCGATTATCACGGTATATCGTTACCTGTTTGGCTACGACGCACGGCTGACCCCAACTGAACTGGCGGTGGGTCTGGCTTTTCTGCTGCTGGGCATGCTGGGCTTTATCCGCTGGAAAGGACTGCGGCACTGGCTGGGCTCAGTCCGGAACAGCATACCGGCACTGCGGAACCAGCTTAACCAGAAGCAAGCATTGACGATCACCGGCCTGTGGCTGCTCTTTCCGCTGCTGCTGCCCTTCGCGCTGTCGTTTGTGCTGGGGCCGATGTTCCTGGGGCGCTACTCAATTGGGGCTACCCCGGCACTCTATCTATTGCTGGCAGTGGGTATTGTGAGTGTGCGCAATATTGTCCCGCTGGGCATAACCATGGGCACAGCAGCCGTACTGATGACACCCGGATTGTATAGCTACTATACCCACGATCTGCAAGAACAGTGGCGCGATGTAGCTGAGTATATCGAGGGGCATGAACAGCCCGGTGATATGATTGTGTTCACACGTAGCTTAAACGATATGATCCCCGCATCGCTGCGCTGGTACTACCAGGGCGATCTCCCGCAATGCGTCATGCGCGATCAGGTGGCGGGTGATGATCCGGCGATCTATCAGGATATGGAGCGGTGTACGCACGACTCGCAGCGGTTCTGGCTGATTGAACGCCACTGGTCTACGCCATATACCCACTATGTCACGACCGAGTTTTTGGAAAAACACCATACGACCTTTGTAAAAATCGATGAACAGCAGTTTACCCGCGTGACGGTCTATCTGCTGCAGACACCCGCTTTCGGTTCCGATACACAGGAAGTTGTGTCCGATTAACACTATAGAGAACAGAGAACAAAGAAACCCAGAACAAAACGTCGCTGACGCACGATCAGCGCAGAACCAGTTTGTGCTTTGTCCGATGTTTGTCTGTTCTTTCTATATCATTACTAACATACGTTATGCGGTGGGCGTTTGGACCACGAACAACACGACATGAGCGAACCCCGCGAAACGACCAATGCTGCCATGGATCAGGCGATCCCATGTTTGGCAGGGGCTATCGCCTCCGGCAGGGCGGGAAAGCTCTGATCTCTTTCACAAGAAATTACTTTGTGAACTTTCTTGCGAAAAAGACACAAAAGTGCCATGCTGCCGTAGGCGAAATACACCGTTATCGAGAGCAAACGGTCCGTTTAAACGTACACAGCGTAAGTCGTGTTATTAATTGCAAGGAGTGACACCATTGTCGGTATTACGCAAAAGACATATTCAGTTGTCTGACCCGGCCCAGCTCTGGCGCGACGGCTGGGCGGTGCTACGCGCGCGGTTCCATCTGCGCCAATCAACCCGGATGGGGCCGCGCGTACGGGTATGGGGCAGACCAGCCGTGCGCAACCGTGGCCGAATGATCATCGGCGACCGCAGCCGCCTGATGTCAACGATTACGCCAATCGAGCTGGCAGCGGGACCAAAGGGCACCCTGGAGATTGGCGCGAGCGTGTTTATCAACTATGGCTGCTCGATTGCCGCCCGGCAACTGGTGCGTATCGGCGACCGCTGCAACATTGGCACCTATGTCATTATGATGGATAACGATTTCCACTGTCTGGAGCCGGAACGGCGCAACGAGCCGGCACCTTCGGCCCCAATTATTCTCGAGGAGAATGTCTGGCTGGGTGCCCGCGTGATTGTCCTGCGTGGTGTCACTATCGGAGCCGGGAGCGTGATCGGGGCGGGCAGCGTGGTGGCAGAAGATATCCCGCCACGCTCGCTGGCAGTTGGGACACCGGCCCGCGTTGTACGGCAGCTTTGACTGTGGAGTACTGTGGAGTGCGGCAGCATAGCTGCCGCACGTAGGTCACACTACCATGAATTTTGAAAAATAACCCGGATATAAAATAACCGGGAGTCCCGGCTTTAGCCGGTAGGATACCTGCCGGGACAGAGGCATCCTCCCGGCAACGCCGCATCCGGCTAAAGCCGGGACTCCTGAAGATTGATGACCGCCGGCAGGGTGAAAAACACTACTGCCACAGGCGAAACAAGTTCTTACCACGATCAAATATCCGGCTTAAACACCCATTGTATAACTCGTGCTAACAGTAAGGAGCATATATGACGATGTCAACGACACCGGCAGCAGGAAATACCCCCATGGTTTCGGCAGTAATCTGCACCCGTAATCGCGGTGACAGCATTCTCAGTGCTGTAGAGAATCTGCTGGCAAATACCTATCCCAACTTTGAACTGGTTATTATTGATCAGAGCAGCGATAACCGCACGGCTCAGGCGCTTGCGCCATTTTCGGGGAATACGCGGCTACGCTATATTCAGACTAACACTCAGGGCGTTGGTCTGGCCCGCGCGATGGGGCTTAATGCGGCGCGTGCCGAACTGGTTGCAATGACCGACGATGACTGCGATGTTCCCACTGACTGGTTAGCGCATATGGTGAACGCGCTTGAACAGCATCCCCGTGCGGCAATTGTCTTCTGTGATGTTGTGGCTGCACCACACGATCCCGAAAAGGGCTGGATTCTGACTAACGTGAGTTCCGCGAACCGCGAGATTGACTCCCTGGAAGCCTGGAATGCGGCTGGTGGTGCTAATGCCGGCATTGGCGCGGGCATGGCGGTTCGGCGTACAGCTATTCAACGTATCGGAAATGTTGATGCCCATCTTGGCGCCGGCGGCTACTTTCGCAGCGGATGGGAAACAGACATTACGCTCCGCGCATTGCTGAATAACTATACCATCTATCGAACAAACGACACAAGTGTTATTCATTTTGGCTTTCGCACACACGAACAAGGACGCTCGCTGATGCGCCGCTATATGTTTGGTATCGCGGCTGTCTATGCTAAACTGCTGAAGTGTGGATATTGGCAGTTGCTCCCGGTCATTTTTTCCGAAGTCTGGCGTACGGTTCTTGCGCCGGGTGCAACCGCGTTGGTGAGCCTGCGCAAACCCCCCGTGTTTGGCCGCGCTATTTCTCTGGCGCGGGGCTCGATTGCGGGCTGGCGTGCCCGGATCGATCGTAACCGGGAAGTGTTTCAGATCCAGATGACCAGTTGAGGTAATCGGCAGCGCATGCAGCAGGCCGGCTCCCACACGGGAGCCGGCCTGCTTTGTGTCAAAGTTTTCGCGCACTGCAATGGGGTGCGGACGCGCAGAAGAGCGTCCCTCCCGGAACAGCTTGCACCTGGTCCAATGACTGCCGCCATCAATCGTAGGGTGCATTTGATGCACCGTTCGGCTGCCGCGCGCCATCTCTACACATTCTATGGCATCGTTCAACATTGGCGATGAACGCCTGACCCTTCGCAGTGCCGCCTTCAGGCGGTGGGACTGATCCGGAACCGCCTGATGAACTTTTAGAAATATAGTCCTAATATGCCATCCGGGAGTCCCGGCTTTAGCCGGTTGAATGCCTGCCTCGACAGCAGCATACTCCCGGGCAAGCCTGATCCGGCTGAAGCTGGGACTCCAGATTAGTGATGTCCAGCAACTGCCCTGTCGGGTCTCTATCCACACGGGAGACAGCCGTAGAGTGCATTCGATGCACCGTTCCGCAGACCTGTCGGGTCTCTATCCACACGGGAAACAGCCGTAGGGTGCATTTGATGCACCGTTCCGCAGACCTGTCGGGTCTCTATCCACACGGGAGACAGCCGTAGGGTGCATTCGATGCACCGTGTAGTCATATTTAGTCTGCGGCAATAACACGCACCGGAGCGACCGGGGTAGACCGCTCATTCACGGGTTGCAGCATGCATGATTGCCGGTGTTGCACTACACGAATGGCGGTGTGCAGATCCTGCGAGCCCACCGGCTCCGTCAGAAAGCAGTTGGCCCCCTGATCCAGGGCACGCTCTCGATCCTCGGGATAGCCACTCTCCGAGAAGACAATGAAGGGCAGATCGGCGTGGGCCGTACGCGCGCGGGCCCGGTCCAACAGCGTCAGACCATCCATCACCGGCATATGCAGCCGGGTCGTAACCATGTCAACGGGCACTGTAGCCAGTTGCGCCAGCGCCTGCTGCCCGTCGGTAACGATCACGACGTTGTGGCGCTCCTGCCGCAGCATGTAACTAAAGAGGCGTCGATTTGTTGCATTCGGTTCAACCAGAAGGATTACGGCCATAACTCCACCACCATATATTCTAGAGATACTTCACCAGATGCCAGCGATTATTCCCCGGCTCCGGTTTATAGGTTACTTCATCCATCAGATTACGCACGAGAAAAAGTCCATATCCATGCTCGTGGGCCTGGTTCAGGTCCGGCGCGGGTATCTGCGATAGATCAAACGATTTGCCGGTATCGCTAAGCCCGATCTCGAAGCGTTGCGGATCAGGCCAGAGTGTCATGGTCAGGGCAATGCGCCCCGCCGGATCCTGGGCATAGGCATGATCAACAATGTTAATGCAGGCTTCATGCGCCGCCAGTTGCACCGCGTAGGTCGTCGTCTCTCGGTCACTAATCCCCTCGGTTTGCTCCAGAATCTCGGTGACGCAGACGCTAACCAGCCGCACATGCTTATGCATTGCCGGAATATCAAGTCTTACGGTTTCTGAATACAGGGTCACGTTGCTACTCCACTCCTTTGAGGATGACCAGCGTCTGATCATCATCCTGGGATGCACTGGCCGCGAACTGTTCCAGGGTCTGGTAGATATTGTCGGCAATGGTCTGGGCCGGCTGGTCTGCCAGGCTATCAACCAGGGCAAAGAGACGCTCCCATCCAAACATACGGCGATCCGGGTTGCGTGCATCGCTAAAGCCATCGGTCGCAACCAGCAGCAGATCACCGGGGCGCAGTATCATCGTCTGATTGGCACAGAAGCTCATGTTCAACACGCCGATGGCGGTGCTGTCGGCCTCCAGCAGGCGCGGCGAACCATCCACCGGACAGTAGATCACGGGTGCATGCCCGGCATTGGCATAGACCAGCGTGCGGGTGTGGGGATAGTACTGGCCGACGAAGACCGTGGCAAACATTCCCACCTGGGTAAAATGCGCATAGAGTTCGGTATTGACGGTGTGAATAATTGTTTCGGGCGTCGGGTCGGGCAGAAATGCCGCCTTGCTATGAATTGCCGACCGGGTCATCGTCATCAGCAGCGCGGCCGAGAGCCCTTTGCCGGTGACATCGCCGATCGAGAAAATAAATGGCCGATCCGTATGCGCAATAAAATCATAAAAATCCCCCCCAACCTGCAAGGCCGGCTGGGAGTGAGCCGCGATATCAAGCCCGGCCACCGTCGGGAGTTCCTGCGGCATCAGGCGTGACTGGACCCGCTGCGCCAGTGTCATCTCATCCTGCAGGCGCGACTGCTCCTCGGTCTGCCGGGTCAGTAGCATATTCTCAATCTGCGCGCTGACCTGGTCGGCAATCGCCCGCCCCAGTTTGATATCGGCAGTGGTAAAGCTCGTGCCCGGCTGATTGATCAGCCCCATCCCAGCAATCACCGCACCGCGAATACGCAGCGGAAAAAAGAGCAGATCCTGGATGTCGTCCGGCAGATCCGGCGGCAGGTGCGCCCGGCCAAGCAGACCCTCCCACTCGCGGGAGTTGATATGCCAGAAGCAGCGCCAGATCAGCTTCGTATCCAGCCCGGCTTCCGGGATCTGCATCAGGAGTGGCTGCGTGTCCATCGCCACAAAAATAGCGAAGCCGGCCCGGGCCTGAATAATCCGCAGCGTTTCGTGCAGCAGATTCCGCAGTATCGCGTCCGGCGTGATATGCTGGTGCATTGACGGCATCAGCCGGTACATCCCCAGCAGTTGGTCGCGACTCGCAACCAGTTCCTCGGTCATTCGCTGCAGCTCGTCTTCCAGTTGCGCCAGGTCGGAAACGATAGCGGCCTCGGCGTTCAGGCGGTCCTGCGCCACCGCCCCGGTAATCCCGGTCACCCGCAGATCGCCGATTATTTTCTCACCCAACCGCATAGATGCCACCATGCTGGGGGTCCGCAGATCGCCCACATCCGGCCAGGAAGCCAGCGATTGATCATCGCACCAGATGCCAAATGCCGTTGCGCCGGCGGCCAGCCAGGTTTCGGCCAGGTTTGCAAAGTGGGCATAGCGCGCGTTAAGCAGCAGGGTAAGCATCCATGTTCCTTCTGCCGGCGATGTGGATGCAACCGGATCAGGTGATTGTGACATGAATACTTTTTTTGGGGCAGTCTGCCCGTGTACGTACGGCATGACCGTTCCTCTTCCTCAGGACTGTGGACTATCGGTGCCAGACCTGACAGGTCTGCAGAGACCTGTCAGGTCTTTATCCATATCTATGACAACGCTTTCCCACCAGCCAGTTTATTCGGGTGAGCATGCGATTGTGATGGCGACGCATCGCCGGCTTCCGGGCTGACCTCGCGCTGCGTCGTGGGACGGCTTGCAAAGGTCTTGAGTGCATGCTCTTCAGAGACAAAAACGTCAAAGGCTTTATCCAGGCGCGTCAGTTCGAAAATCATATAGACTGGTTGCTGCATACAGCAGAGATAGAGATCGCCACCCTGCTGCTTTGCGCGTTTTAGCCCCTGCACCAGCGTTGCCAGCCCGGTTGAGTCAACAAAGTTAACCTCGGTCATATTCACCAGGACGGTCGGTGCCGGTCCGGCGGTCAGTTGCTCCAGGGTTTCAACAATCGGCGGAGCGGCATATTTATCGAAACGCCCCGCGAGGTCGATAACTGTGACATTATCTATCGAACGGGTTTTGAACTGCATGATCGGTTTCCCCCTTAGTGAAAGTGTACTTCCGGCGTGCTTCTTATCCTATGAGTTAACCTCATCTGTCTGCCGATGATAGCCGGCCGGTTGTATCAACGCTCTCCAGGCCGCGCGCCGGCGCCGCAGCCAGGCGGCCGGCGTCTGCCAGAGAATGGCCAGATCATCGCGCCAGGTATGCGTCGCGGCGTAGTAGGCATCAACAACCAGGACATCTTCGAGGCTGCTCTGGCTATCCGTCTGTACATACCAGAGCCCGGTCAGCCCGGCAGGATGGTCAAAGCGTTTCTGGTGCCATTCTTCGTCGAGTCGGGCCGCCTCCGCCGGATGCAGCGGTTTGACACCAATCAGGGCCAGATCGCCCGTCAATACATTCCAGAGTTCCGGCAGCCGCGCCAACCCCATCGTAGTGAGCCAGCGCCCGATTGGCGTCAGACTGCCGTCGGCCTGGCGGGTGCGAAATGCCAGCAGGTGCAGCGACTGCGTGGCCGCTGCTTGCGTGGACGGCTGCTCCGGTCCACCCACTGCGGTTGTTCGTTCAAATACCGACTTGTCGGACACCAGGTAGACGATCAGGCTTATCAACAGAAACAACGGTAGTGTGACGAGCAGCAGCAACAACGCAATGGCAAAGCTGGTTATACGTGCCCCGCGCCGGGAAGCCGGTTCCACGTTGACCGCCAGCAGAAATGGATCGACCACCTCAACACTCTCCGCGGAGCCCGGGTCAATAATTGTTGTTTTTTGCACAATCCGGTGACTAAGATTCACCAGTTGCCCCACATAGGCATCTTCCAGAATGGTACTATGCTGCACCGTGGCCTCCGCATCAATCATCAGATGCGCACCCAGCACCGTCTCCGGCCCGATTGTAGCCTCACGCCCGATCCAACTGCCCGCGCCGATGCAGACCGGCGGAACCAGCCGCGCCTCCGGATGGATGCGATGGTTGGCTCCGGCCCAGACTCCCGGCGCGATTTGCCGGCCCTCAATGGAGGGATAGCGTACGCGTGGCAGCGTGGGATCGGCCTGCGCGGGCAGGCTGGCGGCCGCAGCGCTATGCAGGAAGACGCGCTGCGCCTCCTGGTAGCTCGCAAACGAGTGCAGCGGGTTCCAGTAGCCGGGCATCCGGTAGCCATGCACGGCAATATCGCGCTCCAGCAGAGCCGGGATCAACTGCGTATCGGTATCGTACACAGCCTGCACCGGAATATGCGCCAGCAACTCCGGCTCGATGATATATGCGCCGGTACTGCAGAGTTCCGGTTGTGCTGTGCGCGCCGGGTCAACTGCCGCAACCCGCTGATCCGGCCCCAGGCGCACCGCACCGGCAGGGTAGTCGGCGACCGGCGCATGCAGAATCATGGTTGCCATGCTCTGCTGCGCAGTGTGGAAGTCCAGCGCCGCCGCGATATCCAGGTCCAGGATGGCATCGGCAGGCAGCACCAGGGTCGTCTCGTGCAGCAGATGCCCGGCCCAGCGGATCGCTCCGGCCGTGCCCCAGGGCTGGCGCTGGGTGATATAGTCAATCGTGACACCCCAGCGTTTGCCATTCCCAAAGCCGGCGATTATCTGGCCGCCGGCGTGACAGAGACTCACCTGCAGTCGTTTATATCCGGCCCGCGCCAGGATCTCGATGGTGCGCGCCATCACCGACTGGTCGAGAATGGGCAGCAGTGGGCCGGGTGTCGCATCCGTCAGTGGTGGCAGTTTTTGCTCTTCAGCCGTTGCCAGAAGTAAGACCTGCATGATCCTCTACCTACTCGCTATGCTGTCGCAGCCGCCTGCACATTCGCAAACACCGGGAGCACCGTATCCAGGCCCACCTGCTGCAAGCTGTGCAGAACTTCCTGCGAACATCCGGTAATGCGTACCTCTCCGCCCTGGCTACCTGAATGCTGGTTTAGCGACATCAGTACCGCCATTCCGGTACTCGACAGCAGCAGCGTCTCCTCCAGGTTGATAATCAGGCGGGGCGACTCTTTCAGGCGTTCCTGACAGCTTGACGCCAGCGTGTGGGCGGCGGCGGTATCCAGCATACGCGGCGTCTTTATCACCGTCCAGCCGGCATAGGTCTGGGCCGGCTCCGCCAGCGAATGAGTGCGCGCCTGGCGAGCGGCCAGGGCAGCCGGGACATCGGCCTGGATATCGAAGAAGAGATCGAGCTTGAGCATCTCCAGAATGCGGCGGATCGTGGCCGGCACATGCACCAGCCAGAGCTCACCGCCGGCTTTCCGCGCCTGATTGGTCAGCGTAACCAGGGCTCCCAGCGCAGAGCTATCCAGAAATTCGGCCTGCGCCATATCAATCACCAGGAAGGGATCGGTTTGCAACATCTGCCCGGCGTGCTGCACAAAGGGTGCATAGTTGCTGACGTCCATCCGCCCCTGGATTGAGAGGATCGTGGCCTCGGCAAGCATGCCGGTCGGCTCCCGTTCCGTCTCCGGCAGGGTAGCGGCGGGTGGCACAGGCGCTGCCGGCGGTCGCCCGGTGCGCATGGTCCAGAACTGCCCCACAAAGAAATAACCAAAATAGAACATATCGCGCACATAGCGCTTCCAGAGGCGTTGGGGTTCCTGGGCCATGCGGTAGAGCCACTCGCAGCCGCTGCGCTGCATCCAGCGCGGCGCGCGCCGGGTAACGCCCGCGATCAGATCAAGCGTCCCGCCGATGCCAATACTCAGCGGAACACCTAACTCGCGGGCATACATGCTGATCCACTTCTCCTGCTTGGGATTACCAAAGGCGACCAGCAGAATATCCGGCTTTGCCGCTTTGATCCGGTCAAGGACAGCGCGGTCTATCTCTAGGATAGACCGCTTGGGGGGCGAGTCGACCCCGGCAATGATCAGGCCGGGATAGCGCTCCTGGAGGATTTCCCCCGCGCGGGCAGCGACACCCGGCGCCGCCCCCAGCAGGTAGAGCGAGTAGCCCTTTGCGGCAGCGCGCTCGGCAATTGCCGGGACCATATCTGCGCCGGTTACCCGCTCGGTCAGGGGTACTCCCAGCAGGCGCGCGCCCCAGACGAGCGGCATCCCGTCAGCGGTCGCCATATCGGCCGCCTGCAAAATATGACGCAACTCGGGATCGTGCAGGGCATTCACCACAAAATCAGCGTTCACGGTCGCCACCTGGTGGCTCCGACCGCTGGCACGCCCACTGGCGATAAACTCTTCAATACGGCTGAGCGCCCGGTTCATTGTCAGATCATCGACGGGTACACTGAGCATTATCAATGACTTGCGCATAGCTTCACTATCCCTTCCAGTTGAAAACGGAACTGGTGTAACGAACAGTCTATATGATAGGTATTCCATAGTCGAAAAATATCGGTAAGCAATACGGGGCAACGCTGCCGGCTGTATATACAACCCTGTCATACTATGATAGGTAATATTTTACTCTTCATTGAGGTAATTTTTGAGGAGGGGTAACTGTTGTCTTAGTAGGCCCCTTTGGTCCAGATAACTGCCGGTATGGTCTTGAGCAGGATTTTAATATCCTGCCATACACTCTGCTCGGAGATGTACTGAAGGTCCAATTCGATCCAGCGGTGAAAGTCAAGATCGCTGCGCCCTGATACCTGCTGCAACCCGGTAATTCCCGGCACTGCATGGAGCCGGCGGCTCTGCTCGAAGGTGTAGCGCTCAACCTCGCGCTCGATGGCGGGGCGGGGGCCAACCAGGCTCATGTCGCCCTTGAGCACATTAAAGATCTGGGGTAGTTCATCCAGGCTAGTCTTGCGAATGAAACGCCCGACGCGGGTAATGCGCGGATCATGCTTCATCTTAAAGACCGGGCCGTCGGCCTCGTTCCGGGCTAACAACTCTTGCAGGCGCTGCTCGGCATCAATATACATCGAGCGAAACTTGTAACAGGTAAAGTTCCGGCCCCACTGCCCCACCCGAGGCTGCCGGAAGAGCGCCGGACCCGGTGAGTCAAGTTTGACGGCAATCAGGGTCAGAAGCATCAGCGGGCCGGCCAGCAGCAGCGCGATACTCGCCAGGACCAGATCGAGAGCCCGCTTCATGTGCCGCATCAGTTTGGTGCGAATACTCCAGAGCAGCAGGGTCAGGCGCAGTCGCTGGTGGGCATACAACCGGCTAAACTCCTGGCCGGCATAGATATCAAACATGCGGGCGGCTTTCCCATCGTCATACCGGATCATTCTCTTCATTATTTCACCTCATCTCCTAATTTTTATTCGCTCACTCGTCTATTCGTCGAGAAACCACTCCTAAAAACCACCCTCACACTACCTGCCTGGCCTTCCGGCAAACCGGGTCGCAGTGACTGGTACAATCACCCCTGTACTACGCTTCCCGTGCAGATATTTAAGGTTCAGCACTATACCAGGTGAGCAAGAATCGGGCCAGGATCATTGGCCCGCCGTTTATAATGACAAATCTGTTATCTTTAAATAGGCAATTTATCTTGAAGCCAATACCGGAGCGTGGTGTCATCCAGCATCGTGGTGCGGCAACCGCAGAGTTGGCATGGGCATGTCTCACGCATCCCGGCAGATGAACGTCACGGAGTTCATCCAACCACGCGCTGCACAGGGAGGCATCTACGGGCAGCCTGGTTACGGCACTTCATATTCGGGCTGTCTGCGCAGGGGGCATTCCCGCGCACCTACGCTCCACCGCCGTTGTACCGCCTGTACGTGGCCCATAAGTTGTATTGTTTTTTGCCAACCTATCAGGTATAATGCCAATCGTGAATCTCGTTATGGTCACCTGGTGACCTGTATTCGCAACCAGAGAGATTGAAAAGTAGCCATGGACAACTCACCACTGCGCCAGCGCCTGGGCCTGGATGATACAGCGCGGATGAGTGATACGCCGCTTCAGCGGCGCCTCAACAGCGGTCGGCCAACGACCAGCGCGCCAACGGAAATGTCACCCGTGATGCACCGTGAGCAGCGCACCGATCAACCCTACGAGCATGTGTCCGCCGGATCTGTCCGCAGTGTCGTCAAAGAGATGCTGGAGACGGCGATTTTTATTCTGCTGATCTTCTTCATCGTGCGTGGGATTGTGCAGAACTTCAAAATCGAAGGTTCGAGTATGGAGCCGAGTTTGCAAAGCGGGCAGTATATTCTGGTCAATAAACTGGTCTATTTTCACTTTGATGTCAACGCGCCGATGCGCCTGCTTCCCGGCAACGACGACCTGCCCGAAGAGGTGGTCTACCCATTTCATATTCCCGAACGTGGCGATGTCATTGTGTTCGAGTATCCCAATGATCCGCGCAAGGACTATATCAAGCGCGTGATCGGACTGCCGGGCGAGACGGTCGAAATCCGCGACGGCGATGTCTATGTTAATAGTCAGATGATCGACGAGCCCTACCTGCGAGGGGGCACGACCAGTTGTAGCTCCGGCTCGGCATGTGGTCAGGGGCCGGTGGTCGTACCGGAGGATTCGATCTTTGTGATGGGCGATAACCGCGCCAACAGCAGCGACTCGCGCGAGTGGGAAGCACTCCCGCTGGAGCATGTGATCGGGCAGGCCTGGATTCTCTACTATCCAGTGAGCGACTGGGGGGTTGTGCCGCATACAACCTATGCCATTGATCAATAACACGACTTACGCGGTCGTTGACCCGATAGGAGATTCCGCCTCCGGCAGGGCGGAACTGGACATCCTTTTTCACAAAAATTTGGCTCACAGAGCCAAATTTTTGTGAAAAAGATAAAAAACGTACCATGCTGCCGCAGGCGAAGCGGGTTTTCATCGGGTCAAACGCCCGGTTTGCATGCCGACCGCGTAAGTCCTGTTGTACAGTAAGACTGCACAATGTTTAACAACACAACCGTCACGAGCCGGCTACTGCATCAAGACGCGGGTTGCCGCTGCTGGTGGAATGGTGGATACGCCATCCAGGATTGCTTCCAGCAGCGCCAGGTTCACAACATCCTCACGATTGTAGCGTAGCAGCGTTGCCAGGGCTACTTCATCGCCAAGCGTTTCGTAGCGATGCCACAACCTCGGCGCGTCCCAGCCGGTAATCCCGGCGGTCGCGCGCGCAATCCCCAGCCGCTGCTCAACAACCTTCAGCCCGCCACGCAGTCCACGCCGCCGGCAGACATAGAGCAGATCGCTGTGGGTATACTCGCGCTTGAGATCGGCATAGAGCCGCTTGCGAATAACCGGCAGGTCAAAACTGCTGCCATTGAATGTAATTATCGTTGTGACACCCTCCAGGGCTGCATACAGGTTGATATCGTGGACACCGCCGCCCACCAGTTGCAGTGTGCCCTGGTCAGGCCGGTATATGCCTACCACGCTGATGGTACCCTGAAAGGTGGTCTCGATATCCAGGTAAGCACGCATAACCGGCTCTGGGCTCTGTTCCGTTATCAATTCAAACGTCGATCAGCATAAAATTGGGAGGCGGTGAAGGGCTGGTACCACATTCCCCGGCTTCCGGGCCTGCTCCGTTCCGGTTGCCCGCGCCGCCAGGAGACATGATACCATAGGCACCGTCATTATGGCACAGTGAGGGCAGCAACGTCAAGCGCAGGTTGCCGACTTGCCGACTTGCCCGGAAGCCGCAATCCGGCCGTGCTGTCTGATACCAGTTTGCCATCAACGCAGCAATGAGCCGGAATGGGTGCAATGAGCGTAGGACAGCACATTCCCGTGTACCATCTCTGCGTCCTCGGTGGACTCTGTGGCTATGATAATACATCGGTATGAAAGGAGTTGATGAAGATGAGTCCCAGTCGTGTTCTGCTTGATACGGACCCGGGGATTGATGATGCGCTGGCAATTCTGCTGGCGCTGGCTGCACCCGAGCTTGATCTCGGGGCGCTGACGGTGACGGGGGGCAACTGTCCGCTAATGGATGGGGTCCGCAATGGGCTAAATGTGCTGGCACTGGCCGGCGCAACGCATATTCCGGTAGCGGCAGGCGTGGCGCTGCCACTCATTCGCCCGCCGATCACCGCCCCGGAAACGCACGGCGACCGGGGATTGGGGTATGCCATGTTGCCCGCCTCGCCGGTGCTGCCGGTGGCCGAGCATGGCGTTGACCTGCTGATCCGCGAGATTATGGCTGCGCCGGGGGAAGTGACGCTGGTAGCCATCGGGCCGTTGACCAATGTTGCCATGGCGATCCGCAAGGAACCCCGCATTACTGAAGCCGTGCGCGAGCTGATTATTATGGGTGGAGCGCTGCTGGCCGAGGGCAATGTAACCGAACTGGCCGAGTTTAACTTCTATGTTGACCCGCATGCCGCGCATATCGTGTTGCACAGCGGCATGCCGATCATTCTGCTGCCCTGGGATATTACGCAGCACATCCGGCTAACCCAGGCCGATGTAGACCGGTTACTCCAGGTTGGCGGCGCTATTCCACAGTTTATTGCCGACGCGACGCGCTTCTACATTGATTTTCATCTGCGGCATTTTGGCTGGGCCGGGTGCAGCATTAACGACCCGGCGGCGTTGGCGCTGGCATTTCAGCCGGACCTGGCGCGGCTTCAGCTAATCTATGTCGATGTGGAGATAACCAGCCCGCTTACGCTGGGCAAGAGCGTTGCTGATTTCCAGGGCAAGACCGGCAAACCGGCCAATGTGCAGGCGGTGGTTGAGTTTGATCAGGAGCGGTTTATGGCGCTCTTCCTGGAACGGATGGAGGCGCTAACGCACACAGCAGCACAGCGCATTCTGGCGGAGGAATGATGGAGTGATATGAACGCACTTTCGCAGCATGTAAAAACCCCGCCGTTTGTCCGGTGACAGAACCCGGCAGGGTAGAAGATTCCATTCTTTTGCACAAAAAATTTGCACAATGTGCAAATTTTTTGTGCAAAAGAATATAAACGTACCATGCTGCCGCAGGCGAATCGGTTTTATCGGGTCAAACGCCCGGTTTGAACGCGCACCGCGTAATTCCTGTAATCGGGTGTGATACTGGTGCTATTCTGTTGCTGCTGCTGCCGATGCCTGTGCCAGCGCATGTTCAAATTCGGCCAGGTCAGCGGCACGCACGAGCACAACCATCAGCCGCTGGAGCGCATCCGGATCGGCCACCTGCCGGATGTAGCGTACCAGCGTAATCGGAGCCTGCGGAAAGCGCGCCATGACCATCTCTTCGAGCGTCTGCTGAAGCGAGTGTCGGATGGTGGTCTCCTGCTCCTTTTTGATCTCAATGAGTTTTTCTTCCATCAGGTAGGACAACAGATCTGATTCCATCAGTTTTTCCTTTCCCACAATCTGCACAAAGCGGTTTTTTTCAATCAATGGTTCGGCAAAAACGCCCAGGATTGAGAGTAGATCCGCGCGCTGCTGAATTGGAGCCTGGTGTATGATGGTTGTTATAGCTTGCTCAACCTGTGATGCTGTTGCATTTCGCATCAGTGGACTGAGAGCAGCTAACCCTAAACTCCCACTTTGTAATGCTGTTGCTGTATCCTGCTCCCACAGCCGGATGCATGGCACACGCCAATCGAGTAACGTCTTTCCATCAACCTCCTGACGGAGATGATCGCCCACATCATCTGCCGGTGTAAGATAAATCAGTGAGCCGGTGATGGGCGTTCCGGGATGCCGCTGCCCTAACCACGCCAGATATCCCGCGAAGCGCCACAATACTGCTGGATCATTATAGCCTTGCCACTCGACAACATGCAAGTACTCCTGTCCGCGCGGACTCCACAGACGTAGCACATTATCAAGTCGTGTCGCACTGGCTGGCAGTTCCAGCGATTCCACTGCCAGTACCTGAGCGTCTGGTGTACCTAGTAGTGGCAGTAGATCGGACGCACGTAACAGCGTTAACCGCTTGAGTGGAATATCGGTTTTCATTCTATTACCTCATGCACAAGTCAACACCATTAGCCATGTAAGTTATGCCTCTGGTTTATACCGACTATAATCAAACTCCGCGAAGTAGCGCTCCAGCAGCGGCACAATCTCCTCGTGCCCGGCGAAGATCGCCTCTTCATAGGCAAATGTATCCGCCCAGAGCAGATAGTCCGTCCAGATGCGCTGATCCACCCGGTAGCGCTCGAAGAGTTCCTCGGAGGTGAAGCGGCAGAGCCCCAGCCAGACCTGCTTGGGAATAAAGAGCAGGTGATTGTCGGTAATCTGCACCAGCCAGCGATGCTTCTGGTAGCCCGGATAACGCCGGGATAGCTCCCCGGCATCGATCCCATACTGGCACTCAATCCAGATCGACGGCACTTCGATATAGCCCCGCTTTGCCACGCGGATCATCTCCTGACACACCCATAATGGATCACGCACATCTTCTAGCGTCTGCCCACAGTAGACAAAGTCGATTTCTTTATCGCCGAAGGGGAGCGGGTCGCTACAGATATCCTGCTGGAACCAGGTTTCCTCAGTAAAGCGCTCGGGCAGGTCGCCAATGCGCCCGCCGCCGGCGCGGGTGGCGTAGGGCGCGTAATCCACCACATAGTTCGCCCGCGTGAAGGGTTTCCACCAGCCACCGATGTCCAGAACGGTATCATTCGCGCCGATGGTCTCCAGAACCATCTGCACACGCTCGGGGTGGGGATCCCAGAAAGTCTTTTGCTGCATACTGCTGCTCTTTCTTTGTTACGGTAGCTATGAATGATTCTGGATGAGCCGGGTGTAACATTCTACCAGTGCTGCGGCGGAGTCATCCCAGGTGGGCAACTGCCGGGCCACATGCCGGGCCGCCGTCTGCATGGTTACCCGTTCGGCGGGATTGCGCAGGAGCCGGACAATATGCGCGGCAAATGCCGCCGGGTCATCGGCGATGGCGATTGCCCGGCGTGCTGCACCATCTAACCCCTGAACGCCAACCGAACTGCTAACAATCGCCTTGCCCGCTCGCAGCGCCTCCAGCACCTTAACCTTGATCCCACCACCGATGCGCAGAGGACAGACAACAATATCAGCCGCCGCAAAGAACGGCATCAGGGAAGGCACCCGCCCGGTCAGCGAGACCTGGGGCTGAGTGGCCAGGGCGTAGATCGCCGGAGGTGGTGCATTGCCGACAAGCAGCAGGCGGGTGTTGGGTATTTCCTGGCGTATGCGGGGAAAAATATCATCCAGCAGATAGCGGGTCGCATCGACATTAGGCTCATAGGCAAAATTGCTGGGGAAGAGCACGACCGGTTCCGCATCCCGGCAGTAGGGTTCGCCGGTACTACTGCCCGGCCCCGCCACAACCGGCAGATGATCCGCGCCGTTTGGCACAACATCAATGTGTAGTTCCGGTTCTGCCGCCAGCATATGCTGCCGGTCATCGGCGGTAACGGTGATGCAGCGCGTGGCCCGCCGCCAGGCATGCCGTTCCCAGTCCATAGTCCGCCGGTACTCACTCCAGCACTGCTGCTGCTCGCATGGGGTTGACGCAAACAGCGCTCGCTGTTGGTAGAGCAGGTACTCAACATTCTGCGCCCCCAGGAGAGTCGGAACGGGTGTCACAACTGGCAGATGCTGCATCAAATAGTAGCCCTCGACATGCACCAGGTCAAAAGGATCTGTCGCCAGCAGGTCGGCCAGAAACCCCCGGAGCGAGTGGGCCATATGCCGGCGTACCTGGTAGGGATAGGCCGGATCGGTCTGAGGAGTGGGATCGGGATCAGTTGCCGGGACCAGGGTTATATCACGACACCAGGGCTGCATCTGGGGAAGATTGCGCCGGTCCTCGGCATAGGTTTTCGAGACACAACAGAGATGGATTGCAGCATGCTTTCCCAGGCGGGTCAGGAGTTCGTATTCGCGTCGTCGTCCTCCGCTGATAGGCGGGTAGGGCAGGTGAGCGGCCAGAAACAAGATACGCACGCGCCAGAATCCTCCGGTCTAAACAGATTGCGCCCAGGATACCAGAGAAGTGCATGCTTGCCAACCTGATGCTACCGCCGTAGAGAACATAGAACACAGAACAACGCGCGCCAGGCGCACCGTCTCCCTACAAACGGACGAGCTGATGAATTTTGAAAAATATAGTCCGGATATGGAGTGCGACAGAAGAACGGTGCATAGAATGCACCCTACGGCTCCCCGTAGGGACGCGCAGAAGCGTGTCCCTACGGCGAACACCCACTCCTTCTTATGGTATGTCAGTGGGAGCCAGCGTCACCCCAACTTTCTGCAAAGATCGTTTCAATCGGCATGGCCGGATAGGCGGGATGCACATGGCGAATTTCAATCGGCCAGCCGCCGGTATCGAAGGAGACAACCGGCTGGGAGTGAGCCAGCGCCGCGTTTACAACCTGGAAATCCTGCTCGCGTGCGTCTTTCACCAGTTGTGGCGTGGTAATGATGTAGTTCACCCGCTGCCAGTCACCGCCGAATACATCATCGCGGATCGCCGGATCGTGCGCGACCTTCCAGTAGTAGTGGGCATTCGAGTACGCATTGCCGCTGTCCGATTGCTCGTGTAGATCAGTCCACATCGACTGGTCAATAATAATCAGGCTGTCCGGTGGAATATGATCTTGTACCCAGGCAACCGTCTGCGCCTGGACATGCGCCTGGTTATTTGTCCAGAGCGTCAGCGGGTTGTCGTCGAAGCCCAGGTGCGGGCTGCCATAGCCGCCCAGCGTGCCGATCAGACAGAGCCCGACCACAACCGGCGGCAGAAAGCGCTGCTTATGCGTCTCGATGCGGGCAAACCAGGTGCTGGAAGTCTGGATACCTTCGATGACGAGGCCCACGATCACGCCCAGGTTCAGTGCCAGAAGCGGGAGCAGCGGCACCAGATAGAATGCCAGAGTCTCGCCGCCCCGCCCCAGGAACAGCCAGAAGGTCAGCGCCAGCACGCCCATAATCCCGACGAGCCGACGCTGCCGGATCAGCAGCACGGAAGCACCCGCCGACAGCGTGCCCAGAATGACGAGCAGTGGTTCGGCGCGCACCCAGAGGCCGGCCATTGTCCAGAACCGGCTGTTCAGGTCAAACAGGCCACCATCTTTGCCGCGTGACATCTGGAATTGGAGCGTACCAATCAGGCTCTCGGTAGCGTCGGGTGATGCCAGCCAGGAGCCGGGGGGAAAGAGTTCCCCGCGTAGCAGCGCCATCAGCGGGTAGGTTGCGACAACCGTGCCGGCAATAATGACCCAGGCGGCTGCCGGTTGCCAGCGCCGTATCCCTTCCGGGCCGCTAGTCTGAACCCATGCCAGATACGCCAGACCCGGCAGGAATACCACGATCGGCTCTTTGGAGAGAATCGCAATACCACAGGCGACCGCGCTGAGCCAGACCTGCGTGCGTCTGCTCTGCCCCTCCAGCAACAGCAGGATACTCAGCAGCATCCAGAAGGTCGCCATATTATCCAGCAGCACCCGGCGATGGTAGTAGATGCCGTACGCCGAGAGCGCAAATGTCAGGGCAGCAATGGTGGCGGCTACGGCGCTATTCGAGATGCGGCGCGTAATCCGGTAGAGCATAAAGGTCGAGAGCACCTGCAGGAGCAGCATAAATACACGCCCGGAGTTGATCGGTGTACCAAAAGTGGTAAATCCGCCGGTAAGCGTGCTCCACGCAGCAAGCTGGAACCATCCCACGGGTGCATGATCGTACCAGTAGGTGTAGGGGGCCAGTTGTCCCAGACGTGCAACCGCCCAGGCCTGCGACATGTAGGTGCCTTCGTCACTCTCGTAAAAGGGAAAGCCCGCCATGTTAATGCCATGCGCCAGTGCGGATATCAACAGGATCAATCCGATCCCGATCCATTCCCGGCGCAGGGGTGAACTGATTTGTGAGAAAAATGTGTTCGCAAAATTCATTGTATGTCAGCAGTCCGCCTGTATCAAGTGTGTTGGATAAATCAGGACCGATATCGCCCCGATACCCCACACATGACCAACCAGAACTGGATATAACGTTAAGCACGATACAACTTCGGCGTATTGGAAAGTATACGAAGCTGGTGGCGCAGCGGAGAGGGGGCCGCCATGACCCCCTCCGATCATTAACTTGCTGCGGTGCAGTGCGGTGGCAGACAGTGCTATCACGCGAAGGCATGGCTGATAGCGAACGTGGACCGGTGCCTGTCTCCCACCGACCGCTGCCGGGGAAATCCGTCCAGTGTGCGAGTTTTAGCCGAACATCATTGCGGCGCTAACCGCCATCACCCCCAGCATAATCATCGCAATCAGGTGAATGTAGTTGCGTGACCCGGCGGCGGCCGGTGTGGCAGTCTGCAGTGCGGCTGCCGCTTCTGCGACCTCTTCGGCTGTCGGCATCGGCACCAGGATGGTGTAGGGCAGTGCCGCGTGCAGTGCCGGGTCGTCACGGCCCGGCATCAGCGGGTCCATCGTCTCCCAGTCGATGACAGTGATCTCGGGCGTTACCGTCGGGCGGGCGGCCTGCTCTTCCTGGATCACCTCAGCGTGAACCGGCTCTTCCTCGTAGATTTCAGCGGGCACTTCTTCCACCATCGGCGGCTGGTAGAGCGGCTTCTGGTGGGCCTGCGGGCCGGGTTGCACTTCGTTGACAACCTGCTGCACTGGCTGCTGCACCGGTGCGGCAGCTTCCGGCTCGGGCGCCGGGGCCGGCTGCGGCTGGGGATATGTCCAGGCTACGGCCGGGTCGGGCTGCTGTGGCTGCGCGGCGGGTTGCGCCTGGGGCATCGGCTGCTGCGCATACTGGGCCGGGCGCTGCTCCTGCCCCGGCGTCAACTGGAGTTGTGACGGGTAGAGCGTCACGGCATCGGTCAGCGCGGTGCGGAACGCCTCGACATTGGCATAGCGATGGTTGGGCTGCTGCGCTGTGGCCTGCCGCATAATGTGAGCCAGGGTCGGTGGGTAGGCGAGTTCATACAGATTATTCAGGATCGGCAGGCTGACGCCGTTCTGCTTTTGAGCGATAATGCCGATGGCGCTGCCCTCAAACGGCAGTTGACCAAACATAAGATGCGCCAGCAGGACACCCAGTGCGTAGACATCGCTGCGTTTATCGACAATACCGCCGAGGAGCTTCTCCGGCGCGGCGTAGGCCAGGGCCGCTGTCGGCGCTTTCAACAGATTTTCCGGCAGCGGCTGGCCGGGCTCAGCCAGAACGATGCGCTGGTCGCGTGACAGCACAATATTGGCCGGGGTCAGGTCGTGCAGCGCAACGTGATGCTGGTTAGCGTAGGCGACGACATCGGCCACATTTCCAATAATATGGAGCACTTCGTCCAGGCTCATGCGGGCGCGCTGGTCGAGCAACTGATCCAGTCGCTGCTGAACCGTCATACCGGTCAGTTTTTCCAGCACCACGTAGGGCACATCGTCGTCCAGGCCGGCATCATAGACACGCACAATACCGTGATGGCTGAGTGATGCCAGGTCGCGCATCTCGCGGACAAAGCGTCCCCGCAGGCGCGGGTCGGACGCAGCGCCGGCCGAGAGGCGCTTGATCACAACGTCGCGCTCGAGTGTTGGCTGATAGCCGATATCGACCGTGACCAGGTAATGTACTTCGCTCGTGTCGATCAGTTCCAGAGTATCACGCAGGGTCTGGGCTGTTACCGTAGTATGCATATCAGTCTCCTGACGGCGTTAGAAACGCCGGTTCCTTTCTAGTAGTAGAGATACCGAATGATTACTGGTTGTCCCACTCGTAAGTGAGGGTGCCGTTGTAAAAGCCGGTGGCAAGCCAGGCCCAGCGCTGCTCTGCGATATCTGTGCCGCTGCCCCATTGATTACCACTTGCGGTTCGAGTGAATGCTGCTGCCAGCTTCGTTGCATACAGTTCGTGGGCGATCTGTGGTTCTTCGACCAGGAACTTGGGCAGGACAGCACTGTAGAGTACCAGACTCTCGGTTTTGGTTTCGGGCGTCCCCGTGTGGGCATAGCTGGATGCCATCTCGCCCTTGTCTTCCCACTCGTTGTGCAGGAAGCGCGAGGCGGTCAGGAAACTCGTAGCGCGGCCTTCTTCGTGCCACTGCTCATCGAGCGCAACCCGCCAGTAGACCTGTGCGGCCATTTCATCGAACGTGTTGCCACGGGTTGGGGCTGCCGGCGGGTTTGGCATAAGCGACCCATCCGCGCGGTTAATACCGACATATGCGGGTGGCAGACCAGCCGAGCGGCGCTCGCCCAGTTGATCGTTGGTAACATCGGCCAGCAGTTGGTAGTTGGTATCCAGAACATTCTGCCAGTCGTGCTCCGGGTCAACCTCGGCAAAGAAGTGATAGGCATACGGTGCGAATGTTGCCGGGGCAAAAATAACCTGTTCATCACTCACGGCCCAGTCACCGGCAGCCAGGTAGAAAGCGCCGTTAATCTCTACCACTGACTGCTCCCAGATCTTCTGAACAATCTCGACACCGGCACGGCCGTAGCTGGCATCGTTCCAGCGGCGCTCGGCCAGCAGCAGTGCCAGCGCCGCATCGGTATCGGCATCGGTTGCACTGCGGGGCTGCACACCCGGTTCATTGGTGTGGTAGAGCAGCCGCGTGTCGTTCTGCAGGTTCAGGCGTGTCCAGGTCCAGACATCGTCAAATGTTTCCCGGTCATCCATCCAGACAGCCATCAGCATAGCGGTTGCCTGGTCCTGCGCCGTGGTGTACCCCTCAACCGGGCGAACCTGTCCATCTTCGATAAAGCGGTCACGGAAGCTGGCGTAGGAGCTACGCACAATCTCGTTGACGGCAATACCAGAGTGGTTGACCTTGCGGATCTCGATGGCCGCATCACCGACGCTAAAGCTCTCAATTGGCGTGGAACGGCTATAGGCTTCGTAGGTCAGCTTGCCCTCGTCCTGCTCAAAGATCTGCTCCAGACCAGGAGTCATAATCAAATAGTCAATATTGCGCCAGTCTTCTTTGAAAAGATCCTCGTAGACGGCCGGGTCATTTGCAACTTTCCAGTGCGAGTGCGTACCGAGGAAGTCGGGCTTGCCCGGTCCACCGTCGCGCATGTTGACCCACAGGTCATCGTCTACAATGATCTGCGCGTCGGCCGGGACATGGTCCTGCACCCAGGCGAGTGCCTGACGCTGGGTGGTGGTCAGGTTAAGCGTAAAGATCTCGCGTTGACCATCCAGGTTGAACCAGCCAATAGCAATGGCGGCGACAACAAACGCGGGCATCAGTGCCGGCGCGCGCGCCAGCGTAACCAGGTCGGCCAGAGCCAGGCCGGCATTGAGCGCCATAAAGGGCAGCAGCGGAATAATGTAGAAGTCGAGCACCTCGGTGCCCCGCGCGACACCCAGAATAGCGCAGACCGAAAGTAGCGCAACAAAGCGGCGCTGGTGATTCCCCCGGATGAGATTCCAGAGCGTTGCCACAACACCAATGCCCAGCAACCAGGGGTCACGAATAATCCATGTGGTGGTCAATGCCTGGTAAAAGTCGCTCGATGGATCCCAGGGTGCGCCACCCGTGCGGCTCATCTGCCAGAACATGGCCCCCAGCAGCGTGACACTCTCGCTATCACCGGAAAGTGGTGATGAGAAAGAGAAATCGAGCAACTCCTTGCGCAGCGTCGCATACAAGAAATAGAGCGAGATGGTCGCCAGTGCGCCAAAGATCCAGGCAGCGCGCGCAAACCGCAGGTGATGTTTCGCAATCTGCGTCCAGACCGCGTAGAAAAACGCGGGAAACAGCAGGATCGCACTCTCCTTGGTCAGCACGGCAAGCCCTAGACAGACGCCGCTGTAGAAGACCGGCCAGAGCCGTCCATCATTCTGCAACATCAGCATGGTGGCAAGCAGGGCCCAGAAGACCATAATATTGTCGAGCAGCACCATGCGTCCATAAATAATGACCAGCGGCGAGAGCGCATACAGCAGGCCGGCAGCGATGGCGGCAAATGGATTGTTCGTCAGCCGCAGCACAACGCGGAAGAGCAAGACATTCGAGATGACGTGCAGCAGCAACATCAGCGCCCGTCCGCCGTCGATGGCAATCTCGAATGTATGGAAGCCGCCGGTAATTACAGACCAGGCTGCCAGCAAGATCCAGCCCGCCGGGGCATGGTCATACCAGTAGGCATAGGGCGTAAGCTGACCCATCTTCACAATCGCGTACGCCTGCGACATGTAGATCCCCTCGTCACCCAGGTACAGGGGAAAGCCAAACATGTTGTAGCTATGGACAATCAGCGTGACAATTGCCAGGGCCACCAGGGCTACGTTTGACCAGACTACACTGACGCGCTGGTCGCTAGCAAACGTGGAAGTCAGTGTCGTGCTCATGCTTTCGCTCCTGTTGTCGAACCGCGATGGGCATTGACGTGCTTCGTCTTCTCCCAGGTGTTATTCTTCTTCAGATGGCGGAAGACCGCGCGCAGGGCACTGATCCCCAGCAACAACTGGAAGGGATAGAACGAGAGCAGCAGGCGCAACCACATCAGGCGGGGCATCTTCAGGTCGTGGGCCTCGACAAAGTCACACAACCCGACCCAGTTAATGACATACTGCCCAATCAGCATATAGGCCGGCAGCCAGAGGATCATCGCCACCAGCGGCGGCATCTCGGTGAAAAACATGGTATAGATTGCCAGCGGCACATACAGCGCATTGAGCGACTGCAAGATGGGTGATGAGAGTGTGTAGAAGGCCAGCAGGCGTTGGCCCAGTTTAGGCAGTTGCCAGTAGACCCCCTGCCCGAGCACCTGCAGGAAACCCTGGTTCCAGCGGGTCCGCTGCTTAATAAACTGACCCATACTCGGCGGCGTCTCCTCTTTGGTCACATACGCATCTTCATAGACCACGCGGATACGCTCACCCATGATGCTCAGGCGGATACCGATGTCGGCGTCTTCGGTCAGACAGTGCTCGTCCCACCCGCCAATAATGTTCAAAATCTCGCGGGTAAAGAAGATCGTATTGCCGCCCAGCGGAATAATCCCGACATCAGAGTGGTAGTGCAGGCGGCTCTTGAACCAGAAGAAATACTCCAGAACGTTGAGCGCCGAAAACCAGTTCGAGTCAAAGTTCATCAACTGCACGCCGGACTGCACAACCTTCACACCCTCGTTGATCATCACCGTATTGACGACATTGAAGACATCAGGATGGATCTGATCCTCTGAGTCGAAGATGGTAATTACATCATTCTCGGTGTACTTGTACCCAATGTTCAGGCCGTGCGGCTTGTTAATCGGCGTATCCTGAAAGACAATCAGCCGGACATTTTGAATGCCTCTGGGAGCCAGTTCGGCAATCTTTTCCTGAACCTTCTCAATCGTTCCCTTGTCATCGATGCGACAGATAACAACAACTTCCATCAACTCCAGTGGATAGTTCGCTTCCAGAACACCCTCAATCGTGTGCTGAATAACTTCTTCTTCATGGCGGGCCGGAAGGAGTACGGTAAAGCTCTTTTGTGCTGGTGCAAATGTTTGCGGAGCGCCGGACTGTTCACGCCGTTTGGCTTCGCTCCAGGTATACAGCATAAGATAGGAACTGTGTGAAACCTGGAGGAGCAGGAGCAACGAAATGATGACCAAGACGATCTCAAAGCCGGACATTGTAAAAACCTCCTGGATTGTAGTGTAAGACGACCGACAAACCCGGACTTAATGTGTCAAGAGATCGGCTTTGACCTCACTCACTTCCGTACTGCCGGCGGCGTTGCCAGATGCCGTCTGCGCCGGAGCGCTTGTTCTGATGGTAGGAGAGTACCCGATGGAAATCAATATCGCGTGAATGAGCGACCGTGCGAACTGTGAGATTTGTTACTTTTGATCACGTTAAGTTCTGATTAAGTAGCTTACAAGCAGCAGTGCCTGGAGCTAAAACAAGGAGTGACTGGTTGCTCAAGTGTGTGATCTGTGTCACACTGTTGAATACGGCATGTCTTGTGGAATAGAGCATTGGTTCCACGTATAACGCCGATAATCGCTTCCTGGACAAAGGCTGATAAGTCACATCTCCATTTTTACGAAATATAAACATATGCTGTGTTTCTCGTCATACTTACCTGGTAACTGGCTACGTGTGATGAACAAGTCAAGCCGGGTATTTCTGACAGCTCTGTTATGTTATAACGACAGCTACGTATGACTCCTTATCGTAGCCGGTAGTTTAATACACCTGCGTATCAAGAGTATTACCAGACTGTCACACTATCGGGGACTCTGCGTGAAGAAATGTGTAAGAATTGTATCGCGTCGAGCAATATTCAGTGATCTGCCGTAATCCATGCTCTTGCATGATGTGGTATTTTTCTATGCATATCGGGTAATCGTTCGGTAATCGTTTGGTAATGGTAGTTCATTACACTTACCCCGGATGGACAGTTAACATCCTGTGAGAGTCTGTATCCATCGGATGAAGGTTAGCAACATAGCGCGGGTATAGATTGCGCTGGCTATTGTTCTACGTTCACTGTACTACCCGGAAAGCGAGGTCGCATTGTTGGCATAGGTCAAACGTTGTACGAACAGTCGTGGTAATGCAACCGTAAGACAGCCTGCTTCATCTCTTGTGGCAGATGCAGTTGCTACTGGTGGGCGGCAGCAGTTCACGCCGCAGTATAGCGAGGTTCCCGGCTCCGGCTGGTAATACAACCGTAAGACAGGTACGCATGGGCCGCAGACGGCATCGCAATGCCGTTCGTGGTGTATCGGGTGCGGTACCGGTGGCAGAATGCGCACGGCAATGTTCGTATCATCTTTATTCGCGCGGCTGGTTAATCCTGCCGTAATTTGTTGCCCCTACCATAACAGGTGTAATATAGTGATCGCGGCGTCAGTATGGCGCACTAACTCTGGATTACGTGATCTAAGAATAACCGAGGTGGAAATTATGAACCATGTGCGATTGACAATGTTGATCTGTGGTGCGCTGCTCCTGGGTGTCATTGCCGGCGTCGCTCCCAGCCAGGCTCAGCCCCCACAAGCGCAGCCCTGGTCGGCAGAGGCATTTCGCCTGGTCTGGCAACGCACCGATAAACTGGTTGAAACGGGTGCTGCCGATTATAGCTGGTACTGGGGACCGGAGCCGCGCAGCCGGCCCATGCTTGAGCGGGATGAAGACTCACCCGGCGGCAAACGCCTGGTCGTTTATTATGACAAGGGCCGGATGGAGTTGCCGGTGCAGTTAGCTTCCGGCCTCAGCACGCGCCAGCTTACTTTTGGTCGGCTGGTGGCCGAGATGGTTTCGGGCAATGTGCAACTGGGCACGCAGCGGATCGATGCCGGTCAACCGGCCTTTATCCCGGTTGCGGGCGATATTGATGATCCGATTGCGCCGACCTATGCCGCCTTTGCCCGCGTGATCGCTAATGGCAGCGTTCCGCCGGCTCCCGGCGCACGCCCCGATCAGGAAATTGACCGCACCGGCTCGCTGATCAACCGCGCCGATCTGGCCGCGGCGTATCCGGAGACGGCCTTTGATGCGTATGACGATCTGCTGGGCCACAACATTCCGGGGGTGTTTAGCGCGTTTATGCAGCGGCAGGGGCTGGTCGAGACACCGGAGGGGCAGCAGGTTGAACAACTGATCGATCCGCTGGCGGTGATCGGGCGGCCGCTGAGCGAGGCGTACTGGGCCGAGGTGGAACTGAATGGCACCGTGCGCCCGATCCTGGTGCAACTGTTTGAGCGGCGGGTGCTGACCTACAACCCGGCTAATCCTGCGCCGTTCCGGGTGGAGATGGGCAATGTCGGGCTGCACTACTTTGTCTGGCGCTACGGTGGGGATCAGCCCCGCACAAGCCGGCAGGAGCATCTGCTTGACCATTTTGAGAATGGCGACCAGGGACTCAATGGGAGCTACTGGTTCAGCTTTGATGATCGCGGCGATGGGGGGGCTTCAACCGCCAGTAATCGCCTGATCTCGCCTGGGGTTGACGGCAGTGTACGTGCGATGCGCTTTGAGCATAATGTCAGACCCGCAATTGACTTCAGCTTTGGCGCGCTGGCCCTGAATCTTGATCCGGGAGGGAATCCGGTGGATCTGCGAGGCTTTGGGGCAATCGGGTTTTGGGCGCGCAGCAGCGGCGAACGGTACGCCGTCCGGCTCAACAGCGCGCTGACGGATGATCCATTAATCACCACCTTTACCGCACCGGGTGAGTGGACCTGGGTGGAACTGCCGCTGGCCCTCATGCAGCCGGAACCGGGATCGGCAGCGATTGACCAGTCCCAGGCGCTGGCGACCGCCAACCGCATCGAATTTCGTCCCGCGCGCAGCCCCAGTGCCGGCTTCCTGGATATTGATAACCTGGTCCTCATTCGGGGTGTGATCGCTACGCCGCCGGAGAAGCCAGGATTGCCGATGATCGATAACTTTGAAGATGGCGATCTGCTGTCGGTGATCGATACCGAGTGGTTTACCTACAACGACCGGGACGATAGCGGTAGCTCAGTGGCGGAAATTACGATTGTTGAGCCGGGCGCCCATGGCAGTGACCGCGCCCTGCGCTTCCGGGGCTCGTTCTACAACGAGTGGGGCCCCGCCTACCTGGGGATGGGCGTTCCGCTGGCGGCGAATGATCAGCCGGTTGATCTGAGTGACTATTCCGGGGTGGAACTGAGTGTGCGCACCGATGGACAGCTCTACAAGCTGCAGATGACCTCGGCATTGATCGAGGGCGATAACCAGTATATTCTCGTCATCGTTGCGCCAACCGAGTGGACCACGCTCTACATTCCGTTTAACCGGCTTGTACCGGCACAAGAAGATCAGCCGATTACCTGGGAAGTTGCCCGGACCCAGATCGAGAACATCATCATCACGCCGCTGGAGCGTACCGAAGCCTTCCAGTTGCTGATCGACGATGTGCGCCTGGTGAAATAGGCCGGGCCTACGTTGCTCGTAATACACCGGAAATGCAGCCATGCTATGCTGACGTTGTGTACGAGAAGCCTGGTATGGTTTGGAATTCCTGAACAAGGAGGTAGTACAATGGAGCCGATTACCTGGCTATTGTTGGCTGCTGCGGCAGTTGGGGGTGCGGGACTCTGGTATAGCTGGAAGCGCCGCAAAAACACCAATAAACCGGAGTAACCGCACTTGTTGGTTCTGTAGTTTTGGAAGAACCGCAGGGTATCGCACAATGGATGCGATACCCTGCGGTTCTTTCATTCACACGAGTTACGCGGTCGGTTCCAAACCAGGTGTTCACCTGAACGAACGGCCCGATTCGCCTCCGGCAGGGCGGAAGATTTCATTCTTTTTCATAAAAATTTTGCACTGTGTGCAAAATTTTTATGAAAAAGATAAAAAGAGTACCATGCTGCCGCAGGCGATTCTGCCGTCCAGCGGGTGAAACGCCCGGTTTGATAAACCACCGCGTAACTCGTGTCATTCATAGGACTTACGCGGTGAACGTTTGGACCACGAACACCACGACATGAGCGAACACCGCGAAACGGCCAGTGCTGATATGTATCAGGCGATCCCACATTTGGCGGAAGATCTCGCCGCCGTCCTGCCGGCGGCGAAAAGCTCCGTTCGCAAGAGACTGCGTAAGTCGTGTCACTGACAGCGCTGGATACGCTGGATAGATCAATCCATCGGCAGATGGGTGCAGGTCGCCGGTTCCGCCAACAGATAATCGTAGGCGCTCAGGGCGGCCCGGGCGCCTTCCCCCAGCGCAATGACCACCTGCTCCCCAAAGGCGGTTGTAACATCCCCTGCCGCAAACAGGCCGGGCACCGAGGTGGCGTTCTGGTTGTCCACCTTGATAAAACCCTCCGCATTCATCTCGACCAGACCCCGGGCAAAGTCGGTATTGGGTTGGAGGCCCAGATCCACAAATGCCGCATCGATCCCCAGATTACGCGTTTGCCCATTGCGCTCGATAATCACTTCTCCCGCGTGGAAGTCGCCAACGATCTCCTTTACGCGATAACCATCAAAGAGTTCAACATTGGGCCGCTGCTCCAGCGTGTGGGCCAGCATGCCGGACGTGTCCAGGTGAACCGGGGCAATCAGATAAACCTTCTGGGCAATCCGTGCCAGCTCGCCTACGCCGCGCAGGGCGCGTGGGGTTGTACCAATGACAGCAGCGGTTTTGCCGGCCATCATGTTGGCATAGGTAGTGATCGAATAGCCCAGACCGTGACCAACAAACTCCTGGGCATAGGGTACGTTGAGCGGCACGGCCATTGCCCCCGTGGCAATAATGACCGTCGCACTCTCCTGTACCCCATGGTTGACCGTTTCAACCCGAAACCCGGTATCACCCTTCGTAAGCGCCGTCACCCGGTCACGCATATGATGTTCAGGGTGGGCACTGAGGCGGCGCGCAAACAGGTTGACGGCCTCGCTGCCCGCCCGGTATGCCTCGGCGTCCTGGTCGGACAGGCTCTGGCTCCAGTCAGACTTCCCACATAACTCATCGTAGATCACCAGGAAGTTGAGTCGTTTGCCAAGCGCATAGACTGCGGCTGACAATCCCGCTGCACCCGCACCAATGATGATAATGTCACGCATCTGGTAGCCTCCTTGCTAACTGTTCCGACCACAACGGCGTATGCCGGCCGACACCCGCCGGCGGTGTCGTAGCGGTGTCGTGCCGGGACAGGCTAATATTCCGATTGGGATCGGTTTGATCCGAATATCATTCCCAGGTATGCAATTCAGTGTAGCACAGTCTGCCCCTAAACACCAAGACCGGCGGATCAGCAGGCGTGGTTGCTGTCACAACGACGGCTCCTGCTGCCGGCGTCCGCGGAAGCGCCGCAACAGGGCGGTGACAAAGTAGTCCAGTGCCTCGACGCGCAGCAGCACACAGAGCCCCAGGTAGACCAGCGTGCCCACGCCCCCGGCGATGAGAATAATCACCAGCGGGCCGCGTACCGGCATCCAGGCGGCAGTATCCAGCCCGCTAGCGAGGAAATGCACCAGCAGCGCCATCAGGCTGCCCGCAATAACCGTTTTGAGCAGCGCTTCGCCCACCCGCACGCCCCGCAGTGAGACATGCCGCCGCAACAGCCAGAATAGCAGCAGCGCATGCCCGATCCACTGGGCCGAGTTCCCCAACACCAGCGCCAGGAAGCCAAGCTGTGTGGTCGTTTGCAACAGCAGCGTCACGGTCAGCAGATAGATTCCAATTGCCGCCCCCTGGACCAGATTGGGGGTGAGGGTATTTTTGCGGGCATAGAAGGCAAAGAGCAGCACCTGATCAATGGCGGCGGCGGGCAAACCAGGCAGGTAGAAAAGCAGCGCTGTGGCGGTTATAAGCGTATCCTGCGCCGCAAATGCGCGCCGCTGGAAGAGCAACTCGGTAATGGGAACTGCCAGGGTTGCCAGTCCCAGGGTGGCAGGAATGACCAGCAGCAACACAACTTTGAGCCCCATGCCGAGCGTCTGGCTAAAGGCCGTCTCATCGGCGGCAGCACTCTGGCGTGAGAGCGTCGGCAGTACCGCCAGCGAGACGGCAGCGGCAATCAGACCCAGCGGGAACTGGATCAGCGTGGTGGCATACTGCATCGTCGCCAGGGCATTCTCGAAGCCGGAGGCCAGCCGCCGGTCAATAAACATGCCGATAATTGAAAAGCTGATGCCGATTGCCACTGGCGCATAGAGCAACACAATCCGCCGCAGCACCGGGTGGTTCAGGTCAAGGACGAAGCGGTAGCGCATGCCCCGCAGCCCGGTTACCTGGAGCAGCACCTGGCCGATGCCGCCGATCAGCGTTCCGGCGGCCAGGCTGGCAATCCCGAACTGCTCGTGCAGGAGTACCGCCCCCAGGATCACGCCGGCATTGAAGACGGCTCCGGCGAAGGCGGGCATCAAGAAGGTGCGCCGCGCATAGAGCACCGCCGTCAGCAGCGCCGAGAGGCCCATAAAGAGCACCGATGGCAGCAACAGGCGTAGTAGCCGGGTCGTCAGCGCACGTAGTTCGGGTTGGTCCGCCTGCACCAGGATCGTAGCGAGCAGCGGTGCCTGCCAGACCAGCAGCGCAACGGTCAGACAGAGCAGCAGCAGCAGCAGGTTCCAGACACGCGAGACGATGCCCCAGAATAGATCCTGATCACCCTCGGCATACTCACTGAAGACCGGAACAAGGGCGGCGCTGACCGCGCCATTAATCAGCATGTCGTAGAGGGTACTGGGGACAGTCCACGCAGCGGCAAACGCATCAACGGGCAGACTGCGCCCAAAAAAGTAGGCAATCGTCGAAGTGCGCCCCAGACCGAGGATGCGGCTGGCAATATTGCCAAGCGCAATGAGCAGCGCGGCCAGGGCAATACTGCCGAATGTGCCGCGCTGCTCATTACGTTCTGCGCTGGTATCTTGCGTATGTTGCAATGTTTGGGGACTCTGCGTTCTGCGGGCTGTTCGGTGCATCCAGGCTCGGTTGCCGGCACGCTGTTCAACCCGCAGAACCTACTGTTATCTCAATCGTCAACTTGTCGATCGCTGTTCTCGGTGCCCAACCCGCCTGCCGATGTGGTAATACTGCCGGTAAACTGACCGACAACCCGCTGAAGGGCCTGAGGTCGGGCGGCAAAGGTGGCGGGATCTTCCAGATTGTACACAATATCGGCGTCGATGGCATAGCGCCGCACGTCATTCATACTCAGATCGCGCCCCCAGCGCGCCAGATCAAGCATGGTACCGCGCGGCATATCAGTCCGCACATAGTCGCGGAGCGCGCCGGTATAGTTATCCAGATTGGTCAGTTGTTGCAGGAGTCCCCGATCGCGCACGGTCTCAAAGATCGCCATTAACACCAGTTGCTGGCGCTGATTACGCCCAAAGTCGCTATCGGCGTGGCGGGTGCGGGCATAGATCAGCGCGCGTCGCCCGCTCATACGCTGCGTTCCGGCGCGAAAGCGTACTTTCATGGTGCCGTAGTCCTCGGTGGGATAGGCCGGGTCATAAATGGCTTCCGGGACATCAATGGTAATGCCGCCGAGATCGTCAATCAGGCCGCGAAACCCTTCAAAGTTGACCATGGCAAAGTAATCAACTTCCAGATCGAGCAGTTCCGCCACCGTGTCTTTTGCCAGCGCCGCACCACCGCCCGGCCCATACTCCTCCTCACCCACGGCATAGGCCGCATTAATCCGGCCGCGGCCCTCACCCGGATAGGTGACCCAGAGATCACGGGGCAAGGAGAGCATGCTGACGCGATCATTTTTACGATCAAGATGAATGAGCACCATCGCATCGGTGCGGGTTAACTCATCACCGGGACGCGCATCGGTGCCGAGCAGCAAAATATTGAGCGGACTATCAGGCAGGGACGGCTCGGGTGTCAGGATAGGGGTGGTGGTTGCCCGCAGTGCAGCCGCAGCACCCATTGGCGTGATGGATACATCTGCTGCGGCAGGCATATCGGCATTGGGATCGACTCCAGCTTCCTGCGCGGATGCGGTTCTCGTTTCAGCCGCGTGCGTATTCGCGGCTGGCAGCGTTACTGGCGTCACAATCATCGCATCAATATTGGCGAGGGCCTGTCGCCATTCCAGGGCGAGCCGCAGCATCAAGGCTAACGTAATCAGGCCGATAATCAGGGTGACGCCCCGTATCAGGCGTCGTCGTGAAAACGACATAACCTTACAGGCTCCATCTATTCAGTTTCGATGTTGGTTGTACGTCTCTATATCTTACCATAAACGGTTACACTGAAGATTGTCCACAGCGTGGTAACATATCAGGTGTTAATATCGCCGCTTGCAATCGTATGAACTCTGCCCGTCGCATCGCGCAACTGGAGCGCACCCGACGGCGCGACATCTTCGGCATACCCGGTCAACACGCCGTCTGCCGTCTCGATCTGGACGGTGTGGCCGAGTGTGAGCAACGCACTGCGCCAGGTTTGAAAAAGCAGATCGAATTCGCCCTGTTGCAGACGTATGTACCAGTAATCCAGGCGGGTCAGCAGTGCGCGCAACAGCGGCAGTCGGGCAACCGGACGCCCCAGCGCGGCGGACAGATTGGTTGCGGCATACCGCAGTGTTACGCTGGCGGGGGGATTGGCGCTGACATTCAGGCCACACCCCAGGATTGCCTGGTCAACAGTGCTGCCCCGGCTGATCATCTCGAGCAGGATACCCGCGACCTTGTGCCACCCTTCCGGGGTAAGCGTTGGGACGGGTTCTACACCTTCTGCTGCTGAAGGTTGCAAAAGATGTGCCATGCCAGGTTGTTGCCGGCCTGCCGGGGTGTTGGCGGCAGGCAGCATAACATCATTGGGCCACTTGAGCCGGGGCTGTAGACCAGTCGCCGCCGTGATTCCCTCGCACAGCGCTACCCCGGTCATCCAGACCAGCGCCTGCGACTGTTCGGCGAGCAGATCTTCCGGCCGCAGTGCCAGGGAGAAGAGCAGCGCGCTACCGGGTGGGGCACTCCAGTTCCGCCGCATGCGCCCGCGTCCGGACGTTTGCGCATCGGCCAGGACAAGCAGCGGGAGCTGTTCCGCCGTTGCTCGCTGCAAGCAGTCACGGGCCACGTCCATCGTTGAACTAACCTCGGCGTAACAGGCCACAGCACGCGGCAGCACACTGGTACCCAGGCCGTCAAGTATCGTGGCAGAGGTCAGGATGTCTTGATTCGTCATAATGATACCCTTCTACACTCGCTCGCATATGATACCATACCCGCCGAAAGACGAAAAGTGCGCTGCGGAAAAGTGGGAAGATGTTCAGGCGACGTGTCTACCGCGCAACTCTGCCCTGGCGTGCAACAGAGGGGGTAGCGCTGTGGTATGCTGACAGTATATAATACGTCATAATTCATGCCGGACTGTCAGACGTGCGCGGCAGGTCAGGGTATGTGTGGTGCAACCCCACCCGTGAGCAGGATGTGCCTCGCCAGTTTGATGCACATTATCCACAAACCATGCAGATAGTTTATTGAATCACACGCGTTACGCGGTTTAGATTACAAACCCAAACTTCATCAGGCGGCACTACGACAAATGTAGGGTTGCTATAGAAAGCGGATTGTCCAGCGCCGAAGTTTTGATGGTGATCACATCTGAACACCTGGAAAGTAGCAGCGACGGAATGGATAAATCAATGATCGATATGCTCTGGGTTGCCGTCAGTGCCAGTCTGGTGTTTCTGATGCAGGCCGGGTTTTTATGCCTGGAAACCGGCCTGACACGCAGCAAAAACAATATAAATGTTGCCATCAAAAATTTAACCGACCTGGGGGTCTCGCTGGGACTGTTCTGGGCATTCGGCTTTGCGCTGATGTTTGGCGCATCGCAAAGCGGCTGGATCGGGACCAGTAACTTTCTGCTGGCAATCGGCCCGGAGGATGCCTGGACTGCGATCTGCTTTTTATTTATGGCGATGTTCTGTAGCACCGCAGTCACGATCCTCTCGGGCGCGGTCGCCGAGCGGATGCGCTTTAGTAGCTACATTATCGTTGCTGCCCTGGTTTCCGGGCTGATCTTCCCGATCTTTGGGCACTGGGTCTGGAACGGCATCAAGGAAGGCCCGGCAACCGGCTGGCTGGGTCTGCTGGGGTTTGTTGATTTTGCCGGCTCAACGGTAGTGCATAGCGTTGGCGGCTGGGTTGCGCTGGCGGCGGTGCTGGTGATTGGCCCCCGCACTGGCCGATTCTCACCCGATGCCCCACCGCGCACAATTCCGGCGGCGAACCTCGCGCTGGCAACGCTGGGAGTGCTGCTCCTGTGGCTCGGCTGGTTTGGCTTTAATGGTGGCAGTACGCTGGAACTGAACGACCAGATCGGCTTTATTCTGGTGAATACCACGCTGGCAGGTGCAGCGGGGATGCTGGCAACCCTGGCTATTGGCTGGGTGCAGCAGAAGCGCGCCGACGTGCTGCTGCTACTCAACGGCGCGCTGGCAGGGCTGGTAGCGATTACCGCCAACTGCCACGCGGTGACAACCCTGTCGGCGGTGATTATTGGCGCAATTGGCGGGGTGGCAATGCTGGCAACCCAGTATGCGCTTGAGCGTCTGCAGATCGATGATGCCGTGGGCGCGATTCCGGTGCATCTGGGGGCGGGCATCTGGGGTACGCTGGCGGTCGCCCTGTTTGGTATACCGGCTCAGTTGGGCACCGGGTTGGATTTTGCAACCCAACTGCAGGTGCAGATCCTGGGCATTCTGGTCTGTTTTCTCTGGACCTTCGGCATTAGCTATCTGCTGCTGCGGGGTATCAACCGCATCTTTCCGCTGCGGGTAACGCCGGACGAGGAGCATGTCGGGCTGAATGTCTCGGAGCATGGCGCAACGACTGATCTGCTGGATCTCTTGCAGGTGATGGACCGGCAGTCCGCCACGGAAGATCTCAGCCTGCGGGTGCCGGTGGAGCCATTTACCGAGGTGGGGCAGATTGCCGAGCGCTACAACCAGGTGATGGATGCGCTGGAACGGGCGGTGACGCGCAGCCGCGCCATTATCAACACGGCGATGGACGGCATTGTCACCTTCTCAAAAGATATGCTGACGATCACCTCGCTCAACCCGGCCGCCGCGATGATCTTTGGCTACCGGGAGGAGCAGATCATCGGGAAGTCAATAACGCTGCTCTTTGAGATGCCGGAAGAGGATACCTCGCCGGTCAATCGCCGGCAGATCGACCGGCGGTTGGCCGAAATCGTCGCCGCGCGCGCGCCATGTGAGTTGACCGGACGGCGGCTGGATGGTTCCACGTTTCCGATGGAGGTTGTCATTACCGAGGCGCGTTCCGGGCAGGAGCAGTTCTTTACCGCCACATTTCGGGATATTACCGAGCGCAAACAGGCGAACCAGGCGCTGCGGCAGGCCGAGGAGAAATATCGCAGCATCTTTGAGAATGCGGTCGAAGGCATCTTCCAGACCACACGCGAAGGCTGCTACATCAGCGCCAACCCCGCCCTGGCGCGGATCTATGGCTACGACGCGCCGGAAGAGATGGTCGCCGCGCTGACCGAGGTACAGCAACTCTATGTCTCGCCAAACCGCCGGGCCGAGTTTGTCGAGTTGATTGAAACGCAAGGCGCGGTGACGCGCTTCGAGTCACAGACCTATCGCAGAGATGGCTCGATCATCTGGATTTCGGAGAATGCCCGCGCAGTGTACGACATCGACGGCAGCCTGCTCTACTACGAGGGCTCCGTCGAGGATATTACGCAGCGGAAGCGTACCGAGGCTGAACTGCGCCGGCAGAATGCCTACCTTGCCACGCTCAACCAGACGACGTTGGCAATGATGAACCGGCTGGAGTTGGCCGAGTTGATCGAGACGATTATCATCCGCGCCGGCGAGATCCTGGGGACAGAGCATGGCTACCTCTACCTGCATCAACCGGACGAGCCAACCATCGAGGTTAAGTTTGCCGTCGGGGTATTTAGCCGCTACCTGGGACACCGGCTCTATCCCGGCGAAGGGCTGGCCGGGAAGGTCTGGCAGCAGGGTGAACCCATGGTGGTGCAGGAGTATGAACACTGGGAAGGCCGCTCGTTTGCCTTTAGCCCCACGCCATTCCGCGCCCTGGTCGGGGTGCCGCTCAAGTCGGGGAGCAATGTGATCGGCGTGCTGGGGATGGCCCACCCGGACTCGGACCGGCGCTTCTCCGCGGAAGAGATCGATCTGCTCTGTCGTTTTGCCGAACTGGCCTCGATTGCGCTGGACAATGCTCAGTTGTACACGGCTGCACAGCAGGAACTGGCCGAGCGCAAGCGGGCCGAGGCCGAACTGCAGCAGGCGAAGGAGGTGGCCGAGGCGGCCAGCCGCGCCAAGAGTGTCTTCCTCGCCAACATGAGCCACGAGTTGCGTACACCGCTGAACGCGATTATCGGCTATAGCGAAATGCTGCAGGAAGAGGCGCAAGATCTGGGCTATGATGAGTTTGACCTGGATCTGGAGAAGATTCGCACGGCCGGGCATCATCTCCTGGCATTGATCAACAATATTCTTGATCTCTCCAAGATCGAGGCGGGGCGGATGGATCTCTACCTGGAAGCGTTTGAGATCGTTGATCTGATTGATGAAGTGATTACCAATGTTCAGCCGCTGGTGGAGAAGAACCGTAATCAGCTTGGGATCAACCAGGCGGCTGACCTGGGTGTGATGCAGGCCGATCGCACCAAGGTACGTCAGGCTATCCTCAATCTGATGAGTAACGCGGCCAAGTTTACCGAGCAGGGTATGATCACCTTTACGGTGGAGCGCCAATCTCACCCCGCCGGCGACCGGATCACCTTCCAGGTAACGGATACCGGCATTGGCATGACGCCCGAACAGGTACAGACCCTCTTCACCGAGTTTACCCAGGCCGATGCCTCAACCACGCGCAAATATGGCGGCACCGGACTGGGGCTGGCGCTGAGCCGCCGCTTCTGCCAGATGATGGGTGGCGATATTACCGTGACCAGTCAGGCCGGGCAGGGCTCGACCTTCACGATCATGCTGCCGGCCGTGGTGGAGGAGCCGGAGAGCGCAACGGAAGCAGAGGAAGTTGACGCCGAAGCCGCTCCTGAAACGCCGGAGCAAACCTTGCCCGCGCCGTCCGCCGAGTATGCATCCGCGCGTGAGACCATGAGCGGAACGGTGCTGGTTATTGATGACGACCCGGTTGCGCGCGAGTTGCTGGTGCGTGGGTTAACCCGCGAGGGTTTCCAGGTCAGAACGGCAACAAATGGCCGCGAAGGGCTCGATCTGGCACGGGAGATCCAGCCGGACATCATCACCCTGGATGTGTTGATGCCGGAGATGGATGGCTGGGATGTGCTGCTGGCACTCAAGGCCGACCCGGTGCTGGCCGACACGCCGGTAGTGATGGTTTCAATGATTAACGATAAGAACTATGGCTTTACCCTGGGAGCCACTGATTACCTGACCAAGCCAATTGACCGCAAGCAACTGGGCACCGTGCTGAACCGCTACCTGAAGCAACCCACCAGAACCAACCACGCGGCTCCCGACTATGTGCTAGTGGTGGAAGATGACCGGTCCACCCGCGAAATGTTGCGCCGGACACTGGAGCGCGCAGGCTGGCATGTGGTTGAGGCGGACAATGGCCGGGCGGCGCTGCAACAGGTGGCCCGTACGCCACCCGCCCTCATCCTGCTTGATCTGATGCTGCCGGAGCTGGACGGGTTCGAGGTTGTGCATGAACTGCACGCCAGTGAGACGGGCCGGAGGATCCCGGTCGTTGTGGTAACGGCGCTCGACCTGACTGTGGCTGACCGGCAGCGCCTGAGCGGCTATGTTGAGCAGGTGTTGCAGAAGGGCACCAGCAGCCGGGATCAACTGCTCTACAATGTACGGAATCTCGTGGTTGCCTGCATGCAGCAGCGCAACGCGGGTGTAGTGCCGGAGCAAACGCATGGCTAAAATTCTCCTGGTTGAAGACAATGAGATGAATCGGGATATGCTGTCGCGGCGGCTCTCCCGCCGAGGGTATCAGGTGCTGATTGCCGTCAATGGTGAGCAGGGCATCGCCACAGCCCAGGCAGAACTGCCGGATCTGATCCTGATGGACATGAGCCTGCCGGTGCTTGATGGCTGGGAAGCGACGCGCCGACTCAAAGCGGCGGACGAAACCAGCGCCATTCCGATTATCGCCCTGACCGCGCATGCAATGTCGGGCGATCGTGAGAAGTGCTTTGCGGCGGGATGTGATGAGTATGACACCAAGCCGATCGAATTTCGGCGGCTGATGGAGAAGATCGCCCGCTTCCTGCCGGAGGACAACACGGCATAGGCGCATCAGGATAGACGCGGTTCCACCTGACCGGAGGCGACGCAGGTGCTCCGTACGCGGTAGCGCGTACCTGCTGTTCGTGATATTCAGCCTGAGTTGTGCTATTATACAATATTAAGAGGGGCACGTGTTCAGGGGATGCACATTCACCCGACCCACTCCGCGAACCATTGCCCCTGGTATGCTTATAGCAACAGATACAGCAGCAGAGCATGAGCAGATCCCTACTGGACAGAGAAGGCCGCAGCATGAGTTCCGATCCCGGCGTTGTACTTATCGTTGACGACAATGAGCATAATCGTGACCTGCTCTCGCGGCGGCTGCGGCGTCAGGGGCATCTGGTCACTATGGCCGAAAATGGGCGGCAGGCGCTTGAGTTGCTCCAGGCACAGCGCTTTGACCTGGTGCTGCTCGATATTATGATGCCCGAAATGAACGGGTATGAGGTGCTGGAGTTTCTCAAACGCGATGCCGGCCTGCGCCATATTCCAGTGATTATGATCTCGGCGGTCGATGATCTGGACAGCATTGTGCGCTGCATCGAACTGGGAGCCGAAGACTATCTCTTCAAGCCGTTTAATCCGGTGCTGCTGAAGGCGCGCATCGGAGCCAGCCTGGAGAAGAAGCGCCTGCGGGACCAGGAGCAGGCCTACATTCTGGCAATGAAGCAGGAGATGGAACTGGGCCGCCGGACTCAGTCCGATTTTCTGCCGGACAAGCTGCCGCAGTTGCCCGGCTGGGAACTGGCTACGGCATTCTACCCCGCCCGCGAGGTTGCCGGCGATTTCTACGATGTCTTTGACCTGCCGGAGGAGCGGGTGGGCCTGGTGATTGCCGATGTATGCGATAAAGGCGTCGGCGCGGCGCTGTTTATGGCGCTGATCCGCAGCCTGATCCGCGCCTTTGCCGAACAGGCCGCCGCCACGCCCTTCGATGCGTTAGGGGCGGTCAGCCTGACCAACAACTACATTGTTCGGCATCATCATCACAACCATAAACATATGTTTGCCACGCTCTTCTTTGGCGTGCTGGAGCCGGCGACGGGCACCTTGACCTATGTCAACGGCGGGCATGATCCCCCGATTATGGTGCGCCCCGATGGGCAGATATTCCTGCTTGATCCGACCGGCGCGGCGGTGGGGATGATGGCCGGGACGCATTTTGTCTGCAAACAGACCTCCTTTGAACCAGGTGATATGCTGCTGGCCTACACCGACGGTGTCACCGAGGCGCGCAATGCTGCCGGTGAGTTCTTCACCGAGGACCGACTGCTGGCACTCCTGCCGGAACCGGTACTCTCGGTAGGTGCCACCCTGGAGCGCATCGAGGCCCATGTGCGCGAGTTTGTCGCCTACGCCCCCTTTGCCGACGATGTGACGATGCTGGCGATCCGCCGTATTTCCCCACACGGATAGGATCTGTCAGTAAGACGTGCTGCTGCGTGTCCGCTGCCCCGGTGTATTCCCCGGCTTTTCAACGTGCATGTTCTCTACGCTATCAGTCATCGCAGCACCCAGTGGGTGCTGCGATTTTGTGATCTACCTAC
>DAOTVB010000205.1:0-21416 GCA_034436755.1 Chloroflexaceae bacterium | reverse complement strand
TTACCATCCGGCAGGAATAGCTATGGATACTATACTATGTCATTCAGTACGCGACTGGATACAGCAGGCAACGCAATCGGGACATTTCGATCCGCCCTCAGCGGAACTCGTCACCCATGTTGCCGGATGCACCCAATGCCGAGGAGCGTTGCTGGTGCTGCCGGCAGCAGTGAACCCGGTTCCTGTGCATGTAACGGAAACGACCTGTCAGGATTGTCAGGACGATCTGGCTACGTATATTGATATTGAGCATGCTGCAGGAATATCGGCTGCTGTGCATGCCTACCCGCATGTCTGGTGGCATCTTATTATCTGCCCTGAATGTTTTACTACGTACCAGATGACCCGGATTTTGCTTGATGCGGAACGTCATGGCGATTTAACACCCCTCGTTGACGTTGTTGACGTTGTGCAACCCGGGCACTCCACGATGGCACCACTACCGATGCCGAGATCGCCGGAACGGAGACCTCAGTTGCTCAAACGGCTGCATATCCCCCGCAGGTTCCTCAGTCACACCCTCGCGGCCCAGCCATTGCTGGGTATTATGCGGGGAGCGGGAGAGGAAGATACGGTCCTCTTCGATGAAGCAGCGTCCGGGTATACCATGACCCTGAGTGTCCAGAAACAGGCGGATGCCACCTGGAATGTGATGGTCAGCGTTGCGCCGCCGATAACGGGACAGGTGGTCCTGACGTTTGGTACAACGATGTTTCGCGCCCCCTTTGATGCGCATGGGCAGGCGGTTATTGCCAATGTCCCGCCGGACCTGCTGACGGGATCCGACGGCCCGGATATGGATCTCGCGATTGAACCGGAATCCGCTGAACCGGATACGTCGGACACGCCCTGATGACGTCGCCAGTTGTTGGGAGTATGCTCGTCGGCACTGCACCGATACCCATGCCATACTGAACTCTACTGGGAGCGTCCCTCATGACTCGGCAGTTCCGGCAATTGTGGAAGCCAGGGATTCTGGTTGTTGTGGTGCTGGGAATACTGTTGCTCCTCGGCGGAGTAGCCGCATGCAGCGATTCCGCTGCTGGAACGCAATCGGGGCCGGTGGGTTCCGGTGGTGTTGCGCCACCGGATAGTGCGTTATCCCAGGACGAAGATCCGTTGGTGGGAACCTACCAACTACGGGGTGTTGATCCGCAGGGGCAGGAGGTTGTTGGCGTTGCAACGGTTGAGACGAGCCGGCTTACGGTCGATGCGGACGGGTTTACCTTCTATCTCACCTATCTGGTTGGTGTGACGTTGCCCCTGATGGTCGGAGCCGTGCTGATTAACTGGTTTCTCGTTAATCTGCTCCTGGGCATCCGCGAATACTATGCCGACCATCGTGCCACCCGCTATGCCAACATCAGTGACCTGGCAATGGGACTCAAGCGATTGCGCGAGATTTACACGCTTGAAGCAGGCCGCCGACACCCGACCCGGCCGGCACCGGTTGGGCATCTCGCCTTGCTCCCCATCCATCCATCCCCGGCGCAGCGCTGGCGGGCGATGCATGCGCCGGCGGTGGTGTTTACCGCTCCCTGGAAGCTGGGTGTCGCGGTGTGGGTCGTTATTGCCATGTTCTATAGCCTCTCGGCAACCCTGCTCGCGTCTGTCTCTGCTCGCCAGCCGGATACATTGATCCCCGTAACGCTGGCGTTTGTCCTGCTGGCAACCGCGCTCACGCCGCACCTGGTGCTTGCCCATGACAGGCGTGCATTCCGGAATGGGCTGCTTTCCGCCGTACTGGTCTACAGTATTCTCTTACTTGCCGGCCAGAGTATTGTTGCAGTAAGCCTGGTGGGAATGATCTATGCGCTGCCGGGTGGTCTGGAATATGCAGTCGATCTCGTTAGTACACTCCAAACTGAGGTACAACTCGACGAGCAGTTAACTGATCCGCTCCTCTTCCTGGATCTGGCGGTCTTGCGTCCGCTGCTCTTTACCCTGGTTGCAACCCCTACCCTGATGATGTTAGCCCTGACGGCCGATACCTGGCTCAAGCGGATTGTGCTGCGCTGCTATGCGGCTCCCTGGTCGGTACGCCGGCGCAACTGGCTACTGCTGAGCTGTACGCTGATCGTGGCCCTTGTGCTGCAGAATCTAGTTATTCCCCTGATAAGCCGGTCGTTTTTTCCCGATGTTCTTACCTACCGTGAGGCGCAGGCCGGTCTGCTGGCGGGTCTGGCACTCCTGGCAACTGCCGTCGGGGGTGGCCTGCTCTGGTTCTGGTGGCGGCGATACGGCAATCACTGTCCCCGCCGGCCCGACCATCGTGTACGTGGTGCCTATGGTTCGACAGATGTATGTCCGGTCTGTGGCGCGCCACTGTTGCCCTGGCTGACCGAGTTGACTGCTGCGGGCACGTCTCCGCAGGCAGATAGTTCGGCATAGAGCAGGCGTACCAGATTGACAACCGACATGATCAGCGCTATTCCCAGGATAGTGAATATGCCACCAAGAATGGTTATCCACAAAATCAGCTCCGGTATATACACTGTCTCTGGCGTGTCCAGGGCTATATCCCCAATGCGCCAGACCAGTCCGGTGAATGCGAGGGGGACCAGGAACTGCATCACAAGTACCAACATACAGGTCTGGTCATACCGCCAGAGAAAGCGTGCCGTGGCTACAGGCAAGATGCACAGGCCGGTGAACAGGGTAAGAAGCGCCAGGTAGGTCAGACGCGTGGCCAGCGTATCCCGGGCCTGAACCAGCGTTTCTGGGGGCCAGGACCAGAGGTTGGGCACCAGGAGCATGCCGGCACAGATAACCAATCCGAACCAGTGAAACTGCGGCAGCGCGAGCACGGCGCTCCACCCGGTCAGTATTCCGGCACAGAGGAGCAGCCAGAAGATAACGCCAGGCAGGGTGGACAGAGGCACCAGCAGGGGTGCAACCAGCACCAGCACCCAGAGGCCGCCGGCTATGCCGCCAATCCATCGACGATACCCCCGGATGGTCATCGCGTACCCTCCTGTGCCGGAACGAGTTCGACGGGGCGTACCCGGTCCCTGCCATACTCGGCCCACAGGCCCGTCAGGGAGCCATCGGGCAGAACCTGGTAAGTAATCACGCCACAGGGTTGCCGCTGGCCCCAGCCAACCGCCAGCGTATCATCCTGAAGCAGACCAACTCCAGCAAAGACCGTGTCACCAATCTGCCAGGAGAGATGGTAAACCGCCCCATGCGGCTCGAGGGTCAGGGTTCCGTCATAGGGAGCATCATCGGGGTTGGTACCGGTAAGGGCGTAGGTTGTAGCAAGCGTTCCGGGTGAGGTTGGTTCTATCGGATCAGCGCGCTCGGTCCCTATCGTCCGTCCTCCCGACCAGTATCCTTCAAGGCTTCCATCTGGGAGTACCTGGTAGGATGCCACACTACAGCCGACGCCTACGGCAAGTCTATCGTCCTCGATCAACCCGATCCCCTGTGCCTGTTTTCCGGCGATGGTCCAGTCAAGCTGGTATACATTATCTGAGCCGGATAAGTCTGCGGCTTCAATCAGCGCTGGTGTATATGTTTCGCCAACCTCGATCAGGGAATTCAGGGTAGCCGGCACCTGCAGCATGAATATGGCCAGCGTTGCATTGCTGAAAAGGTAAAATCCGGCGGTCAGACCGAGGGCATAGGTCAGCGCATGGGCCAGGTTGACCAGGGGGAGATCGTGCTGACGCAGATGCGCCAGTTCATGCAGGAGCAAGGCATCGGCCTGCCCCCGGTTGATTTGACTGATTGATGGGTACTCGTCTGGGCGCTGGAGGGCCTGACTCAATGCATCGGCGGTTTCCTGGGCAACGAGAATAACTGTGCGCTGGAGAGTCCGTACGGAGTATAGCGGTACCGAGGTGCGGTTAGTACACCAGAGTTCGAGGGATGGTTTTATGCCCCACTTCTGTGCCGCATTCCGTAGCTTGCCGGCCAGTTCCGGATGCGTTACATCAAGTGACCGGGGGTGCCAGAGCTGCTGTGCCCGCCGATACTCCCCGGTCAGGCTCTGGAGGAGTGAGCGGGGGTAACGGTACCAGAATGATTGCAGGTGCTCCAGTTCCTGATCCAGTACCATCTGGACGTAGCTCTGGTCAGTTCCTGTTGCGGCTGTGGCATTGCCTGGCCGGGCACAGGCAACCTGTAAATCATCGGCCAGGCGATCCCAGATAATCAGCGCATAACGGCGGAGAGTACCTTCCATATGGATCGTCGCACGCGGATCAGATGTACACCAGAGTTCCAGACGTGCAGCCGTGTGGCGCATGGCATAGTCATGCGCGAGCACATGAATGTGTTGGGCCAGTAACGGGTGCGTGCTATGCAGATCGTGTGCTCGCCAGCGCCGCCGCATGCGTTCATACCGATTGAGCCAGAAGTGAACCGTCAAGGGCACAATGATCAGGAGAAACCCCCATGCTGGAAAACTGCCGGGAAGTGCCGGGAGAAAGATACCCAGGCATAGGATAAAGATCAATGTAAAGATAAAGGTTGTGCGATTGGGCAAACTAAAAAGATTAACACGTGGTCGCATAAACGGTTCCTCTAACTGAAACTTATGCCTGATCATGCAGTTCATCGCTGAGAAGTTCACTGGCCTGTTGGATTGCATGCACGTAGGCAGCCACAAAGGCAGGATGGTCATGAGTTGGCAGGTGGATGCGTCGAGCGACAGTGCCGGCCTGCTGTTGCAGTCGGCGCATATTCGGGTCGGCGAGAGCAGCCTGCTGCTCGTGCGGGTCCATCTGGAGAAACGTTACCACGGCGGCATGGATCATCTGCACATGCCGGGCTTCAAGGTCCATCCGTCGCTGTTCTGCTGCTCCCCGCAGCCTAAAGGGCAGCCAGCGCCACCAGCGTGGCGGTAACGCTGCCTGCCAGGGATCGCGCTGATGACGAAAAAAGTGGCGGAGTGCGGGAACGAGTGAGCCGGGTACCCGATCCAGTTCACGATAGGTAGTCCGGGCAACCAGGCTGACAATGGCGGCAATGTGCTGGCGTTGCGACCAGTGCAGTGCCGGCGCTCGCAGGAGTTCTTCCAGGTGTGCCAGTAACCGCGGATCACGTTCCAGCCGGACTTCGAGGTAGGCCTGGAGCGCGGTACGCCGGGTGGCATCATCGAGGGTCATGCTGCTCGCCGGCAACAGCGGATCATCATAACGTTCCAGACCGGCCATTGCGCTATGTCGCAGTTCGCCCAATGCCGGATCCGCTGGGACCAGGTCGAGTGCTTCCAGGATCTCCAGATAGACCAGACCACGCACCGTTGCTGCGGCAATCTGCTGGATACGCTGTGCGGGGAGCTCAGGTTCAAGCCGCATGTCGTTGATCTGCCCCTGATAGTGAGTTATACCACTGGTCATGTATGTTTCGCGCAACTGTCGGGCGGCGTCTTCCGGCAGTTCTATGGTGACACGGATACTCCCCGGAACCATCCGTACAATCCGAATCTGTTCCGGACTGATCTGTGTTTCGACTGCAATCGTGGTGATGAGTCGCTCACGCTGGTCGGGTGTAAAATTGGGCAGATTGCCCTCAATCGTGAGGGTAATCAACGCATGCGCAGGGTTCGTAACCGTCCGTGCAGATGGTGATGCTGCCGGACTCCCCGGTATACCAGGCAGTGCTTCTGTCCCCAGCAGTTCCTCACATAACGTCGTTCGAGAGGGATAGTCCGTATATCGCAGAAAGTCATCAAGCGCTCTGTGATCGGGCAGTCCGCCGCGCCAGTAGAGTTCCCGCGCCAGTTGCTCCACATCGCCTGGGTTAGCGGGAATATACCCCTTGCGCCAGTACTCAATTGCACTCCCTGCTGTCTCTTCGCGACCCAGGGCATACCCCAGTTCATCATGCACAACCCGGATACGTTTCTGCTCCTCGGTGGCAATACGGTACACCGCTTTGGTTAAGGCGCGTGCAAACGCTTTGGGATTAACCACGCAACGACTCCTCCTTCACCCAGAACCTGCGGAGTCCTCCTCCGACTCCGCAGAGTGCTGCACTGCTATGCTGCTACCCAGGTCCGGACTGATAGGACAGCCCGCGTTAGATCGGAAAACCCGGTTGTTCTGGCTGTGACACAGCGCTACCACCTTACCATGAGAGGAGGTGATACATCATGCTGTGGCTGGTTGCAAAGCTGCCCATCTGGGTCGTGGACCTGGCGACCATAGCGCTGATTGTGCTGTGTGATCCCGGCAACAATGGTCGCTAGGACACATTCCGCAGGGGTGCAGTGACACATCGGAACGGGTGAGGCGCGCCGCCCGGTTATCCAATCCCGGTCACCAGCAGGCCACCCACAACCAGCGGAGCATAGTCAGCCATATCTGTAGCCGTATCTCCCGTCCATTTCTCGATCGCGGTGCGCTGGGCATAGGCCAGTGCCGTTGGCGCATCAATACCCCGCGTCAGTGCAGCATAAAATTCAGCCAGCAACACCTGCATTACCTCATCATAGACCGGCCAGAGACTGGCAACCACCATACGCGCACCGGCAGCCAGGAACGCATGACTCAGACTGAGTACCTCGTCACCAGGTAACACCTCACTGGCCGCCCCATCGCATGTGGATAACACCACCAGGGCATGATCCAGCGTGAGTCGGGCCACCTCATCATGCAACAGATCATCATCCCAGAGTTTGATATGCGCCAGCAGTCCCTGCGTGCCAACCAGCTGGGCGTGGCTGGTGATGTGCAGCACCTGGTACTGCCGCAAGGTTTCATCGGCGGTTGCCTGCTGCAGTGCAGCTCGGGTTGCCGCCGTATCGTGCCGGCGCGTCACCGGACCCGGCCAGCACGCTGCAACCAGATCCAGCTCAGCCCGCGCGTGCGGCAGTGGTTGGGCGCGTGATCCAAACTGGCTGCATCCCAGCACCAGTGCCGCTGACTCTTCCGGCGAGAAGCGGTGTGGTGGCGACCAGAGTGACAGGGCCGGCAAGATCTGGAGAATGGCCTGCTGACACAGCCAGGCATCATTCCAGCGCAGGACGGCCCAGGGCAGCGTATGCAGGGGCTCACTCGGAATGATTAGCAGGCGCAGGGCCGGATGCAGACGAGCCTGTACCGCTGCCGGGAGGAGCCGGGCAGTGAGTTCAGTCAATCCTTGCCAGGCGGGGCGCTCCGGATCGAGCCGGCGCGGCAGGTCGCGGTAGGTGTAGTCGCGGTAAGCGGCGACACTGGCGCGGGTCACCAGTGTCTGGAACCGGGCATCACAGGGCGTCCGGGTCAGCGCGATCCCGGTGGCATCAAGCGTCACGATGAGCAGGTCCGTGTCGCTGGTGGCATAACTCAGGATGAGCCACCCGTCCGGATACGCTGCGGTAAGCTGAAGGCGTAGCGTATCCAGATCCGGGGCTGCGGGTGGGAGGTTGGGTGACACCGGGCGGCGGTGGCGAATGCGCAGGAGCAGGTCGGTGTACTCGGCAATCAGCGCATCGCGGTGCGCGTCCGGGCACTCAATGTCCGCCGGCGCACGCTGCAGGCGCACGCGCTGCTGCAGATACGCTGCCTGAAGCTCCGGGGGGATATGTTCGGCTACCTGGGTCATCTGCCGCTGCAAGGCCAGGGCGCGCTGCTGGTCCGCCAACAGCAAGACGGTTTGAGCCTCCGCATGCGTTGCAGCCAGGTCAAGTGCGGTGTGAATAAGCTGGCGGGCTTGCTGAAAGAGGCCACTGGAGGCATGTTCGCCGGCAAGCGGCTGCCGCAACCGGGCCACTGTCGCACAGGCATCGCGATAGCCGGTCAGGGCGGTTGCCGAATCTCCCTGAAGCTGCACACACCGTGCCAGACCATAGTCCACCCGCCACCCGTGGAATGGGCGCCCGACGAGCGCATTCCGCGCCTGCTGGAAACAGGTCACAGCCGCCGGGAGGGCCTGTCGATCCAGATGCGCCCATCCCTGGTCCAGCAAACACTCCCCCGCCGCCGGGAGATTGCCGCCGGTGGTGAAATGCGCCTGTGCCTGCTGCAGGCAGATCAGTGCGTCGGTAGACCGCCCCAGATCGCGATAGGCCTGCGCCTGTGCCTGCAGCACCTCGGCCAGTTCCAGCATATCGCCGCCGGCCTGAACGGGCGCGACAAGCGTGTGCAGCAGGGTCAGGGCTGCCGCAGGATGGCCGGCGGCGCGGAGGGCCAGGGCCTGGTTGCGCCGGCTCAGCAGCGCAAGATAGCGACTGCCCAGGTCAGTATACATAGCCTGGGCACGACGATACCGGGCGAGTGCCAGATCATACTGTCCCAGATAGTAGGCGACATTCCCCAGACTCAAGTCACAGTCAGCACCAACATCCGGGCGGCCCAGCGCTACCAGGTGGTTCTGCGCATGGACTAACCGGGCCAGAGCCTGATCATACTGTCCCTGGAGCAGCGCGGTAATCCCATGATTACGTTCACAGAGGGCCTGATGCAGCGGCAGGTCCAGCCGCTGAAAGACGGCGGCAGCATGCTCCAGGTCGGCCTGAGCCTGGTCAAATTGCTCGCGGCGCTGGTACACCCAGGCGCGTTTGAGCCGGCAGCGTGCCACTTCGATGGAACTGGGTACCTGGGCGAAGGCGTGTTCTGCTGCGTTGATGTGGGCCAGGGCCTGGTCCAACTGGCCGAAGTCACTGGCGATACTCGCCTGACCCCGCTGCAACCAACCCTGGTCAGCAACCGTACCGGCAGCCTGAAGGAGTGGCGCAATCCGGATCACCAGGTCCGCTGCGGCCTGGGGCTGGATCAGCGTATTGAGATGCTCGATTTGAAAGAGGCGGGTACGGCTCGCTTCCAGCGGGAGGTGGGCGTCGTCATAGGCGACAGCCAGGTCTGACCAGTCGGACTGGAGGGTAGCCCCGGCACCCTGGAAGAGTGCCACCAGCAGGAGCGCGCGCCGACAGTGGAGTGCGGGAAGCGGGTGTCCGCAGTGCGTAAAGGCAGCATGCGCCTGCGTCAGGGTCGTCCGGGCTTCGGCAAAGCGCTCCCAGCGGAACAGGGTCCAACCGAGGGTGGCAAGCACCCAGGCGTAGGCCGGCATATCAGCAGGCACCCCATGTTGGAGGGCACGCCGGGCACACTGGACCGCGTGGCGGGGATGGCGTTCGGCCAGTACGTACAGCCGCCGACAAGCGGGTGGGAGGTCTGGTGATGACGTGAGCATTGGTTTTCTACGACAACAGGTCAGCCGGAATGCTAACATAATACTCTGGATGCCTATTGTAGCATGCATGGAACAAATCAATGCTCGCGTCACCATGTTCGCTCTGAGCGGGGTATTATGGACCAAGAACTTCGCTGAGCATCCGCACCTCGAATCCCATCGCCGCAAAGCGATCCAGGATTGCCGGTAGGGCTTGCGCGGTTGCTTCACTGCCACAGTGGGCGAGGATAATCGCCCCGGCGAGTTCTTCCGGAGGCAGCGTCCCGGTGACTCGTTCCAACAGAAATGCGGGCGTTTTTGGCTCACCGATCGAGTCGAGACTGTCCAGGGTCCAGTAGATGGGGAGGTACCCGGCGTGGGCCACCGTCAGCAAGACCCGCTCATCATACGCGCCATAGGGTGGGCGAAAGAGTTGATCGCAACAGATCTGCATCTGGAATGCCTCCTTCTATTCAGTCTGTATTATGCTTGTTTGTTGCCGGAATGACGGTCCCATCGTAGCCATCGATCCGGGCAATGAGCATTCCGCGCGCATATAGTGTTCCTATGTAATTAGTACCGAAACAGGATTTTTTTGCTAGAGGCACACCCGAACAGCAGTCGGGCCGATCGGACGCCGGCCCACACTCCATGCCACCCATTTCCTGGTGCCCCGTTCCACCCGGCGGGCGGGCTTTCGCATCTCAGCCAAATGCGGTATCATACGGGTGTCAGGGATGCGAACGTGGTATTTTGCCGATGGTGCCAGGGATGCCCGAGGATATTGCAATCAACCAAACCCGGCTGCGTGCTATCGTGCGCACATGTGATGCGGAACTGCACTGGCGGCTGACAGACACACAGCAGCAGCAGTATGTTGTCGACCTGTTGCGCTGCCGCTCAGATCGGGTATTCACATCTGAGGAACTGCAGCGGTCGGTGCGCATGTACCATGCTGATCATGCACACGTGTATGCGTTGCAGGATGACCGGGATCCCAACCATCAGCATGCCTGGCAGGAGATGGAAACCTACGTCCGGCGGGTACTCTGGCAACAGGCTGGTCATTCCTTTCCCAACGCACATGATATCATCGATGAGACTACCGGGTATGTGCTGGAAGCCATTAGCAAATCGCTACGGACCTATTGCTATAAGGCACAGCTCACGACCTGGGTACACAAGATTATTATCAACAAATATCGCAACTATCTTCGCGATCGGCGTATCCTGAACCCCCAGTTCGATATTGTTCCCGATGATGTGCAAGATCTGCCGCTCACAATCAGTGCGGTGGACCAGCCGGCAATGCATCTGGAAGGAAAGGCGCTGGAAGAGCTTGTCACCAGCATTTTGCAGGAGAGCCCGCTGATGCAGCAGGTCTTCTGGCTCTCCGTTGTCGGGTTCAAGCTGGCTGAAATTGGACAGCGGGTCGGACGTTCGACTACACGGGTGCATGAACTCATTCGGCAGGCACGGACGCTGATCCAGACCGATGCGCGCTTCCAGGCGTGGCTTGATGACCCGAGTGAGCCGAATGAGGAGCAGCCGGAGTGAGGCACAACGCCGAAAAAAGCGGACATTGTCGGGACATATACGTAAAGCAGTGATTTCTGATCGCTCGCATTGACCAGGATAGAAGATATAGTATGGATAACCAGCAAGCTGACCACGTTCTGCACCACCTGCGTGAGTCTCTATCCCAGGCTCCTGATGCGCCGCTTGCGCCGGATATCGCCCGGCTTCTCGTGCAGGAGCCAACCTATCGGGGTGCCCTGGTCGTGCTGCTGACTCAGATGCTTGCGTTGCCTCCGGCTCCCGGTTTGGCTGGTGCTACGGACTGGTTTGATGATCTGGATGCCTTTTTTGACCTGGAAATGGAAACCGGTATCAAGGCCGCCGCCCATGCTTACCCGCATGTCTGGTGGGCGCTCTGGGAAGATGCCGCATGCCTTGCTACCTATCTCTCCCTGCGCGAGTTGCACTTCGCGGTAGAACGCCATGCCATCGCGCCACTGCGTCTGCTCCCCACCCGCACCATTGATCTCTGGACCATTTCCCGTCAGGTGCTCTCATTGCTCTTTCCCGATCCCGCGGCCCCGGCGCTGCATCTGGTCTGGCGTGGCGCGGAGTATGAAACCGTGCTGGCGGAACGGACAATCGATCTGGGGCATGGGGAACCGTGCCAGGTCACGCTGAGTGCGCAGCCGGGGGAGGGACTGCACCGTCCGTTAACTGTACGGGCAATTCCCCCGCCGGCCGGCTGGCTCGTGCTGACGCTGGGCGAGCAGCGGCTGCGCGCACGATTTGATGCCCAGGGGCATGCAACGATTGCCACGGTCCCGGCAAGCCTGCTGGTGCAGGCAGACGGCCCGGCGTTACAGGTACATCTGGAGATTGATGTGGGGTAACTTCCTGGAGTCTCCTTGCTCCCATCGGAACTGACAGAGGTCGCCGTATGTTCATGGCTCCTGACACCCTGCCCAGCGTCTTGCACCCAGTTCTGGCACTGAGTGAGCATGATCCGCGTCAGGCGGTGGCACAGGCGCAAGCGTTGCTTCCGCAGACTCCAGCGGATGATGCCGCGTTCTACGCCTGGGGTTGCTACACCCTCGGTTGGTGCTGGTTGCGCTGGGAACGTCTGCCGACGGCCCGCCAGTGGTTGATGCAGGCCCAGGCCACCTGGATGCTCCAGGGCAATGCCGGGGCAGTGTTGACCTGCCGGTGCGCGCTGCTCATGGTGGAGGCACTGGGAGGCGCGGGGGCCGGGCTCCAGGATTCCTGGAACGTCCTGGTTGCTGATTATATCGCCGCCGGGCAACTGCTTGAGGCGGCCCGCACCCGTATCCAGCAGATCGAGCACCTTAATCTGCTGGTGTTGCCGCAGGCGGCGCGTACCCTGGTCGACCGGATTGTCCCGACCATCCAGGCACAGGGTAGCCTGGCCGACCAGGCATTGCTGCTACGTGCAGAGGCCAGCATTGCCAGCGATCTGGGCCATCTGGAGCCGGCGCTGGCACAGATCAGCCGGGCCGCCGAGCTCTTTGCGGCAGCAGGCAGCCCGCTGGAGGTTGCCAGATGCCGCCGCCGCCGCGCCTGGCTCTGGCAACGGCTGGAACAGTTTGCGCAGGCTATGGATGATCTCCAGCAGGCGAAAGCGACCTTCCAGCAGCTTGATCTGCCGATTGAGCGGGCGCTCTGTCAGCGGAATGAAGCAACCATTGCCGGCTATCGGGGTGACTATGCCCGGGCATTGGTGGAAACTCATCAGGCCCGCGCGGCGCTGGCCGCGCTGGGACGGCGCGACGCTGTAGCTGATTGTGACCTGACGCTGGGGAATGTGGCGTATTATAGTGCGCAGTATGACCTGGCGCAGGCCTGGTATCGTCAGGCGCAGGCCGTCTATACCGACCTCGGCAGCCAGTATCTGGCATGCGTGAGCCAGCGTAATCAGGCGCTCGTGCTGCGGGCGCGCGGTGAACCACAGTCAGCGTTTGCTCTGCTGACCCTGATCGAGTCTGCGGTTCGGGCATTGGGTGACGCCGGCGAAGAGGCCGAAATTGTTCTGCTGCAAGGGTTGGCGCTCAATGATATGGCGGAGGAGGCGCGGGCGCTGGACTATCTTCTGCAGGCGCAGGCTCAGTTTCTGGCCCTGGAGAACCAGCGCGGTGCGGCCCGTGCCCGGCTGGAGCAGGGATATATCTACCTTGCCCAGCAGCGCCCGGATCTGGCCGCTCCCTGTTTCCACCAGGCGCATGCGGTTCTGGCGGAGCGCCCGATCCATAGCTGGCGAATTGCCTATGGTCTGGGGCGCTGTGCGTACCTGCAGGGCGATCCGCCAGCCGCCTTGCGACAGTATCAGGCGGCCAGCAGTATTATTGCGGGGTTGCGGCGGACGCTCGCCAGCGAACATGCCTCCAGCGGGCTCTTCTCGCTGGCGCAACAGATGTTTGGTGATGCGTTGACCCTGGCGGCTGCTCAGGACGATCTCCCGGCGCTGGTGGCTCTGGCAGAGCAACAACGCGCGCTCGCGCTCCAGCGCCAGTGTGCCCGGGTTGCGTTGCATATGCCGCCGGACATGCATGCCCGGTACGCGCAGTCCAGCGAACAGTTGCGCCAGGTGATCGCCCACGATGCCCCGGCACAGGCGCGTGATGCCGCTCTGTCCGCCTATATGCAGGTGTTGCTCCAGGTGCGTCACACTACGGCTACTCTGCCCACCCTGACGCCAGATCCACCCGACCTGGCGCAGCTACGGGTAGCGTTGGGTGCGGCCTACCCGGATGGTTGGGCGGTGCTTCTGTATGTGCGCTGCGGTGACCGGCTGTTCATCGTCACGTTCGATGCCCAGCGCCTCACCCTGGAGCAGACCCCGTGCGATGCGCAGTTGGACGCACTCGTTGAGCGGGCGTGCCGCCGCAAGTATACCGAGTATATCTACCGCGACATTGCCCGGCTCTACGATCCCACTACCCCACCCTGGCAGGTGCCGACAGCGCTGGCAGCACGCCTGATCCCCGGTGCCCTGCGTGCCCGGCTCCATCCCGCCATGCGGCTCCTGATTGTGCCATCGGCACCGCTCCACGCGCTGCCCTGGGCGGCGCTACGAATCGATGATGCATGGCTGTGTGAACGCGCGACCCTGCAGATCCTGCCGGCTCTGGCCCTATGGGAGCCGCTGGCGGCCCGTGCGGTCGAAAGCAACGATGCGCTGCTGATCGGGTGCAGTCAGTTTGGCGCACGCGCACAGCCACTGCCCAATATGGCTGCCGAACAGGAACTGATCACACGCCTCTGGCCGGGCCGGTGTACCTGCCTGACCGATGCCGCAGCCACGCGGTCGGCCCTGCTGGAACTGGCGGCTCAGGCCGATCTGCAACGCTACCGCTTGCTGCATATCACCAGCCATGCACGCCTGGTGGATGCGCGTGGTCTGCTGGCGCATGTCAAGCTCTGGGATAGTGATCTGCTGCTGGATGAAATTGCCGGATTGGGACTGGCGGGAGCACTGGTTGTACTGGCTGCATGCGACGGAGCTGCCGGCGAAGTATTGCCTGGAGATGAGGTCTTGAGTCTGAGTCACGCCTTTCTGGCAGGTGGAGCGCGTGATGTCATTGCCGGCATCTGGCCGTTCTTTGATCTGGGAACCCACGATCTGCTGGAACTGGTATACACGGAACTGGCCCGGGCGCAGGATGCGCCGACGGCCCTGGCACAGGCGCAGCGGGCATGGATTGCCCGGTATGCGCACCTGGATGATCAGCGGACGGTAGCATATTCACCGGTCGTTTGGGGCGGGTTGCTTGCGATTGGTGCCGGCACATAGACTGGATCAACGAGCGGCGCCGCTCTCGTTTTTCCGGTTGCCGTCTATCGCCCGTTACTGCCGGGTTCGTTGGCGTGTGCCGGCCACAACATGCGACATCACCCCCTTCCGTGCGCTGGTTCCTGGGAGTCCAACCGGGTGTCGATGCTGGTTGCGCTGCAGACCCCGGTTGTCTCCGTGGTATCATAGCGGGATAGTTCTCCGCGAAAGGGAAGTGCGCACTCCGAATACGCGCAGTGCGCCGGAATGAGTATGGCACGGTGAAACATCCACAGGCATTTGGGGATCTGCTGACCCGGGCGGTTTATCGCATTGCAACGGAAACCCGGCGTACGATCGGCGCAGTCCAGGATGACCTGGGGTATGCTATCGGGCGTACAGCGGCCGGGTCGCCGATTGAATACTGGCGCAAAGGCTATGTTCCGGCACAATCCACCGACGTGGAACGTCTGGCGGACGCCCTGTATCGGCGGGACGGATTGCGCGATCAGGGCGAGGTCGAGACCTTTTTACGTTATGCCGATCACCCGGATCTGGTGGGATGCTGCGCGCGCATCCTGCATCCACAACCGGCGGATGATCCGCCACCGGTCACATCCACCGCGGCGCGCGTGACTCTGGTGATTGAAGGCGATATCGCCGCATTCCAGACGCATGCGCGCGAGCAGATTATTACCCATATTGCCAATCTGGTCGGTCTCCCGCCCGACCAGATTGTGATTGCGCAGGTTGTTGCCGGCAGTGTGCGGCTCACGCTAGAGTTGCCCACCCGCGCGGCGGTCATGTTGTGCGACCGCGACGCGGATGATGATCTCGCGCTGAAAGAACTGGGGATTATGCAGATCGAATGGGAACCAACCGCTGACCAGATGGCCGCCGCCGCTCTTGCCCGGCTGCAGGAAGTTACTTTCCTGGAAGCCGTCAACATGCGCATGAATGGGGCGGCGGCACGTCTCTGGCACCTGGCGACCGAGGGGTTGGCACGGCTGGCCGACCCGTTACTGCCGGCGCCGGCACCGTCTGACCTGGACGATGCCCCGCGCCAGGCTGCGCTGCAGGCGTATCTGGAAGTCCGTATGGAACGCGACTCTGACATGCGCAACGAGGTGGCAGCGCTGCTGGCAACAACCGACCCGACGGCTGCCGCATGGTCTCCGGTGCAGCGGATGGCGCTGCTAGTGCGACAGATTACCCGCGCCACTGGTATACGGCTGGGCACTGATCCGGTGGCGCTGACTCCGGTGCTGCACGACTATATTCGGTATCAGGCCGATCCCTGGCAGGTGGATCTCCCGCGTCGCTGGTGGCGTCCACCCTGGCAGTGCTGGTTGCATGCCAGGGGCGATCAGATCTTCCATGTGCGCATTGCGCATGCCCTGGCTCTGGCGCTTCTGCGTATCGATGCGCCGCAGTGGGAGGAGCCGGCGCTGTTCCTGGCCGCATTGCAGGCCGCAGGGCATGGTCTGCTGGCGCGTGGGCGGGTACCCGTGGGCGACCGTTCCGCATTTCTGGCAGCCCTGCAAGAGATCCGGCCCCAGATGCAGGTTCTGGTCCGTGCGCTCCGCCCGCAGGTCCGGGGCAGTGCATCGTCGGTTGCGCCATCCGCCCCATTCCGCATCACGCGCCGGCAGGGCGGGGTGGAACTGGCGGTCGCCAGCGGTCCGGAGCGCCGGTTCCTCCTGACCGTGCCCATCCCGCCAACTCCCGCTCTCGCCGTGCTGAGTGGGCATGAAAGCCTGTTTAGCGATCACTTGCCGGAAGTGGCACAATCCCCGATGGTCTCGGTGACCTTGCGCGAAGCGGAACCTGCGCGCCTGATGCTGCTGGTGGGGGTAAGCGAAACTAACCGTTCTGGACGCTGGCACGTTGACCTGCTGGCTGATGAGCAGGTGCTTGCCAGTGTCATCACCGACCAGGTGGGTATCGCGCAGTTCAATGATCTGCCCCGCACGCTGATCGAGCGGCGGCAGATCAGATTGCGCTGTCGCGAGCTACTCCTTCCAGAGCAGAATCAGCATCAGGAGCAGGAGTGACAGGATCAGTGCGCTGGTGGCCGGAGTGAGCAGGAAGGCCCAGGGGGTCAGCGCCAGGCGGTACAGCAGCCAGGGGGACAGGGTGAGCGCCAGCATGACCCCGATGACCAGCGCAGCAGTGAAGCGGTCGTACAGGTACGGATCGACCTCGCTCACCGCACGGGCCGACTCGGCCTGGGTCCGTGTCCCGGCATAGCTGGTGAAGGCGGCCCAGAGAAGCACGATCGGCCCCAGCAGGTTGAATAGCCCGGGGGACCAGGTCAGGAGCCCCAGCATCCAGGTGATAGCCAGCACTACCAGCCCCATCAGGCCGCCCAGCGCGTAGCTGATAAATGCTCCCATCCACTGCCCGACAATGACCGCACGGCGCACATCATGCGGCAGATCCGCGCGGTCGCGTGCGCCGCGATAGGTGGCACCGATAATGAGCGGGCAGAGTACTCCCAAAATGGTCCAGACGACCAGCGGCGGCAGCATCGGTACGGGCGCGGGGGGAGTGCCGGGTATGCCGAACAACCAGCGGATGCTGCTCGTCGCCAGCAGCAGCACGGCCAGCAGTACCCCCAGGCCGCGGATGCTGCCGCTGATTGCGGGATCGAACAGGGCGGCCGTGAACCGGTCGGCCAGTCGTTCATGCCAGGTGGTTTGAGCGGGCAGCCCGCTGCCCTGATAGATTACCGGCAGGCTCCAGTCAACCACCCCACCGCTGGTAGACATTCGGATGCGCCCGCCGGCAACGGCTTCTTCCACCCGGCCACCCCGATTGAGCGTGGCATAGAATGCCTGCACAAATGCTCCCGCCGCCGCCTGGCCGACAGCCCCCTGCATCGCCACCACGACCGGCACGCCATACCGGATCAAGGTCAGAGCAATGCCTTCCGACACGCGCCGCTGCATCTCTTCCGCGCTGTCATCCGCTGTGCCCCCCAGGGTATCCAGCAAATCCGCCGCCCCGGCATGGCAGGCCTGCAGGAGGATCAGCCGGATCGGCGGAGAGAGCGAACAGACGGTTGCCAGCGTGAACGCATTAACCCGATGCAGGAGCCCATCGTGCCAGGTCAGGAGCAGATCATTGCGCATGTCGCGCCCGGTCGATTGCTGATGACCGTGGCAGATTAGATGCACAATCTGCGGCTGGTCGGTCTCAAGGTGCTGCTGCATCCAGGTCAGAGTCCCGGCATCCTGGTACCAGCGCTGCCGCACTACCTCCGGTGGCAGAATCTGCTGTAACGCCTGCCGCGCAGGTTCCAGGTCAATCGGGGGCACGCCCTGAGGCGAGGCAGCAAAGACATGCAGGTTGAGCGGGGGCGCAAGCCGGGGTTGCCGGTTGCGCCCTACTCCGCGCACCTGCCGTACCAGGCTGACCTGAGCATCCAACAGCACAAATGTCCCCGGCCCGGTCGTGTGGGCAGCGGTGGTGGGCAGCCAGAGCAACTCCCAGGGCAGTGCCAGGATATCCTGGGCATCGGCAGCAACTTCGAGCGTCATATGCAGCCGGCGCTGGCGGTTACGGGCGCGCTGCAGGGCCGCACTAATCCCCTGCCGGACGGAGTAGGGCAGCACATGACCCACCTCGCGCCCGAGTTCGACCAGATGCTGCATGTCTGCCGAGCCCAGCGTATCACTGGCCAACCCCTGCGCTGCCCAGGCATGCATCGTCTGCACCTGTTGCTCAAAGGCGCGGCGGAGCGCCTGAATGCGGGCCGCCTGCACCATAAAGGCTTCCGGGCGGCGCATGCGCCCGCCCACAATAAAGGTGACCCCGGACTGCTGCAGGTTGGCGCGGTAATAGTCCATCTCCTGGTGGCTGGCACGCTCAATAATCAGCCGGAGCGTGTCGCAACGTTGGCGCGGCGGGGGCAGGATGCGTGGCTGGCGGGGCATGGTCTGGTCGATCCTTTCCGGGTGATGCAGCTATCATTCCAGGGTAGCACGCTGCTCCTCGATCGTGAGCAAAAAGACCAGATGGTCCGTTATGGCGTCCAGCAAGGCCTGCGGCCAGCCTGTCAGTGCCCAGTTGGTCGTATCCATCGGCGGGGTGCTGGCAGAGTGGGTGGATGCCGGATCATCCGCCGCAGCGCCGGCAATCAGGTGCAGCGCCCGGTAGATGGCTCCCGGTTCGTCAGACATGTCCGTATCCGCATGGGCCGTTGGTAGTGCGCGCAACGCTGCGGTGGCATCCGGCCAGCGCGCCGCCGTGAGCACAGCACTGCCGGTGTCAAGCAACATCAGCATCGTCTGTCCGCCAGGAACATGCCGGGCCTGCATAAACGCCGTGCGGTGCCGGGCGATAACATCGGGCCATGCGCCGGCATCATCCACACCCATTAATGCCGTATACCCGCGCAGCAGTGGGGGCAGATGCGCGGTGGTTGCTGCCAGGGTATGCAACCAGTCGCGCCCCAGGTCATGCCGACACAACCAGAGGAGCAGGTGATGTGCCAGGGTTCCCTGCTGGATGAGCATACGAACCGCTCCCAGCGCAGCACCGCGCTGTCCCGGATGGTTAGCCACCACGAGTAGCCATGCGCCACCCCGGTCCAGGTCCGCAGAACAGGCCGCTACCAGCAGCGCCCGCAGTCCCGGTAGTGGCAGCAGACAGAGCTCATCCAGGGAGACCGGATGCAGGACGCGCAGGTGCGCCACCCCGAGTCCCCAACGCGCGCCCGCCAGCAGTGCCAGCGCCAGGGGCACCTCCCAGAGCCAGCTCAACGGGCGGATCAACCCCAGCGCAAACCCCAGCAGCGTCAGGAAGAACCAGATCAGGGGAGCCGTTGGGAACACGGGGGACCAGATCATGAGCCCGACCAGGGTGACGCTGCCGGCGGCCAGAATCCAGCGTACCGGCGCACTGGCAGTTGGCACACTGGTGCGTATCAGCCGCACAACCAGTGCGCTGCCCAGCCACATGCCCAGGAGGAGCAGCATGCTCACCAGCAACCAGAGCGGTGTGGCGACAAACCCGAGGGCAAGTCCGAGCGTGAGCAGGGGGGTGATCGCAAGCTGGCAACGCAAAGCCCAGAACAGGGCATTCCGGATGGGAGCCAGTTCGTTGTCACCGGATATGATAAATAACCCGCTGATGAGTAGCGCAAGCCAGGGGGACAGCAGTAGCGCGGCCGCCAGATTGATCCGGTGCAGCGGCATGACCTGCGGCAGCACTAACCCGACAAAGGCCAGGGCCGTGCCGATCCAGATCAGCGTCGCTACCACCGCCGCGAGCATATTGCGGCGCTCGCCGCGCAGAAAGGCCGCAAACCGCGCGGGCCGCATGAGCGCATCATATCCGATAACAAAGGGATTAGATGGAAGGAATGCATAATAAAATTTCATTACGGTATTACACCACCGGTCAACTGATACGCATCATACTGGCTACATGGTTTGTCCCCAGACCAATGCATTCTTTCGGTGTATGCACGGTTTCCCCTATGAGAGCGCAGGCTGGCGGGCGAAAAAAACTGCCGGTTCAGGGACATACCTCATGTCCAGTGATCCACTCCTTCATTGTACCCGGCCCTGGATAATTAGACGGCCAGGTGGTAGGCAAGACTGAACTATGACCGTGCAGCAGGATACCGCCGTCCCTGATCTGTGCCCAACGTCCTGGATTGTGGTGCGTTGATTAGCATATGACGTGGGCGATCTGGCGGAGGATAGGAGGTGCGTAGCAACCGCATCGATCCCTCTCGTACCAGGGGATCAGATCTTGATGCTCATGTGGCTCGTCTCAATCTGGACCATGCTATCAGGACAATGAATGAAAGGATGTTTTCATGACCAGTCATGACACTGTATCCTCCGATCTGCTTGTAGTCAATCTTGAGCCACTCCTGAAATCGGCTCTCCAGCGTTGGGGGCGGCATACCTCCACCGACTATTCCGCGTTTCAGCCCATTGTGGCGGTGCGCCTGGCGTGTGTGGAGGATATGGCAATCCGGTTCGTCGCTACCGAGTCGCAGCAACGTCAGGTCCATGATAGTGATCGCCAGCGTGCGGTCTGGTATTGCATCCGTGACGCAGTGACTTGCCTTCGTCCGCCTGCCAGTGCCCTGTCGTTGGAGATCCAGGCGGCCCTCGCTACCCTGCCACAGCAGCCATGGCCCCGGGATCTGCCGGTTCCACAGGAGTGTCATCAGTATCTCATGCTTTCTCTTGCCTATGTAATCAAGTCACATACGAACCAGGAACTGGCAACCATATTTGATGTTTCAGTGCGCAGCATCGCGTCTATTCGCAATCAAGCGATTGCGGCGGTTGCCCGACAACTCGCCGCGTGGGAAGTTACGTGCCGGCGACGTGGGAGTGAACCATTAGAGTTATCTGCACCAGTTCGAGTTAATCACCATAGCAACCGCCAGCGGTGACCGAAGTTCCTTACAAATCTATACAAATCTATTGTGTGGAACACAAATCTCACCGTTCGCTTATTTCTAGAGGCGGTTCATGAAATTGTCCCACCAGCAGGTCAAAAAGGTCATTTTTGCGACGTGTCACTCCCCATGACGGCTCATGGTGTCGAAATGGTTTATACGTTCCGGTATCGTGTAGGCCGGAGTGGGGAACATGTCCCAAAATCAGCCGGTTTTTCGTATTCAAGTGGGGCTAGGATTTCATTTGATGCTTTAAAAATAAGCAAATGAGAAGTAAATGCTTATCCACGGATACATCAGCATATTGGTGGATACATGAGGAGAAATAACCATGGAGAGATATCTACGTATCCTATTCATCGTGACGCTGGTTTTGCTCCATGCCGGACACGATCTCCCTACGGTACTGGCTTCGTCCTCCCATTCCCGTCACTGCTTTGCAGAGACAGGTCACTGCATACACGGGCGCATGCGCGAGTTCTGGGAGCAACATGGAGGTTTGCCTATCTTCGGGTTCCCTATTACCCCGCCGCAGATGGAAATGATTGAAGGCCAGTCGCGTCAGGTGCAGTGGTTCGAGCGTGT
>DAOTVB010000204.1:0-13631 GCA_034436755.1 Chloroflexaceae bacterium | reverse complement strand
GTGGGGGGGGCAAGTGGGGGGGCGGCGGCGGCGGCGGCGGCAGCTTTGGCGGCGGCGGCGGCGGCGGCGGCGGCTGGTAGTGCTCTCAGAGCCTGTCTGAAACAGGTGTGTCATGGGGATACGGCTTTGGAGTGGGCGTCCCGGCGCCAGCCGGTTCCGGCCACACACCGGCTGACGCCGGGACGCCTGGGGCGCTGTCCGGTGTATCCGGGCACCCAGCATGCCGTGTGACCGATGCGAACCACCGTTTCAGACAGGCTCTAAACAACCTGACGTTGCACCAGTCCTAAAGCCGGATTATACTATGTTCTGGCGTCAGGAGAAAACCCGGTGCGTAACTCCTGTGCGGAACACATACGGGCGGCGCAAGGGTCGCCCCGGTCTGCCACACACTGTGCGTAAAGAAAGCCCTGTTGACTACCGAGGAAAACAATGACCGTTAGTGATCGCATGTTACTAGGCGCAATCGCCTCAAATCCAGCCAGGTATGATGGTCCGGGGGAATACCGCTATTCGATCCCTCACAAAACGATCTATTTTACCAGTTCGGCCAATCCTGATCCGAAAGATGAGGAACCCTGGTTCCCGCTGCCCTCGCTCAATCCCGATGGATCGAAGCGCATGGAACGAGCCTTCCGGGAGTTTGTCAAGCGCCGCTGGCCCCCCAGTCGCCAGGATGAGCTTGATCGGTTTGCACTCAAGCGCGGCTGGGATCTGGCGATGGAGCTGAAGTATGGTGGTGGCGCGCTGGAGGATCACGAGGCCGAAGAGTGGCAGTTCGTGGTCAACCGCGAACTGGAGCGGCTGACCGCCCAGGTCCGTGAGCGCATCGAGCAGGAGACCAGGTAACACCACATACCGGCATGTGCCGTAGGGACGCGCTTCTGCGCGTCCGCCCACCAGCGTTTACCGTAGGGACGCGCTTCTGCGCGTCCGCCCAGGCCCGTGAGTAGGGCGTGCGACCGCAGAACGGTGCATCGAATGCACCCTACGGCTGGTTGCGGGCAGGACGTACGACCGCAAAATGGTGCATTGAATGCACCCTACGGCTGGTTGCGAGCAGGACGTACGACCGCAAAATGGTGCATCGAATGCACCCTACGGCTGGTTGCGAGCAGGACGTACGACCGCAAAATGGTGCATCGAATGCACCCTACGGCTGGTTGCGGGCAGGGCGTGCGACCGCAAAATGGTGCATTGAATGCACCCTACGGCTGGCTGCAGGCAGGGCGTGCGACCGCAGAACGGTGCATTGAATGCACCCTACGGCTGGCTGCAGGCAGGGCGTGCGACCGCAGAACGGTGCATCTGATCTGGAGTCCCGGTTGATGAATGTTGAAAATTAAATCCGGATATCGCTCCTGGAGTCCCGGCTTCAGCCGGATCAGGCTTTCCCGGCAGTATGCCATAGTCCCGGCAGATATCCAACCGGCTCAAGCCGGGACTCCTGAATGCCATATCGAGATTATTTGCTCATCGTTCTTCAGCCGGATCAGGCTTTCCCGGCAATATGCCATAGTCCCGGCAGATATCCAACCGGCTCAAGCCGGGACTCCTGAATGCCATATCGAGATTATTTGCTCATCGTTCTTCAGCCGGTCCAGGCTTTCCCGGCAGTATGCCATAGTCCCGGCAGGTATCCAACCGGCTCAAGCCGGGACTCCTGAATGCCATATCGAGATTATTTGCTCACCGTTCTTCAGCCGGTCCAGGCTTTCCCGGCAGTATGCCATAGTCCCGGCAAATATCCAACCGGCTCAAGCCGGGACTCCTGAATGCCATATCGAGATTATTTGCTCAAAACTCATCCAGCGCAATCTACAAAAAGAGTAGCCCGCCATAAAGACCCTTGAGAAAGCATGCCTGAACCATCACAGTCGGACGGTGCGCCCAACCGGGTGCGACCGGACTCAATCACCACGGCCGGCCCACGAACGGTTATTGGGCGCAAACTGCATACCGCGCTGCTCCAGTCAGACTCGGTGGTGCTGACGACGCTGGCCGTCTGCATCGGCATTCTGGCCGGGTTTGGCGCGGTTGCGTTTCATATGCTGTTGGAGCAGACGCATGAGCTGCTTGCGGCCGGTGCCGAACTGCTGCTGCATCTGCCCATCCTGAAGGCGCACGGGTGGACCGGCGAGTGGATTGTCGTGCTCTTCCCGGCAATCGGGGCGCTGGTGGCAATCGGCCTGATCTGGCTGTTCGCGCGCCACGACCAGAGCCATGGCACCTCCGCCGTGATCGAGTCGGTTGCGCTACGCGGCGGCTGGCTGCCCGCGCGGGCGCTCATGACCAAAGTTGTGGCGGCGGCAATCTTTATCGGCTCCGGTGGCTCGGCGGGACCGGAAGATCCCAGCGTGCAACTGGGCGCGGTTGCCGGTTCGCAGTTTGGGTTGCGGCTGCGGCTATCCAGCCAGCGGGTGCGTACGCTCCTCGCCAGCGGTGTTGCGGGGGCAGTCGCGGCGGCCTTTAACGCCCCGATTGCCGGGGTCTTCTTTGCCTTTGAAATCGTCGTCGGTCAACTGTCGGCAGCGCTCTTCCCGCCCATCGTGCTGGCGGCGGTCGCGGCCTCGGCGGTCGGGCGCTGGCTGATGGGCAACTCACCCGCGTTTCGCGTGCCCTCCTACACCCTGACCGAGCCACTGCTGGAGTTTCCACTCTACGCGATCCTGGGCGTCCTGACCGCGCTGGTCGGGGTTGGCTTTATCCGCGTGCTCTTCGCCTTTGAGGATCTGCAGCACCGTTTTAACCCGCCCAAGTTGCTACGCGGGCTGCTGGTCGGGCTGGGCGTGGGCCTGGTCGGGCTGCATCTGCCGGCGGTGCTGGGAGTGGGCTATGACACCATCGGCAGCGTGCTCTCCGGGGAGGTCTACAACGCCGATCAACTGCTGCTGCTGCTGACTGCCAAGCTGCTGCTGACCGCGCTCTGTGTGGCGGCGGTGGGTGTTGGCGGCACCTTTGCGCCGTCGCTCTACCTGGGAGCCATGACCGGCGCGCTGGTGGGTATGGCCGCGGATACATTTTTTCCGCAGGTGCCCGCCCCGGCCTTTGCACTGGTGGGGATGGGCGGCGTGCTGACCGCGGTTGTGCGCGCGCCGATTACCTCGGTGCTGCTGCTGTTTGAACTGACCAACGACTATCGTATTATCCTGCCGATTATGCTCTGCGTAGCCGCCAGCAACCTGGTCTCCGGCCACCTCTTCAAGGAGTCGGTCTACACCGAGCGGCTGGCACGCCACGGCATTGTGCTGCGCTATGGGCACGACCTGAATGTAATGGAGATGGTGCGGGTGGAGGAGGCGATGACCAGAAAGTTGGACACCATCGCCGCCGATGCGCCGCTCCGCGCTGCGGTGGACATGTTTAATGAGACGCATCACCACGGGTTGCCGGTGGTGGAGCGGGATGCATCAACGTCAGCGGGGGAGGAGCGCCTGGTCGGGATTGTCTCCCTGAGCGATGTGGCGCGGGCCTTCAAGCGCGGGCTTGACCAGGATAGCCCGGTGATCAGCGTTGCAACGACCGATCTGCTGGTGATCTACCCCGACCAGAGCCTGAATGAGGCGTTGCGCACCTTTGCCATCCGCGATGTCGGGCGGCTGCCGGTGGTTGAGCGGAGCAACCCGCAGCGGCTGGTGGGCGTGCTACGCCGGCCCGATGTGGTGCGGGCTTACAGCACCGGCGTGATGCGGCGCAGCGAACTGGAGCAGCGCATCCAGCAGATGAAGATGCGCTCGCACAGCGGCTCGGAGGTGGTAGAACTGCTGGTTGATAAAAACTCGGCGCTGGCCGGGCGCATGGTCCGCGATATTCCGCTACCGACACAGTGCCTGCTGGCGACCGTGCGGCGGGGCGAGCAGACGCAGTTGCCGCGTGGCAATACCGTGCTGCAGCCGGAGGATCGCCTGACCTTCCTCACCGCGCCGGATACCGTGGAGCAGTTGGAGCAGTTGTGCAGCGCCAGCCAGACCGAGCGGGTTGATGTGCATACTTCGCCGCGCTATCGGCGGGTGCAGATTTCGGCGGAAGCACCCGCCGCCGGCAAAGCGGTGCGCGCGTTGCGCCTGCCCGCCGGCGTGCTGCTGGTTTCGGTTGAGCGGGCCGGGGATACCCTGGTCCCACGCGGCGAGACGGTGCTCAAAGCCGGGGATGTAGTGACACTCTTCGCCGAACCGGATAACCTGCCGCGCGCGCTCAAGCTGCTGAGTCGCCCGGACGGGACCGGCCCTCAGGTGTAGCCTTGTGGTAGGAACGCGCTGCTGCGCTTCCGCCGCCCATTCGGCTGCGAGAAAGGCTGCGCTGGAGCAGCGGTTTATGCCGGTCCCTATGTGCTACAATGACCGCTGGATGCCTGCGCCGATAGATGTGAGAAAGAACCTATCTGGAGAGGATATATCAATGAGCCTTGCCGGAACCTGGATCTTTCAGGTTTTTGTTTCGTTTGTCATGCGTCCAGTGTACCGCATCATGAGGGTTCAGCCGATGGAATTTGACAAATGGACGAAATGCTTAACTTGTGACGGATGGGCTTAGTTTAACAAGGTCCGAATTTAATTAGCAAGTGAAACTGAGCCTTCAGAACGGCTAACTGTGAATACCAACGGAGTATTGACGCCGTATCGGGAGCTCGTGCTGGTAAGGAAGGCGGCGAGCCATCCTAGTGCGTCTAGTGACCACTCTACCAAAGTGCCGTGAAAGGTGGCTCGGTGCTGCGTAGGCCCACGCCACAACTCATCAATAAAACCAGGTTTCAAGGTCATATCGCCGTCTGTTAAGGAGTATGAGTTGCACACAAAGATATCCTGCTTTATTTCCTGCATCGACTGAAACATTTTGGGTGCTGCCAAGCGAACGGACGGATTCTGTCCGCTATCTAATGTCACCCGCACATTGGTACTGAGATACGGGTCGCTATCGGCGAACCAACCGGCGTCCTGAATTAAGGTCATCACATCGTCCTGTTGTGCTGACACATCTGCCGATGCACGAAAGCTTTGTACTGGTAGCAGAATCTGAACTGCATCAAGACGTAACGTTCCCATACGGGCCACAACATCACCCGCGCACGATAGGAATGGTTGCACCGGTAATGGTTGACCAATTGGGATTGGCGCGATCATTGATACCTGAAACCATACTCGATGTGGCCCGTGTGGTCCGGACTCAGAATTCTGTCCAGCGTCATTCATACCCCAAATGCCACCAGATACATACTCTGTAGCGAGCCATCCCATTGCAGACGACCTCGCAATGAACAGACTGTACGCATCCGAAGTAGCAGCAACGGGATCTCGCCAGGTGTGCAACACCAGTTCACCGTATATCGCCACAAACATTGTGCTGTCTATCGCGGTATTCAAATTAGATATCCTCTCTCATACGTTTTGAGAGGTGGCAGGTGCTACGGAATTCACACCATCACCGTACAAGGGAAGAAGCCTGTAGAGAAAGCACGCAAAGGTTCGGACTAACGTTCGTCCCCGCCTTAGTCAGTACTGCTTACTAACGTCAGGGCGATGGCTTGATTATTGTACGACCCCTGAATGCTTTCTCTGTAAGCCGCTCTTACACATTAATGCCTACACGAAATATTTCGAGTTGCCGTAGTGTACTTCCTTGGATCATCAAGGATTCCAACGACATCCACGTCAATGACACTGCGCCACCCTGTTACGTCACTGCTGTTACAACCTGCTCGTCCCGTTGCGCGATTGCCGGTACCACCACCGGACCTCACCGTCGCTTTGCCGACTGTGCCGACATTTCTCCAACTACCATCGCTGTAGTACTGCTGTAGTTGTACCGTGACGACCGCGTGGGTAGCCTGGCAGTCGCGATTGATCCACCAACCGTGTCCAGATGCTTCAAAGGCAGATGAGGAGACGTGAACATAGTCCCCTTCAACACGAAAACTACACAGTATAGAAGAACTTTCATCAGTACCGATTTCTGTGATGCCACCGAGATCATTAGGTTCCCCTGTAGGGGCAGGAACGGGAACAGGAGTTGGTTCTCCTGGATCAGCCATCACCGAAGATCGGGGTATACCGAGTATCAGTGTACTAATTATGCCGACCAACAGAAAAGCTTTTTGGAAGGCATTGCGCATGATCATATCTCCACTTCAGACCAGGTCAGGAACTCCAGTAGGAAGTCCTTGATAGTAAGGGTGTCAGTGAATTGATAGTAGCAGAAAAAGAAAAATAATAGAATGATGAATAAGTGATAAATAACAGACTCTTAACCCGTACGATCCACCTGGCCTTAAACCAGAGTTCGTGACACCAGAGGGCAAGATCCCGTGAATGCTTTCACGGATTTGATGAACGCGCTTGCACCAAAAGGTTGTTTCCCGTACGAGTTGACAGTGACGAGTACTTCCCGTATCATACGCACATCCCGTCCTGATGCACTTCGCACTCGGCACCGATCTTCAGTACGAGTGGCGCGGGCGGGCCAGAAAGACGCATCGCGCCCAGATTCGCGCTCTTTGGGTGTACGCCCGACTACCGTCAAGGACGCCGCAACCCTCACCGCCTGGGCGACCGCCTGACCTTCCTCACCGCGTCGGATACCGTGGAGCATTTGGAGCAGTTGTGTAGCGCCAGCCAGACCGAGCAGGTTGATGTGCAGACCTCGCCGCGCTATCGGCGGGTGCAGATTTCGGCGGAAGCACCCGCCGCCGGCAAAGCGGTGCGCGCGGTGCGCCTGCCCGCCGGCGTGCTGCTGGTCTCGGTTGAGCGGGCCGGGGATACGCTGGTCCCACGGGGTGAGACGGTGCTCAAAGCCGGGGATGTGGTGACGCTCTTCGCCGAACCGGATAATCTGCCGCGCGCGCTCAAGCTGCTGAGTCGCCCGGACGGGACCGGCCCTCAGGTGTAAACTTCTGGTGGTGCGGTGTATATCGGTCCCTATCTGCTACAATGACTGCCGGATGCCCCCACCGATAGGTGTGAGAAAGAACTATCTGGAGAGGATAGAGCCATGAGCCTTGCCGGAACCTGGATCGTTGTCTCGAGCCCCGACTTTAATGATGCCTATCTACACATGGCGGGACAGTCCTATGTGCGCCTGGAGCCGAACGGAAACGCAACCAGAGGGCAATTTTCTATCGGCCTGCAGACCGGCGAAATCTACGGTGGCTCTGATCAGCATGATCAACTTAGCTTCAGCTTCGCCGGCAGCGATGAGATGGAGCCGATTGAGGGTGACGGGACCGCTGAACTGCAGGGCGAACGCCTGCTGGTTACGCTGACCTATCAGCATGGCGACGAGTTTACCTTTGTGTGTGAGCGGCAGACATAGTCGCAGATGTTCCACTCCGCAAGCCAGGTTTATTTACGGTTAAATCTGTCATTATTCTCACACCCGCCGGGTTGCCGGACTGCGCCTGCCCACTTATACTGTACGCAGAGCAACATCCTGGCGGGTAGATCCTCCCGCGCATAGGCGCTCCCCATCCGCATTCCGGCGGGAAGGTACAACTGGTCAGAAGTGTAACAGGACAAGCCAATGCCGACCAATCCACTTGTATTTATCAGTTATGCCCAGTTTGATGACGAGTTTGAAGGCGGGGCGCTACGCCGCTTCCGTGATGCGCTCTCCGGTACGCTGCGCTTCGTCAGCGGCAACGATGTTGCTGTCTTCCAGGAGGGAACCGATGTGGCAATTGGCGAACCTACCCAGGAGCGCATCAGCCGGTCGTTGAACGAGGCGATGGTGCTGGTTCCGGTCATTACGCCCAGCTTTTTCACCGACCCGAATTGCCGGGAGATCCTGGCCCGCTTCCTGGAACGCGAGCGGCAGTTGGGGCGGAATGACCTGGTGTTGGCGGTCTACTACCAGCAGGTGCCGGTGCTGGAAGCTGCGGAAGCCCAGGCGAATGACGAACTGCTGCGTGACCTGGCCCGGCGACGTATGCTCGAATGGCAGCCGTTGCGGGGGAAAGACTTCAAAGACCCGCAGGTGCGCCAGAAGTTGGAGCACATGGCCCGGCGGATTATTGATATTTTGGATGAGCTAGAGAAAATGCAAGCTCAAGTTCAATCATCACCAGATGGTCAATCCCAACCGCAACCCGCGCGGCAACTGACGATGCCGGAGGTAACCCAGCTTGCCAGTCTCCTCTTGCCATGCCCTGCGATGCAGGATACTGAAGCGCGTAAAACACTGCTGGAAATGTTACCGGCACAGATTTTCAATTCCATTCGCCAGCATCCGTCAAACCAGGTGCATGTGCTGAACATCGTCAGAACCTGCAATAACTTTCCCGGCGGTCTGGACGCCTTGATCGAGGCCGTACGCTTCTTTGATGGCGGCACGTTGTGTATGCAGGCGGTTGATGATTTCTGGGATAATGCTTTATGACGACGAAACAACTGGTATTGGACCATCCTACTGAACAGTTCTCGGCTCCCCGCCTGAAAGCGGTACCACGTCACGTGTACAGAAACATAGGAATTGTGTATATTTATAAAATGAATTCGACAGTGGAATAGGCATAATTGGAACACACAATGATGAACCAGTTCAATAAACAACTTCTGGTGGACAGGCTCCTCGAATGTCCATGCATCAAAGAGTCTCGAGACACTGTGGTTTCACAGTTACCAGCAACGATTCGCCACACTATTGAGAGAGCCGACAATTTAAAGATTGACGTTCTTCATATTCTGGAAACATGTATGCGCTATCCCTGGGGAATTGAGTATCTCATCCAGAACATAGACTTCTTGGATCGAGGAACAAACCAGCTAGAACAATTCTATCAGACACTACAAAATATTCAACGTCAGCAGCAATCTATTTCATCGAAGCAACTGATAGAACTATGGCAGGTTCTTCATACGGTTAATGTTCCTGAAGAAGACTTAGAAAAGTTTTATTATAGGTCCGTTCTTGCCGGCACTAAATTTCCCCAGACATATGAAGGACTGGATCTGCTCACCTGCATGCTACACTCGCTGGCGAAGCAGTCAATGCGTCCGGGGAACATGCATCCAATTATCTCCTTCGCTGCGCAGTTTGTATCTCATGCTGATGATCCCGTTATCCAGAACCAGATCAAAGATTGGATAACAATCATCGCTGAATATCTTGGTATCAGTCAAAGAGACGTAAGCAATTTGCTGAATGCCAGGGAACAAGAGAATGCGGCAGATCCCTCTTTTCCGCTCTATTTATTGATTGACCTTGAGCCAAAAGCTGAATCCCCTGATTGTTATCTCGTTCAGGCATGGGTCTGGAGTGACTATCGTAAACAGCGCATTTATGCCGAAGATACACCTCATTCCCTGAATGCTATACCGCAATTGATCAACACCTTTCTGGAAAATATAGTTCATGACCAGCTTGAAGCAAATAGCTGTCCAATCATAGAATTCTTTTTGCCCGGTTCCTTGCTTGATAGCGCTGTTGACCAGTGGGTGCTCGAAGAGGAGGAGACACTTGGCTTTCGCCATTCAGTTGTCATACGTTTCCGGAAACGAGCCATAGAAAAGAAGTATTGGCCTGCCTGGAAAAGTCGTTGGAATGAGTTTGATCCCAGGCAGCCAGTGAACCGAAACCTGATTGAGAAAGTATCTAATACTGAGAACTGTTTTACCCGCGCATTCCGTCTCAGGCTGGACGAAATCATCTGTCTCGTCCTGACATGTGCGCTTACTCCCGGTTCGGAAGAGCAGCACAAACTGTTTGCGCTGATACTCAGGTCAGGTACACCAATTGCGCTCTGGTCCAGAAAGTGCATGGCATCCCCTGACGATATCCAGCAAGCGGTTGAAACCCTTACCACAAGTGACATACTTGAACGGCTACCTGACAAGGTACGGCAATGTAGGCGCAAAGCCTGGGTCGGCGGCGAACACCTGCCCGGCAATCATCTGACACTGCTGTGGGATGATTTCAACCGACTGCCCCACACACAAGTATACGCCGAAGGCCCGGAGATGAGTTGTTGAAAGGAATCGATGAGCGATGAGCACCAATGAAACCGGCTGGCATATCTTCAAAGGTACGGGCGAGCAGGTGAAAGAAGTAGCGTTTCCCGCAGCCCCACCCTGGCGGCAGTTTACGGAGGACGCGAAGCAAAAACGTGGGCAACATTTTGTGATTGCCGACTATGACGACGAAGAGAAAAGCGCAGCCATCGAGATGGTTAATGCTGCCCTTTATCTGCGTCGTCCACTCCTTATCACAGGCAAGCCCGGTATTGGCAAATCCACGCTGGCGCACGCGGTTGCACATGAGCTTGACCTGGGTACGGTGTTGTTCTGGCCTATCACAACACGCTCCACGCTTCAGGATGGTATCTACCACTATGATGCGATTGCGCGACTACAGGATGCTTCACTGCAACCTTCTCACGATGATGACAGCGCGAAAGCTGCGCCTGCCCTTGGGCAGTATATTCGGCTTGGGCCGTTAGGTACGGCCCTGGCAATGTCAAAACCCGGCAAACCGCGTGTGCTGCTCATTGACGAAATTGATAAGAGCGACATTGATCTGCCGAATGACCTGCTGCATGTCTTTGAGGAGGGAGAATTTGAAATTAAGGAGATTTCACGTCTGCCACAGAACCCGGAACAGGCGCAGATTACCGTCTGGACCGAGGATGGCGCACAATATACAATCTATCGGGAGCAAGCCGGCCTGTGGCGTGGTCTGGTGCGCTGTGAAGAGTTTCCATTAGTGCTCCTGACCAGTAATGGCGAACGCGAATTCCCGCCGGCCTTCCTGCGGCGCTGCCTGCGGTTACACCTCCAACCACCATCAAGTGAAGCGAAACTGGCACAGATTGTTGCCGCCCGTCTCCAATTACAACCAGACGAACTGGCGCATGTCCATAATGTCATCACCGAATTTTTCAGTCGCCGTGAGCGCGAAGAGCTTGCAACGGATCAACTCCTGAACGCGGTGTATATAACCCTGCAAGGGGTTGATCTGCTTAAACGGGATAAGCAACAACTGCTTGATGCATTATTCAAGTCTTTGAGTAAATCTACAATCAGGTAAAAGACGGTGATAGAGCAACTTGCCAAAACATTAAAAAGTATTCAGATCGATGTAACGGCAGATGATCTGGCGGATACGCTCTGGCTGACGCTACACATGTGCAAGGCAGGTATGCAGACAGCCACACCCGCTGTTGATGCTGCCACTGAGCAGACATTTCCCGAACAAGAACCCGGGGTGTCACCCCCAACCAGCGCAGAAACGGTGCCAGCACCGGCAACTGAACCTGCGGTTGACCTGCATCCCAAAACAACTCCGGGGAATGCGGGCATGGCAAAAGCCGGTGGGTTGCCGCTGAGAAGTCCGGGCGGGCGGGCGCTGCCGGGTGAACTTGAATTGGCACGCGCAATGCGCCCATTGATGCAGCGTGTACCATCACGCACTGCGATGGTGTTTGATGAAGAAGCAACCGTAAAACTTATTGCCGAACAGCGCATATGGATGGCGGTTGAAAGAGCAGCACCCGAACGCTGGTTTACCATTCATCTGGTGGTAGACGAAAGCCGGTCGATGGTAGTGTGGCAGCAAACTATTGCCGAACTATACCATTTGCTGATACACCAGGGTGCATTCCGCGATGTACGGCTGTGGGCGTTGCAGACAGATGCAAGCGATGGTCAACTACATCTCTACCCCAAAAGCGAGCTACACGCAGCGCAACAGCGATCAGACAGTTTCCATGAACTAGCTGACCCGACCGGGCGCAGTCTGGTATTGATCGTGAGTGATTGCGTATCATCCGGATGGCGGCAGGCAAAGGTCACTGAGTGGCTTAACCAGTGGGGAGAGCGCATCCCGGTGGCAATTATACAGGTACTACCGCAACGTATGTGGGCCGGGAGTATACTGGGCATGCAGACGGCTGCGCGTTTCTCGGCGGCGACTGCCGGCATACCGAACAGTTCACTTGCAGCAGCAATCCCCGATTTGCTGGATGGCGAAGAACCACCATCCGGCATAAAAATCCCGGTGCTGACGTTGGAACCGGCATCGCTGACTGCCTGGGCCCGGGTTGTGACCGGCGACAGTAGTGCCTGGGTGCCGGGATGTATTTTTGAAACAGACAAAATAGACCAGAATAGTAACAGCATTCAAGAGCAGATTACGGCACAACAGCGAACAAGTATTCAGGCACTTACTGCCGAACAACGCGTCGAGCGTTTCCTGGTCATTGCTTCACCCGTAGCCCAGCAACTGGCCGGCTACCTTGCCGCGGCCCCGCTAACACTACCTGTTATGCGGCTGGTGCAGCAGACGATGCTACCCGAGGCACGGCAGGTGCATCTTGCAGAAGTCTTTCTGGGTGGGCTACTCAAACAGGTGTCACCAACCGATGAGCGCAACCCGGATCTGATCCAGTACGATTTTGTCGATGATCAGGTCCGTGAATGCTTTCTGGACCGGATATTGCTACCCGATGCCGTCGAGATACTCCGGCGCGTTTCCGAAGATATCGAAAAACGCATGGGGTATATGCTTGACTTTGAAGCGCTACTGGAAGACCCGGATGGGGTTGGTGCGATAGAGATGAATGATCATAACCACCCATTTGCAAATGTGGCCGCCCGGGTTCTGCGACGGTTAGGCGGCAGGTATGCACACCTGGGAGAGCGGTTACTCCAGTCGCAGCAGGGGTCGGAGCAAGCGTTGCCGGCGGTGGGAGTGTTAAGCGACCGGCAACAACCAGCACCAGCAAGCGACAATAAACCGACAGGCAGCCGGCATCCACTCCTCCCCGAACTGGTCAAAATCCCTGCCGGTCCCTTCCTGATGGGCAGTAGCGACGCCGACACACTCGCCTACGACGACGAAAAACCGCAGCACCAACTGGAGTTGCCGACCTACTGGATCGGCAAAACCCCTGTCACTAACGCGCAGTTCCGCCCCTTCGTAGCGGGCGACGGCTACACCAACCGGGACTACTGGACCGAGGCGGGCTGGCAGTGGCGGGAACAAGAAAAGATCATCACCCCCAACTTCTGGAACGATGCTCAGTGGAACGGTGACGACTATCCGGTGGTGGGAATAAACTGGTTTGAAGCGGTGGCCTATTGCCGCTGGTTGAGCGCGCAGACCGGCTATGACATTCGGCTGCCGACCGAGGCCGAGTGGGAGAAGGCCGCGCGCGGCCCCGATGGGCGGATCTGGCCCTGGGGGAACACCTGGGAAGCGGGACGCTGCAACAGCGAGGAGGCCGGGGAGCAGCGTACCACGCCGGTGGGCAGTTACCCGAGGGGAGCGAGTCCTTATGGTGTGCTGGATATGGCCGGCAATGTCTGGGAGTGGTGCGCGACAGAGAGGGGGAAAAAGTACCCGTACCAGATTGAGGATGAGTGGACCGAGGAGTATCTGGCGGGCGACAATGTGAGGAGGCTACGTGGGGGGGCATGGATAAGCAAACAAAAGTGCGTCCGGGGGGCGTACCGCTTCAACTTCTTCGGCTCCAACCCGCGCTTCCGCTTCGTCTCCAACGGCCTCCGGCTCGCCAGTCATTCCCTCCCGCCGGGTAGTGATGAGTGACGAGTGACAAGTGATGCACCAATGTGGGCATCCAGCACCGGCGTCGGTTTTCTGTGTTCTGTTTCCTGTGTTCTGTGTTTGGAGATGGGGATGGGGTG
>DAOTVB010000203.1:0-41258 GCA_034436755.1 Chloroflexaceae bacterium | reverse complement strand
ACTCGCGGATTCGGCTGTCCGGCCGGGGCCGGCCCGGGCTTGCCGGTGGACCGGCGGGCGATCTCTACCTGGTGATCGAGGTGCTGCCCCATCCGCAGTTTGCGCGCGAGGGCAACGATCTGCACACCGAGGTGCCGGTCGATATCTACACGGCGGCGATTGGCGGTGAGGCGCGCGTCCAGACACTGGACGGCACCGTAAAACTTAAGATCCCGCCCCGCACCCAGGCCGACAAGATCTTTCGCCTGCGCAAGAAGGGCATGCCCCGGCTGGACAAGCCAGACGAGCGGGGCGACCTGTACGCCAGGGTCAAGCTGGTTCTGCCGGATGATCTGAACGACAACGAACTTGATACGCTGCGCGATCTGGCGCAGCGTCGGCAGTATAGCTATGCCCAGGTATAACCGTAGAGGAAACCGGCGCGGGGATACGCATGAATGGTCTGGCGGTACATCGGCAATGTCCCCGCTGGTTACTCACGGTCAGAATCTGACGCGGGAGTGGACCAGCGGGGAATTCTTCATGCGTGCGCCACATCGTTTCTTCCCTACCACGCGATCCGCTTTAGAAAACCCTCCAGCGCGCTGTTAAATGCCTCCGAGTTATCCAGATTCAACAGATGCCCCGAGCGCGGAATCATGACCACCTCGGCGTTGGCAATGCGTCGGCGCATATCGAGTGCCTGCGTGTAGGTGTAGAGGAAGTGCGCACTCGTCAAAATCAGCGTTGGGCATGTAATTGCCGAGAGCCGGGAGCTACTGTTAAATTCAATAGCTGCATCCCAGATCTTCAGGGAGTTATTGCGATCCTGAAAATGCTGTTGTAGCTCCGTCTCAAGATAGGGCCGTATATCCGGGTTAAACGCTCCCAACCCGCGCAGCATCATCCGCGCAAGTTGCGCAACCGGCAGCGTACGCAGCATCCACTTGAGCGCCACCGTACGAAAAGGAAACGGCTCCCAGGGCATGCCGCGCGGGTAGTGCCAGGTATCTGCCAGAGCCAGCGCGTGTACCCGCTCCGGGTAACTGATCGCCAGTTCTTGCGCAACCATCCCTCCCAGCGAGTGCCCACAGCAGACCACCTGCTCCAATTCCAGCCGATCCAGCAGATCCACAATATCGCGGGTAAACTGCGCAACTGAGTAGTCATCGGCGGATACCGGCGACTCGCCATGGCCGCGCAGATCGCAAGTGATCACCCGATAATGCCGGGCGAAGTGGTCAACCTGGGGTTGCCAGTAGCGCCGGGAAACCATCGCCCCATGCAGCAAAAGCAACGGCGCACCCGCGCCATGATTGGCATAAGCCAGCGTCGTGTTACCGTCTGGTGCTACCAGCATACCATTTCCTCCTCTGTACTGATTTGTTGTCATCGCCACAGCGAACACCGAGGACGCAGCGATGACAAACGGGATTGTGCCGCCGCTGCGCCCGTTGCACCCATTCCGGCTGATTGCTGGTTTGATGGCAAGTTGGTATGACCTGGTCTGGTGTGTGGTTACTAATCTCCGTAATCAGTAACAGGAGTTATGCGGTGGGCGTTTGAACCACGAACAGCCCGACATGAACGAACACCGCGCAACGGCCACTGCTGCCATGGATCAGGCGATCCCGCATCTGGCGGGGGATATCGCCTCCGGTAGGGCGGAAAGAGAGAAAAAGGACCATGCTGCCGCAGGCGAAGCTGACGTTCATCTGGTCAAACGCCTGGTTTGCGTATCCACCGCGTACGTTGTGTCAGTATGATGCACGTATTGTACTCGCTTCCCCCGCCAGACGCCAGAGCGCCTCCGAGGCGCAACGGAGGCTGCGGCGGCAATCAATGCGGTCGTGCGCATAGCGGCCTATACGATTTGTACAAAAAGTACAACTAAAGTACCAGTATATTTGTTGATTTTGTCCAAATGATGTGGTATTATATCACTGTCAGCGGAGCACGGACGCCGCGCAAGCACTCAACCAGCGAGAAGCTGTGATGATACAGCGTGGAGCTGGATTGCAGTTGCTCTAGCAAAGACCAGAATTTACAGAGGATATAAGGAGGAAGATATGAGTGGTATTCAGAATGAGCACAAGACGGTAAACGAGACGGCTGCACGCACCCCGGTCGCAGGTGAGGTATTCCACCACTATCACATTGATCCGAGCAGCCTGCCGCTGTCCCAGGCCGCAGCCCTGACCTCGTCAACCCCGGATGAGGTACTGGCGCTGATCGAGGCGAAGATGCGCCGAGAAGCACGCCACAACAAGAACGGCAAGTAAACCAGTTTCCGAAATCTCCCGATGACCAGGCCGTTGCAATGGCGCAACGGCTTTTTTCATGGGCAGAATTTTATACGTAGGCATTCAAATCAGCCGTTTGATCCCAGCAACGCCTTGTTCCGCCTGCTGCCGGAGGCGAAAGACACTCGTTCACGGAGGGTTGTATAACTCCGGTCGTCTGGTTATACATGGCAACAAGAAAGCCGCTGCAAGTGCAGCGGCTCGGTTCTGTACTGTATTGAGTTATTGGATTGAAACCTCATCGTCTCAGCATCCCCGAACGATATATTCGTGAGGCGCCGGCAACTCCTCTCTCAGCACCGGCTTACGCGGTTATCGATGTATTCTCCGGCTGAACATTCTCCAGCGACAACTCCTCACCCGTAATTGGATTGCGGGTAATGCAGCGTCCGTTTCCTTGCTCACTTGCATCATAAAACTCGATGATGTAAGAGAGGTTGTTCCAATGTTCTTCGACACGAACTGGATAGCCATGAGATGTACCCATCCATGTGTTGAGCAGAGTCGTGTTCTCGTTCATCATTTGCACCTTCCTTTTCATAGAGACATACGTCAGAACGTGTACCTGCGCTCTTGATCCTCCAAAGCACACCTCCGGTACATCGTCGTATCGGACGAACCGCCTCCTACGCCGTAGCCGCACTCAGATAGCGAACGTGTCTTACGTTCTATCATAACCAGCGCCTCACGAATGCGCCGCTTGAGTTTTGTCCGTTCCCCAACGGATTTCGCTGTTTGTCACAGGGAAAAGGGAGAGGGAATCAATCAGGGCAGTTGGGGATGTATTTGTGTTAAGCAGAGCAGCATAGCCCCGCGTGAAATCTACTTTCTACACTGTCACCGGGCAGCATCCCGGGTTGCTGGGGTGGCCCTGCCTTGCCACCGCAACTATTATACACCGCAAGCCCGGTCTTGTAAACCCCCGGACAACACAAATCCCCACAGGAAGGCCGCTGGAGGAGGCGGCCTTCGTGCAGGTAAGGAAGGTACAGCGGGTTAGCCCGTAGCAATAGCAATATCTTTAGGCCAACTCCACAATTTATGGTTTTTATTGTAGCAGCGCGGGTTACAGGGTAGTAACACGCCGATGCGTCGTGCGGATAGCACATCCGGACGGCGTCTATGCCACAGGGAAACATGCCCCGGTTGCAGCTCTTCTGCCAACCAATGTAGCATAAATCACCATCAGTTTAAAGTTTTTTGCTATATCTATTGACACTTCTCAGTGTTTCGGCTATTATCTTGCTATATTCTGACATCCTGCAGGCAGGAGGTGTATTATGCATCAACTTATTACCCGTGACCCGGTGAGCGGTGGCGAGCTGATTGTCACCCGGCTGGAATGCCCCGAAAGCGGTATTGTCATCGAGGGACAGTTTAGCCTGGGGTGGCTTGGCCGCCTTACCCGCGAACAACTGGAGTTTGTCGAACTGCTGGTCAAGAATCGCGGCAATATCAATGGTGTTGCCGGCGATCTCAAGATTGCCTACAACACGGCGCGTAACCGCCTGGATGCGCTTGTCACCACGCTGGGGGGTGTCCCGGAGCAGACCGAGAGTGACCACCCCGACCGCCGTGAGGTGCTGGGACGGCTGGCGGCAAAGGAGATTAGTGTCGAAGAAGCCATGCGCTTGCTGAAGGAGCAGAGGCACGACCGTGACGAATGATGCGCGTGACCGCATTTTGCAAATGGTTGCGTCCGGCCAGGTGACGGCCCAGGAAGCGGCGCAACTTCTCGATGCGCTGACCGAGGAGCAGAACCGCACGCGCAACCGGATGGTACGTGTGCGTGTCACCGATCTGGCAACCAGCCGGATCAAAATCAATGTAACGATTCCTGTCGGGCTGATCCAGGTTGGCATGCGGCTGGGGTTGCGGCTGGCACCCCAACTCAGTGCTGCCGCGCTCGATGAACTGCTGCGGGCCATCGCCGGGGGTAGTGTGGGCCGCCTGCTCGATCTGCACGATATGGAAGAGGGCGAACGGTTGGAGATTTTTGTCGAATAACGCGCGAGGAGAAGAAAACAATGACGGAACAAATATTTTCCGCCGGTGCCGAGCCCCGGGTAATTATTAACCAGGTGTGCGGCGACCTGCGGGTGCGGGCCTGGGAGATGCCCACGTTGCGCCTCGACACAGACACCGAGATGCAGGAACGCTACTTCGAGGGCGACACGTTGACCATTGTGGGCTGTGCTGATGATTTGGAACTGTGCGTCCCGACCAACACCGAGATAAGCGTGTCGGATCTGGAGGGCCACGCCCGCATCGAGGGTGTGCGTCGGGTTGATCTGACCGATGTGAGCGGCGATATTCAGTTGAAGCATATTGCCGAGACGGTTGAGTTGACCGGAGCGGCGGCAGATCTGGATGTGGCACATACGCCAACCCTGCTGGCACGCGGGGGGATTGGCGGCGATGTGATGCTGACCCAGGTCACCCGCGCCGAGATTGAAGCCGTTGCGGCCGACCTGACGGCCAACCGGGTTGAAACGCTTGTGGTTGGTTCGGTTGGCGGCGATCTGGAGATTGAGCGGCTGGCAGTGGCGCTGCGCTGCGGCAGTGTTGGGCGTAACTGTGAGCTGCAGGGCAGCCCCACTGCCGAGATTACGATCAACACGATTGGCGGCGATCTGGAGGTAGACGGCGCGACCCGCCTGCATGTCAGTGATGTCGGCGGCGACTGTGATTTGAGCAACATCCGGGAAGATGTGCAGGTTGTACGGATTGGGCGTGATGCCGGTTTTACCGACATCGGTACCAGTCTGCAGGTGGGTGAGATTAGCGTCGATGTCGAAATCCAGGATGTGCATGGCACAATCGCCATTGGCAGCATCGGCGGCGATCTGGAGTTGCGCGCGCCCTTCCCGCCCGATAGCCATGCCCGCCTGAATGTGAGCGGCGATGCCGAGATTACCCTGCCCGACAACCCGAACCTGCATCTGCAGGCAACGGTTGGTGGCGAGGTAAGTGGCTATGGTGCAGCCGCGCAGGGCGAGGGCAAAATGGTCAACCTGGCCTATGGTACCGGCGCGGCGCGGCTTGAGTTGACGGTAGCGGGCAACCTGCTGCTGCGCAGTCCGCACAGTCCACGGAGCAGCAGCGGTCTCTGGTCCGATGTTGAGCGCGAGATCAGCGAGTTTGGCCGCGAGATGGGCAGACTGGGGCAGGATCTGGGGCGCGAAATGGGCAAACTGGGGCACGACCTGGGGTTGGAGTTGGGGTCGCTCTTTGGTGGCAAAGGCAAGGAGACGCCACCCCGAGAAGACTGGACACGGCAGTCCCGCAAGGCCCGGCGACGGGCGCACCGCATGCAGCAGCGCGCCGGACGGCATGCACGCCGGGCCTACAAGCAGGCTGAAAAGCATGCCCGGCAGCAGGCCGCAACCGATGCCGATAATCCCCGGATGCATGTGCGCTTCAATGACCGGGAGTGGTGGTTTGACCCGGAGCGGCTGGAGCGGATCAAGGAGCAGGCCCGTCGGGCGGCCACCGAGGGCGTCTCCGAGGCACTGGAGGCTGTGGAGCGGGCGATCAACAAATTGCATGTTCCCGGTACACCCCCGCCGCCGGAGCAAGCCGCGCCGGAGGGGTCTTCACCGGAGTCGCCCACCGCAACCACAACACCAGAAGACACACCCACCGCCGCAACCGGGCCGACCACCCGCCTGCAGCAGGAGCAGCCGGCGGCACAACCTGAGGCCGCCCCGCAGCAGCGCAATGTTGAGAAAGAGCGCGAGGCGATTCTGCGGCTGGTTGCCGAGGGGCGCATCACCCCCGAAGAGGGCGACCTGCTGCTCGAAGCCCTGGAGAGCTGACAATACGTGAAACGTGAAACGTGAGGCGGACGACGGACGACGGACGACGGATTACGGACCACGGAGAAGGCAATGGCAGTTGCTCTCAGGCGGCCAACCGGGATGGTGGCGTTTAGCATTGTCTGGGTTGGTCAGGTTGTTTCGCTTATCGGCACCGAGATGACCCGGTTCGCCCTGGCGCTCTGGGCCTGGCAGACCACCGGCTCGGCCACGGTAATGTCGCTGGTGATCTTCTTCGCGTTCGGGCCAACGGTCATTCTGAGTCCGGTGGCTGGGGCACTGGTGGACCGCTGGAACCGCAAGTTGGTTATGATGCTGAGTGACCTGGCAGCGGGTCTGGGCACGGTTGCCCTGTTGCTGCTGTTCCTCACCGACAATCTCCAGGTCTGGCATCTCTTTGTGGCCGGAGCGTTTACCGGCGCATTTCAGGCATTTCAGTGGCCGGCTTACTCTGCCGCTATCACGACCATGGTTGCCAAAACGCAGTATGCCCGCGCCAATGGCATGCTGGCGCTGACCGAGTCGTCCGCCATGGTCGTGGCGCCCCTGCTGGCTGGAACACTCATTGGCCTGATCGGCATCGGCGGCGTGATGTCAATCGATGTGGTGACATTTGTCTTTGCGGTGGGTGTGCTGGCCCTGATCCATGTGCCGCAACCGGCTATCAGCAAGGAGGGGCAGGCGGGGCACGGCTCGCTCTGGCGTGAGTCGCTCTATGGCTTTGACTATATTCGCCGGCGGCCCAGTCTGCTGGGGCTGCAACTGGTGTTCCTGGGCATGAATTTCTTGAGTGCCTTCTACCTGGCGCTGATGTCCCCGATGATCCTGGCCCGCACCGGGGAGGATGCTCAGGTGCTGGGGACCGTGCTGGCATGCAGCGGTATCGGCGGCATAGCGGGTGGCCTGACGATGAGCACCTGGGGCGGGCCGCGCCGCCGGGTGCATGGAGTGCTGGGTGGGATGGCACTTGCCAGCCTGCTGGGCATGCTGGTGGTGGGCCTGGGGCGCTCGCTGCCGATGTGGGCCTTCGGCGCATTCGCCGGGGCGTTTTTCTTGCCTATCCTGAATGGCTCCAACCAGGCGATCTGGCAGGCCAAGGTTGCACCGGACCTGCAGGGACGCGTCTTCGCCACCCGGCGGTTGATCGCACAACTGACCCTGCCGGTTGCGCTGCTGCTGGCGGGTCCACTGGCCGATTTTGTGTTTGAACCGGCGATGCAGCCGGGGGGCGCGCCGGCCGGTTCCGCCGGACGACTGATCGGTACCGGCAGCGGGGCCGGGATGGCACTGATGATCGCGCTGGTCGGGGTGCTGGGCGTTGGCGTGAGTCTGAGTGGCTACCTGTTCCGGGCCGTACGCGCGGCCGAAACGCTGCTGCCCGACCATGACGAGGAAGCAGCGGCGTGAGCAATGTTGGGCTGTGACAGCCAGATTGCCATTTGCCCATTAATACCAATCTGGTTTCCCAACTGTAACCATCAGATTATCCACGAAGAACATAAAGGAACACGCAGGGCTACACTTGGGTGCGAGCACTCGCTATGAAACAGGTTCATCGCTTCGTGCTTTTCTGGCCTTCGTGAGTTTCTTGCAGATTTGGTAGCCAATTGGTACAAAAACAATGTCCCGACTGTAACACAGTCGGGACGTTTTCCTGGTTGAATATCTGGCGGGGAGGGAGGGATTCGAACCCTCGAGGGCTTTCACACCCTACTCGTTTTCGAGACGAGCGCGTTCGTCCACTCCGCCACCTCCCCGCGGGCACCCTGGTATTATAAAGGGAACCAAACGGATGTGCAAGGCTCAGAGCAGACTCTGGAGCAGCAATCCGGATACCGCGCCAATGCCAATCAGCCAGGTTGAGTTGAGCTTGTAGCGCAACAGGATAAATGTTGCGACAACCGCCAGCAGGAGTGCCGGAATATCCAGTGTGGTGCCGGCAATCGGCACGGCGATGGTCGGATTTGCCAGACTGATCACCGCCGTTGCAAACAGGGTCCAGGTTATCGCGGCGATACTCCCCACCACGGCGGCATTCACGCCATCGAGGAATGCGCCCGCCACCCGCGACTGGCGCAGGCGCGGAATCCAGGGAGCCATAAACAGGACAATCAGGAATGAGGGCAGAAAGATGGCAACGGCCGCAACGGCCGCGCCCAGCACGCCCTGCAACACATTATTGTCCGGGCCGGCCTCGATCACATAGCCCACAAAGGCCGCCGTAGTAAAAACCGGTCCCGGCGTCATCTGGCCGACGGCGATGGCGTCAATCAGTTGCGGCCGGGTCAGCCAGCCATAACCACGCACCAGGTCGGTTTCCAGGTAGCTCAACAGCACATAGCCGCTGCCCATCAGGGTTGCGCCAACTTTGAGAAAGAAAAGCCCCAGTTGCCAGAGCGGTGTCTCCGTTTCCGGCTGCGCCAGCCGTCCGCCGAACGGCAGGAGCAGCAATAGCGACGTACTCCGCAGAAGTTGCGGCCCCAGCGTCAGCACAATTCCGACCAGACCACCGCCGATGATGATCAGTACCGTGTCGAGAGACGTCAGGAGTTGCAGCAGCGCGCCCACCACCGCCAGAATGATCATGGGAAGGGTGCGACAGGCGGTTGCTCCCAGGCGATACACCGCCTGGATGACAATCGCAACAATAACCGGCTGGATGCCATAGAAGAGCGCATTGACCTGGGGCAGCGTGCCATAGGCCACATACCCGATACTGATCAGCAGCACTAACAGGAATGCCGGGCCGATAAAGCAGGCCCCGGCAACAATCAAGCCCGGTACGCCGCGCTGCACATAGCCCATATGGATCGCCATCTCGGTGGAGTTGGGGCCGGGCACCAGTTGTGTGGCCGCCAGGGTATCCATAAACTGCTGGCGACTGATCCAGCGGCGGCGGTTCACCAGATCATCTTCCATCATAGCGACGTGCGCGGCCGGTCCACCAAAAGCGGTAAATCCCAGGCGAACAAAATAGCGGGCCACGTCGCCCAGACTGGCGCGGGCGGGGGTAAACTCCTCACTCTTGGCTGCGGCGGACGCGTCCGACTGCGCCGCAGGTGATGCTGTGCTATCCGAAGCCATGCGTTTCCTTTCACCATGCAATCACAACGGTCTAACTAACAATCCGCAGGTTGTTCGGTTATCTGTCCACACGCTGCATCGCGTCCGCATGCCGGCGCATCACCGCGCTATCGGGTTATTGCATCGGTATGATTATTATCAAAACGGTCAGGAACATTAAGAATTGTATCACGGAATAGGACACGCGTCGATTGGCGCATAGTCCGTCTGCATGACCACCAGAGATCTGTTAACCTTCTGGTACAATACGCTAACAGGGCAGGTCGTAGCGGTGCGTCCAGAGACACGCAGATCTGTCGGGCAGGGATGGCGGCGGCGCGTGGGGAGGACGGGATGCCGCAATTCCTGATGATTGCCGCGAGTACCGGGGGTGCAGCATACGTAGCGTGGAGGTGAAAAACCAGCATAGAGAGAGCAGAGAGGGAGACTATGGAGTTTGTGATGTGTCCCATCGGCATTATTCACTCGCCATTTACCGCAGAACGGCGGACACCGCTGCAACCGGCATACTCGCAGGCGGTCGGGCAGGTCGAAGTTCAGCCCGAGTTTGTCGATGGACTACGGGATATCGAAGGATTTTCGCATATTATCCTGCTGTATGTTTTTCATTGTGCTTCGGGTTATGCGTTGCGTGTTCAATCACCGCTCGACCGTGAGACACACGGGCTGTTTGCCACGCGACACCCCTACCGTCCTAATGCCATCGGTCTGTCGGTGGTGCGGCTATTGCGCCGTCACGCCAACATTCTGGAGGTCGAAGGAATAGACGTACTGGATGGCACGCCACTGCTGGATATCAAGCCCTACGTGCCGGAGTTCGATGCGCACCTGGACGAGATTCGCACCGGCTGGTATGCCGGACAGACGGTTCAGTCATAGCGTGCAACGGCGACAACGGCAGTCGCATTTGTGCGGCAGGGCAATGCCGGCAACGGCACAATCTGCTATACTAGAAACAGAAGAAGTTACGCGGTGGATGACAAACCAGGCGTTTCATCGAGTGAAAGACTGGCTGCCGGAGGCGGAATTCCCCCCCGATTTCATGGCTGCGTAAATTGTGTAAACAGCATGTAATTACAGACACGTAACGTCAGGCAACGGTCATTCAAACCGGAGTGGCCGCTTTGTGCTGCCAGATACGCTACCCGCTAAGTAAAGGTATAGTCATATCCTATGAATACACCCTCGCACCTGATTCTTACCGCCGCGCTGGGCAAACGTCTGCGCCGCACACCGGTCGTCAGAAGTGCATTTCTGCTCGGCGCAGTTGCCCCCGACCTGCCGCTGATCCTGCTGACTATCGGCGGGGTGGTCTACTACCACTACATTCTGGGGTGGGAGATAGGCGCAACGTTTCAGTATATTTTCGACGATCTTTTCTTCAACAACCCGGTCTGGATCGCGCTGCATAACCTGTTCCACGGACCGACGATGCTGCTGCTCGGGCTGGCACTTGTCTGGCCCTTCCGTCGGCGGATTAACTCAGCATTCCGCTGGTTCTACTGGTTTCTGCTAGGGTGTCTGCTCCATTCCGGGATCGATGTAGTGACTCATGTAAATGATGGTCCCCTGCTCTCTTTTCCGTTCGAGTGGAGCATCCGCTTTCAGAGCCCGATAAGCTATTGGGATTATCGCTATTTTGGTCGAGAATTCGGGATTTTTGAGACGGTACTGAACATTGTGCTGCTCGGCTATCTGTTTGGTCCACCGCTCTACCGCCGTCTGGCGGGATGGATTGCATGTATTCGTTCACCGGAGGAGTGCTGCGATGGCTAAATCTCCACGAACTGTGCTGATCACCGGGGCCACCGATGGGGTCGGCAAGGCGCTGGCCCACCAGTACCGCGAACGGGGCGACCAGTTGATCCTGGTTGGTCGGCGACCGCCGGCTGAGCTTGATCCGAAACTCTACACGCCGCAGACCTACTGTCGCGCTGATCTGCTCTGGCCGGATTGTACGCAGATTGTGAAGCAGTTTTTCTACAGCCACTCGATTGACCGGTTGGATCTGCTTATCCATAATGCGGCGCTTGGCTTCTATGGTCCGGTTGCGAGTCAGCCACCTACGAGTATTCGGGAGTTGATGACGGTGAATCTGCAAGCGCCGATTGCCCTGACCCACACGCTGCTGCCCTGGCTGCTGCCCGCCCACGGAACGGTGGCCTTTATCGGCTCGGTTGCCGCCAGACTACCCTGCCCCCAGTTTGCGGTTTATGGCGCAACCAAGACTGCGCTGGAAGGCTTTACACGCAGCCTGCGGGTAGAACTTCAGGGCCGTGTGACGGTGCAGATGATTCATCCCGGCCCGATCCGTACCGGGATGCATGCGCGCACCAATTCGCCCGTTCCAGCCGAACGCATCGAACGCTTTCCCTCAGCCGAGCATGTTGCCCGGCAAATCGTACGCGCCATTGATCGCCGCAACGGACTGGCAACGCTTGGCTGGGGCAATCAGATGATGGCATTTGGAGGAAGACATGCAAGCTGGCTGGTAGACCGGCTGGCGGCAAGGTGGCTGCCATGAAACAGTGTGTCATTACCGGCGCGGCGGACGGGATCGGCAAAGCGCTGGCGCAGCAGTTTGCGACGGCGGGATACGCCATCACGGGCATTGACAATGATCGCACCCAGGGGGCGCAGACCTGCGCCGAACTCAAGGAGCGCGGCGCAACGGTGGCCTGGATCAGTGCGGACCTGGCGCAGGAGGCGCAGATCCGGCAGGCGCTCGATGCGCTGAGCGCGGGGCCGCCGGTAGATGTGTTTGTGCATAACGCCGGGATTAATGCCGTCGGGCGCTTTGCCGACAGCGATATTGTGCAGCAGCAGGCGATAATTGATGTCAACCTGCTGGCTCCGATGCTGCTGACGCAGGGACTGCTTGAACGGGGTATCCTCACCGCAAAGGGCTCTCTGGTCTTTATCGCGTCGCTCTCGCATTTTGTGAGCTATCCCGGCGCGGCCGTCTATGCCGCCAGCAAAGATGGCCTGGCCTCCTACGCGCGCAGCATGACCATCGCGCTGGACCGGCGTGGCACGCATGTGTTGACGGTCTACCCGGGGCCAACCCGCACCGCCCATGCGCAGCGCTACAGCCCTGACAACCGCCGTGAGCAGCAGCGGATGCCGCCGGAGAAGCTGGCAAAGCTGATCTATCGGGCGGTGCAGGGACGCCGCCGGGTGTTGATTCCGGGGCGGAGCAACCAGGTGTTTGCTGCGCTGGGTCGCACTATGCCGGGCATGACCGAGCGGATGCTGCGGGGGGCAATTCTGGATCGGCTGGAGCAGTGAAAAGAAGAGCGGTGGGGCGCTAGTAACGGTAGCAAGTCACCGTCCAGTCGCCCCACCGCAGCATGCGTCCGAGGGTATTCTTTCTTTGCCAGTTCTTTGTTCTCCTCAATCCTTTGTTCTCTAATGCGTTACCGGCCTGGTCAGCGGCCCACTTTTGCGCGACTCGAGCAGCAGATCGATCACAATCGGGGCAGCACAGGCGCAGGCAATCAGCGCAATCAACCCGATCGGCGGCAGCCAGGCACCAACAAACGCCAGCAGCAACACCACTGCCGCCGCACCAAAGCGCAACTGAGCGCGGGTCTGGCTACGGGTGCGCTGCTCCGACTGCACCGTAACCAGATCAATCAGCGCGATAAAGACCAGACAGAGGATCACCGCTCCACAGATAAGCAGCCGGTATTTATCCGCAAAGGGATCACCCGCATGCAAAATCACCAACTTTTTGATACCAACCCCGAAGGCGGTCAGGCCCAAGGCCAGCGGCAGATGCGAGTAGATCCAGACGTAGGGCGCGCGCCCGGTTGCACGCACCATTGCCCCGGCCACATTATCAAAGTAGAGCCACCAGAGACTACAGGCGGCAATCATGCCAAAAGCACCGGAGATCAGCGCGGTGAAACCCAGAGGCGCTTCCGAAGCGCTGCCGATGACTTTGACAAACGACTCGCCCAGCACAATAATCGTGAGCAGACCGTAGCGCTCGGACATGTGCGGCACATCCGGCGCAATCCGGGCATTCATCTGCCGGGAGCGGCGCGAAAGCGGGGTGGCGAAGTCAAGCGCCAGACCGCCCGCCCAGAATGCATAGCGCAGCGGCGCGGGCAGAAATGCCGAGATGATCCAGAGCACGGCAGCCAGCGCAAACCCGGTGGCATACCGGCGAGTCAATGGACGCGCCTCCGGAATATGTGTTCCGGCCCGCAGGTACAACGCGATCAAGATCAGGCGCACGCCGGCATAGGCCAGCGCAAACTGGCCGGCTTTCTCCCCAAATGCTCCATTTACACTGATCGCCATGACCGCAATAGCGAACATTTGCACGAAAACCAACACCCGGTGCCATACATCATCAACGACGATACGATTGATATAGAACGTAATTCCGGTCCATGACCACCAGATCAGGACGAAGAGGAAGAAAAACCCGGCAAACCCAATTGGCGAAACATTGTCACTGAGCCAGTTCCCCAATTGAATAATAGTTGCAACATAGACCAGATCATAAAATAGTTCCAGCCATGTGACCTTACGCTCCTCTTCCGTTTTGTGGGCCGTGTGGAGTTGCGGCGGATGCCAGTGCGCGTTCATCATTGCGGTCTGCTCCTTTGGTGTTCAGAAACAATGTAGACACGTTGCATTATACAAAGGGCATCAGGAATTACAATCCATACTTTTGTTCAGTTCTGGTCTGGTATCACGCGCACCGCCGTTCGCGCTACCCGGCCAATCGCCTGGAGCCAGCCCTCAGTGGCCGGGTAGCGGAAGCCCACACAGATGAGTTGCGGATTGCGCCGCGAGCGCCAGTAGCGGTCAACCAGCGGCCATCCCTGGGCGTCGAAGTCCAGTTCGTGGGCGACAAACTCCAGCGACGGCCGATACCCGGTTGCGAGAATGACCGTATCGAAGGAAGCCGCACGCCCATCTGCAAACTGCACCCCGTCGGGGAGAAAGTGCGCAATCCCACCATACAGGGTGATTTTCCCCGCTGTAACTGCGTCTGGTAAGCTATATCCAACCACCGGGTATGCCTCAAGCAACTGACCGGCGGGCGGGTGAATACCGACAGCGCTAAAATCACGGCGCGCTCGCCGCAGTAGCCATTCACCCGCCGGACGTGGCGCAGTATGCAGCAACCAGGTCGCCGCCCGCACCGCCGAAGCATGGCGCGGATGGGGGGCAAACGTCGTCCCGTTGCGAATGGCAATGCTTGTCGCTACCCCATGCTCGCTCAGATCCACCGCGATCTCGGTACCGGAATTGCCCGCGCCCACAACCAGCACACGCTGTCCCTGGAATGGTTCCGGGTTGCGGTAATCACGGGCATGCATCATCGTTCCGCCAAACGTCTCCTCACATGGAAAATCTGGTCGATAGGGCGTGCTCCAGATCCCGGTTGCCACAATCAGGGTGGTGCCGGACAGGTCGCCCTGGCTGGTCTCCAGTTGCCAGCTCTCACCCGTCCAATCGGCGCGTGTGACGTCAACACCACAGGTGATGTTGAGGCGCAGCCGGCGGGCATACTGCTCCAGGTAGGACTGGAACTGGGTTGCCGAGGGAAACGCCGGATAGTCGGCGGGCATCGGCAGGCCGGGCAGGTGCGATACCTGCTTGAGCGTATGCAGATGCAGCCGGTCGTAGTGGTTGCGCCAGGCATAACCGACCGTGTGGCGCTCCAGCACCTGGTAGGGCAGCCCGCGCTGCTGCAAGTAGTGGGCCACGGCCAGCCCGGCCGGGCCGGCCCCAACGACGAGTATCATTGATTGCTCCTCTAGGTTGATACGACTTACGCCGTGCATGGTTAAACTGGACGTCTGATCAAATGGAAGCCAGCCGCGCCTGCGGCAGCATGGTACGTTTTCGAGCTTTCTTTTTGAGAAATTGTGCCTCGAGAGCACAATGATCAATATCCATCAGCTATCGTTCGGGAATTTCATCGGGTGGTAACGTTGTTATACAGGAAGCAGGCTGGGGGAGCCTGCGACAGACATACGCCCGCCGGATGGGTCGATCCACGCCTCCGGTAGCCGGTTCGCAGCTCGTAATCATCGTCAGTGAAGGAGAACATTGTGAGCGAGAGACCACCACTATCACTCTGGTCGCCCTTTCAGCAGTACACTGAAACCTTTTTGAACACACCCTGGACCAATTGGCAGCGTTTTTTCAACCCGATGGCAACCCTTAACACGCAACTCTTTCCCGTTAATGTTAACTGGAACAACGCCGAAGATGTTGAGGTTGAGGAACATGTCATCAGCGAAGTCGGTAGTTACGGAAAACAACTCAGCATCATCATGGATATGATTGATGTCCTGATGGCCCGCATGGACAAGACCGACCTGACCACGCGCGAGCGGCGCTGCCTGGACCGCTTTGTCGAACTCACGCAGGAGGTTGAGTCGGCTGTTGCCGATTATCGCGGCCCGAAGGACAAAGGCGTTACCCGTAGCGATATCGACCGGATTGTCGAAGAACTGCAAGCGTTGCAACGGAACAATCCGGCGGCGTACCAGGCGCATGCCACCCGCCTGCAGCAGGTGCTGCTACCGGAGCAGTAGAAACAGCCCTGGTGAGCGGTGGCAGTTTGGACCACGAACAACACGACATGAGCGAAAACCGCGAAGCTACCAGTGCTGCCATGTATCGGGCGATCCCGCATTTGGCGGAGAATATTGCCTCCGGCAGGGCGGAAGATTCTCGGTCTTTTTCACAAAAAAATTCACTTTGTGAATTTTTTTGTGAAAAAGACAGATCACATACCACGCTGCCGCAGGCGATTCTCGCTTTCATCGGGTCAAACGCCTGGCTTGTATACCCACCGCGTAACGCCATCAGTAACAAGTTAAGGTACTCCATGTTTGTCAAGTCCGCCAGAAATGCATCCTTCGGCGACCGGCGTTGCCGCTTCAGGATGCCCAGACTCTTCGCGTGGGCGGCCAGATAGGCCACCACATCATCCGCCTCGCCCCGCTGCCGCGCCTGCGTGAAGTGGTACAGCCCCCGATAAACCATCTCGACCGACAACGCCGCGACCGGCTGGCGCAGTTCCTCCGCCACCGCATCCGTCAGGTCGATCAGCACCGCGTACACGATCCAGGTCGCCCAGAGCTGCATCTGCATGGCGTTGATCGACCCCGCCCAGAAATAGGCCAGCCCCAGCAGCCGCTTGACCACGTGCAGCGCTTCTTCGATTCGCCAGCGCTGCCAGGACAACGCCACCACATACGCCGCAGGCAACCGGGTCGGGTCGGTTTCGTTGGTCAGATAGCGGTACCATTTCCCGTGATACAGCACGGCTATCACCCGCATTGGGTGGGTACAGGCTCCGCTGCCGCTGCCCAGGCGCACGACTTCATCATGCAGCGTGGCGCTGCGCTGGAGCACCTGCACGACCTCGCTGTGCGCATTGCGTTTCAGCCGGGTGATGAACGTCACGCGTGCGGTCGTCACTTGGTCAAAGATGGCATAGTTGGTGAAGCCCAGGTCGATCAGCAGCAGCGTCCCGGCTTCCAGCCAGTCAATGGTGCGCTCCCAGAAGCGCTGATCGTGCGCCTGACGATCCTCCTCGTACCACAGGGTGCGCGGCAACTGGCTGCACACATCCAGCAGCGCGGCGATGCGGCCCGCCAACACGGGGCCGCTCCCCTCGCGCAACAGGCCGCATGGGCGCAGCAGTTGGTCGAGGGTCGCGCCATCCAACGCAAGCACGGCGGAATAGTGCTGCTGCGCCCAGGCGAGTTCTGGCGGCAAGGGACGATCGCGCTCGTGCCAACGCTGCTGCATCTGGGGCAGGATGTCGTGCAATACCGCGTGGATCAGCTCTGCGGGCAGGGCGTTGCGGCGCTGTTCGACCGCCTGCTGCGAGACGGAAAGCGGCGTACACCAGCGCATGCCTTCGCGCTGCAACACGCGCACGGCTTCACAGACGGAGCCAATCTGCCGCCAGATCAGGCTGACGACGAAGGCCATCATGATGGGCAGGGTCAGCAGGCGTTCCCGCAAGCCCAGCTTGTGGAAGGCGTCAATCTGCGCGAGGGTCGCGGGATGCACGACCTCCGTCAGGCGTTGGGCGATCTGGTCATCGGGTGGCGCGGTGTTCTGGCGGGTGGTGCGGGCACGTTGCACGGCGCGGGTATGCCGCACTGTGCTCTTTTTTCGTGGTTTTGATTCAGTATGCATACAGCCAGTATACCGCATCCTGGAGCTTCAGCCGATGGGATTTGACAAATCGACAAAAGGCTTAACTTGTTACCGATGGCGTAACGCGTGTTATTGAGGAAACGCCGGCTCCAATATCTTTTGTTTCCCATTCCAATGAACCACTTCCTCAAAAACATTTAAAATTACAAAATAAAATGGTTTGAAATTATCTGCCTTTGATTGAGTTTTAACCGAGTTTCATCCGATGGTTCACATGTTGGGTTTGGGCCGATCTGTTTCTCTCACTCCCCTGATCAGTAGCCATAGATAAAATACGACCTCTCCGGCAAACGCAAACAAACCGATCATTGTCCCATCGAAGTCGGGTAGCAGATAAAACAGAATTGCCACTGTTACATGGGCGATACCGCCGAGGATCAACCAGACGCCAAGAATCCCGGGTACGAAACGAGATTTAAAAGCCAGGTACCCCAGGAGAAGGATCCAGATGGAAAATGGGCCGGAGATATTTGTTCCATATGCGCGCAAGGAGAGGAAGAATATCACCAGGTCTTGCGTTTGATCCGTTCCAAACGTGGGCAGAGCACCAGTCGCCAGGAGCAGCGCAGCAAAATGGTTCAGCTCATTCAGCATCATAATCGGCACACTGAGCAGGGCGAAGATTACCATTGCAATTCTTGCCAGTGTATTGGGTGAATCCATTCACTCCACCTCAAACAAATGCTCCGGCGGAAACTGCACATGCACCGGGTCGCCCCCCGTGTAACTTCGCTGCGGCTGGTAGTCCCGCACGCGCACGATGCCGCCATTGACCGCCACCTGGTACTCGGTAAACTCACCTTTGTAGAGCAGATCGGCCACCACGCCCGGGACGGCATTGATATCCGGCGCAGCGCAGAGGCGCAGATGCTCCGGCCGGATGGCGAATGTCGCCGGGCGGGTCGCCTCTGTGGCCGGGTTGATTGCAAACGGTCCCAGGTGCGTGCAGAGCCGATCCCGCTCCAGTTGCCCCTCCAGGAAGGTTGAAACACCCACAAAGCGAGCAACTGCGCGCGAGGGCGGGCGCTGGAAGAGTGTGCGTGGCGCGGCACAGGCGGCAACGGTGCCATCCAGCAGCAGCGCGGTGCGATCCGACATAGCGACGGCCTCGCTCAGATCATGCGTCACCAGCAGGGCGGTCACGCCGGTTTCGCGCTGGATGCGGCGGATGGCCTCTTGCAAGGTATGGCGCACACTGGTGTCCAGGCTGCTCAGCGGCTCGTCCAGCATCAGCACGCGCGGCCGGGTCACCAGGGCCCGCGCCAGGGCGACCCGCTGCTGCTCACCGCCGGACAACTGGTGCGGATATTTCCGCTCGATACCGGGCAGTTCAACCAGGTTCAGCATCCGCGCAACCTCGGCACGCATGACGTTGCGGCGCGCTCCCTTCACCTTCAGGCCAAAGGCAATATTATCGGCGACATTCAAGAAGGGGAAGAGATACGCCTTCTGAAACATCAGCGTTGCGCCGCGCCGGTTGGCCGGAATGCCGCGGATGCTCTGCCCGGCGAAGCGGATGTCGCCCCGGTCAGGTCGCTCGATCCCGGCGATCAGCTTCAGAATGGTTGACTTGCCACTGCCGGATGGTCCCAGCAGCGCCAGCAGTTCCCCCGGCTGCACCGTCAGCGTAATATCGCGGATGGCCGGAGCGGGCTGGCGTGGGTAGTGCCGGGTTAAATTGTCGAGTTCGATCTGGGTCATTTGCGAGAATTGAGAACTGAGAATCGTGAACTCCAACCGTTAGCACATAATCTCCTGCTACAGTGTATTCTCACTCAACCGGCTCCGGTAGGGGTTCGTCCAGGGTTTCCAGCACCATCTGTACCTGAAGGCAGCGCTCTGGATTCCCTTCCAGTGTATCGACAATGGCCGCTGCTTCGGGCAGATCTATCAGCAAAGCCGCCGGGGTACGTTGCAGCGCTGCCGCAATCGCGTACAAACGACTTACCGGCAAGGAGCGTCGCCCAACTTCGTAATTTGACAGCGTAGTATGCGGCCAGCCCAGCCGCGCCGCGAGATCACGTACGGTCAGACCTGCTGCCTGCCGTGCTGCCGCAATCCGCTGCCCAATCTGCTGATCAAGTAAGGTATCATCATGCATCAACATCACTCCAGTGGAAGTTCAGATTGCTCTGGCATATCCAGATCGGAGCCGGTGAGTTTGTAATAGGCATTCCGCACGAAAGCCACACAGTCGTCATACTGCTTCGTCGAGATATCCTCATAGCGCGCAACCTGATAGCGCCGCTTGATGGTGGCCCAGCAGGCTTGCAGGGCCGCCGAGCGGGATAGGCGTGGCTCCTGGGCAACCTTCGCCTCAGCCCAGGCTTGCACCAACTGGTAAATGTACCCGCGCTGCCGGCGTGTAATACTACTGTCCACCTTGTGTTCCAGCGCGGCAACACGCCCAGCAATCGAGCGTACCTGATCAGTGAGATCGCGCCACGCCTGCCGCGCTTTGTCCTGACTGGTTTCCAGCGTTTGCTGACGCTCGGCCAGTTCGGCAAGCGCAGTATCCATCCGGCGCAGTTCGTCGAGGTCTTCGATCTGGTGACTGGCCTCCGGAAGTCCCGTCAAACGGCTAAAGGCAGCATATACCTCTCGGATGATGTAGCGCTGGAAATAGGCCAGTCGCTCCCGGACAATATCTGTAGTACGTGCCGTATTGATCATCAGCAGCCAGGTCGGCACACGCTCCAGTTCGAGAAAGTCCTGGGCCTGACTGCCACCAGCGGTCGCCACCTGGAACCGCGCTAACCCCTCGCGCAACACTGGATTAGAGCGAATACGGCGCAATTGGGGGGATAATCGCAACGTGGTCGCATCACACAAATCGCGGATTGCCAGGTAGATGCCGCCATCATCACGACGTACGGCAAGCACAGCGTGATCGAAGAAGGTTATCGGCAGTTGCTCTGCTGGCGTGAGGATGGGATTTTCATCATCAGGACCGCCGGTCTGCTGCGGAGTATCGTCGGTCATATGCTACTGTTCCTCTCACTTGTCGCCACTATGACGACAGCAACATACCATAGGTGTACATGTGTGTCAAACTGTCACTGCTGCTAATAAACCTGGCCTGGCTGCCCAGAGGCTTACTGATGCACTATGATCAACCTGTATCCTGGTACGCGGTAGCATTTGTCGTCATTATGACGACAAAGGAGTGCTCATATGAGCACTCCTTTGTCTAAGAATTCTACCCTCTTACGGTGACTACCTGACCCTGAGCCTCACTCGTCAGGTAGCGCGCGGTCAGCAGGATAAACAGGATCGGCGGCGCCACAAAGAGTAGCGACAGGACCGAAATCGTGGTCGGATTGCCGCCGGAGACAGTCGAGAAGAGCAGGATCGGCAGCGTAATCACCTGCCCCCCGCCAATCAGCAGCGTCAGCAGATACTGGCTCCAGGAGACCAGGAAGGCAAACAGGGTTGCCACCAGCATGCCGGGCAGGATCAGCGGCAGCGTCACGCCGAAGAAGATCCGCGCCGGGCCGGCCCCCAGCACCCGCGCCTGATGTTCAAAATTAGGATCATAGCGCGCAAACACGCTCGCCAGCGTAAAGACCACATAGGGCAACACCGGCACCAGATGCACCAGCGTCACTCCCAGCACCGTCCCGGTCAGGCCCAGCCGCAAGAACAGGATATTCAGCCCGATGCCGATAGCAACCGGCGGCATCACGGTGGGCAGGAAGACCAGCAAGAAGGCCAGTCCCTTACCGGGAAACTCGCGCAACCCTAGCGTCCGCGCCGCCGGATAGCCCACCAGCAGCGCGAGCCCGCTGGTCAGCAGCCCGATCTGCAAGCTGCTGCCCAGTGCCATCCGGGTGCGCGGCGTCCCGAGCTGCCGCAGGAATGGCTCTAACGTCCACTCGGTTGGCACTACCTGCGGATAGAACCAGCGCACCGAGAAGGCATGCAGCAGGAAGATGGCAATCGGCGCAAGCAGCAAAACGTAGAGCGTGATGCGCGATGCGTGAAATGTGATGCGTGAAATGTGATGCATAACTCGTGATGCGTGATGCGTGATGCGTAACGACGGATGACGAACGACGGACGACGGACGACGGACGACGAATCACAAACGACGGACGACAGACTCCAAACGACTACAGATTACGGACTACGGATTACGGACTACAGACTACAGATTTCGGCTCGTCAGGTGGCGCGCGGTGGCGGCGACGGCCAGGACAACCAGCGCCATGATCACACTGATCGCCATTCCCTCGGCGCGGCTGCCCAGGTCCGGGTTGCGAAAGAACTCCAGCGCCAGCACCGAGAGCATGCGCGGGAAGCGCACTCCCAGCAGCGCGGGCACCTCATACGCGCCAAAGACAAACGCAAAGATCAGGAGTGACCCGGCGGTCAGGCCGGGCAACACCAGCGGAAAGGTCACATAGCGCAGGCGCTGCCAGAGCGTCGCCCCCAGATTCTCGGCAACCATGCTGTAAGCCTCGGTCTGCGAGCGGATCACCGAGAGCAGCATCAGGATCAGGAATGGCGTGCCCTTGGTGACATAGTGCAGGATAATCCCGATGCCAAAGCGATCCCGCACCAGCACCGGGAACTCTGCCGGAGCATCGATCAGGCCCAGCAGGGTAGCAATGCGCGCCAGCAGGCCACTCTGTGCCAGCAGCAGGCTCAAACCGATGGCCCACACCAGATGCGGGAAGGCCAGGTTCAGGTTGAGCAGCATCAGGCTGCCCGTGCTGGAGCGTAGCCGCTCCCCGATAAACGTTACGATCACCAACGCCGGCAGGGCCGACAGCAGCGTTGCCGCGCCGCTCACCCAGAGCGAGAAGCCCAGCGAGCCCCAGAACTCGGTATTGGCCGCCGAGGGGCCGACCAGCAGGTTGCGGTAGGCTTCCAGGCTGAGCGTCTCCTGCTGGATAAAAGGCAGGTAGCCCAGGCTCTGCGTGATGCCATAGAGCAGGCTGGCCCCGAAGAGCAACGCAATCAGGCCCAGCGCCGGCACGAGCGACAAAAACGTTATCAAACGATCCGTCATACTTAATTGTATCAAAGAACCAGGATACCGAGAGCAAAACAACATAGCATTGGTGTTCTGTTCCTGGTTCCTCGTTCTTTTCACTATTCGCCAATCAACACCTGCTCGCGCCAGCCCTGCTCAACCAGGTTCTGGTACTCCGTTGCTGCATCGGGCACCATCGCCTCGGCCAGATCCACCGGATCGGTGGCGGCGGGGCCAAGCTCCGCGACTGCCGCCTCCAGCAGGGCTACGTCGTCCGGATCTTCCACCCGGCGAATGTCGATGCCAAAGCCCAGCCCGAAGCCATTCTCCGGGATGATCTGGGCCGCCTGAAACTCCGGCTCCAGGATCAGATTTGCCAGCACCAGCGCGGCGGCCTTGTTGGGCGCATTCGCCGGGATCGCCACATAGTTGAAGTCGCCGATCATGTAGTTGTCAAAGACAAACGCACGCGCCGTCTCCGGCACCAGGCCCTCGTTGATCAGCGGTCCGGCTCCGGCAATTGCCTGCGTAATGCTAAAGTCGATCTCCTGGTTGGCAAACAGGCTGTGCAACTCGTTCTCATCTGCCGGGTAGGTCTCGCCCGCACGCCAGAGGCAGGGCTCCAATTCGTTGAGGAACTGCCAGAGTTGCGACGACCACTCGTCCCAGGTGGCCTGATCAAACTCGCGCCACTGCTCGAACCCGCCGCTCACCTCGTAGAGCGCACCCTTCACAAAGCGGGTACCCTGGAACGCACCCGGCCCCGGCGCAATGTAGGTGAAGCGCCCCGGATTCTCGCAGGCCCAGGTCTGCAGTTCGGCATAGCTGCGGGGCAGTTCGTCTGCGCTCATGCGCGCCGCGTCATAGATCAGTTGAAACTGCGCCGATGACCAGGGGCTTTCCAGTTCTTCGATGGGCTCGCCAAAGTCGAGATAGAGCACCGGGTTCTCAAAATCCACCAGTGCGCTATTTGGCAGCACGCGGTTCCAGCCGTCGTAGAGCATATCGGCCTGCTTGAGCGAGGCGAAATTCTCGCCATTGATCCACATCAGGTCGATGCTGCCGGGATCGACACCCGCCTCCTGCTCGCTCAACAACTGATCGACAAAGACGATTGCATCGGAGACGGGCACCCGGTTGAGTGTGATATCGTAGCGCTCCTCCAGCGCTGCGCCATAGAAGCTGTCCACATAGTTGTTGATACTCTCCGAGCCACCCCACATATACCAGTTAACAGTCTGCCCACGCGCCGCCGCGACCACGCTCTTCCAGTCGGCGAGGTCAAAGGCTGCACCCGTTGCGGCTTCATCTGTATCGGCTCTATCAGTCGTCGGCAGCAGTGCCTCATCGGCGATTTCTGTTGCTGCAAGCGGTTCATCTGTTTCCGGTTGCTCCGGTTGATCGGTCTCAGCAACTGAACCGCAGGCCGCCGGCAGCAGCGTAAGCAGCGTAAGCAAAACCCATGCAAAACGACGCATAAATCACCTCACATTCAAGCCTACTCTCAAATTCCTGGCTTCTGAAGTTTGAAATTTAGTCCGAAAATTGACTGCCAGGAGTCCCGGCTTCAGCCGGTGTGCGGCCGTTCACCGGCTGAAGCCGGGACTCCGGGGAATGGGCCGCGCTGTGATAATCACCCGGTAGCTCTACACCATATCCGAACTATTTTCTCAATGTTCATCAAACCGCGCTTATCCTCTGCCGGTACTGCTGGTACGGCGTGCGGCAGAAGCACGGTGCATCGCATGCACCCTATGGCTCTGGCGTCACTCAGCACTCAGCACTCAAAACCGCGTCTTAACAATTGCGGCAACGCAACCCCCGCGCCAACGTCAGACTGACGGCCAGGAAGCCCAGCGACGCGGCCAGCACCCACGGGTTGAAGGCGGGCAGGCGGCCGTCAAAGTGATCGATTGACGCACCAAACAGGACCAGCGCCAGCGCGCCGGGCAGACTTCCCAGGGTGTTTGCCAGCATAAAGCGCCACCAGCAGAGCCGCAGCGTCCCGATCAGATAGTTTACCAGGTCGTACGGCAGAAAGGCCAGTCGCAACGTCAGGATAGCCACAATATCGTTCTGACGCAGCCAGCCACTGTAACGCTCGATCAGGGTACGCAGGCGGGGCGCGGCATGCAAACTCTGCCCACAACTGCGCCCGATAGTATAACTGACCGTCGCCGAGAGATTGCAGCCCAGCAGCGTGTAGACCAACCCCCACACCGGGCCAAAGAGAAACCCACCCGCCACCCCCAGCAGCGCCGCCGGAAAGAAGATCAGCGGGCAGAGTGCGGCGACCGCCATAAATACCAGCGGACCACACCAGCACTCACTGCTGTAGTCAATCAGCCCTTGCAGCGCCCCGGTCAGCGTCAGGTTGTTTACGCTCAGGTAGAAGTGACCGCTACCAACCAGCAAAATCCAGAAGCCCACCACGAGCAGCAGACGCAGCAGGTGCGCCCGCCGTTCGTAGCGGTTCTGGGGAGTATGCAACGACTGAACCTGGTCTTCCGTCATAGTTGCCTGCGACTGTCCTACTTCTGTGCTTCGGCCATCGTCTGCTCGCGCGGCTCCGGTTGCCCGTTCGGTTGCGGCGGGGTGGCCCAGCGATAGCGCAGATAGGCCGGGATTTCCGCCTTCAAGTTTGGTAGAGTCTCACGCACAAAGGTATCCGCCGTCTTCTTAATGCCCTCCGATAGCGTCGGGTAGGGGAAGACCATGCTGTAGAGCTTGTAGATCGAGATGCGCTGGCTGATCGCCAGGTTCAGCAGTGAGATCATCGCCGATGCCTGCGGGCCGACAATCGTTGCGCTCAGGATGCGCCCGGTCAGCCGAACAACATACAGGATCACAAAGCTGTGCTTGACCGAATCGGTGTAGCCCCGGTCGGTTTTTTCCAGATCGAAGCGCATTTTCTTGATCAGGCCGGGATGATATTTCTGTGCGATCTGCTCCGGTGTCAAGCCCACGCTGGCGATCTCCGGGTCGCTGTAGATGGCGCTGGGATAGAACGGCTCCGGTGAGCGGGCCGGCAACCAGGGAAACGCAATTCGCTGCACCACACGCCGCCCCTGCGCATTGGCCGAGTGGGTGAAGTGCGAGGTCGGCGTCACATCGCCAATGGCATAGATGCCGCGCACATTCGTCTGCCCATAACTGTCCACCGCGATACCCCGCTTAGGATCAAATTCGACACCACTCCGCTCCAGATCCAGCTTTTCTAGATTGCGCACCCGGCCGGTAGCGAGGAGCACCCGATCCACTCCAGTGATATCTACGGGTAGATCATTAGATTGGATGTGGAGCGTTTCGGTTGCACTATCGTAGGCGGATGGGGTGGCATTGTAGTAGACCGTAACGCCCTGCTCGGTCAGGGCGGCATGCATGGCCGCGGCCACCTCGGGAATGGCGCTTGACATCACACGCGGCCCACGGGTGATCATCGTGACCGCAGTGCCGAGTTTGCGGAAGGCAAAGGCCATCTCCATCGCAATCACCCCGGAGCCGACGATAACCATGTAGCGCGGCGCTTCTTCCTGCTCAAAGATGGTCTCGTTGGTCAGCGCACGCTCCGCCGGCAGGCCAGGGATATCGAGCCGGCGCGGACGCGAGCCGGTGGCAATCACAATATTATCGGCAGTGATTTCAATCGTCGTGCCGTCGGGTTGCGTCACCGCCAGGCGCTTCGGCTCCAGGAAGCGGGCCCAGCCCTTGATCAGATTCAGGTCAGGCGTGTCCGCCACATGCTGCGTCTCCTCATCGCGCAGATGGTTGCGTTTGGCCTGCACCTTCGCCAGCACCGCCCGCGAGTCCGGGTCATGCAACTGCTCATCGGCCAGGTGGATCAGCGTTTTTGAGGGGACACACCCCACATTGGTGCAGTCACCGCCGACGTGATGACCTTCGATCAGTGCCACGCGCCGGCCCAGTGCCGCCAGCCCGATTGCCACTGTCAATCCACCCGAACCCGCCCCAATAATCACACTGGAATATGTTCGTGTTACGTCGCTCATAAGATTCCTCGTATATTTCCAAAATGTATATGCGTAAGTCACTGTCCGAAATCACACTGATCGGGAGTCCCGGCTTCAGCCGGACCCGGCGTTCCCGGCAGGGTGCCCCGGCAGGCATCCCACCGGCTGAAGCCGGGACTCCCGGGCATTCATATCCGGACTAATTGCTCAACGTTCATCAGCCGGACCCGGCGTTCCCGGCAGGATGCCGTGTCCCGGCAGGCATCCCACCGGCTGAAGCCGGGACTCCCGGGCATTCATATCCGGACTATCTTTCTAAAAGTTCATCGAACTACAGATTACGGACTACAGATTACGGACTACGGACTACGGACTACGGACTACGGACTACAGATTACCGCCTTCGGACTACTCCGCGCGCGCCTCCCGCCGCTTGAAGTAGCGTGAGAGCCCGAGGCTACCGACAAACAGCAGCAGCGATGCGGCAATCGACCAGGGATTGAAGATCGAGGCATCGACGCGGCCCATCAGCACCTCGTTAATATCGACCGAGGCGCCCGCCAGGATGAAGGTGAAGGTGCCGGGAATTGATCCCAGGATGGTCGCCAGGATAAACGCCTTGTAGTTGATGCGCAGAAAACCCGCCAGGTAGTTCACCAGATCGTAGGGTAGGAACACAAAGCGCATAATCAGGATCGTCTCAAAGCTGTTGCGCCGCAGCCGGGTGGCATAGTCCTGCACAATCCCGGTAGACTGCTCCTCGTCCAGGACGCCCGTGCCCAGGAAGCGCCCCAGGAAATAGGCCACCGTGGCCGAGGTATTGCTGGCAACAATGGTGTAGAGCACTCCAAGCACCGGGCCGAAGATCGCCCCGGCCGCCAGTGTCAGCACTGTCGCCGAGAAGAAGGCCAGCGGACGCACGGCATAGATCAGCAGATAGATTAGCGGACCGAAGGGCGTCTGCATCAACTCGACGACATTGCGTAGCGCCTGGCCGATGGTCAGATTGTTCAGATTGATGTAGGCAACCAGCCCGCCAATCAGCGCAATCCAGATCGCCACGGCAATCAGCTTCTGCCAGTTCCGGCTCAAGAATGAAGCTTCCTGCATGCGGGACTGCTCAACACTGATCTGCTGCGCCAGCGCCTGGTCAGAATTGGGTGATGGAGTAGTCATTGTCTATAAACTCCTTCCTGGAGAGTGCGTTGTATTCGGTAAATCATTTATACTGGTTGCGCGATAATTATTCAATTCAGGTATACAACCCGTTACCATGCTGCCGCAGGCGAATCGGGCTTCCATGGGGTGAAACGTCCCATTTGAACACCCACCGCGTAACTCCTGCAAGTAAAAACGATGCAAACGAGAGCTACAGATGGCGTACCGCCCATGCCAGCCGCTGCCCGGCAGTTATCAGCACTAGCAGCGCCATTAACCAGAACAGCGGGATTACCACCTGCGGGAAGAGAAAGAAGAGGCAAAAAAAGATCACCGTCTCCGTACCTTCAATCAGCCCGCCTGGCATAGTAATGGTGGTCTGTTCGCCATGTGTTGCCGCGCCATGCTGCCGCTTCTCCAGCAGCGCCGCCAGATACATCCAGGAGGCGGCATTGATGTAGAAGCTGCCGAGCAGGATGGCCATGCTGATATAGCCCGCCGTCGTACCAATGCCCAGCGCCAGCCCCAGCGGGATGACCGCATAGGTGACAGTGTCCAGCAGCATATCGAGGTAGCCACCAAAATCGCTCTGCTTCTGGAAGATCCGCGCAACGGTGCCATCCAGCCCGTCGAGCAGCCGGTTCAGCGTCCAGAACGCCAGCCCCAGCAGGTAGGCTTCCTGCCAGGCAGCCACACCCGCAGCCAGCCCAAAACCAAATGAAACCAGGGTAATCTGCGTCGGATGGATCGGGCGAAGCAGATGCAGCGCCAGCGGCGTCAATGCCCGCTCCTTGGGAATACGCAAGACCTTGTCGATCATCAGCACCTCGCCTGGGTAACGGCGGTGTCACCACACAACAAACGTGCGGGCGTAGAAGCCACCTTCCACGTCCGCACGTCCCTGTGCCGACCCGCGTCTTGTCCTGTATCGTTCTGATCGTTCTGGTAGGGAGTATAACATGATCCGGTAGTGCCAACTGTAAGATTGTTTACGGAAGCGCCCGCCGTCGCTCCCTGGCGTTGTGCCGGCACAGATGATCGTCAACTTGTTTACGTGCGCCTGGAGCAGCCGGTTTGCCGACCAGCTTTGCTCTGCTTGTATCATACGCTATTGCAGGCCGTAACAGATCAAGGGAAAAACTTATCTGAAGATGGTGAATTTTACCAACGAGGAAACCGGGATAGTGAGTAATTTTCACTAGAGGCGGGGGTGAAATTACTTATAGGCCAGAGGGTCGCCAATGTAGTGGGCATTGCATCGTGAGCAAAGTAGGTTACACAGCACTACGTAGATACATTTGTTTGGTGAATAGGCAGACAGTACAAGTGACCGGCTCTGCACCAGTACCGGTCACTTGACAGGAGTTACGCGGTGCTGCCGGTTCCATCTTGGTACCAGACCTGAATGCCAGAATCGCCTGCGGCAGCGTGGTACGCTTTTTATCTTTTTCCAGGAATGTTTGCACATTGTGCAAACATTCCTGGAAAAAGGATGTCCGGTACCGCCCTGCCGGAGGCGCATCGGGCCGGTTGTCCAGGGAGACACCTCGTTTGGAACCGACCGCGTAACTCCTGTCACTTGACACAACTTACGCGGTCATTGACCTGGCACGGAATTTCGCCTCCGGCAGGGCGGAAGAAACCATCTTTTTCCACAAAAAAGTTGCACACAGTGCAACTTTTTTGTGGAAAAAGATCAATATGTACCATGCTGCCGCAGGCGAATCGGGCTTCAATCGGATCAAACGTCCGGTTTAAACAACCACCGCGTAACTCCTGTCACTTGAGAGCTGCTATCGAACGGAGGTTGCGAACTAAATCTCACCGACGCGTGCAACCTTGAGTTCTTCAAGGATCTGGTCGAGGCGCTGCTGAAGCTCCTTATTCGCTTGTTCGAGCCGCTCAAACCGTTCGAGCAGCCGCGTCTGGGCGGGTTCGCGGCGCTCGGCGAGGCGGCGTGTATCCTGCCCAAAGCCCATCAGGGCCGGGCGCTCCACCGCCGTCACGCGGTGCAGCACACGCCAGATCTTGTTGGGCCGCGATGTATCGATCTGGCGCAGGGCGCGCGCTTCCTCGGCATTGCTCGCCAGCCACTCCGGATCGACGACGTAGCGGAAGAAGTCCTGGAAGTGGCTGGTGTTGCCTTCGAGATAGAAACTCTTCAGGCGGTACCGATCTACCTTTTCGCCGGGCAGCATTGGCGCATCGTGATGATCGGTGACGCCCATACTCTCCACGCCGCTCAAGTTGATGTACAGTTCGAAGCCCTTGCTGCGACTCTCGGTCTTGGTCAACGTTTGCGTCAGGTGGAACGTCGCCATCGCCGTCAGGTCGAAGCCCACGCCGCCGCCGGCGTTCTCCGACAGCAGGCCCAGACCACCCTGCATACTGAACGAGCCGCCGATGGTATGCTCGACCGTGCTGGCAAATTGCTGGCTCTCGGTGCGGAGGCCGCCATCGGCATCCCACACGTAGGTATTGACAATGTTGCGCTTGCCCGCGCGGATCTGCAACTGCTCCATCTTGCGCTGCCAGCCGGCCCAACTCTCTAGCGCGTGGACACGAGCTTCCTGGTCGGCAATCTTCGCCTCGATCTCGGCGCGCTTGGCCTCGCCCGCTTCGGAGAGTTCTTCGCCGCGCGCGTCAGCGTTGCGCCGCGCCTCCTCAGCGGCGGCGCGTTCGCGGGCTTCGCGTTCAGCGTCGGTTTCAGGCTGATCTGCGTCTGCCTGGTCTTCGATGCGGTTGGGGCGCGGCGTGCTGCCTGCCGGGTCGGGGCTACCAATCGCCCGACCAAGCGAGGCTTCATCGACCAGGCGGCTGTTGAAGTTGGTAAAGTAGCTCTCCCGGTCACGATCCTGCTGCTCGATCTGGCGTTGCAGATCGTTCGCCTCAGCGATGCGGTAGTAGCTCGCCGGGTATGCCGCGCCATACTGAGCGCGCATCTCCGGGACGTGCCGGAAAAAGCGCTCGCTCGTCGGCTGACTGCCGGTCAGCCCGTCCAGGCTGCCAACCATCAGGTAGGCCGGGTTGATCAGGAAGGTGATCGTGTTGACATCCGGCGGCACATCCTCGTTCGGCACCACCTGGTAGCTCACCATCCGCCCGCTGCGCTTCAGGAGCGTGATGTAGACATCCGCCAACCCCGACACGACCAGCGCATAGCCCACGTTCTTGGGCACGAAGCGGCGGCCCAGGTGCGGGAAGGCCGGCTCGCGTTCGGGCGTGCCGCGCAGTTCGAGCTTGTCGGCGATGTGAGCGCCGGCGCTCGCCGCGACGCTGCTGGTGTTCAGGAAGCTGTACGACGACGAGAACTGACCCTGAAACCCGACTTTCGCGTCAAGGAGTTTCTTCTCCACAACAAGTCCGGCAGTCAATTCGAAGTTGGCACCCAGGAAGATCGACGTATCGACGCCCAGGCCACCCACCTGCTCGCGGTTCCAGCTATAGGTCACGTCCTCCGAGCGGATCAGTTCGACCGACGTGGCACCGTTGTAGTCCTCGTTTACGGTCAGGTTTTCGCTCGGGACGGGTGGCGCGCCCTCGATGTAGCCGAGCAGTGTGGGCGCAAACTGGGCATTCCCGATCCAGCGCAGTTCGAGTTCTTCGATACGCTTCTCCGGCAGCAGATGCACGCCACCAGGAACCGGGTAGGCCAGGAAGCGGCGCATCAGCGCCACCTTGCGCCCGGCAGCGTCCTGGCTGATGGTGCTGTACTCAGCGCTCACCAGGGCCGCATCGTTGGCGGGGGGAGCCGTATCGGGCATGCCAATCTGCCCGCCGAACGCCCACCACTGCGCCGCGTGCAGCGTGCCGTGATACTCGGCATCGCCGGTGTGGGTGCGGATGGTGTTGCCGTCGGCTTCGTTCAGCGGATAGTAGGCGACGAGTTCCGGCTCGTTCCCACCGAGCAGTGTCTTGCTATTGATCGCTATTTCGGCTTCGTTCAGGGCCGTATCCCAGATACGTACTTCGGCGAGCTTGCCAAACGGCTGCTGGCCCTCCTTGCGGTTGCCGATGTGTGAGATACTGCCGCGTGCGCTGGCGGCAATGGGCGTGCCCACCGGCTTGCCGTCGATGAAGAATGTGACGATGGTGCCATCCTCGGCGGTGCGCCCCACGACGGCAAGGTGGTGCCAGCCATCGGACAGCGTATCCAGGCGGTAGGTGCTATCGTGGAAGCTGCCCGCAACGACGCCGAGGTGCTGGCCCTCGCGCACGACGATACGCAGGTCGTCGCCCGCGATCAGGGTGTGCTCGCGGCGGCCTGCGGGCAGCGGTGTGACAAACCAGGCTTCGATGGTCCAGTCGTCGCCCAGGATAATTGGCGTGTTGAGCTGGATCACGCTGGCGTCCTGGTCGAGCCGCGCACAGGCACGCAACGCATCGGGGAGCCACTGCTCAAAGGTGCTGTTCTGGCTGTCGGCAGTCGCATCGAAGTTCGTCAGCCGCATCCGCCCCTGCGTATCGATGTAACTCAGTTGCACGTTGCCCTCGCTCGTTTCGAGCGCGTTCAGGCGGCCCTGCGGGCGCACGAAGCTGAGCACGGCGCCGCGTACGCCTAGCCCTCGCGCATCGGTGGCGAGCAGCGGCATGGCCTGCGGGGTCTGCTGCACGGTACGCACGTGGGTCAGAAACTCGCTGACCAGGCGGGCCAGTTCCTGCTGCACCGCTTGCAGCCGGGCAGTGACGTCGCGCAACTGCTGTTCAAGCGTACGAATGCTGGCGGCGCGGTCGCGTGCGTCGCGTTCGAGCTTGCGGTACCGCTCCACCAGTTCGGTGTGGTGTTGCTCGGCACGGGTAAGCTGTTGCTGCGTGTTCTGCATATTCCGCTGCGCGTCGGCGATCTTCGTATTCGAGGCAGCGCCCGTGCTGGTAAGCTGCCAGTGGCGGTTGGTTTTGTTCTTGTAGCCCACATTCAGAATATCGATGTGGTGATTGTCGTCCAGCGCCAGGTAGTTGCCGTTTTGCGACTGAATGGTGTAGGTGTTGGTGCCAGCTACGCCGCTGAATTTCCAGGCGCGGCCCGCTGTGCGCCCGTGGTCGCGCACGCCCCAGACCACTTTGTCGCTGCCGTCGAGGATGCGGTTCTCGTATTCGCAGATGATGGCATAGTAGCCACCGCCGCGCTCCTCAAACTTGAACCGCTGGTTGGAGTGGTTGCCCCAGTCCAGTCCGTGAATGAACTTCTTCTCGGCGCGGTTCTCACCACCGTGCGTAAAAACGCGCGCGGCTTCGCTGCGCCGCTTGCTGGTGAGCGAACGGATCGAGCACCAGTAGTTAAAGATGTTGTTTCGCTCATTCTGATAGGTGCGCTGCAGGCCCGGCAGCCGATTGCGCAGGTTAGTGACGTTCTGGTTGGCGCCGGCAATCTCGCTCTGGAGCCGGACCAGTTCTGCATTGAGTGTGCCCGTGTCGCGGAGGGTGGTCAGTTCGGCCTCGATCTTGTGCCGCTCGCGCAGGAGCCGCGCCTCTTCGGCCTCCTGCTGCGCGATGCGCTGCGGATGCTCGATGAACTCGGCGTGCCGGTCGGCAAGCGTGGTCAGCGACACCTGATCAACAAAGCGGCTCTCGGTGGTGGTGTCAGAGACGAGGCGGATAGCGTGCTTGCGGATGTGGAGCGCCTGCCAGTCGCCCGCCACATCTGCGAGCGCAAAGCTGCGTACCAGTGCGATATCGTCGCGCACGGTAAAGCGCGAGGTGACGCGATACCAGCCGTTGCCGAGCGCTTCGAACACCAGCGGCGTCCCGGCAAAGGGAATGCGCTGCGTGGCTCCACGGCTGCGCGTGCCCCAGTAGTCGAGCGCGAAGATCGGCGTGCCGCGCCCGTCAACATTCTGCGGATCAACCGCCGGTTCGGTCGTAAATTCAAAGCTCTCAACGTAGGTGGCGCGCTGCGTAACGGCGAATCCCTCGTCATTCTGGTAGGCAATCGCCGAGGTCTGCCCATCGCGCAGGGTGCGGTCGAGCCGTACTGCATTGGCAAAGGCATTGCCGTGAACAATACCGTCACGCCCGGCGACCGAGAAATCGACGACCGTGCGCGCCTCGCCTTCCCGGATCGCGCCCAGACGCCAGTAGCCGACCAGATCGACCTCGCGGCCCGTCAATTGCAGGTGCATGCTATTCTTGATCGTCTCGACGCTGCGCGCCACCTGCCAGAGCCGCACATCCGCGATCTGGCACTGCTGCGCGGGGTTATCCAGATCGGGCGCGACGCCGATGCGGAGGCTATTCGGCTGTGCCGCTGAACGCGATACCGTGCCGCGCGCCACCTCGCGCCCATCGATGCAGAGGTGCTGCCCGCCGATGTCCTCCCCGAAGGCGTGCGCGACGTGGTGCCACTGCCCATCAGCCAGGTTCAGGTCGGTGCTGCTGATTGTCTCGGTATCCAGGCGAGCGATGATATTGCCGTCGCGCAGCACCATTGCTCGGTCGGCGTTGCCGGCGCTGTCGGTCACACTGAAGAGGCCGCAGGTCGGGTCGCTCGTCTTGAACCAGAATTCGTGCGTGGCGGCGCGAGTGGGAACAGGGCCCGCGACGGCGATGTATGCCGTACTATCGTCGAAGGTGATGCCGCGCCGCTTGCGCGATTTCATCTCCACATTGACTGCCTCGCCTGCGCGCCACGGCAGATCAATGGTGAAGTGATCGGTATCATGCCGCAGCACGGGATAGGTGCCGTCGTAGGGCTGCGTATCAATGATCTGCACTTCATCGTTGGTTTCGAGGCCGTGGTTCGGCGCTGTGACGCGGATCGTCCCATCGGCGGTATACGCGAAGGCCGTAATGATGCCGTCGAAGATGAGGCCGCGCTCTTCGCGGGGCAACACTTCCCAGGTGCCCATCTCGCCGGTGATCCAGGGTGCCGCGATCTCGAACGTGTCTGCATCGACCTTCTGGATCACATAGTGCCCGTTGTAGTGGGCAGTGTCCGTAATCTGCACCACCGTTCCGGGGCGAAGCTGTATCTCTGGTGTTGCAGTGTAGGTCAGCTTCACGCGGTCATCGGCGGCGCGCTCCATGCGCGTGATCTGGCCCTGCGGCGGTAGCTCACGGGCACCAATCGCCTGGATCTCGTCCAGCGTGTTGAGCGGCAGCAACACATCACGCGCATCGCTGCGCAGGATGGTCGTGTGCGGCTCGGCATCAATCTGCGCCAGCGTGCCATCCTGCGCGACGGCGAAACTCAGCGCGGCGGTGCCCTGCGCGGTGGGGATAGTCAGCATGATGCGGGTGGCTTCGCGCAGCAGGTGGCGGCCCGCCTGCATCTCGCGCTCGGTCTGCACATCGTATTTCGTTGCCGCGAGGCCATTCGTCACGGTCAGCCCATCGAGCACAATGGCACGCTTGATGATTCCGGGGATGCTGCGTGGGACGTGGACTGCCGGATCGTCGGTGTCAGGCTCCAGCACAGTGTAGTCCTGTAGATCGAACAGGCCCTGCTCCGAGGCGCGCAACGTCGTCAGTTCAATCTGCCGGGTTGCGCTGTTGTAGGCAAAGATATGCCAGCGATACTTGTCGTGTTCGTTTGTGGGTACGAGTACCACTACAAACCAACCGTTCTGCAGATTGTTGATAACGCTCAATTCAGTGGTGGGTGCATAGAAGGGTTGCCCATCAGCATCGCGGAAATCCAGTGAGTCGGCTGCCGCCAACTGGGGACTGTCGTTCTGCTGGATCGGCTCGTACTTCTTGCGGCTACGCTTGTAGCGCACATCCAGCTTGCGCACGAGCTTGTTGCTCAAGCCATCCAGCACAAAGCGATCTACAAGCAGCGTGTTGACCTTCGATTGACGGCACACATATAGATGCCCCATCCCAGAAACCAGTTGTACCGGTGCCATGGCAGACTGATCGTGGGTGCGATACAACGAGCGAACGAGGTAGTGGGTCTCGCCAGCAGAGGCATAGGTCAGCGTCTGCGCCTCGTGTGCCACAACCGATGTATCCGGTTCTTCGTCTGGCAGATCGAGCACCTGCCAATCCTCCCAACCCCGCGCCTGCGTGTTGCCGTAGCTGTCCTCAAAGCCGTCTTGCCTGATTGTATACAACAATCGCCCCTCGTCGTCCGTACTCACGACAACAACTTTGCCCTCGTGGGTAATGCTGCTTATGAAACGCAGCTTCTCTTGTGCTAGAAACATATGAATCCCCCTGAGAACTAATGAACTTCTATTAAGCATGCACAGTGAGATATGTATTGATGTCCGTCTGCTTTGATGTATTGGCATGCGTCGTATCGTACCAACATCATAGAACATACCAGGCGGAAGTAGATCCTTCCGCAGAACCACCTCTTCTGGTGGATTCTGCACGCTTAAAAAGACTGTTTCCTGAGCGATCTTTTTCAGAGACAGGAGGTAAAATTACACAGTACCGATAGAAGAACCAACGGCGTGACAAGTGCATTGCTGACCTTTCAAATAACCGGACCGACGCGGTAGGCGATCAAACCGGATGTTTGACCAGATGCCAGCCAGACTCGCCTCCGGCAGGGCGGAAGATTTCATGCTTTTTCATAAAACATTTGCACTCTGTGCAAATGTTTTATGAAAAAGATAAATTACGTACCATGCTGCCGCAGGCGAAACTGGCTTTTGGGTCCGGCATCGGGCCAGAACAGACCGTACCGCGTAACTCGTGTTATTTGAAAGGTATTGGGGCTAGATGGAGATGCATTGGTAATCGACTATACAACCATGCTAATACTCATAATGTACTGTATGCTTTTGTGGTGGATGAAACCCCATACTACATTGGTAAAACAACTCAGCCACTTCACAAACGTATGGCTGGCTATCGAAACCCTGGTCCATCTCAATCTACGAACATAAAAAACAAACAACACATTTGCACTGCATTACTACAGGGAAAGAGTGTTAAGATTTATGTCTTACCAGACAACGGTCTTCTGCATTATGGCGGCTTTCATGTAAATCTCGCCGCAGGACTAGAAGACAGTCTCGTTCGCGAGCTTGAACCGCCGTGGAATGGTGGCAAGAAAGAAGTGCAAGATAATGTCATGAAGCCACCCGAACCGGTATAAATACTAACGACATGCGGAAAAAAGAAGAAGTAAACATCCAATGATATGGTCACCGCCCACAAGCATCACACTTGTGGGCGGTCGCTAGAGGGGTGGGCGGTCCGGCCAATCATCTACTCATACGCCAGCACGTCACGTACTGTCAACCGGGAGGCGTTCCAGGCCGGCAGCACACTGGCAACCACCGCCAGTACCATTGAGATTGCCAACCAGGTCAGCAGGCCACCCACGGAGAAGCGAAACTCCAGCGCAAAGTTGAAGAAGGTCAGCCCGACCGCGTCGCTCAGCAGCTTACTGATCGGCAGCGCCAGAGCTGCACCCAGACACCAGCTTACCAGGCCCAGCAGTATCCCTTCCACCAGCACAATCTGGAGCACCGACATATCCGACGCGCCGATGGCCCGCATCACGCCGATCTCGCGGGTGCGCTCCAGCACATTCAGGCTCATCGTGCCCGCCAGACCCAGCCCGCCGACGATGGCAATCAGCACCGACATCACGGCCAGGCTGGCGACGATACCGCCAAACTGCGAGTTGATCTGATCACTCAACGCCGAGCCGGTCTGATTAAAGACGACATTTAGCCCCAGGCTGCGGTAGTGTTCTTCCAGCGCCTGCGATACCTGGGTTTGCAACGCCGGGTCACGCCGGTCGGTCGTAATCCAGAGGGCATCGGTTGTACCGACTTCGCGGGCCACCCGTCCATAATAATCCGCACTCACAAAGGCATTGCGTTCATCACCAATCGTCGGCATAATCCCCACGATGCGCCAGGTTGTCTCGTGTCCTTTGATCACCAGCACAATATCATCACCGACGCCGATATCAGGGTCGTTTTTCAGGACACCGCTGCTCAACACCACCGCGTTCTCATCTTCCATACTCAACCAGCGACCCGCGGACAGACGCGGGTTCATGGTTGCCGTGTCAGGAATGAGCGCCTCCAGGAACATGCTATCGCTCTCGCTATCATCGGAATAGCGGATGCGCGTAAAGGTCTGTCTTCGGCTCTCGACAATGGCGACGCCCGGTATACTCAGCGCTTCGCTCTCGAGATACTCCAGGCGGTGGGGGCGATCAAACCCGATGCCGACATCAAAGCTGTAGAGCCGGGCAAAGACATCGTCAACCGTCAGCCGTAGCGACTCCTGTACGCTGAAGACCGAGATAAAGATCGCGCCACCCAGGGTCAACGTCATCAGGGTCAGTGCCACACGCCCCTTGCGGCGGAAGGTATTGCGTAGCGAGAGCAGCACCGGCCGGGGGAATGCCCGAATGCGCTGGATCACCCGGTCAAACATGCTGGTGCCAAAACTGCCCGCGCCGCTCTGGCTGCTGATTGCCTCGCGGATGGAGATGCGCGAGCCGCCAAATACCGGAATCAGCGCCGCCACCACCGGTACCACCAGGCTGACAACCGCCTGGATCAGGTAGATGTTTGAGGGTACGCTCAGATTGACCAGATCGAAGTTGAACTCGCCCGCGATATACCCGGCGAAGGCCCGCGCTCCCAGTTGCGATAGCGGCACCGCCAGCGCCAGGGCAATCAGCCCGAAGCTCATCACCAGCACCAGGTACATCGCCACAATCTGTGGCAACCGCGCGCCGATTGACTTCATAATGCCGATATATTTCGTCTGCTGCGTCAACAGTGCGGAGATGGTATTGGTCACCAGAAAGCCGCTCAAGAAGACCGACAGCACGCCCAGCACGCCCATTATCAGCACCAGGCCGTCGATCAAAAAGTTGATCGGATGCTGCCCCGGTTCAGGCACAACCGGGAAGGCCGGATCGCGGCCCGACTTGCGGATCTTGTCGTACACTTCATTGGCCACGGTCTGAATGTAGGCCTGATCGGTGCCGTCACCGGCCACCAGAATACTGACCTCGTTATAGTCCCGCGACTCGCCCAGCCACTCCAGGGTATCGAAGCTGATGAACCCGACCACCATGCCGGTAAAGAGCGTCGGTGCCCGGCTGAGATCATGCGCCACGCCGGTAATCGGCAGAGTGCGCCGGGTGCCATCGGGCAGTTCCACCGTCACGCTATCGCCAATATCGGCCTGGAGCGTCCCCAGACCGGAGCGCTCGATCAGCACCTCGCGCTCGTCCGGCGGCCAGGCGCCCCGCACCGGGTTGATAAAGTTCACCCGCATGTCATCATAGTCGGGAATTGCCACCAGCGTGATATCCTGCCACTGGTGCGGACCGAGCCGCGCGCGCATGCTCAGGCTGCGGCGGGCTTCGGCGTCTTCCACCTCGCGTATGCCGCGAATAACATTGACCAGATCGTCGTCAAAGCTATCTTCACCGGGCGTGCTAATCGTGGCGTGGGCCGGCATTGTTGCCAGATAGGTATCGCGCAGTTCCCGCGTCAGGATGGCCTGCGAACTGAGGATCATACCCACGGCGAAGACGCCGATGAAAATCGAAAGCACGACCAGCAGGGTCCGGGTTGGATTACCCTTGAGGTCGCCGACTACTTTTTTCCAGCGCGGACTAAACATCGGTCGTTTCCTTCTGCGCTAAGACACATTGGCGAGTTACGGGTTACGGATTACAGCTTGCGCGCGCCGGCAGCGGTGGTGTGCGGATAGTTATCGCACCGGGCAACGCCGGGTTAGACGTTCGTTCCGCGCAACTGTTTCGGTATTCTACTGCAAGTGTAGCGCATGTACGGGGTGGTGTCGTCCCTCGGAAGCCGGGTCATCCGGCGTGCATCCAGCCTGAGTTGTATTCCATCGCAAGGCGGGAGGTGGTATCGGTCTGAAGGCGGAGAGTGGAGGGCACTTTACGCCGCGTAACGCCCAAATTGCCAGCATGCAATCTCTTGCTGGCAGTTCATGGGAGAGATATCGAAATACCGATGAAGGGCAGTTATTAAAATATCACTCAATACCTAAATTCTGCATTACAGCATCAATATCCAAATCAGGCGTTCCCAGCCTGCCAAAGTATCTCGCAAATCGAGACACAAGGGCTTCAGCGAAGGGATTATCCAAAGATGCCAGTCTTTCCATGTTACTCAATTCTTTATATGAAAGACAGTGCAGTTGTTGGAAGTCAACAATCAGGTCGGGAAAAATAAATGCCCCAGGTAAGAAAAAGTATCTTTCCGGCTGATAACCATCACCTCTCTTATTCTTCAATAAATTCATTAACTTATTCTTGGTAGGTTTTGATTTCCCTTGAATCCATTTCTGATATTCTGGCTGATCCTTAAGTTCAAGACAACTGGCAACGAGAACTTTCTCGGCCTTAACTCGCCCCATAACCATATCACAGGATGGTGTTAGCAGAATCCAGTACCCGGGTTTGTCGCCTATCTGTCCTTGATATAGATCCCCGGATAATGGTGATGCTTCGATAGAAGGCATCACATAAAGTTGCATTGGATGTGCTAAACCTTCAACAGCTTCAGCCTTACCACGATCCCCCAAATCCTGAGCCAACTGCTGAATTCCAGGTCCAGACAGAGACAATGCCAGTCGACGTGCCAGTAGGTAAGCCAATGCAGCACGATCGGGCATATTGCCAAATTTATCCCAATGTGCCGCTACAAAATCCCACATATAATCGCGCTGTACCGCTTCCAGGTGTCGTATCAATGCACGGTTAACAGTTGGTAGTTGAGAAATAAAGATACCCTTTACGACATCCAAAAGGCGTGAAAGACCTTCGGTTTTTTCGACAACACGAACGAGAGGTGTTTCCTGATCTCTAACCAGGTGTGGTAACCCAGTGTAGAAAATGATTGGTACGAAGCGTCTCTGACGTATAGCTTCCAAGGTCGTTGATCCTGCTTCTTCTTCCCGTTCCAGATCATGTGATCCTATTCTTACATCTAAAATCACCAGATCAAAACGGTGCATTTCCAGGGTTTTTAATGCATCATCGAAATCATCAAGGATTTCGACCTGAGGATACGCATTCGAATCAAGAACACTTTCACTTTCCAGGAATTCTTTTACCTGATTACAAACCTCAATATCATCATCTACGAACAGTATCTGCCATGGAGATATATCAGTCATGTTACACTCGCTTGCGTAGTAGGATACGAAAAGTAGCTCCTGATAATGGTCCACTATCAACCAATTCCAACGAACCAGCGTAATACTCCGCAACAATTTCACCAGCTATTGCCAATCCCAGACCAACACCGTCAGACTTTGTGGAAAAATACGGTTCAAAAATACGCTCTCTGAATTCAGGGTTTACTCCTGGTCCACTATCAGAAAATAAAATTTCCACTTCACTTAGGTTACGTCGATTTACCTGAACACTTATCTTCCTTCTATCCTTTGCTGCCTGAAGTAGCCAGTACAGGCTATTTTTTAGAAGAATGATAATCACCTGTTGTATCTCAGCCTGGTCTACTGTGACTGGTGTATTTGTATCAGGTAGATTTACCTGTACACCAACCCGGCTTATCTCAGCATCCAGTACATCAAATGCATCTGATACTACTTTTTCTAAACTAACTCGAGCAGGTCTTCCCCGTTTGCGCCCCCCAAATGGCTCAATTTTACGAAAAACCAATGCTAAAGCATCGGACTGGGTGATAATAACGTCAAAGCGTTGGCGAAGTCGCCGAAACAAATCATCAGAACCATTACCTACTCTGGTACGTTCAATATTGCGATATCCAAGATCTGCTTCATTACGAATTTTAGAAAGAGGAGCCCGACCTTCATGAAGTACCATATCTAT
>DAOTVB010000202.1:0-7484 GCA_034436755.1 Chloroflexaceae bacterium | reverse complement strand
TCGGGTTATTCTTGTGCGTTGCTTTCATTCCTTCAGGAGTAAAGCGTCCCAATGCGCCCAGGATATATTTTTCTTCAATCTCACAACAGGTCCAATGCCGTTGTAGTCGTTCACACACTTCACCCGTAACACAACTTCCGGCAAATGGGTCGAATACACAATCTTCGGCATCGGTGAGCATACGGATAAAATACTCCGGCAGGCGTGCCGGAAACCGGGCCGGATGGGGTTGGTACTGGTGATCGCGGCAGTAGCGGAGATAGTATGAGTTACTGTCAGTATTTGGAATAGCGATTAAATTCGGTGGTATAGCCGCATCGTTATCCCGGTTAAACTTTTCGCTGATCTCATGTCCGCTAGGGCGTAACTTGGCAGTGTATCCATTTTGTAAAAGATCTTTCATTGAGTCACTGTAGGGAGCTAATACACGTCGATTACTGGCTTTCGGCCAGGGTGTTTTTGATAACCAGAATACACAATTCACCGCATCCTTTACCCGGGTTCGACGAATATTTACCCACTCTGCCGGGGTCGGCAGTTTAGAAGGATTCCACCAGTAGAATTCTTGCGCTAAGTGAAATTCAAGCTCCCGACAAAGCATAATCAGTAGTTCAAAATGGTAGAGGCTACGCGTTGGTTGACCGGGAAGCCACGACCCACCAATATCAATAACCAGTGACCCCGATGGTTTGAGAATACGATAAAATTCCTTCCCAAAGTCTTTGAACCAGGCAACATACCGGTCTTCTGCAACATTCCCGTAATCCTTTTTGCGCAACAGGGCGAATGGTGGGCTCGTAAAAATGAGATCTACCGAGTCATTCTGGACATGTTGCCGGATAAAGTCCAGCGAGTCGCAGTGCTGAATACTGCCATACAATGTGCGAAACATCTCTTTCATAGCTTGAAAAGTATAACCTCCCTTAACTGGTGGATAACCATAACTGAACGAACCGGCGAAGTAGGAACACATCTCACTGCGGGCTCACTTGAGTGGACACACGTCGCATCGCACATTTGAGCGTATCATACTACCCGAATGCGTGTATGTCAAGGGGCATGCTGCCAATTTTTGACCGCATTGCCCTGGTTCTCGGTTTCGGTTACTGGTTCTGCGCTCGTCATCAATACCCCTCCGGCACCCGGTAGCGCTCCAGGTTCTGGAACTGCGTGGTATTGTTCTCAAAACGCAGTGGTATAACCCCCAGCGGTCCATTCCGGTGCTTGGCTAAATGGACCTCAGCGATGCCTTTTTTATCGGTCTCCTTGTCGTAGAGTTCTTCGCGGTAAATAAACATGACTATATCGGCGTCTTGCTCGATTGAATTATGCACGGTCATATCATTTGCCACGAAGTTATGCAACCCTTCTACCGTAAGGTCATACACCAATGCCTCGCCATCAGGCTCAATGGTTACAACTTCGTCCCAATAGACATCGCTTTGTGCGAGGAGCCACAACTGTTCTGAGTTCACAACTCTGGCGAGACGTTCTGCCCTGTTTCGACTGACGTTTTGTTTATAAAGTGCAGTGCCACAATAGGCATTGCCTAGTGCGGCCTGCATTTCCCGCCCGGTCATGCCAGCAATCTGCATTGCTGGCATGACCAGCGTGCGCCAGATTTCGCGTGGTATCACATCCCGATTTGTGTCGATTGTGCGTTGCGCGAGATATGCCTGTACAAGCTTAATCTGTGCTTGTTTGCGTAAACCGACTGCACCAACAATTTCAATAAACAGCCGCTGATCCGCAGTGCCGCTAACCATAACATGAAATTGATCACGACCCTTGCCGGCTTGAGAACGACGACACAGAACGACATTCATACCGAGGCGCAACAGAAGTGACTGAACATCCCGCGCCAGACGTTCACTACTTGTAGCGTAGTAGATTGTCGGCGCATGCCGCCCATTAGAGCTCAGGTGAATACATCCATCTGTTGCCCATAGGTGGCAGAGGAAGTGGGCAATCTCGGCATTGGGTTGCGCGAAGATGCGTTCCGGGACGCGCTTTTCATGGGAACGCAGGTTGAACACATCCAGTGAGTCGAGCCATGCTGCTACGGGATTGCGCACGCCATGAGTAAGTCGCATGCTGGCTGTGAGATAAACCTGGTACCAGGTTCGCTCGGGGTTGATCCGGGGGGTGACAGCCGTGCCGAAGACGCGTGTTGTAAGCTCAGACACGATCTCAGCTATGTCGGTGTCGGCAGTAGTGAAGTGGATGGGCTGGCGAGCCAGGGTACAACCATCACCGATGAGCAGTCCAAGGAGTGCAATCTCGTCATTGTTCATAGTTGCCTTGGCATATCCAGGAACCTGCCGGGGCAATGCAAGACGCTGGCCGGGTACAAGTTGGTCAAGGCGACACCAACCCGCAATGGTACGGAACTTATGATTGCCAGTGGCGCGGATGCTGCGTCCCAGGCGGGTAGTGAGACGATACACCGGCTTCACTCCGGTGCTGAATGCATGGGTCACCGGGCGCGGTTCCATCTTCCAGGTTTCTGTGTTCAACGCAAGCACCCGAAATCCTGTCGTACCAACCAGTTCGTCGATGCGGCGATACACGCCCTCATCCGGCAGATAGACCAGGCTTTCCCCTGCCAGACAACCCGACTCACGTAAGTCACTCAACATCGGTACATGACTCGTCCGGCCCTCGACCGCGCGGGAGAGCTGGCTCAACGCCAGCACCGGCACATTCAGTTCACGCGCCAGTGCCTTCAGTCCACGGCTGATCTCGCTGACCTCCTGCACGCGGTTATCCGTGCGGCGGCCCTGCATCAACTGCAGATAGTCTATCACCAGCAGATCGATCCCGACCTCCGACTGCAACCGCCGGGCGCGGCTGCGCACCTCCATGATGCTCAACCCCGGCGTATCCTCGATGTAGACGGCCAGCGCCGAGAGCACCCCCATCGCCTCCATCACCACCTGTAGATCGCGGTCGTGGATCGTGCCGGTACGCAGCCGTTGTGTATCGATCCCGGTGTGCATGGCCAGCAGGCGCTGCACCAGTTGTTCCCGGCTCATCTCCAGGCTAAAGACGCCGACAGTGCCCTGGGCCTTCAGCGCGACGTTGTAAGCGATGCTGAGGGCGAGTGAGGTTTTACCAACACTCGGTCGTGCTGCCAGGATAATCAGGTCCGACGGCTGCAGGCCGCCCGTCAGTTCATCCAGATCGCGGTAGCCGGTCGGCACCCCCACAACCTCGCCGCGATGCTCATTGAGGTAGTTAATCTGCTCAAAGTAGGCATCAACCACCTTGCCGATATGCACAAACTCCTGGGTGGCGCGGCGCTGCGAGACCGTAAACAGCTCGGCCTCGGCTTTATCAAGCGTGATCTCTAACTCTTCATCTTCCTGGTAGCCCAGCCCGGCGATGGTGCCGCCAACCTGAATCAGACGGCGCAGAATGGCGGTCCGCTCGACGATGCGCGCATAATATTCCACGTGTACTGCAGTTGGGACTTCCGCCGCCAATTCACCCAGGTACGCAATTCCCCCGATCGGGGTTAGCCGTTCACGGCGGCGCAGTTCATCGGCGACGGTGGAGAGATCCGGGGGAATACGCCGGTTGTAACAGGCCAGCATCGCCTCGTAGATCCAGGCATGCTTTTCCAAATAAAAATAGTCGGCCGGCAACCAGGGCGCAATAGCAATGATTGCGTCCCGCTCCAGCATAACGGACCCGAGCACTGCGCGTTCAGCATTAATATCGGCCGGTAGTGACTTTTCCATGCGGGTTATCCACAATTCATCAAGCTCAATCCGCTGTTCGTCCAGAAGTTGTCCACAACAGGCCCAGGAAATGACAATGTGCCTGCGGCATTCCATGCCGGGCACATTGGCGGTACTCCCTATGGTTGTTGTCGGGCGAAAGATTGCTACTCAGTATTGGCGCTATAGCTCTGCGCCTGGGGTTTCTTCTTCCTCTTCCTCCAGGTCGGGCAGGTCAATCTCGCCCGCCGCTCCTTCCACAACAACATTAACCAGCGGCTCCAGACCGGGGCCCAGCCGCACCTTCACCGGATAGACCCCGATACGCTTGATCGGGTCTTCCAGATCGATCTTCCGGCGGTCCACCTCAATCCCAAGCTGCTCCAGCAATTTATCGGCCACATCGGCATTCGTCACCGAGCCATAGAGCCGATCCAGTTCGCCGACCCGCGCCACGAAGCGCAGCGTCGTTCCGCTGATGCGGCCGGCAAGCGCCTCGGCATCACGCCGGGCCTCGGCATCACGCCGCTGCCGGGCCGCCAGACGCTCTTCGGCCTGGCGAATCTGGCCGGGGGTCGCCATCACCGCAAATCCCTTGGGTAGCAGATAATTGCGGCCAAAGCCGCCTGCAACCTCTTTGATATCTCCTGCCTGTCCTAACTTTTCAACATCGCGGACAAGCAATACCTTCATTTTAGCACCCACACGCTTACTCCTCGTCGCTGGTTACGCAATTGCATCAGTCCGATATAATACCATAGCCCGCTAAAGCTCGTCAATCACGATGTGCCGGAAGGTCGCAACTTACGCTATAATGGGCGCGTCGTAGAGATAATGCTATACACAGCTACATTGTATGAAACGTCTTGACTGCAAAGGATGAGGTATGCCGGGTAGACGCTTCGACTGGCGCTGGATCGCGCTCATTCTGATTGTTGCCATTATCGCCAATGGAACACGGCTTCCCTGGCCGGTGCTCTTTCTGGCACTGGCTGGTGGCGGCGGATATCTGCTCTACCAGGGATGGCAGATCTGGGGAGGCGGATCATTCAGCAGCAAGCGTGTCACCTACTGGCGTGGTCAACGTATCGAAACACCGGCGCAACGCCGGAAGGGGTTGCCACCACTGCGGGCCATTGGCCCGGCACTGCTCTACCTGGTTATTGGGGGCGCACTGGTGCTGGCAGCTCTGGCGGTACTCTTGCGGCAGTTTGGTGTGTACATTTGATATGTTGATCTGATAGCTGATTGAAATGCCTAAAGGGGCCTGGTTGCCCAGACCCCCTTAGACAAGAGAAGAGAGGAGAAGGAGATGTTTCTAGTATAGCAGCTTTGACGGCAGGTGTTTGTGCTCTAGATTACATGATTGTCGCTTTTCCGGGTAATTCACAAAATTGCGTCGCAGGAGCGCGTCAGCCGCGGCAGACTCGTAGAACACAAGACATAACGGCAATGCTCTGGTATGATTCAGAATGCATATCGCCGTCCCGAGATACTTTATGACAGGATACCGCGGTGCCCCTATGGGCAGCGTGTAGATCTACAGCCGGCTACAACGACGAACCGTTTGTGGACACACACCTTGACTGCGTATGTCCTGCTCGCTATGCTTCTCCGGTAGAGAGCAGCAGGCTCTTCCACGGAGTAGCGGTCTGGTTTCGCATTGACATATTAGAGAGGCATTGACAATGGCAGCGCATGGCCTTCTCACGCGCAAACGTCTGCTGACTGAACGGCATCAATCACTCCTTGACGAGTTGCGGTCGTTGCTTGAGCGCCTGACGGTAGCACTGGAGCGATTCGGCTCCGATGTCGCACCGGGGGATGTACGGGCGCTGCAAGATGCGCGCGACCACCTCGATGAGCTTTTCTTGCTGGTCATTGCCGGGGAGTTCAATTCAGGAAAATCTAGTTTTATTAATGCACTGCTCGGTGCGTCGGTTTTGCCCGAGGGGGTGACACCAACTACTGATCGTATTACCCTCCTGCGCCATGGCGACACGATCCAGAGTCAACTGCAAGAAGCCCATCTCCTTGAACAAACTTACCCGTCTGAGGTGCTGCGTCATCTGATGATTGTGGATACACCCGGCACGAACGCCGTCATCCGACGCCATGAGGAGTTGACCCGTGATTTTATTCCTCGGGCAGATCTGGTGCTGTTCACAACCTCGGCCGATCGGCCATTTACCGAAAGCGAACGTGCATTCCTCGCACTCATCCAGGAGTGGGGCAAGAAAATTGTTATCATTCTGAATAAAATCGATATTCTTGATGAGGCTGGGCAGGATCAGGTACTGGAATTTGTGCGCGACCATGCACATGCGGTTTTAGGGAGAACACCGGAGGTCTTCGCTATCTCAGCGCGCACGGCGTTACGTGCCAGAATGAAGGGTGATAACAGCTTATGGGAGGCCAGTCGCTTTGGTGAGGCGGAACACTATATTGTTGATACCCTTGACGAGGAGACGCGTGTTCGTCTCAAACTGCTCTCGCCCCTGGGGGTAGCCGAACGACTGGGTCACAACTATCTCTCGATGGCCGAGAATCGTCTTGCCACGCTGCGGGAAGATTTTGTCACCCTGGGCAATATTGATCAACAACTCAATCTCTTCCGTGATGATCTCAGCACCGATGTTCAGTATCATCTCAACGAAATTGATATAATCCTCCAGGATCTGGAACGGCGGGGACTGCGCTTCTTTGACGAGACGATCCGCCTGAACCGTGTGCCGGATCTGCTACGTTCGGATCACATTCAATCAGCTTTTGAAAAAGAAGTAGTAGGTGATGTTGCCCAGCAGATTGAGCAGCGTGTCCAGACCCTGATTGACTGGATGGTCGAAAAAGATCTCCGGCTATGGCAGAGCACGACGGAGTATATTAATCGCCGTCGGGTGCCGCAACACCGCGATGGAATGATTGGCGAGGTTGGAGGGGCGTTTGAGTACAACCGAGGCGCACTGCTCGAGTCGGTTGGACACACAGTGCGTCGAGTGATAGCAACCTATGACCGTGAACAGGAAGCACAGTCACTGGCGGACGAAATCCGGGCTTCAGTCGCAGCCACGGCAATTACTGAAGTGGGCGCGCTAGGGTTAGGTGCATTGATGGTGGCGCTCCTCCAGGGTGTCTTCTTTGATATAACCGGTATCCTCGCGGCAACAGTGATTGCAGTCGGAGGATTCTATCTGCTACCGGCCAAGCGGCGTCAGGCCAAGCGAACCTTTAGCAAGCGGGTGAACGAGATGCGCACCCAGTTGCGCCAGTCCGTCCAGCGCCAGTTTGTCACCGAGGTTGAGCAGTCACTGGCACGTATTCGTGAGGCGATTGGGCCATACACTCGCTTTGTGCGGGCCCAGCGCGAACAACTGACCGATCTGCAGCGCATCTTCGCCGATATCGAGGGTGATCTGCAGCGTCTACGCGCCGATATTGACATCTAGCCCGCACATGAGAGAAATGAAGAAGCACAGAATCAAATAAGCCAGGGGTGAAACACCCCTGGCTTTTACCAGAACCAATAGAGCAAGCAGTAAGTTTCCTAACTATCCCTAGAAAGGAGGTGATCCAGCCGCACCTTCCGGTACGGCTACCTTGTTACGACTTCGTCCCAGTCGCTGACCCTGCCCTCGGCCGCTCCCTCCCCGAAGGGTTGGGACACGGACTTCAGGCATTGCCAACTCCCATGACGTGACGGGCGGTGTGTACAAGGCCCGGGTACGTATTCACCGCGCCATGGCTGATACGCGGTTACTAGCA
>DAOTVB010000201.1:0-252738 GCA_034436755.1 Chloroflexaceae bacterium | reverse complement strand
AACCGGTGTTTGTCGGTTCTTGCTCTAATTGCAGAAACAGACGAGCGAGATGCAGCCGCACGATACACCCACAGTTGGCAAACGTTATGTGCTGTTAGATACCCTGGGTGGGGGTGGGATGGGCGCGGTGTTCCGCGCCCATGATCGCCTGTCCAACTTGGTCGTGGCGATCAAGCGCCTGATGGTTGAGCCAGACCTCCTCGATATGCTCTCCAGTGCCGGTATGGATCTGCGCGTTGCGCTGACGCACGAGTTTCAGTTGTTGGCAACGGTGCGGCACCCCAATATTGTCAGCGTGCTTGACTATGGTTTCGATACGAATGGTCAGCCATTCTTTACCATGGAATTTCTTGGCGACGCGGTAACAGTCAAAGAGTATGTGCGTACCAGCGACAATCGCTACCTGATCCAGCTTTTCTGGCAGTCGCTCCAGGCGTTACGCTATCTGCATCGGCGCGGTATCCTGCACCGCGACCTCAAACCCGATAATATGCTCGTTCTGCCCGACGGCACACTCAAGTTGTTAGACTTTGGCCTGGCAACCGTCCGTGGGCAGGTCGATGATCAGCACATGGTCGGGACGATTCCCTATCTCCCGCCGGAAGTACTTGATGGGCAACCACATAGCGAGGTGAGCGACCTCTACACGCTGGCCCTGATTATCTATGAACTGCTCAATGGCAGCTATCCCTTTCCCACCGCAGCCCTGGATGATCTGATTACGGCAATCCGCACAGAGCCGATCAATGTCGAAAAACTCGTGGTAGATAACGCCGTCAAGACAATTCTCACGACGCTTTTATCCAAGACGCCGGAAGCGCGTTATCCGGATGTTGATGCGGTGATCAAGGCATATGCACAACTCACCGGGACGCATATGCCACCGGAAGCCGCCGCCGTGCGGGATAGCTACCTGCAGGCCGCGCGGTTCGTCGGGCGGGATGCCGAGTTGGAGCAGCTTACCGCAACCTTGAAGACCATGATCGCTGGTCAGGGGTCCGCCTGGCTGGTGGCGGGCGAGTCGGGCGTCGGCAAAACGCGGCTGCTCGAAGAGCTGCGCGTTCGGGCGCTGGTGCAGGGTGTGAAGGTGCTGCGTGCCCAGGCCGGCACTGCGGCCGGCGCGACCTATCGCTTCTGGCGTGATCCGCTGCGCATCCTCCTGCTGGATACGGAGGTCAGCGATTTAGAAGCAGGTGTCTTGAGTAGCATTATTCCCGATCTGGAGCAACTCATCGGGCGCGCCATTCCCCCGGCTCCGGAGATTGACCCGGTGGCAGCCAGGGATCGCCTCTTCAATGTTATTACTGCCGTTTTTCGCCGCCAGCAACAGCCAATTCTGCTCCTGCTTGAAGATCTCCAGTGGGTGGATGACAGTCTGGTCGTTATTCAACAACTGAGCCGGATCGCCATGGAACAGTGCCTGTTGATCGTCGGGAACTTTCGTGACGATGAACGGCCCCACCTGCCGCAGGAGTTGCCCGATATGCAACTGATCCGGCTGGAACGCCTGCAGGCAACGGATATTGCCGAACTCACTGTCTCGATCCTGGGTCCGCAGAGTGGCCGCCGGGCCGATCTGATTGCGTTTTTGCACCGGCAAACCGAGGGCAATGTCTTCTTTATGGTCGAAACCCTGCGGGCGCTGGCCGAGGAAGCCGGGCAACTCCACGCCGTCGGCGCAATCGATCTGCCCAAAAACCTGATGGCTGTCGGTGTCCGCGACGTTGTCCGGCGGCGGCTGGAACGGATTGCCCCGGAAGACATGCATCTGATGCAGATCGCCGCGCTGGTCGGACGTAACCTTGACTTGCAACTGCTGCATACGCTGGCTCCGGCGACCGAAGTCACCGCCTGGCTGGAGCGCTGTGCCGTTGTCTTTGAAGCGCAGGCCACCGGCTGGCGCTTCGCCCACGATAAGCTGCGCGAGGGTGTGTTGCAAACCATTCCCGCGCATGAAAACGTAGCCCTCCACAACCAGATTGCCCACGCGCTGGAGCAGATGTATGGCGACGACCCGGATCATATGGCGCAGCAGGCGTACCACTGGGGGCACGCGGGCAACAGCGAACGTGAGGCGCACTACTGTCTGCTCGCCGGGCAGCAGGCATTGAAACAGGGCGCCGCACTTGAAGCCCAGCGGTTGCTCGAGCGGGCGGAACTGCATATGCCCACGCTCGCCTGGCCGCGCCTGCGGCAGGCCCGGCTGGCGCGCAATCTGGCGGAAGCCTACTACAGCGTCGGGCAGTTGTCGGATTGTCTGGACTATCTCAAACAGACACTGGCCCGCCTGGAGATCACCATTCCCCGGGTTACCGATGTGGAGTTGTGGCTTGAGCGGATCACCGCGCTGACCGATCTGCCCTTTGATGCGACCCTGCGTCAGCGGGATGCGGACGAGCTGACCCTGATCACCGATGCGTCCATCGAGCTGGGTTATCTCTACCCTGAGCAGACAACCGCGCATCTGTCGGGATTGCCGTATGTTGCGCTGGCCGCCTACCTGCAGGAGGCAACCGGGCGGTATGTCGATCTGGCGAATACCCAGGCAATCGTCGCCATGACCCTGATGACCATTGGCTATGGTGCGGCGGCACGCGAATATGCCGAGCGGGCGGACGCGATGCTGCAAACCATTGAGCAGCCCGGCCCGCAACTTGCCAACGCGCTCTCCAACCTGGCCTACTACTGGACCTTCGTCGGCAGATGGGCGGAGAGCCGGCGCGATGGCGAACGGAGTTCCCGATTGTATCAGGAGTTTGGCGACTTTGTCCGCTGGCGCGCCGCCCTGATGAACCGGGCCGCCGCCGAGGAGTGGCAGGGCCACTTCGTCACCGGCCTGCACATCCGGGAGCAGGAGTATGCCGCTGCTCAGCAGGCCAACGCCGTGATCGGCAAAATTCGCGCCCTGGCCGGCATCGGGCAAATGCAGGCCACCTTAGGCCAGACCGTTACGGCCGTCGTGACCTTTGAGGAACGCGCCCGCCTGATCGACTCGATTGCCCGGACGGGCAGTACCCGCTGGACCTATCTGGCAATGGCCTACTGGCGCAATGGCACGGTTGAACAGGCGCGCGCCAGTTTACCGCATGCGGTCGAAGAGATTATGTTAATCCAGTCGCCAACCGCCCACGATATGTTCTCGATTTCAAACACCGCCGAGGTCGCCATGGGGTTCTGGGAGAGCGAGCCGGAGCATGCGCCGTTGTACCGCACCTACGCCACCGAAGCCATCCGCCGGGTACGGGCATACGCAGAACTCTTTCCGGCGGGGCGGGGGCATATGCTCGTTTTTGCCGGGCTCTACGAATGGCTCTGCGGGAATGAGCGGATGGCGCGGGCAATCTGGGAAGAGGTGCTCACGATTGCCCACGAGATGCAAACCCCCTATGCGCTGGCGCGCGCTCACTTCGAGATCGGGCGGCATCTGCCGCTGGATCATCCAGAGCGGCGGCGGCATCTGGCGCAGGCCCGTAGTTTATTTGAAGCATTGGAAACACGCTGGGATCTGCAGCGGCTGGTAAAGTATCAGCCGAGTTGATGGAGCTTATACCAGGTTGCCATCAAATCAGCAATGAACGGGAACGGGTACAATGGGTGTAACGGCGGCACATTCCCGTTCATTATCTCTGCGTTCTCGGTGTTCTCTGTGGCTATGATAATAAATCAGTATTAAAGGAGCAGCAGATTGACCGCTCAACGTATTATCGACGCAATGTATGCCAATAGTCCGCTGGTGTATGGACACCGGGGAGCAAAAGCGTATGCACCCATGAATACGATCCCCGCATTTGAGCTTGCCGCCGACCAGGGAGCGCATGGCATTGAGCTTGATGTGCATCGTTCGCATGACGGCTATCCGGTGGTCATCCACGACTTTACCGTTGACGCAAGCACCAATGGCAGCGGCCCGGTTGCCGCACTATCCCTGCGCGAGTTAAAAGCCCTGGATGCGGGAAGCTGGTTTGGGCCGGCGTTTGCCGGTGTGCAGATCCCGACGCTGGATGAGGTCTTTGAAGCCGTCGGCCGGCGGCTGTTTATTAATATCGAGATCAAAGCGAATACACCTGATACAGACGGCATTGAAGAGCTTGTTGTCGCCTGCATCAAGCGCCACAACATGCAGCAGCGGGTGTTGCTGTCGTCATTTAACCCACCCACGCTGGTGCGGTTCAGAGCGCTTATGCCGGATATTCCCACCGGCTACCTGTATGAGGATATGCCCACCACGCTGCCGGATGATGCACCGTACGAGGCTTACCATCCGTACCATGAGTATGTAACGGAAGAGCTGATCGAGTGGTGCCGCCGACGCAACACCCTCGTCAATGTCTGGACCGTCAACAACCCGGCGCGGGCCGCCGAACTGCACAGGTTAGGCGTGCATGGCATTATCACGGATAACCCGGACAGCGTGTTGCAGGCGCTGTAGCGAAGAGCGAACAGCGTATGTCTGACCCGACGTCGTTATGCGCATACATGGAATAATGGAGGAGTACCTTGATGCCCACAGAGTTAAACATCAACACCCCTGACGCTGTTGATGAGATATCGCCGCATCTGCACCGTTGCTGGTATGCCTCCCGGCGGATTGTTGTGTACGATATCTTCGATATCTCGCGCGGTATTATCAACGACTGGGCCGAACTGGCGCTCAACACGATCCAGACATGGGCGGCCGGTCAGCCCTATCTGGCGCTGCACAATATATCCTATCGCGGGGTAGCGATGAAGTACAGCGGGCTGCACCTGAATATTATCAACCCGGCAATTACCGACGAGGGCCGGCAACGTCTGTCGGCTATTCTAAGGGAAAAAGAGAACTTCCAGGGCTGTATTGCCCCGCTGGTCTCGATCCACTTCTCCGGATACTTTACGCGTGTCCTCACCGATAAAGCGCTGCGAAACCGGCCCGCGAGGAATTTCCAGTACAAAATCTTCACCGAGAAGGAACCGGCGCTCTCCTGGCTGGCAACGGCAATTACCTCAGTATGACCTGCCCGACCCGCCTGCCCGGTGGTGATGGAGCGGCAGGTGGGGTTTACCGGGAAGGAACGCGTGCTGGTTAAATGAAGGTTCCACTGTTGCAGAAGTATACCAAAGATGGTATGATTGTGTAAGGTGTATATTGTCTCTTGCATCTCCTCCGTAAATTATAAAGCTATCATGCCAAGAAAATACTACACTGAAGATGAGATAATACTCTGTGCATATGCAGCCATCTATAGTGCAGAAGATCTAGGAGGTGTAGAATTTATCTGCACTTTAACAGGGCGATCTACATCTTCTGTACTAATGAAAATACGCAACATTATCTCAATGCTTAATGTAAAAGGTGTAACTCATTCTAGTTCAATGGTGGGCTTAACAGGACGAACAACCGGGATTAATACGCGTGAAACAAACTGGGATATAGTAGAACCGCTAACACATTTATCACAACAAGAACATTTGAGTAAATGCCTGGATATAATTCATAAAACAAAACCATAATTAAAAAGAACTAAAACATTGTGCGATAGCCAGGCGTCCGATGCATCCGGTTCTCAGTTCCTCGGTTCTCGGTTCTTGCCCCCTACTGCCGCACACTCCGGCCTTTCACCGCCAGCGGCTGCGTCAGCGCCTGCAGCACCGGACAGAGCCGCTCGACCTCGAACTGGAGCCGCGTCAGTTGCTCGGCCCCGGCGTTGACCGCCATACGCGCCTCGTAGGTGATATTCTGCGGCGCAACCGGCGCGTCGGTCGAGACCTCCAGGATGCCCCGGAAATCAAGCGTGCCGCGCACCTCAACCTCAAGCATCTCGTACGTTATGCCCTCGTTGACAGCGGCGATCAGGAAGGTATGCGCCAGGCAACTCGCCAGCGCGCTCAACAGCAGCTCGGGCGCGGTTGGGCCAAGGTCGTGCCCCGCCAGCGCCGCCGATGAGTCGGTGACTGCGCGAAGATGGTGGCGCACCCGGTGGAGATGCGGCGGCGGTGGAAGTAGCTGCCGGTATAGGTTGCAGTATGCTATACTGTATGTTATATGGGAGATATTGCCGCCAACAGTTTGACAGAGTTAAAATTTTGCTATAGGCTATGGCACATATGTTAGTGTAAGGTCGATGATCTTATCCATCTCATCCGGCAATTGTGAGGAAACGGTATATGCAGGCCAGGGACACTATCTCCATTTGTGCCGATGCCGAGGCAATCTTCTTCGCACGTCAAGCAGGATTTTTGGCATACGAGCGTCCCTTCAAGATTATAGATTTGTTTGCTGGTGCAGGTGGGCTAACACTAGGCTTTACACAGGCCTTTGGTCACAATTTTATTCCCGTCTGGGCCAGTGATAATAACAGGTACGCAGTTGACACCTACAATCTTAACTTTGGCAACCATTGTATCTCTGGTGATATTGTTGCGGTACTTGAAGACTTACACATGGAAATACCCCAGGCAGATGTTGTAATTGGTGGCCCACCCTGCCAGGGCTTTAGTTTATTGAACAAGAATAAAGGCAATGACGTAAGGAAACAGCTATGGCGGCCATATCTCGAAGTCGTCCAGCGTTCAGGCGCTGAGATGTTTGTCATGGAAAACGTCCCACAACTGCTAGACTCGGCTGAGTATCAAGAAATACACGAAGAAGCAAGCAAGCTTGGATTCAAACTGGCTGCTAAAACTCTCTGTTCTGCAGATTATGGTGTTCCTCAGAGGAGATATCGTGCCTTCATCATCGGGTGTAAATTTGTCGATCCTGTGATGGTTTTCCCGCCTAAAAAAACACACATAGATCCAAAGATTAAATACACTCGCCCTCTTTTTAGGGAAAATAGTGAGTACATTCTTGATCCAAAGCCATGGCGTACTGTGCGAGATGCAATTGCTGACCTTGCTCCACCTGTCGGTACAGAAATCAGGGATGCATCACCGCCGTATGATTTACATTTTGGGCGAAATCCGACAGCAAAAAGCATAGCACGTTATAAAGCAATACCCGACGAGGGAATGAATCGTTTTGATCTTCAACGTCTGGCACCCGAGTTAACCCCTGATTGCTGGATCAGGAAGACATCGGGGGGGACGGACCTTTTTGGGCGACTATGGTGGGACAAGCCCTCCTTTACGATTAGGACTGAGTTTTTCAAGCCTGAAAAGGGTCGTTATTTGCACCCTTTGCAGCATAGACCAATCACCCATCGTGAAGCTGCACGGCTTCAGACATTTCCTGACTCGTTCCGTTTTGCCGGGTCGAAAATTGAGATTGCTAAACAAATAGGTAACGCTGTACCACCCTTGCTGACAGCTCACGTTGCGGATTGCGTCTACGCTCTCTTGTCGGCTAGAGAGGAAGCATTAAATGCCCGACAAGTTCACGACACAAGAGCGGAGCCGTATTATGTCGCGTGTCAAGAATCGTGACACTGCTCCTGAAAAGCTTGTTCGACAACTGCTACACAAAATGGGGTACCGGTTTCGACTTCAACGCAAAGATTTGCCCGGCAAACCCGACATCGTATTACCAAAACATAAGAAGGTAATTTTTGTTCACGGCTGTTTCTGGCACGGACATGAGGGGTGTTCCAGAGGCGCACGTCCTACCAGTAATAGTGACTTCTGGAACCAAAAGATTGAAAAGAATATTAACCGAGACAAAAATGTGCAGGCTCAACTCCGTGAGTCAGGATGGCAACCTTTCGTGGTGTGGCAATGTCAGACGCGCAACCTCGCGGAGTTGCAACAGCATCTTCAAACGTTTTTAGGTGACGGAAAGGAGGAAACGGAATGAGCGCTCGTGATCGTATTAGATCATATTTAGAAGCCAATGTAGGAAAGGTTGTTACGACGCATCAGATTCGGGAGGTTGCTAAAATTAGTGACTATCAGCGCCGTATCCGCGAACTTCGTGATGAAGAAGGAATGCAAATCAGATCACACGTAGACCGCCATGATCTAAAACCGGGAGAATATCTGCTTGAAACGCTTGATCGTCTTCCCGCTATCGAGCGTAGTATCTCACCACAGTTGCGCAATGAGATTCTCGAACGGAATGGTTATACTTGCCAGTTATGCGGAGCAGGGCCAGGTGATCCGGATCCGTTTAACCCTGGACGGGAAAGTACGATTACATGTAGATCATATCATACCGATCAGTCAGGGCGGGACGGATGAAAAAAGTAATCTGCGCGTTCTCTGCTCTGCTTGCAACCAGGGCCGTGCGAACATACAAACTCCAACTGAGGATGCACGTAATATCCTTGCACGTATACGCCGTGCATCACGTGCAGTTCAGCGAGAAGTGTACGACGCACTCAAAAAGACTTTCGGTGAGTAGTGAGTAATCTATTTCTGACCCGTTCCAGGTTAGCGGCAAATGTTGGGCAAACTGCCTAATAATCCCCTTCTTCCTACACCAATCCCCTTCTTTCTTTCACAAAAAACACACCATTCGCAATAATACCCCCCAATCCAGCGCATACCAACCACGAATACTACAAATCTACACCCCTCTACCTCCTATAACTTCATGGTTAGTAGCAAGAACCGACAAACACCGGAGAAAGAACTACCACATTGTACAACAGCCAGACATCCAAACACACGTTGTTCTTAGTTCTTTGGTTCTTTGTTCTCTACCGCTGCATCCGGTTCTCAGTTCCTCGGTTCTCGGTTCTTGCCCCCTACTGCCGCACAATCCGGCCTTTTACTTCCAGCGGCTGCGTGAACGCCTGCAGCACCGGACAGAGCCGCTCGACCTCGAACTGCAACCGCGTCAGTTGCTCGGCTCCGGCGTTAACGGCCATGCGCGCCTCGTAGGTGATATTCTGCGGCGCAACCGGCGCGTCGGTCGAGACTTCCAGGATGCCCCGGAAATCAAGCGTGCCGCGCACCTCAACCTCAAGCATCTCGTACGTTATGCCCTCGTTGACAGCGGCGATCAGGAAGGTATGCGCCAGGCAACTCGCCAGCGCGCTCAACAGCAGCTCGGGCGCGGTTGGGCCAAGGTCGTGCCCCGCCAGCGCCGCCGATGAGTCGGTGACGATGGTAAACTCGCGGACCTGCACCGGCCGCACCCCCGAACCTCCGGCGACCCGCGCCGTCACCGCTAGCTCCGTTGGAGTAGGTTTGGCGCTGCGCAGGGCATCGCGCAGTTCACCCAGCCGGGCCTGCTTGTAGGTCAGATATGCGGATAGATTCTCCGGCATCTTGCGCTCCTCTTCTGCTCTTCTCATCGTCACGAACCGGACGTACGCGGTGAATATGTAAACTGGTCAAATGACCAGATGAAAACCCGTTGCGCATTTTTCGACTATTTCGTGGCGTTCGTGGTCCAAACCCCCACCGTGTACGCCCGGTCATCAATACTCGATCAGGGCGTAGTAGGTCTGCTGGGCGGCTTCGCGCGCCTCCTTGAGCGTGTGAATGCCCTGTTCGGCCAGCAGCGGGATCAACTTGAGAAACACCTCGCCGGTCATAATCGCATCACCCAGCGCGGTATGGCGTCCCAGCAGCTTGATCCCCAGCCGCTGCGCAATCGCATCCAGGCTATGATCGCTCTGGGTGGGATGCACCACCGCCGAGAGCAGCAGCGTATCCAGCACTGGCTGAATAAACTTGATCCCGGTCTGCTCCTCCTTCAACTGCAGAAAGCGCATATCGAAGGCCGCGTTATGCGCCACCAGCACGGTATCTTCCGCAAAATTATAAAACCGTGGCAAGATCTGGTCAATCGTGGGCTGCTCCTCCAGCATATCCGGGGAGATGCCGTGGATATTAATCGCCGCCTGCGACATGCGCCGCCGGGGGTCGATCAATTGTTCCATCGTCTCTTGCCGCAGCAGGCGACCATTGATGCAGCGTACAGCGCCAATGGCGATAATCTCATCGCCCTCGGCCGGATTGAGCCCGGTGGTCTCGGTATCGAAAATAGTGTAGGTTAGCTCGGTCAGCGGGCGCTCGTCCAACTCGGACTTCTGGCCCGGCTGGTTGAACAGGTCAAAGTCATAGTATTCCAGCCGGCGCGACGGCGATACCTCGGGCATAAACTGCTGCTCCATTTCCGGGTCGGGATGCGATATCGGCAAGAGCAGGCGGAAGTAGGCCCGCCCGGTGCCCTTCTCTGCCTGACACCAGACCTCGCCCCGATGCCGGTCGGCCACATCTTTCAGCGTCAGCGGAATGCCTTCCCCGTTGGTCACGAGCGTCTGATGCTCCCAGACCCGCAGTGTCTCGATCTCCACCGGCATGCCCTCCCAGATCAGGTCGAGCCGCACAAAGCGCCCGCTCCGCTCCAGGCGAAACGACACCTGCGTAATCGCCAGTTTATCCCGCAGGCGGCTCATGATGTAGGTCAGCGCCTGCACCACCGAATAGCTATCGATCTTGAGCCAGAGCATCTCGTCAACCGACAGGATGCGGGTGGCAACCCCCAGCTTCGTCTCGAAGCGGCGCTGCACCGCCGAGATCAGGTCGCTGCCGTGCATATTTTCCAGGGACCACTGCGACTCGAAATACTCCGCCGAGTCTTTCACGGTTTTGTCGAGTTCCGCCCCCAGCGCAATCGCCTCTTCGCGGATAATTTTGGTGAACATGGTCAGGCGCTGCCGGCCCATATCGGGATATTCCAGGATATTCTCAATCGCCGCGCGGATATTCGCCAGCGAAGACCGGGTGCTCTCGACCAGCGACTGGGTCAGGATATCCTTGCGGTTGCTGACCTCGAAACGGCGGGTAATATCTTCCATGGTCAGCACAAACCCGGTCAGACTCTGCTGCTTATCCCGGACAGGGGCCATGCTGACCCGGATCAGTTGCCCGCCCAGGGCACTGGTGACAAAATGCGACACCGGGGTGCTGTGGCCCTGCCCAATCGCATGGTGCAAATTATCCAGCGCGTGGGCAATAATATTGCGGTCAATAATTGCAAAGATCGAGCGACCCAATCCGACCAATCCCGCAGTGCCATTGGTGCCATTGGTTGCCGGTTTGTCCGGGTGCTGACTCAGCAACTGGCGGGCGCGGTTATTGTAGAGCAGCACCTGCCCATCGATGTTGCAGACCAGCACGCCCTGGGTGAGTTCGGACATCAGCGCGGCGAGGATGTCCTTCTCCTCTTCCAGATCGGCACGCGCCGCCTGAATGCGGGTCTCGACATCGGTTTGCAAATCCTGGTGCCGGTCAGCAAAGCTGTTGATCACCGCCGCCAGTCGGCGGGTCTCGGAGGGGCCGGCGGGCGTGATGCGATGGTTCGGGTTGGCCGTCAGGATCAACCGGGTTTCTTCGTGCAGGCGGGTAGCATGCGTGTAGACAATAAACAGCCGCTCGACCGCAAACACCAGGCCGATCAGCAGCATAAACGTAAACAGCATAATGATAAAAATGCGCTCGGCCAGGATCTGCTGGAGAAAAGCCTGCTCTTCGGCGGTCAGGTTAAACCAGATAATCAGCACACAGATGCCGATCATATAAATCACAAAGCTAAAAAGACCGGCGACGCTGAGCGCGAATTTAATTTTCAGGCTCATTCGGCACCTCCTGACAGCGCATATACCTGTTCCAGCAATTCTTTGGTCGAGAAGGGTTTGGTAATATAGGCATTGGCTCCCAGGGCCATACCCTTGGCAACTTCGATCTCACGGCCCTTGGCTGTAAGCATAATAATTTTAATCGTTTGCCAGTCGGGATTCTCCCGGATCTTCTGGCAGACTTCAAAGCCGCTGCGCAACGGCATCATCACATCGAGCAGGATCAGATCGGGGTTAAACTTCCCGACTGCGGCCAGTGCCTCCTCGCCATCGCGGGCGACCTGCACCTCGTAGCCATTCCGCTCCATCAAAAACTCCAGCGACATCACAATGTTGGGTTCATCATCGGCAATCAGCACTCTCTTTGCCATACAGTTTCTCCTACGCGCTGCGTGCAGCCTGCCGGTCATCCCCAGTGGACGGACTGGTTATGCCGGTTCGTCCACCACTTCCTGTTCCTGCGACGCAAGCACACTCCCCTCCTCTGCAAGCGGGCTCTGGCAAGTGGCAGCCGCAAACGGCAGGGTAAACGCGAAGGTCGCCCCCGCGCCGGGTGTGCTTTCGACCCAGAGTTCGCCGCCAAAATGGGTCATAATCTGGCGACTGATCGGCAAGCCCAGTCCCGTTCCCTGCGGCTTGTCGGTCATGGTATCGCCGACCTGACGAAACTTATCAAAAATAATCTGCTGATCTTCCAGTTTGATCCCTGGTCCATTGTCCCGCACCTGCACACATACACTGGTGTCATTGGTGCGCAGGTCAACCTGCACCAGTCCAGCGGTGTTATCACAGAACTTTACCGCATTAGAAAGCAGATTGAGCATCACCTGCATCAGGCGATCCCGGTCGGCCAGCACCGGGAAAGCACCATCGGGCAGATCGACCTGCAGCTCAACATGCTGCTCATTGAACAACTGGCTGGTTGCGGTCAGGGCATCCTCAACCACTTCCCGCAGATCGATCTCGGTGATATGCCACTTGACATTGCCCGACTCAATTTTGGACAGATCCAGCACCTGGTTGATCAACCGGGTCAGCCGCTCGCTCTCTTTGACGATAATCGTCAGGAACTTACTACGCTGCGCAATCTCCATATCGGGTGTATCCAGCAGGATTTCCGAGAAGGCGCGGATCGATGTCAACGGCGTGCGCAGTTCATGCGTCACGGTCGAGATAAAATCATCCTTAAGTTGATCAAGTTCTTGTAGTTGCTGATTCAACTCACGCAGTTCAGCCGTTGCCGCCTCAAGTTCGCGCGACTTCTGCTCCAGTTGGCGGCTGTAGGCCCGCACCTGCGACGCCTCTTCCAGAATATCCATCACCTCGCTGGTGCCCAGCGGCTCCTCTTTCACCGCCGATGCAACCATCACCCGCGCCGATGCCGAACCGATAGTTCCCGCCAGTTGCGTCTCGGCAAAATGGACAAACTCGGCATCCGCCTGCAGTTCATGCATCCCGCGCAGTCCCAGCCGGTGGGCATAGCCGGTGAATGCTTCCTTCGCCCGCCCCGGCCCCAGGAAGCGGCTCAACAGCGTATGCAGGTCGGACACACTGGCCGTGCCCCGCCAGAAGCGCGAGCCCCGCTCATCGGCATGCTGAAACACATCGACAAAGAGCACCGCCTGGCTATGCTCGGCGGCACTCGGGCGGCTCAAGAGTGACCCGCCGACGTACCCGCCCACATTGAGCAACAGGCTCCAGATCAGCGTGTGCGACACATGGTCCAGTCCCTCCAGGCCAAACAGGGCATAGGGTTTCAGCAGCGCAATGCCAAACGGCCCCGCTTCGATCAGACTGCGCGGCACCCAGAACCAGCTTGCCTGCGCCAGCGAGGGCAAAAAGAGCGTGTAGCCCCAGACCAGGAAGCCCAGGCCTAACCCGATCAGCGCGCCCCGGCGGTTGCCGTTCTTCCAGAAGATGCCCCCCAGAATCGCCGGGGCAAACTGGGCCACCGCCGCAAACGACACCAGGCCAATCGAAACCAGCGCCGGCTCCGCGCCAATCAGCCGGAAATAGCCATAGCCCAGCAGCAGCACCAGCACAATCGCCCCACGCCGGATCAGCAGGAGCAGGCCACTCAGATCGGCGCGCTCCGTCAGGCGTAGCATCTTCAGCCGGAGCAGCACCGGCATAACCAGATCATTGCTAACCATCGTGCTGAGCGCGATCGTCTCCACGATCACCATGCCCGTTGCCGCCGATATCCCGCCGATAAAGACAAACAGCGCCAGAAACTCTTGCTGATGCAGCATCGGCAGCGTCAGCACAAAATAGTCCGCGTCAACCTGACCGGGCGCAAACTGCAGCAACCCGGCAAAAGTAATCGGCAGGACGAAAATGTTAATTGCCACCAGATAGAGCGGGAACAGCCAGACCGCCTTGTTGACATGCGCCTCATCGACATTCTCGACCACTGCCACCTGGAACTGGCGCGGCAGGAACATAATCGCCAGCATCGAGAGCAAGATCAACCCGGCCCAGCCGCCATAGCTCCCCGCTGTTGCCTCAAACGTCAGCAGATGCTGCAGATCCGCCGCCTGCGCCGTGGCAAACAGGTCGCCAAAGCCCCGGTAGAGCCCGAAGGTCACAAACGCACCGACAGCTAGAAATGCCAGCAACTTGACCACCGACTCAAAGGCAATCGCCGCCACCATCCCCTCGTGGCGCTCCGTCGCATCCAGATGGCGCGTGCCAAAGAGGATAGTAAAGGCCGCCAGCAGCAGCGCAACATAGAACGTGGTATCCTGCAGCACCGGAACCGCTTCCAGGTCGGTGGGCATAACGATGGCGGGATATTGCAGCAGAATGGTAAAGCTATTGGCGACCGCTTTGAGTTGCAGCGCAATGTAGGGCAGGATGCCCACGACGGCGACAATCGTCACCAATCCCCCCAGGCGGGTACTCTTCCCGTAGCGCGAGGCGATAAAGTCGGCAATCGAGGTGATCCGGTAGGTTTTACTGATGCGAATAATCTTGCGTAATACCAGCCACCAGAGGATTGCGATCAGTGTTGGCCCCAGGTAGATCGGCAAAAAGCCAATGCCGCTGTTGGCCGCCCGCCCCACACTGCCGTAAAACGTCCAGGAGGTACAGTAGACCGCCAGTGACAGCGCATAAATGTAGGGGTTACTAATAATGCTACGGCCCACGTCAGCGCGTTTATCGCCATAGTAAGCGATGGCAAATAACACGCCGAGGTAGGCGAAGGATACAACGAGAATAACCCAGCCCTGTAGCATGACTCAACTTCCGCGCTGTGCTGACACCTAGCGTCGCCGTTCCACACCCAGCGCCACCAGGCCGATAATACTGATCCAGGCAGTGAAAATATATACGTACAGGAGGGGAATACCCAGCACTGTTCCATTGGTGCTAAAGAGGGCAAGCAGCGGATAGTTAAACAGCACACACCCGAATAAAAATAGTGCAACTAAGCGCTGAACCCTGATATGTTGCCGATCCATCACGCTTCCTTCTCCGTATAGGCGCAGATATACCGAATTCTACAGGGAATCCAGATGCAACAGCGTATAGCCACATATGCGATGATGACAATTCCGGTTCAGACGAAAGCGAGAGGAGTGACAGGTATACCGTTAGCTTCCGACCACCGCATGGTACCGCTTATGGTACAGGGTGACCGGGAATGCTATGCAGTACCCGCACCGGACGACGCCGCCTGGGGGCTCCTCCAGGTTGGCATATGGCGTAGTATCGGCGCGGTATCCCCGCTCCTTTGCGGTCAACCATTCATTTACGTTTCGTAAAAAACAATTTGTAGATTTAATTTTACCATACTTTGCACCGCTCCGTGAATACCTGAAATTATTGTAAAGGAGCAATGATTCAGATCTATTTCTGCTCATTCTTTCGTTATGCGATCTTTTCTGTCTGAAATAGAAAAGCGACGCTGCGCTGCATTCGCGCAATCGCATGCAACGCCTCCTTCAGTTCGCGCTGCTCCAGCGGGCTCAGTTGCGAGTAGAGCAGATGGTTGTCGGGCGGCACGTCACGCTGGATCTGCTGATACTGGTGGCGCAGGCGCAGCAGGTTGAGCAGTTCAAAGGCGGCGGTTAACTCCTCGCAACTGGTAGCACTCAGGCTGCTGCCCGCAACCGACATCCGCAGCCGGTCAGGGGTATTGGTCGCTGTGCATCCGGCCTCCAGCGCAAACAGCCGCGCCAGATCCACAATGAGCGCAATGCCGCGCTGCTTCAGATCCAGGCGGTCATGCCCCTCGGCGTTACGCTCCAGCAGCACCTGCCGGAAGAACCCCAGCGGCGCAGCCTGGCGGAGTGCGGTTCGCGCCACGCGTGCCAGAAAGACCTGCCGCTCACGTGCTTGCCGGATCACCGCCCGGAGCGCGGCGTCCGCATCCAGCGTGCCATACACCTGCCGGAAATCGAAGAAGATCGTCACCTGGAGCAGCGCTTCTTCGTCGGGCGTATAGATCCAGTCGGTGAAGTAGTTCTTCCAGACGGCCAGCGGCTGCCGCCAGATCGCGTTGGTTGCCATCACATTGCCGGGGCAGCGCGGAATGCCACAGGCCACCAGTTGCGTAACTACCTGCTCGGCCAGGGCCGTGAAGTAGTCGGCCGCACCCGGTGACGCATCATCGGCATAGACCAGCGCATTATCCTGGTCGGTATGCAATGTCTGCTCGTAACGCCCCGCGCTACCGAGCAGCAGCCAGGCGTAGGGGCAGGGTGGCGGCCCCAGCGCTTCTTCGGCATCCTGTAGCAGGCGGGTCAGCATGCCATCCCGGGCCACCGTGACCACCCGCCCGATATCGCCGGTACGCGCGCCCGCGTCGAGCAGCGTGCCTACGGTATCGACAATCTGATGGCTGTAGGTGCGTAACCGCTCAATGCTCTGTGCCCGCTGGAGTTGGCGCGGTAAAAACAGCGGGCTATGGCTGCGCCGCCGCATAATATCGGTGCGGGTCACCAGGCCGATCACCTGGTTATTTTCCGTAATCGGCATCTGGTGGATGTCCCGCTCCAGCATCGTCAGCAGACCCTCGAACACCAGACTGTCGGCGGGCAGCGTCAGCGCGGGCATGGTCATCACCTCGGACACACGGGTGGTATCATCCAGACCGGCCGCCAGCACCCGGTTGCGCAGATCCCGGTCGGTAATGATCCCGGTGGGCGTGGAGGTGACCACCAGGCTGGAGACATCATGTTCGCGCATGATCTGGGCGGCCTGGCGCACGCTGGCCTCCGGTGCGACGGTAATCAGCGCGCGCCGAACGAGATCGCGCAGACACATCTGGAAGAGGACCGGGTCGGCGTGGGCATAGTGGGCCTGCAGACGGTAACTGAGCCACTCGATAGCCGAGTCGGCAAAGAAGCGGGCAAAGGCCGGGTAGGCCCGTCGCAACTGGTGGAATAACTCCTCCGAGAAGCTGTAAATGCAGGTCTCCATACAGGTACGCACAGTCAGGAGCGGCGACTGGCTGTGGATCAGCGAGGGATACCCGAAAAACTCCCCTGTACCCAGGGTATCGAATACGCGGACGCCCTGCTCATCCTCACGCAGCAGATCCACACTACCCGCGCGCACCATGAAAAACTGATGGTTGGGCGACCCGCCATACACCAGGATATCTTCGCCGGGCGCGAATAACCGCACCTGGACCGAGCCGGCAAGCGACTCAACCTGGTCAAACGGCAACTCGCTGAAGGGAGGATAGTGGGCAAGAAAGCGAGCAATCGTGTCTGGTGCTGTGGCCTGTTCCGTCATGGCAGGTAGCACTCCAATGCTCCGGGACTGTTTTATTATTATAAGAGTTATGCAGGGAGTATTCAAGCCAGACATTTGAGCGCATGAACGGCCCGTTTCACCTGATGCCGAACAACACGCTTGTGCTTTGTGCTTCGTTCTTCGTTCTTTGTTCTTTGTTCTTAAAGTGGATAGGGTGACTGTTCAATCAGCGTCAGGTAATCGATCAGACTACCATCGAAGGGCATCATGCCATACATCGCCATATGTTGCAGTTCGGCAACCGCATTCCAGGCCAATGTTTCCAGATCGGGGGGATACTTCAGCGTTTGTTTATTCTGCTCAAACTGATCAATATCCAGAACGCGCGCATGTCCTTCGGGATCTACCAGCAGATCCAGATCGAGATCAACAACAAGCAGGCGATTGAGATCCAGCCGCGGCGGCAGCGTCACATTGCAGTAAAACCGGCGAAATGTTCCCGTGGGGGTAAAATCGGAAGCCACCGTATAGGGACGGCGCAGCCAGACATAGCCCACCGTCGCATAATCCGGGCTAAAGGTCTGCCCGATCCGCTCCAGTTGCATCGGGGTTCCTGCCGGAGTATACCAGACCAGCCAGTCATCGCCCCAATCGACCAGTTCGGCCCGCCAGCGGTAGACCAGGCTACCATCATATTTGAACGTATGGATATCAAGCCAGCGCATAACAGCATCACCGGGGTTATATTGTCGGCTATCGGAGACCGCATAGGTATGGAGAGCGCCATAAACGACACGGTTATCGGGCAGTTGCTTCAATAAAAAGCTCTCACCTCGTGAAAGGTGAGAGCTACGAGCGACCGGGCACTATGTCATACCCAACCAGAGATGACTGCACCAGAGACAGAGACACAACCGGGTGACACTCACCCGATATCAGATCGAGAATAGCCCGATTACCGCCGCTCAATAAGCAGACGGATAGCGGTGCGCTCCTCCTCATCGATTGCCACGTCGATAAACGATGGCACACAGACGATTTCAATACCCTCCTCGCTTAGATAACTACGGGCAATGGCAACGGCCTTAATGGCCTGGTTGGTCGCCCCGGCGCCGATTGATTGCACTTCGGCCATGCCACTCTCGCGGATGACACCGGCAATAGCTCCGGCAACAGCACTTGGACGTGAACGAGTCGAAACCTTCAGCACCTCGGCAGAACCATGGTGCTCAAGAGCCTCACCAACAGCGCGGGCAACGGTACTCATGCGTTCCTCCTCTGAGTTTAGTGAATGACTGGTCGAGACTACGATCGGCTGATCAGATGGAGCGTCGAGCATCATCTCAGAGCTACCCTCCTCTCTTGTTTTGACGATTGGCACAGTCGGGTGTGTATCGTGGGAACTGGGACACGGTCGCCGGAAAGGAACCAACGTATATGCGAAATGCACAGGTTAGCGTGCAAAGTCTACTGCCCGTGTTTCACGGATCACCGTGATTTTAATTTGACCCGGATATTGGAGACTCTCCTCAATCTTTTTTGCCACATCACGGGCAAGATGGATACTGGCATAATCATCTATGCTATCGGGTTGGACCATCACGCGGACTTCGCGCCCGGCCTGCACCGCAAAAGCGCGTTGCACCCCTGGAAAGGATGTTGCCACCGTTTCCAGCGATTCGAGCCGCTTAATATACAGGTCAAGCGTCTCACGCCGTGCGCCGGGCCGCCCACCCGAGATAGCATCAACGGCCTGGACGATAAACGCTTCAACCGTTTGCGGTTCTTCGTCGTTATGATGCGCAGCAATCGCATGCACAATCGCCGGCAAACGGCCCAACCGCCGCGCAATATCCGCACCAATCAAGGCATGCGGACCCTGAACCTCATAATCGACGGCCTTGCCAATATCATGCAGGAGCGCAGCGGTTTTTGATACATGGATATTGGAATTCAACTCCGCTGCAATATGTGCTGCGAGCAGTGAGCATTCCAGCGAATGCTGGAGCACATTTTGCCCGTAGCTGGTACGATATTTCAACCGACCCAACAACTTGATCAGGTCAGGGTGGAGTCCTTGCACATTGGCCTCATACGCGACCCGCTCACCTTCTTCACGCATAATCTGCTCAATCTCTTGCTGAGTTTTATGGACAACCTCTTCGATCCGGGAGGGATGAATACGACCATCCTTGAGCAGGCGCGTCAGCGCCACCCGTGCCACTTCACGGCGCACGGGATCGTGGCATGAAAGGGTCACAGCTTCCGGCGTATCATCAATAATCACATCCACGCCGGTAATCTGTTCAAACGCCCGAATATTACGCCCTTCACGCCCGATAATGCGGCCTTTTAACTCTTCGCCCGGCAGGTTAACGGTTGTCACCGTCACCTCCGCAACATAATCGGATGCACAGCGCTGGATCGCCATGCCGACAATCTTGCGCGCCTTCTTATCGGCCTCTTCGCGGGTCGCCTGTTCGACCTCGCGGATGCGCCGGGCGGCATCATCGCGGGCCTCGCGTTCGGCCTGAGCGAGGATAATATTGCGCGCATCCTCCTGGCTCAGTGCTGAGATGCGCTCAAGCTCAGTTACCTGTTGTACCTTCAACTGCTCGGCTTCTTGATACAACTGCTCAATCTGCCGTTCGCGGTTGGCCAGTTGGCGCTCACGTCGTTCTACACCATCGACTTTACGATCGAGATTCTCCTCCTTTCGTTGCAACCGTTCTTCCTGTTTTTGTAACCCCTGACGCGCCTCCTTAATCTCTGCTTCAACTTCCGTACGAATACGGAGCGCTTCATCTTTGGCCTGAAGCAGCAGTTCTTTTTGCTGGGAGCGCGTTTCTTCTAATAACAGGCGGGCCTCGGTTTCGCGCTGTTGCACGCGCGAGTGGGCGCTGTTTTGCGACCAGAACATACCAAGACCAGCGCCGGCAGCCAGCCCTACGATGAGGGCAACTACAGCCCAGAGTAATTCAGTCACGTGTCGCCTCCTATGCGGTTGTTAAGGTGCCACAGACGAAGGCTGGTAACTATGGCATACCACTTCGTTGTGTAGCGAGAATTTTTGCGTTACTATATCATGGTATGCTAATAATACTGGTCAAAAGTTGTGATGTCAAGAAGTAGCCAGCATAAACCATCATTCATAATCTAGATTGGTTAAAGAATAGTTTTGTGTAGCGCACAGATCTCCTACGTCTGGCTTTTTTGCAGCACTTCTCTCTTGTTCCTGGTTCCCCTTGTGTGATTGTTCACATAGAATTGCCCTGCTGTGTGTTCCTGGTATGCTTCATCCAGAGTGCTTATACGACCGTAGATTTTCCAAATGTGGTACCCATGTTACCCATGGTAGCACACTGCCGCGCCACATCAACGTTATGTTGCGACCAACTAGCCCTTCTGGTATAATTTCGGCGATCCAGAGGTAGATAATAGACGGTATGGTACGTCAGGAGGATACGGATATGCTTCGCACGCCGTGGCGAGCCAGGACGCTCGCCTTCTTGCTGTTTGTCAGCCTCGCCCTGCTGGCACGTTGCAGCAATCAGGCCGGTGTGACGGGAGGAGCGCTCTACGTTCAAGATCTGATAGAAAAGGCGCAGAACTACACCGGTCAGGAAATAACTGTTGATGGTGCGTATGTCTGGAAACCCGGTAATCCCGCAACGTCTGTGCTGGCGCTGGGCGTCAGTACGCTCGATAACGGGCTCGATGCGCAACCGCTGGGAAATCCCATCTGGGTAGATGGGTTCCCGCCCGAGGCAACTGAGAATCTGCATCGTCCGGGGGACTCGGTCTATGGGTTTGTCCGGGTGACCGGGCGCTTTGAGGCCGATGGTGGCTATGGCCCTGAGGGGAACTACCAGTATCGCCTGGAAGTGTCGCAGGCCCGGCCCATTGAGCAGGTTCGCCGGGTTGAACATACGCTTGAGGGGGGCCCACTGGGTGAGGGCAAGGTTTCGTTCTTTGACCTCCAGGACGATCCCGGCCAGTATGCCGGTCAGACGGTGACGACCCAGGGCTTTTATTTCTGGAACTCGGTCATTTATGTTCTGGCCGAGGGGGTTTCGACCGACGAGAACGGCGCGAACCCGCAGCCACTCGGTGAACAGATCTGGATGGAAGGCTTTCCCCCCGACCAATCCGCCGAGTTGAATGTCGGCCCCAACAATAGCTATGTCTGGGGGATGGTTGAGGTGACCGGTACGTTTGAAACCGGTGGGGGCTATGGCAAGGATGGACAGTACGAGAGCATGATCACGGTCCAGTCGGCGACGCCCCTGATAGACCGGTAGCATCTGGTATATTGACACGACTCACGCGATGGCCTGCGAATCGCTTTTGCCCTGCCGACGGCGAAAGCCCCCGCTTATGGAGGATGGCGTGAGTTGTGGTATATTGAACAGTGAACTAATTTTATCCATGAGGAGCCGGACGAGGTTCATCGGTGTACTATTTTATTGAGCCAATGGTTGAAGCGGATATCAGCCAGGTACAGCAGGTCGAGCAGCAGAGCTTTAGCACCTCCTGGTCTTCTACCACATTCCGCCGTGAGTTACGCAGCCCCGATACGTGCCGGTATGCTGTGGCTCGCGCCAGTCTTACCCCCCCACCGCCCCAACAGCGCCCGCGCCAGAACGCACCCGGACGTAGCGGGTTACTGGGGGCACTCTTTCCCGGTCTTTTTGGCCCGGCCGTGCTACCGGATGCTTCCGACCATGCCTATCCGGTTGTGGGCTATGGCGGCATCTGGCTGACGGTTGATGATGCCCATATCACCACGATTGCGGTTGCGCTGCAGTATCGCGGGCAGGGTCTGGGTGAACTGCTGCTGAATGGCCTGATCGATCAGGCGCTCGATCTGCAGGCGGCCGTTATGACGCTCGAGGTACGGGTTTCAAATGTGGTTGCGCAGAATCTGTACGCCAAGTATAGCTTCCAGGTCGTCGGGCGACGCCCGCGTTACTATACCGATAATGGCGAAGATGCGCTGATCATGACGACCGATCCCATCCGCACGCCCGAGTATCGCGCGCTGCTAAGCGAGTTACGCCGGAAGTTGTTTGCCCGGTTGCGCCACCAGGCGGAAGCTGAAGTTGCCGTGCCGGCGGGGACACGCCCGGAAACCGGCGCACAGCAGCAGGGGACGGCATGTTAGCTGCCGGCGAAGATTTTATTCTTACTCCTCCAACTTGAGCACCTGCTTTAGCGTTAGCCAGAGCGGGCTGAGGCGCAGTTGATCGGCGCGGACCTCACCTCCGTAGACCCGCTCGGCCAGATCACGATGCAGCGCAGCCATATGTGCGCGGTTGTTAATCGTGTCGCGGAAGGCGGTATGTTTGAGCAGCAGTGCGGCCTCGTTCTGCGGGTCCAACCGCCCGGCGAACAGGCGATGCGGCGCGCGCGGATCAAGCCCAAAGCCATCACACCGGACCAGCAACTCCGCATCACGCTCGGCGCGGTAGTTCACCGTGGGCAGCGGTTGCCCCTGGAAGGCATCGCGGTAGAAGTTGCTCGGATAGGCCGCTACCCGGACCAGCATCTCATCGACGCGCATGCGGTGCCGCTCATTCGGCACATGCAGATAATCCCAGATCACAAAATCAACCCCAACTTCCGCACAGGCCCGGAACAGCGCCCGCGATACCGTATTGGTATCGTTGACATACGGGATCACCGGCACCATCGCCACACCCACCGGAATACCGGCGCGTTTGAGCGCGCCCAGCATCTCCAGCCGGAGTGCCGGCGTGGGCGATTTGCTCTCCAGCCGCTCGGCGGCATAGCGGTCCATCGTCAGCAGCGTCGTCATCACAATTGCCAGGCTCTGCTCGTTGATGCGCTGGAGCAGCGGAATATCCTCCAGCACACCCAACCCCTTGGTCAGGATCAGGCAGGGTTGCCCGGCATCGGCCAGGACTTGTAACACCTGACGGGTAATGCGATAGCTCTGCTCGGCCGGTTGGTAGGGATCGCTCAGCGCAGTAATGGCGATCAGGTCGCCGCGACTCACCGTCTGCAGCTCCTCAGCCAGCAGTTGCGGCAGGTTGAGCGGCACCCGCACCGTCTCGTTGAGCGGGCGCGAACTGTAGACCCAGCCGTCGCAGTAGGGGCAGCCCATCTCACAGCCGAGATAGACATTCATGGTGTACGACGACAGGAAGAACTCGTTGATGGTGGGACGGCGTGAGCTAAGGATCGGACCGGACGGTAAATTTTCGGGCAGGTAGTAGGTCATGCTTGCGTATCATGGCAACGCGAGTCCAGTAGTCGTTACAGGTTACTGGTTTCGGGTTGCCGCCAACACCTTCACTATCTCAGCGTGTATCAGTCCATTTGAAGCTACCAGGCGCGGGTTCCAGAGCGTCCATGCCTGGTTGTGCCAGTCGCTTAACCGGCCGCCCGCCTCAGTTACAAGCAGCGCGCCGGCAGCCGTGTCCCAGGGATGCAGCCCCAACTCCCAGTGTCCATCGGTGCGCCCCGCCGCCACATAGCAGAGATCCAGCGCGGCTGACCCGGTGCGCCGCACGCCCTGGATGTGTAACACCATGCGGGAAAACTCGGCAATATTGTTGTCAGGTTGGGTGAAGCGATCATAGGGAAAGCCAGTCGTCAGCAGGGCCGCGTCCAGCGACGGCGTCTGCGATACCTGGAGCCGGCGACCATTGCAGTACGCGCCCCGTTCCCGATAGGCTGTAAACAACTCGCCGCGCAACGGATCATACACCACCCCAAACAGCGGCACTTCGCCCTGCAGCACACCCAGCGATACGCAGAACAGCGGAACACCATGGGCATAGTTCGTCGTGCCGTCGAGCGGGTCGATCACCCAGGTGTAGGTGCTGCTCCCCGCGCTGTTGCTGCCCTCCTCAGCTACAATGCGATGGTCCGGGTAGCGCGAGCGAATCGAGTCGACGAGCAACTCTTCGATGGCGCGGTCGGTTTCGGTGACCAGATCGGCGCGACCTTTTTCTTCGACCGCGTGCTCCCGTTCCAGGCCGGAGCGGGCCAGCGCACCGGCACGATAGGCCAGGTCGATCGCAAAATCAAGCATAGGGGGAACGTTTGCCTCCCGTCGCACGTCTAGAATATAATAGGCTGTTGTGTCTATCTATTGTACCAGGGAGTAGGGAATGCGCAACCTGCTGCTGCTGCTGATCACCGGGGGACTGCTGGCGGCCTGCGGATCGGGGCAGCAAGCCACCATACCGGCGACGACCACCGCGACTCCATCTGCCGTGTCCGTGTCCGCGACTGAACTGCCCGGCGTTACGGCAACGGCAACCCTGACGCCCACCCGCCCGCCGGCGCAACCTACACCGCTGCCAACCGCCACCATTGTGCCCGACATGTACGATCTGGCAACTCCGACCACCCTGCCCGCACGCGCAAACGGCACCCCGGAAGATATTGTCACCACCGCCCGTACTGCGCTGGCCGATCATCTCGGCATGTCGGAAGAGGCACTCACCCTGACAACGGTGCGAGAACAGACCTGGAATAGCAGCGCGCTGGGATGTCCCGATCCGGCGCGCGGATATGGGCAGGTGATGGTACCCGGCTATCTCCTGGTCTTCAGCGACAGCGAGCAGCAGTATGCCGTCCACACGTCGGAAACCGCTTCACCGCTAATTCTATGCCGCAATGGACAGCCGGAACGGCTGGATAGCCTGGAGTTGCCGGAGTAACCGTCTGCGGTGACAAAATCTGTGATCATCCGGAGGCGTGTTCGTCCGCTACAAACGCAGCAATCCGGGCATAGATCGCATCGCGTTCCGGGCCGATGACCAGCATCTGATGGCCGGTCTCTTCCCACCAGACCAGGTGCCGCTCCGGGCTGCTGATCCGCGCAATGATCTCCTCGGCACCGGCAGGCGGGGAGGTATCATCCTGGCGGCCATGCATCACCAGCGTAGGCATGCGCACCTGGGGCAGCGCACCGCGCGCCCGCGCGGCCACCTGGCGTAGCTCGTCAATCGCGCTGACGGGCAGTTTGATCGACTGGCGCAACTGCTGCTGCACTTCGGGATCGTCCAGGTCAACCTCGGGATCATACTCGCGGACCCGCTGCCGCAGGAATGGATCGGAAAAGTCGGCTTTTTCGAGCGGATAGTACCAGCGCATCACCAGCCGCGCCAGTGGCAGGACATTGACCCGCCAGTCGCCCTGCAACCAGAGCGGCGTTGCCAGCAGGACCAACCGCTCAAACGAGCGCCGCCGCGCCAGCAAAATTGCCAGCGCCCCACCCAGCGAAAACCCGATCACGACTACCGTCGCGCAGCGCGAGCGCAGATCGTTAAACCCGGCCTCGGCAGCGGCCAGCCAGTCGCGCCAGCGGGTGACATCCAGCACTTCCGGGGACTCGGCATGCCCTGCCAGGCGCACACCCAGCACAGTATGGCCCTGCGCCGCCAGATACTCTCCCAGGCCGCGCGTCTCCCCCGGCATCCCTGCAAAGCCGTGGAGCAGCAGACAGCCGGTTGTACCACCATCAAAAAAGAAGGGATCAGCTTGTTTCTGGTTCATAGGTTACAGGTTACAGGTTATGGGTTATGGGTTATGGGTTATGGGTTACGGACTTCGGACTACGGATTTCGGGATACGGACTACGGACTTCGGACTACGGATTTCGGGATACGAACTACGGACTTTAAGATACATCGCTCCTGGAGTCCCGGCTTCAGCCGGTCTGCGGCGTCAACCGGCTGAAGCCGGGACTCCTGAGACTGGGGTGCGTTCTGGAGGAGTCTGCGACCACATACCATGTGTGCTTCCTGCCTCAGATCTCATCACTCAGTGTGCTCTGTGAACTCGGTGGCAAAATGTCCGGCTTCGCACTACCCTGCACAAGTGACCGCAGCCGCGCGAGATTCTCCACATCCTCGGTCATATCCTTGCCCTTGGGCGTCTCGATAATCATTGGCAGATCGGCAAAGCGTGCGTCATTAAGCAGCAGGCGAAACGCCTCCAGCCCGATGCAGCCCTCCCCGATATGAGTATGCCGATCGACCCGGCTGCCCAGATCCTTCTGTGAGTCGTTCAGATGCCAGGCCTTGAGCTGTTCCAGCCCGACGACCCGCGCAAACTCGTTCATTGTTGCCGCGTAGGTATCGGCGGTGCGGATGTCATACCCGGCCGCCAGGAGATGGCAGGTATCCAGACAGACCCCCAGCCGCTCGCGCCGCGTAACCAGTTCCAGCAGGCGCGCCAGATGTTCAAACCGCCAGCCGAGCGCCGTTCCCTGACCGGCGGTATTCTCCAGCAGCACCGTCACCCCCGCGCCGATGCCCGCATCAAACAGCCGGTTCAGCGCGTCCGCTTCACGGCGCAGTCCATTCTCCTCACCGCTGCCGGTATGCGCGCCAGGATGCACCACAATCGCCGGAATGCCCAGCAGGGCGCAGCGCTCCAGTTCATCGGTGAAGGCGGCAATCGACTTCTCCCACAGTTCATCGGCGGCGGCAGCCAGGTTGACCAGGTAGGAGCAGTGGACGATCACCGGGGCGATGCCGGTACGTGCCTGTTCCGCCTTAAATGCCGCGACGTCGTCGGGCGTGTAGGGTTTGGCTTTCCACTGGCGGTCATTCTTACTAAAGATCTGCATGGCTTCGCAGCCAACCTGCTCGCCCCGAGCAAAGGATCTGGCGATACCGCCGGCAATCGACATGTGTGCTCCAAGAGGCATACGCTGCTACTTTCTGTCTCTGTTCTGTCTATCCGGGCGACCGCGAACGCAGAACGAAAGAACCGAGAACGAAGCGTACCGGGTGTACAGCTACCAAACACTATGGTTGTTCGCTATCCTCGGTTTGTCGGTTCTGTCTATCCGTACTTCCATTATAACAGGACTCTGATACGCCCCACGGGTGTGACGTATGTTCTTGCACAACGCCACACATCGTTGGCAGAACCGGCGGCTCCAAGCCGCCGCTCCACTGCGCGTGGGTTGGAGCGGCGGCTCCAAGCCGCCGAATGCAGGCAGGAGCACATCCATAGAATGCAGAACAATTCGTCACACCCACACCCCACTCTGGCACGCAAGATGCGTACAAACAGGGCAGAGGGAGATGGCCCACCAGGTAGCGCAAGGAGCTGATCATGGCAAAGCAAACCAGGTCCACCCGGAGCAAAGTGCCTCCGGAGCAACTGCACGACTTCCTGTGCGACCCGCACTCCTACCCGCATCAGCCCGCACAGGCCAGACTGATTCAGACGCATACCTCCTATGTTGTGATCGTTTCGCCCTATGTTTACAAAATAAAGAAGCCGGTCAACTTTGGCTTCCTGGATTTCTCGACCCTGGAGCAGCGACACTACTACGCGGAACGGGAGGTGGAACTCAACCGGCGGCTCTGTGCAGATACCTATCTGGAGGTTGTGCCGATCATGCGCAAGGGTCATCGGTTAACCTTCGCGGGAGACGGTCAGGTGGTTGAGTATGCGGTCAAGATGCGGGAACTGTCGGAGCCGGATTTTATGAAGGCGCGGCTCGCTCGGGGCGCGGTGGACGACGAAGATCTGCTGCGGATCGTGGCAAAGCTGCAAACCTTCTATGCACAGCAGCCGGCTACCCCAGAGATCGCCGAGTGTGGCCGGATTGAGAACCTCCGGCAGATCACCGACGAGAACTTTCAACAGATGGAGCCGGATATCGGGCAGACGCTAAGCTGGTCCGCCTTTGAGACCATCCGCTTTTACACCAACAGTTTTTACGCGCAGCACGCCGCCCTCTTTGAGCAGCGCCGACAGACGGGGCGTATCAAGGATGGGCATGGTGACCTGCATCTGGAGCATATCCACCTGGCTCCCGATGCCGTCTGTATCTACGACTGTATCGAATTTAATGACCAGTATCGCTGCGTTGATGTCGCCTACGACACGGCCTTTCTGGCGATGGATCTGGACTACAATGACCGGCATGATCTGGCACGGCGATTTGTCCGCCACATGGCCGCAGCCCTGGACGATCCGGGCATGCTGCGGTTGATGGACTTCTACAAATGCGTGCGCGCCTGCGTGCGCGGCAAAGTCGAAACCTTCCGCAGCAATCAGCCCGAGGTTGACGCCGAAACCCGGCAGCAGAGCCGGGAGCGCGCCCGGCGCTACTTCCGCCTGGCCTTACAGTACGCAGTCGCCGGATCAGCTCCGACCGTCCTGATTGTGATGGGCAATGTCGCCACCGGCAAGAGTACCCTGGCCGAGGGACTGGCTGCCGAACTGGGCTGGGAGGTCTACTCCTCTGACCGGGTGCGCAAGGAACTGGCCGATCTGCCTCTGCACCGGCGGAGCGGCCCACAGGAGCGCGCGCGGCTCTACGCGCCGGAAGCCAAAGCCGAGATCTACGAGCAGTTGATGCAGCGGGCCGCGGAGCATATGCAGGCCGGGCAGAGCCTCATTCTCGACGCGACCTTTAGCCGCCGCCGGCAGCGCGACCAGGTGCGCCGGCGGATTGAACAGGCGGGCGGGGTCTGGTCGGTGATCGAGGCGCGCGCCGCAACAGCGACGATGCAAGAGCGGCTGGCGGCGCGCGCAACCGGAGCAGATGCGGTCTCGGATGCGCGCCTGGAGGATTTTGACACCATTGCGCACGCCTACCAGCCGCCCTACGAGATCGGGCTCCGGCAGTTGTTGCCGGTGCAGACCGAGGGACCGCCGGCGGGAACGATCAGCGCGATCCTGAATGATCTGGCGGCACGCCAGGTGCGGCAGGGTTGATCGGCCCGGCTGAAATGTGAGCCGGGAATGCCGGTGTACAACATCCTATGACTCCGCACCAACACGCACCAGTTTGTCCACAGGCTGCTGGCCCTGGGGCTCTTCCGGGGCCACCGGCTGCTTACGCTGTGTGATATCACTGATGGTGCCGGTCATGCGCAGCAGTTGCCCGGCCTCATCGCATGTGACAGTTTTTTCCCATGAGTGCATCCAGCGCCATTCGCCCGACGTGTGGCGCAGGTGCTAGTTCTCTGCTTGAGGTTCCGCACATTGCGCCGGGCGGCCATTCGTTGTCGTGTGTTGATTGCTCATACCGTTCAAGGCGATAGATTGGACCGAACGGTTGCAGGTCAAACTCCCGAAGGATCGTTGGAATATCATAATAGCGCTCATTATCCGCAATAAACACCGGGCGGGTTTCACTCTGTTCCAGGAGCCAGGCCAGTTGCCCTTGAGCGACATATGTATCAGCCAGAAGCACATCCTGACGAACGCCCTCAACCTCCTGAAAGTAGGTCAATGTCTGGAACGGCAGCCAGTCGGCCAGGAGTGCGGCGTCAGGCGGCAGGCTGTTCATCACGGTCTCCCCAAATAAACGTGCGCCATAGTAATCCTGCTTGGGCGGATAGAGAAAAAAGCGGTTGTTATCCCGATAGGGCAGTGTTCGTGCCGACAAAAGATTGATCTGCAACTGGTTGAGGATAAAAGGGATCAGGGTATATACTGCCAGGGGCAAGCACACTATGGGCAACAGCACCAGCAGAAACCGCCGGGCACGCCATGAATATCGGTGTTGTCAGGCAGCTAATCCCTTGCCAATCGCCAGCACAAATATCAGATAAGACGGTAGATAAAAAACATACTGATCGGGGACATGAAACGATAATGCAAAGACGACATTGCCCCAAAAGGCAAGTACCAGGAACAGACATAGAACCCGACTGGTTTTCCAGACATGTACCAGGCCCAGGATACTCAGCGGCGTCAGCAGGATAAACTGGTAGCCCAGGAAGCCGGCCCAGAGGAGGATATCGCTGCCGCTTATTGCCAGGAACCCGGCCAGTATCCCGGACAGACTGACTTGTGCCTGTACCGACTCACGCGTCAACCAGTATGGCAAAAAACCAGCCATGGCCGCCACGATTGCCAGAGTATAGGTCCATCCAGGAAATTGTTTCTTTGTACCAATAACCAGCAAAACAATCGCCGGTATCAACGTCACAATAAGTAGATGCGCGAAAAAGGCAAAACCGGCCAGCAGGAGCCCGCTACCCAACAATACCCGGCGATCAGGATATTTATGCCATCCCACCAATAGCGCAACAATCAGGGCCACACAGAGCATAAACAGGCTATAGGCTTCAGTACGCACCGCGTGCAGCCAGAATGTGTGGGAAAGCGCCAGAGCTATGCTGCCAATCCATGCGACAACCAGCGAACAGTCCAGGAGCCTGAGGATGACAAATACAACCCCGACAGTTAACGCAGCAAACAGGGCACAGGCCAGATTGACCCGCCAGGCTATGTCCCCCAGTGGTAATCTGGTGAACTCATGAGTGATGGAAACCCATAGCCAGTAGTTACGAACACCGCTCCCAGTAGCTTTCAAGATTGCCGGCCGCTGTAGTTGCGCATCATCGCCCCACAACACGGTCGGCGCGAGCGTGCAGACATAGAGCAAGAATGCCAGGGAGCTACTCAGCAGCGCATGCACACTGGTTTTTCGGGAAGCGGCGATCAGGTTCATGAAAAGCACTGCGAACGAAACATTCAAACCGAAGAACAGCCTGGAGCGCGCATGGGCGCCAGCAATGATCATGGTGATGCGCTGTTCATTCCGGGCAGAGTATAGCAAGCACGGAGCAGTCCGGCAAACCAGAGCTTACGATCATCGGCGATTGGGGAGGCTCACACGGGTTGTAAGAACCAGTTCACAACCAGTTTAAAACTGCTCTATAACCTGACCGTCGGCGTCAACTACCCCGCCTGATCCGGTGCTCCGGCAGCATTCGTGGGCGGTACACCCGGCAGTTGGTCCAGCCAGACACGCAGGTCGTCCTGGGTGGCGAAATCCAGCAGAGCATCCGCCAGCAACAGCATGGTCGCGCTATCCAGGGCCACGATACGGGCCGTCACCTCTTCCGGGAGCGGGCCAAGCTTGCGCGTCAGCAGGCGCAGTACCAACTCCTGCTGCCCTTCTGCCCGGCCATCCTCCCGACCAATCGCTTCAAAACTGGTCACGAGCGTCATCCCAACCGCCTCGCTTTCAATCTGTTTCATCGCTGCAACCGTGGGGCGCGTCAGCTCCGCCGGGAGCCGCATAGGGCTTGTCAGCTCTTTAACGTTCCGACCAACCAAAGGAGCGCCTCCGCAGGATGGGCGGCTCGATAGCTCCAGGCATCTGGCACATACGCAAACCGTTGCTGCTGAATGAGCGTCAGCGCCTGATTGCGCGGCATAACCGCATCTCCCTGCCGCGCGGCTGTTCCGCCGACGAGCGGCTGGCCCGGCTGCGCGCCGCGCTCATCCATCAGCGCACGGTACGGGTTACCTCCTTCAGCCTGGATGCCGCTACGCAGGCCGCGTTGCAGGATCTGCGCCACGCCCGCACCGGCATTCGCACGGATGATCTGGTCCGGCGTTATGGTCCCATCTGCCCCCTCACCGCGCTGGCCGGCAGACGGCGGACGACAGACGGCGGACGGCAGTCAGCGGTCAGTAGTCGGCAGTCGGTGAGGGAACCGAGGAGCGTGATGGGGTACAAGTTCGAACGGTTGGAGGTCTGGCAGTTGGCGCTCGACTATACGGATATCATCTACGCGCTGGCGGATCGCCTGCCGGCACGGGAAGCGTTCAATCTCAAACGGCAGATGATCCGCGCCGTAACCAGTATCGCGCTGAACATTGCCGAAGGCTCAACCGGGCAGAGCAACGCCGAACAGGCCCGCTTCCTGGGCATCGCGGTGCGCTCCCTGCTGGAAACCGTGGCCTGCCTGCATCTGATCCATCGGCGCGGGTATCTCACCGATCCGGCCCCATTGCGGGATGCCTACCGCTCCAGTGAAACCCTGTTTGCCAAACTCCAGGCGTTTCGGAAGCAGATTACCCCAAAGCCGGCGACCCAGGTGCGTGAAGACCCCGCAGCCTATCCGGATGACACAGGACTCCCGTTCTGAGGATGGCAGATGGCGGTCAGCCGTCAGCCGTCAGCCGTCAGTCGTCAGCCATCAGCTACACCCGCCCAAACTGCCGCTCCAGTTGCCCCGGCGTCAGCAGGATCATCGTCGGGCGGCCATGCGGACAGGTGCGCGGACTGATACAACTCTCCAGTTGCAGCAGCAACTCGCGCATCTCCTCCAGCGAGAGCGCCTGCCCCGCACGCACCGAGGTATGGCACGCAAGCGTCGTCAGCAGCGTCTCACGCCAGTCATTGGGCGTACTGCCCCCTCGCCCCAACAGATAATCCGCCACCTCCAGCAGCGCCGTCGGCAGATCCTCCAGCGGCAGCGTGGCCGGCACCGCCCGCAGGCGCACCCTACCCTCGCCCCACTCCTCCAGCGCAAAGCCCCACTCCGCCAGCGCATCGGCATTGCGCAACAGCACCTCCGCCGCCGCCGGGGGCAGCGTCACCGTCTGCGGCAGCAGCAACCCCTGCGACTCCAGCGCGCCCGTGCCATGCTGCGCCATCAACCGCTCATAGGTGATCCGCTCATGCGCGGCATGCTGGTCAATCAGATACATCCCCTCCGGCGACTCGGCCACCACATAGGTCATGCCCACCTGCCCCACCACTCGCAGCGGCGGCAGCGTCGCCCCCGCCGGCCGCTCAGAACGCGCGGCATGCTCAGGATGCGCCGGCCGCTCAGCATCAGAGCGCGCTTGCTCCGCCGGGGGCGGCACCTCTTCCGCCCCAATTGCCCGCGCCACCTCTGCTGCGTGGTCAGTGGGCAGTGCTGCGTGCTCAGTGCCGGGTTCTACCTGCTCAGTTCTCAGTTCTCGATCCTGCGCTCCAGCGTCCCAGCGACTATGCTGCGTATCCCACGCGCCGGCCGCCACGCCCCAGGCCGCAGCCCGCGCCGGTTCAGCGTCACGCTCACCCGCACTATTCTGCCCCACCTGGCGCAACTCAAAGCGCCGCTGCGCACTCGCCCCCACCGCCTCGCTCTCACTCCAGGGCTGCACCCCCGCGCCCTCCAGCAGCGCCGCGCGGATCGCCCGCCCCAGCACCCCATTCACCCGCGACTGATACTGAAACCGCACCTCACTCTTGGTCGGATGCACATTCACATCAACCGTGGCCGGGTCCACCTGAATATTGAGCACCGCCAGCGGATAGCGCCCCTTCATCAGCAGCGTATGATAGGCCTCGTTGATAATCACCGCAAGCACCCCCCGCGCCTGGATCGCCCGCCGGTTCACAAACAGATGCAGATAGTTGCGCGTACTACGTGTCAGCCCGGGGGGCGAGATCATCCCGCTGATGTCGATCGCCTGTGGTCCTGCGCCATGCTGCGCCGCCACCGGCAGCAGTTGCCGGGCCACATCGATCCCATACAACTCGATCAACACCGCCCGCAGATCGCCATCGCCGCTCGTCTGCAACCCCAGCCGCCCATCCAGCAGCAGCATAAAGCGCACCTCCGGGTAGGCCAGCGCATACTGCTGCACCACCGTACTGATCGCACTCATCTCGGTGGCATCGGAGCGCAGATACTCGCGCCGCACCGGGGTGTTGTAGAAGAGATTGCGGATCGTGATGCTGGTACCGGGCGAGCAGCCGCGCGGCGTGCGCGCCTGCACCTCGCCACCCGCAATGCGCAACTCACTGCCCAGTTCCTCGGTGGACGCGCGGGTGACACAGACCACCTGCGAGACACTGGCAATACTGGGCAGCGCCTCCCCGCGAAAGCCCAGCGTATTAATCGCCCAGAGATCATCGGCCACACGCAGCTTGCTGGTAGCATGCCGCTCAAAGGCCAGTTCCACCTCGGCCGCCGGAATACCGCAGCCGTCGTCCTGGACCTTCAGCTCGCGCAGCCCCCCACCCCGCGCCTCAACCGCAATTCGCCGCGCCCCTGCGTCCAGGGCATTCTCCAGCAGTTCTTTCACCACCGAGGCCGGCCGCTCGACCACTTCACCGGCCGCGATCTGCGCGGCAACTGCCGCAGTTAAAACCTGAATTGGCATACCCGACCTCCCGGCGAACAAATTTGCTACTTCCTCTATTATTTTACCACATCCATCTGCCGGAGGCCCGGCTGCAGCCGGTTCCGGCGTTCCCGGCAGGATACTGCGGCCCCGGCAGATATGCACCGGCTAAAGCCGGGACTCCTGTTCAGTGATGTCCGGACTATTTTTCAAACTTTAAAAGCCAGGACTCCATACCGACGAATGTCCGGATTTCATTTTCAACGTTCATCAACCCGGCCAGACATCACTGGCGGCCCCGGCCGGTTCATCAACTGGTGGCGGTACCGGCGTAGCGGTAGCGGTGGGTGTCGCCGTGCGCGTGGGTGTTTCTGTTGGCGTCCGAGTCGGCGTCACCGTGCCGGTGGTCGGACTGGGAGTGGCGCTGGTTGGGGTAAGCGTCGCCGTGGCCGAGGCGACCAGTTGGGGCGGCGGAGCACCCCCGCCCCCGGCCGGCGAAAAGCGGAAGGCCAGCGCACCAACCGCCAGCAGTAGCAGCAGCGCCGCCAGCGCCAGCAGCGCACCCCGTTGGGTCAGCGGGCGCTCCCCGGCCGCCGCCGCAGGAGTCGGCGCGTCCGGGGTGGCCGGCGCGTCCGGCACATCCGGCGGGGGGGGTGGTTGCACCGGCAGCGGTTGCGTAACCGGCAGCGACCCGGCGGCCGGCGCGTCAAGCGGCTCCTCCGGCGGAACAACCTGCGCAATCACCACCGTAATATTATCCGTCCCGCCGCGCGCATTCGCCATCTGCACCAGTTGTTCTACCGCCGCCTCCGGCAGCAGCGTACTGACCACCCCGGCGATCTCGCTGTCTTCAACCAGCCCATGCATCCCATCCGTCGAGAGGATCACACTATCCCCCGGCTGGAGCGTAAGCGGCGGAAAGAGATCAACCTGCACATCGGCCTGATGCCCGAGGGCGCGGGTAATCATATTGCGATGCGCCGACACCCGGGCCTGCTCGGGGGTCAACAGCCCGGCGGCGACCTGCTCGGCCACAAACGAGTGGTCCTGCGAAAGCTGCCGGAGCTGCCCATCGCGCAGCAGGTAAGCCCGGCTATCGCCCACATTCGCCACATGCAGTTGATCGCCCAGCAGCAGCGCCACCACACTGGTCGTACCCATCGTCCCCCGGCCCTGCTCATAGACCTGGCGATTCGCCGCCACCAGCGCCGCCGGCAGCAGCGCCCGGCGATCCTCCTGCGCCGTGGCGTAGTAGTGCGCCAGCAAGGCACTCACTCCCAGGCGGCTGGCAACCTCCCCCGCCATATGCCCACCCATCCCATCACAGACGACCAGCAGCCGGTCCTGCCGCTCCGACGGGAGCGCCTCGGCTATCCCATAACAGTCCTGATTGACTTCACGCTTCAGACCAAGGTCCGATTGAGCGCCGTAACGCACCTTCATGCTGCTGCCTTTGCCTCATAAGCCAACCCCAATCCCGCCCGATCAATCCCTGGGAGGGAAAAGTATAGCACGTCAGATCGGGGGTTGCAACCCCCTGAACAGAATGTCAGGCCGGCATCATCAGGCGCGATCTGCGCCGGTCGCCGGCTGCTCCGCCGGTTGCTCGCGGTCCACGACCTCCAGTTCCAGGCCGAGCATCTGCGCAAACGTGGTCGCCGTCGGTTGCAGTGCCAGGGGATCATCCGCGCTATCGATCAACCAGACATGCCCTTCGTCGGTGACAAACTCCAGCGCCACGATTGATTGGACCCGCTGCAAGAGGCCGGGGGGCTTAAAGGCACGCGGGCGCAACCGCAACCGGGCCACCTGCTCCAGATGCAGCGTCTGGGTGCGTTCGCGTACCTGGCGCAGCACCCGGCTGCGCTGGGCATAGACCAGCGACCGGGCCGCCGTATCCAGCGTAATCGTATTCGCGGTCGTGGCAACCGCCAGGCCACCGACCAGCCCGCTCAGCCCGAACCAGCCCAGCACCCCCAGGACCACCGTGCCAAAGGCCACGCTCAGAAACGCGCCCTCGGCCTGCTGCCCCAGGGTGGTATAGGTCAGACAGAAGAAGAGCAGCCCCAGCAGCAGCAGCGCCGCGCCCCGCGCCATAAAGCGATAGCCCGCCCGCCGATTCGCATCGGGCCGCGACTGCAGCAGCAGCCGGCTATCCGTCTGCTCAGCGATCTGATAGTAAGGTTCCGTCCCGGGCCGAATGCCCAGGCGTTGCCGCCGAATACGGCGGGAGGTTGGTTCACCCATGCAATCCGCACTCCTTCCTGACACACGTTACATAGTGGGCCACTCCATCAGCCATGGCCGCCCACAGAGACCATCTTCCGGATACTCCATGCCGTATAGTATAACCCCACCTCGCCGTTACGTGGGTAGTGTGTAGGCACACCCACCGCCCGGTTAGGCAGACGCAGCAGTAGCCGTAGGGTGCATTTTATGCACCGTTCTGCTGGACTATTCTCTCAACCGGCATCAGCGCTCCGCAGCCCGGTTAGCCGTAGCCGTAGGGTGCATTTTATGCACCGTTCTGCTGCGGCACGCCATATCTGGACTATTCTCTCAACCGGCATCAACGTGCCCGCCGCGTCTCTGCATCTCGGCGTTGAGCAAACCAGCCGTAGGGTGCATTTTATGCACCGTTCTGCTGGACTATTCTCTCAACCGGCATCAGCGCTCCACCGCCCGGTTAGCGGATTGTCATCCCACTGCTAACGATCTGCACAGGCAGAAATGGTCGCCGGCACTGCGCCCGGCACACTTTATGCTATGTTCAGGGTGTTCCCCGGCATGTGCCGAATGGTTCTGACGACAACTTTCTTCGCCGATTTTTCGTCATCTTGATGTAAAGAAATCGGCTGACAAAGCGTTATCCATTATGCTATAATAAGGACTCACTGGCGGAGGGTGTAGGCCAGCGTACAGGCAGAACGATGAAATGGCGTACTACTATGTTTGACCAGGACCAATGGCGCGCGCACATTGTCGAACGACTCAACACCTTTGCTCGCAATCCGCGCCAGGACATTCATCTAACCGGGACAACCACGGTCCTTGCATACCTGGCCGTGCGCACGCTGGAGCCATTTCTGGATGCGTTCCAGCGCGAGCCGGTGGCCGCAGTGCTGGCCATGGCGCAAATTACGCAGGGGCCGGGCGCAGATCATATTGTGCGACGCGCGGCCCAGATGCGCTACCAGGCGGCGCATCTGCTGGAGCGGGAGCTGCGCACAACCGCCCCACTGCGCGCGGCGATTGAGCAACTGATCGTTGCGCTCGATGTGATTCATCTGGCCCGCCAGCGCCTGAACAGCTCACGCGACGAGTGGCTACGCCTGACGTTGCTGCATGAAATCGCCGGCTATGACGCCGATGAATTCACCCAACTGCATCGCCTGCTAACCGACCCCGGCTGGCAGATGCGCTACGATGCCATTCGCAGCCTGCAGCAGCGCAAGGGGCACTACACCTCGGCGGATCTGGTGCTGCTCCGCGATGGCCTGAAGGACAGCGCGGCCCATGTGCGGGCGGCGGCGGCGCGGACGCTGGGCTACCTGGCCGGAACTCCGCCCATGCCGCTGATCAAAGCCCTGATCAAGGTCGCCATCTTCGACTGTGACCTGAAGACGCGCTATGCGGCAGCCCGGGCACTGGGGGCCTTCCGCGAGCGGATCGTCTCGCCGCAACTGATCGACTATCTGGTCGTCTGTCTCGACGAAAAAGACAGCTTTGTGCGCACGGCGACCGCGCTGGTCCTGAGCGAGATCGGCGAGCCGGCCAGCGCCCCGCTCCTGATCAACAAGCTGACGGCCCTGCTGCAAGATCCCGACTTCTATGCGCGTGAGGCGGCCGCGCGCGCGCTCGGCACCATGGGACCGGCCGCCGCCACCGCGGAGGTCATCAACGCGCTGACCTGTGCCGTGCGCGACGGCGACTCTAGCGTGCATGAGGCGGCCGTCGAGTCGCTGGCGCATCTGCACAAGCTGCGCGCAGCCCAGCCGGTCGTGCCGACCCGACCCCGCTCCGAGCCGCTGCCGGCCACCGACGAGCAGGAACGCGCCGTTGCGGATACGTTTATATCTTCATCATAAAGGCATTTTCGCCTCCGGCCGGGCGGAAGCAAAAGAAAAAAAGAGTACCATACTGCCGCAGGCGATTCTGCCGTTCTCTGGATGAAACGCCGGTTACTCATCCAAAAGAAAATTTCGCCTCCGGCCGGGCGGAAGCAAACCGATCTTTTTCAAAAAAATTCACAACGTGAATTTTTTGAAAAAAGAAAAACAGGAGTACCATGCTGCCGCAGGCGAATCGGACGTTCATCCAGGCAAATGCCTGATTTGAAAGCCCACCGCGTAAGTCCTGTTATTGACACGAGTTACGCGGTCACTGACTCGAAAGGACATTTCGCCTCCGGCAGGGTGGAATCGGACATCCTTATTTGGAAAAAAAGTGGCTCGGAGAGCCACTTTTTTTCCAAAAAGATCGAAAACGTACCATGCTGCCGCAGGCGAGACGAGCTTTCATCTGTTCAAACATCCGGTTTGATGAACCACCGCGTAAGTCCTGTTATTGAGAAAAATGTGGCTCGGAGGGCCACATAACCCAACTTAAGATGGATAAAGACCCCGCGCCCGGTGTGCTATAATCGGCACACCGGGCGTTTTGCTGCCATATAACCCTGAAGGAGAAGCTATGGAGATCACGCATCGCCGCTTCAACCGGGTCGATCTACTCAGCGTGAGCGGGCGGGTCGATGCCACCACCGCCCCCCAGTTGAAGCAGGCGCTGGATGACCTGTTTGCCACGGGGCGCCACCGAATTGTGCTGGATCTGGCGGAACTGGAGTATATCAGCAGCCCCGGCCTGCGAGTCTTGATCGAGGCGCGCAAGCGGGCGCGGGACTGGAACGTGACCGATCTGGAAGGTGGGGATATTCGGATTGCCCATCTGCCGCCCCGGATCAAAGAGGTCTTTGACCTGACCGGCTTTACCTCACTCTTTGAGATGTACGGCGATACCATCGATGCCGTGGGCTCGTTCTAGATGTGAGAAGGTATGCAAACCCTGACGCTCACCGCCAACCTCGATGCCCTGGCGCAGATTACCGCCTTTATTACGGCGGCCGCCGAACAACTGGGGCTCGACGAACGCGCTACCTGGCAGGTCCAACTGGCCGTCGATGAGGCGGCGACCAATATTATTCAGTATGCCTATGACGCCGAGCATCCCGGCGATATCGTTGTGGCGTGGTATGCCGCAGATGATCGGCTGGTGATCCGCTTGTGCGACCATGGCCGCCGCTTTGATCCGCAGGCGGTCGAGCCGCCCAACCTGGAGCTGCCCCTGGAGGAGCGCCAGGTCGGTGGGTTGGGCATCTACCTGATGACCCGCCTGATGGATGAGGTGCGCTTTGATTTTGATCCGGAGGCGGGGAATCTGCTCACCCTGGTAAAGCAGTTGACGAACGAGACCCAGACCGAGGTTACGCTGCTGCCCCTGCATGGCCGGATCGACGCCGTCACCTCGCCCCAGATGAGCGCCGAAGTCCGCACCCAGATCGATGCCGGGGCGCGCTACCTGCTGCTGGATCTGAGCGATGTGCCCTTTATGAGCAGCAGCGGCCTGCGCGCCTTACTCCTGGTCCGCAAAGATCTGATGACGCTGGGCGGAGAAGTGCGCCTGGCTGCGCTCCAACCCCAGGTGCTGGAGGTCTTCGATATCACCGGCTTTGCGCAGGTCTTCGCCATCCACACCACGGTGGAAGAGGCGCGCGATGCGTTTGGGCAGGGCCGCGCGTGAGGCGTGCGCACCTCGTCAGTCTCTACTGTCTGCTGGTCGGGGGGAGCGGCTGGCTCTTGCTCCTGCTGACCCCCCAACCCGCCGTGCCACTGCCGGTGCTACTGCTGTTTGGCCTAGTCGCCCTGCTGATCGATAGCCTGGGCTTTCAGCGGCCCCAGGGCGACCCGCACAGCCTGGTGGGGGTGATCCTGCTGGCGACCGCCCTGGCGCTGGGGCCGCCGGTCGGCGCGCTGGTTGCCGCTGGAGAAGGGCTGCTGTTTGGGATGGCGCTGCCCTTTATCTACGGCTTCCCGCGCAACTTCTACACCCTGGTGGGTCGGCCCATGCTGCGGAGCGGCCTGCGGGTGCTGGGTATTCTGGGGGGCGCGGCGCTGGCGCAGTTGCTCGCCGATGGGCCGGCCGCACCGGCGCCCATGCTGCTGGCCGGAATGATCCTGGGCTATGGCGGCCTGCTGCAACTGGGACGCCTCGGGCGCGAGTATCTCCAGGGAGGTTGGACCGGCGTGCAGACCTGGTGGCATTCTACCTGGCGGCTGGCGCTGAGTGCCGAGCTGGCGCCGCTGCCACTGGCCGCCCTGGTTGCTGCGATCTACACCGGGCTGGGGATCGGCTACTTTCTCCTGGCCGGCATCAGCCTGCTCGCCACCAGTGCAGTTGTGCGGCGCGCCGGGCTGCGCCTGCAGACACAACGTCGCTCGGTGCGCGAACTGGCCCTGCTCAACGAAGTCAGCCGGGCCATCATTCGCAGCGAACAGGATGTGGCGGCGCTCTGCGAGTTGATCTATCGGGAGACCAGCAAGATTGTGGATACCTCCTCGTTTCACCTGGGGCTCTTCGCGGGTGCGAACTTTACCCTGATGGTGCGAGTGCAGGACCGCGTGCGCCTGCCGCAACTGACCGTCAACCTGGCAGCGGGCGATGGGCTGGTCGGCTGGCTGCGGGAGACCGGACGGTCCTTACTGGTAGAGGATTTTGCGGTGGAGATGGAGCAGTTGCCCGCCCGCCCGCGCTACCAGAGCGAACATCCGCCGCGCTCCGGCATCTATGTGCCGCTGATCGCCGGGGAAACCGTGATCGGCAGCATCTCCATTCAGAGCTACCGCCCGGCGGCGTTTGATGCCAACGACCTGCGGCTGCTCTCGCTGATCGCCGACCAGGCCGCCGTGGCGATTGCCCGCGCCCGCGCCTTTGACGAGACCCACCGGCGCGTTCATCAACTGCAGGCCATTCACCAGGTGAGCGCACATATCACTGCCATTCTGGATCTGGCGGAACTGCTACCCGCCGTCGTCCGGTTGATCCGCCGCTCCTTTCACTACCATCCCGTGCATATCTTTACCACCACCCCCGACAGTGATGTTATTACCTTTCGCGCCAGCACCGCCGATGACGACGAGGATATCGATCTGGCCTGGATGCACATGCGGCAGTTGCATCGGGGGGAGGGACTGGTCGGCAGTGCGGTGGCGAGCGGCCGGCCGGTGCTGGTGGGTAACGTGCGTAGCGACCCACGCTATATCGACGACTACTCGACCACCTGCTCGGAACTGGCCGTGCCGCTGCAGGTGGGGGCGCAGATCCTGGGCGTGCTCGATGTTCAGAGCGCGCAGCCGGATGACTTTGACGACGACGACCTGTTTATTATGCGCACCCTGGCCGACCAGATCGCCATCGCCATCGACAGCGCCAACTCGTATGCCGCCCAGCAGGAGGAAGCCTGGACCCTCAACGCGCTGCTCCAGGTCTCGGAGAATATCGGGCGGGCGGCCACCCTGGACGAACTGCTGCCGACGCTGGTCCGCCTGCCGCCGCTGCTGGTTGGGTGTGACCGCTGCTTCTGTCTGCTCTGGGAGCGCGAGGAGCACTGCTTTAAGATCCTGGCGGCGTATGGCCTCAGGCGCGCGCAACGGGAGGCACTGCTGGGCCAGTGTATCGCAATGCAGGCCGCTCCGCTGCTCGACCGGGTGCAGCATGAACTGGCCCCGGTGCGGTTGACGGATGCCCAGGCGCAGCGCGCGGCCTTCCCGCAGATTATCCCCGTCTGTGGTAGCGGGACGCTGGATCTGCTGCCGCTGCTGGCGCGCGCCAGCCTGATCGGCGTGCTGATCATCGACTATGACGCGCCCGACCGCCCGGCCCATCCGCGCCACCGGGCGCTCTACGAGGGCGCCATCGGCCAGATAGCCCGCGCCCTGGAGAGCGTCCTGCTGTCGGACGAGGCGGCCGAAGCCGAGCGGCTGGAGCAGGAGCTGCGCGTGGCGCGCGAGATCCAGACCTCGCTGCTGCCCGCCGCGCCGCCGCGCCTGCCCGGCTGGGATATCGCGGCTGACTGGCGCGCTGCCCGGCTGGTTGGCGGCGATTTCTTTGACTTCTGGGAGCTACCGGCCCGGCCGCACCAACCGGATGCCGCGCCGGAGCCGGCCACCCTGGGACTGGTGATTGCCGATGTGAGCGACAAGGGCGTGCCGGCGGCGATGTTTATGGCCCTGGCGCGTAGCCTGGTGCGCGCCGCCGCCCTGGACGGCTCGCCCCCGGCGCGGGCGCTGGAGCGGGCCAACCGCTGGATCACCCGCGACTCCGAGTCGGGGATGTTTGTGACGCTCTTCTATGCGCGCCTGGCGACGGCCACGGGCGAACTCTGCTACACCAGTGCCGGGCATAACCCGCCGCTGCTCTACCGCCCGGCCAGCCGGACCTTTGAGGAACTCTGGACGCCGGGGATCGCGCTGGGGGTGCTGGAGGAGGTGACGCTGCAGGAGGCCCGGGTGACGCTGGCCCCCGGCGATCTGCTGGTCTGCTACACCGATGGCGTAACCGAGGCGATCAACGAGCAGACCGAGCCGTTTGATAAGTCGCGGCTGTGCGACCTGATTGCGCAGCACCACGCGGCCGGCGCGCACGAGCTAGTGGCGGCGATCACGGCGGCGGTGGCCCGCTTCACGCAGGGCCAGGTGCCCTTCGATGATCTTACGCTGGTAGTGGTCAGACGCGAGGCGGATGGGTGGGACATCGGCGCAGCAGGATCAACTCCGGTTGAGCAGCTTGAAAAATGAGCGGTTCATGCCTGGCCGAGACATAGCCCACCCTCCGCGCAACACGCGCCGGTTCGCCTATGGTGCCGGTGTGGGTGTGGGTGTGGGCGGCACAACATCAGCATGGCAGCTTGCGCAGGTAATATCGGGCTCATTCGGATGATTTGGGACTTCGATATCGACCTGGTGCATGCTGTGGCAACTGGGGCAGGTAATCCGCACCGGCGAGCCGTTGTGGCAGTCATTACAACTGGGGTGCGGTTCATGCTCCATATCCACCACCTCCGGCGGGTGAATCTTATGGCAAAAGACACAGTTATCATTGACCCGCAGGGCCTCAGGAATCGGAATCGAAACCCCCGGCGCACTGTTACTCGTCTCAGCGGCAGTCGTGGTGGTGACCGTCGGGATGGGCGTGGCAGACGGCTGGAGGCGTGTGGTCCGGCTCTCGGTCGGTCTGCTTGAACTACAACCGAACAGCAGCAGGAGCCAGCAGATGATCAGCAGTCCAGAAATCCGGCGACTCATGGGTACGCTTCCTTGATAACGCTGATGACAGGGGAAGGTCGGTGCCACTCACCGGCGAATGCTCTACCGGCAGCAGCATGAGCAGGATTGACCAGGAACAGTGATACGGCCCTATTATAATCGAAGTTCGCCCGGCCTGTATAGGGGTATAGGGCTGTACGGTTGACTTTACCTGATAAAATCAGCATAATAAGGCCATACACAGCCATGTAGTGACACACGTTACGCCGTGGGAGTCTGGACCACGCACAACACGACATGCGCGAACACCGCGCAACGGCCACTGCTGCCATGGATCAGGTGATCCTGCGTCTGGTGGGGGATATCGCCTCCGGCAGGGCGGAAGAGAACCGATCTTTTGCACAAAAAAATCACGTTGTGAACTTTTTGTGCAAACGAAAAAGAAATACCATGCTGCCGCAGGCGAAGCTGACGTTCGGGTCGGTCATCAGACCGAAGGAAGCTGCACCGCGTAACGCGTGTTAATGACACGCGTTACGCGGTCCCTGACCTGGCAGAGCATTTCGCCTCCGGCAGGGCGGAAGATCTCTTTCTTTTTCACAAAAATGTTGCACTGCGTGCAACATTTTTGTGAAAAAGATCCGTAACGTCCCATGCTGCCGCAGGCGAAGACTGCCGTTGTGGGCGTACATGTCCGATTTATACGCCCACTGCGTAAGTCGTGTTAATGACGGAATAGACGGAGTTATCCATGGACGCTGCGATGCGCACGCAACTCGCAGACGTAGTTCGGAGTCAGCGCGAAACCCTGATCAACGGGTGGTATGCCGGCCTTGTCACGACCGGGTTTAGCCCGTTGAGTGAAGCCGAGGTTTACCGGCGGCTGGAGGCGCTTATCGATCAGGTGATCGATCTGCTGGTGGCCGAGTCCTTTGCCCCGGCGCAGGCGCGGAGCATCGGCGCGGCGCTGGTCGATCTGCACTACACCCAGGCGGATGCCCTGGAGCATACCCTGCTGCTCCTGGGGCAGACATTGTGTGCAGAGGTGCCGGCGGCCGCGCTGCCCCTGCTGACGGCACGTATGCCGGCCCTGCTTGGCGGGATTGCGGCCGGGTTTACCCAGCGGATGGTGAGCGTTGTGCTGGCCGAACAGGAGATCTTTCGCCAGGCGGTGCTGGCGGCACAGCAGCAGGCCGAACTGGCGTTGCGGGCCAGTAACCTGCGCCTGGAGACGGTCGTCGCCAATGCACCGCTGATCCTGCTGACGATTGACCGGGAGAATATTATCACCCTGGCAACCGGACGGGGTCTGGCGGCGGTCGGGTTGCGCCGCGAAGAGCTGGTGGGCCAGTCCTTCCTCGAATTCTTTGCCGATCGCCCGATGAGCCTGGAGCGCTACCGCCGGGCGCTCAACGGTGAGTCGTTCAGCAGTGTGACAACGTTTGGCGACCGGATGTACGAGTCTCACTTTACGGCCCTGTCTGACGCCGACGGCAGAGTCAGCGAGGTGATCGTGGTCGCTATTGATGTCACCGAGCGGGAGCAGGCCCAGGCAGCATTAGAAGCCGAACGGGCCGGCCTGGCGCGCCGCGTGGCCGAGAGTACCGCCGAACTGCGCCGGGCCAATGCCGATCTGCTGCGCGCCAACCAGCTCAAGGATGACTTTGTCGCCAATATGTCGCATGAACTGCGTACGCCGTTGCATGCGATTCTGGTGCTGACCGAGGCGCTACGCTCGGGTGTCTACCAGCCGCTGACCGACCAGCAAGACGCGCGGTTGCAGCAGATTGAAACCAGCGGACGGCATCTGCTGGCGCTGATCAACGATATCCTGGATCTGGCGAAAATCGGGGCCGGGAAGATGGAACTGGATCAGCACCTGACCAACGTGCCCCAGGTCTGCCAGACCAGCCTGAAACTGATCGACCAGGCGGCGCAGAGCAAATTCCAGCGCATCGTCACCCGGTTTGACTCCCAGGTGACGACCACCCTGGCCGACTCCCGGCGACTGACGCAGATCCTGGTCAACCTGTTGAACAATGCGGTCAAGTTTACGCCATCCAATGGCACCATCGGACTGACGGTCGCGGGTGATGTGGTGCAGCAGACGATCAGCTTTACCGTCTGGGATACGGGGATTGGCATCGCGGATGAGGATCTGCCCCGGCTGTTTCAGCCGTTTGTCCAGATCGACAGCAGCCTGGCACGGGCCTATGACGGCACCGGGTTGGGGCTGGTGCTGGTGTACCATTTGACGGAACTGCATGGCGGCAGTGTCGCGGTCAGCAGTATGCCGGGTGAGGGTAGCCGGTTTACGGTGACACTGCCCTGGATGCCGGCAGCCGACCTGCCTGCCGGGGCGGAACTGGATGCAGACGAGGCGCTGCCGGCACCCCACAGTCTACCCCTCAACGGGCAACCAGTGATTGTCCTGGCCGAAGATCATCCGGTAACGATGACCCTGTTGTCGGACTATCTGCAGCTCCGGGGCTACCGGGTGATCATCGCCTGCAACGGGGTCGAGGCCATTGAGCGTACCCAGGAGAGCCGTCCGGATCTGGTCGTCATGGATATTCAGATGCCGGGACTCAATGGATTTGATGCCATCAAATATATTCGCGCCGACGCCGCGCTGACGCATATTCCGATTATCGCCGTCACTGCGCTGGCAATGCCCGGCGACCGCGAGCGCTGTCTGGCGGCCGGCGCGAATGAGTATCTGAGCAAACCGATCAGCCTGCAGCAGTTGACCACGGCGATTGAGCAACTGCGCCGGGAGGGTGGCCGGCCTACGCCCTGAGCTACAACTGCCGGCTGCCAACCGGCGCGGCGACTTCCCCGACGCTGCGTGTGGCGCGGGGTTCGGCAGCCAGGGGCAGCGTTACGGTAAAGCTACTACCGACCCCCTCCTGACTGGTAACGTCAATCGAACCACCGTGGAGCGTGACCAGCTCCTTAACTATGTAGAGACCCACGCCAATGCCATGCTGCTGGTGCTGCACCGCATTGGGCGCGCGATAGAAGCTCTGGAAGAGATGCGGTAGCGCTACGGCGGGAATACCGATGCCCTGGTCGGTAATGCGCACACCGACCTGCGCGGCCCGCTGCTCAACGCACACCTCCACCCGGTCGCCGGGCCGGCTGTACTTGATCGCATTCTGGAGCAGGTTGCGCACCACCTGCCGCAGGGCGACCGCGTCACCCGCAACAAACAGGGACTCCGGCGCAGGCTGGTATATCAGTAGCGTATCGGTGCTGGTTGCCTGCAACTCCTCCACAACCTGGTTCACCAGGCTACCCAGTTCAAGCGGTACCTGCTGAATGCGCAAGTGGCCCATCTGTAACCGCGACAGGTCAAGCAGCGTCTCGATCAGCTCCTTAAAGCAGTTGGTCTGGGTCGCAATCACCTGGAGCGCGCGCTGCTCACGCTCCGTGAGCGGGGAGGCCGGATCGGCGCGGTGTGCCAGCAGCCGGGAGTAGCCCAGCATACTGGTCAGCGGGGTTTTTAGCTCATGCGCCACAACCGAGAGGAACTGATCGCGCTCTCGGATGGCGGTCTGGGTCTGCCGGTAGAGGCGCGCATTATCGACACTCATAGCAATCCGGTAGGCCAGATCTTCGATCAGGGGCAGATCCCGGCTCTGGTAATGGTCTACGCGGGACGAAACCAGCGTCAGCGTCCCCAGCACGTTGCCCCGTACCAGCAACGGCACAACGATAGCCGAGCGGGTACCCAGTTCGCGCACCAGTTGCTGATGCGCGGCATCCCGGGTATACACCTCCAGCACCGTATCCGAAAGATCCGACATCACTTCCGGCCAGCCGGTCTCGATCACCTTGAGCACCGGGTGTGGTAGGTTGGGATCGACCGGATAGTGGCAGTGCAGATCGTGCAAGTGTCGCTCCTGTTCGGGGTAGCGATGGGCGGCGGCAACCCGCTCTATTTCGCCGGCGTCCGCCACCAGATCAATCACACACCAGTCGGCCAGGTAGGGCACAATCAGCCGGGCCACCTGCTCCAGGGTGTCGTTATAGTCCAGCGAGCAGGCCAGCACGCGACTCACCTCGGCCAGGAATGCCTGCTGTTCGCGGATATGTTCGGCCTTGCTGCGGGCGTTATACGCGCGGGCGAGCAGACGGTCCTGCCGGCGCAACTGTGACTCAAGATAGGCCACTCGTTCACTTAACCGGCGTTGACCTTCGCGGCAGCGCTGATCTTCGCTCACAAGCGCTGAATGTGCCGTAGGTAACTCGGCCGGCTGTTGTTCCACGGTTTCCTGTAGCTGTTCAAAGTATGCGAGAGTCATCACACTATCCTGGCGGTATTCAGTTCGTACATTCTGGTGAAAATATGCCCGTCGTTGTATGGCATGTCCTTACCTCGCTCAGGGCCAGTGTTGGGTGGAGCCGCAGGCAGCGCAGATGGCTATGGCTGCGCTGCCTGGGGAAACGTATACGTCCTGGTGCCAATGCAGGAGGCGATCGTGCATGCGCGGGTCGTCTCACCCGGGAAGCATATCGCGCAGATTAACCGCGGTATAGAAAGCGCGGCGCAGCCATCCATGCGGAGCCGCGATCACCTGCCCATCGGGACGCTGAATGCGCCAGGAGGGTTCTTCGCGCCAGAAGTGCCATGTTTCGCCATGTTCCCAGGGCAGATCAGCCATAACCTGCCCCTCGGCATTGCGGTTCAGCGAGAGCGTCAGCATCACAAACTTGTCGCTCTCGGCGGGAAACTCTTCCAGCAGCGCGCTGTAGAAGGCGTTCTCCTCCCGCTCCGGCGCTGTCGCCGGGGTTGCTTCCGGAGAGACAGCTTCCGGGAGCAGATCACCATAATAGGTATCCAGCAGTTGCTCAATCTGCTGTACCATATGTTTATCCAGGTAAATCTGGTACTCACCGCGATCAGTCTCACGAATACGTTGACGAATATCTTCAAGTAATGCGATAGCTTTATCAAGTATATCAATATCGATCTCATGCTGCACTGCGGTCATCATCGACCTCCTTGTCATGCAAAACCGGTCGCCATGGGCCGACACGGGGCGGCTCCGGCGGATGCTGTTTTCGGTAGGGACGCGCTGATGAACATTCGATTTTTAATCCAGATAGCGCCTCGCAGGAGTCCCGGCCTCAGCCGGATCAGCCGTTCCCTTGAGTATGCTGCTGCCGAGGCAGGCATCCCACCGGCTAAAGCCGGGACTCCCGGATGGCATATCCGGACTATGTTCTCAACCGTCATAGTAGGGTGCATTCGATGCACCGTTCTGCTACTACACTGCATATCCGAACTATGTTCTCAACCGTCATAGACGCGTCCGCGTTGGCTTCGCTCCGCTACAGCGCCGGCTCCCGGCCAACCGCGCGGGCCTGCTCGTTGCTACCGGGTTCGGCGGGATGCAGCAGTTGTTCCAGCGTTGCGGTGTCATACCAGGGCGGAATAGCGTTCAGCAGCAGTGCCGTTACGCGTTCGTGGGCCTGCTCGTCCGTCTCGCCGACGTGGGGCATGGCCTTAAGGTACAGTTCGTCGCGGGTGATGCCGCCCAGACCAAAGACCAGATCTTCAACGCTAATCACGGTTGCCGTCCCCGGCCAGGGGGTCCAGGTGGTACTCCCATGGTGCATCACCTTCTCACCATCGACGACAAACCACTCGCCCCGGGCGGCCCGGCAGTAACCCGGGTCAATCTGTTTCATCGCCTTCGCGACGATCTCCGGTTTAATTTCAGTCCGTATGTTGACGATTGCCATATGAATATCGCTCCTCTCTCACCAGCACGTTGTTCGGCGGGCGCTGCTACGCCAGTTCAGGCACTCTCCAGCCAAACTCATGCGTTTCGCAGTGTCGCTGCGTCTGACAGCGCCGGCCAAACTCCGCAAGAAACTGCTGTTCCTCTTCGGATAACTCGGCAATGACAAACAGCATGTTGAGATCATGCCGGGCTTCTTCACTCAGAAGTTCTTCAATGTGGCGGGCAACCTGAAACCGCTGTTCATTCATACTTACACTCATGTCCGCTCTCCTTCTCCGCATAAAGCGCAATCAGGGGACCGCAACCAACGGTGTCGCGGCTCCCTGGGGTCTATTGTTGTACGGCACTACGTTATGCCTGCTATTACGACATCATTGTCGGGATTACACCATTGAACCCATAGTATGTCGTGATATGCTCTGCATCAACATAGAGATGCATATCAGGTGCATCTCATTTGCATTGGGATTGCTCTCAGTTTAATAAAAATTTATCTCTATGTCGATGGAGAAAAGTGGGAGATTTGGGGAGCGGCCGGCTCCCCAGGTGGGACAAAGCGGGACATTAGCGGGAATCAGCCGGCGTCACATAGCCGGGTTACTTCGGATTGCTCAACGGTGCGCTCAAGATAAACCACAACCGTGAGCAGCAACTGGTCGGGCTTGAAGCGGGCGTGCCAGTGCAACTGCACATAGGTGCCGTCCCGCCGCCGAAAGCGGCCACGAAAGTCGGCCTGCTCGCCGCCGTTCTGCAGGTGATGTACTGCGGCGATGACCGTATCCAGATCATCCGGGTGAATCCGCTCGATAAACGGCTGCGCTACCAGTTCGGCACTGTTCCAGCCCAGCATGCGCTGCCAGGCGGCACTGACCGCAACAAAATAGCCATTAAGCCCGATCGTGGCCTGCATTGCCGGGGCTTCACGCCGGTTCTGATGTTCGGTTAGCATTGCCGGTTCATGCATCGCGGTCTGCTCCTCCCCAGCGTAGAAATGATCCAATTCCGCTTCCTTACATACGTTACGCGGTGCAGTCTATTTTGGTCCGTTGACCGTCCCAAAAGCCGGATTCGTCTGCGGCAGCATGGTACTCTTTTTTCTTTTTCACAAAAAAATTCACAACGTGAATTTTTTTGTGAAAAAGATCTGGTCTTTTCCGCCCAGCCGGATGCCGACATACTTTCCGGGCCAGGGACCGCGTAACTCCTGTTACTTACACGCGTTACGCGGTTAGCGACCCGGAAGGGCAATTCGCCTCTGGCAGGGTGCAAGAAGACCGCTGTTCCTCCCAAAATTTCGTTTGAACGTTCACCGCGTATGTTGTGAACTCAGCCTACCAGATCAACTATTTCCAATCAACCCGGTTGGGCGGGACATTTGCGGGAAGTTATGGACAATCGCCGGTACATGATGTGCGTCATGCCGTGGCGGTTGGCTCAACCAGCCGATAGCCCATCCCGCGCACGGTCTCGATGCAGCCCGGCTCACCCACGCCATAGCCCAGTTTGCGCCGCACCGAGCGCACAAATGGGCGCAGCAACTCGCGCGCTTCCTGCGCATCTTCGGTAGTGACGCCGTGGGTCACCTCGAGCAGATCGCAGGTATCCACAACCTGCCCGACATGGCGTGCCAGATATTCGAGCAGGGAAAACTCGCGCACCGAGAGTTTTACCGGCTGCCCCGCAAACCAGATCTGGTGTCCGGCGGAGTCAATCTGCAGCAGCCCGACCGTCAGCGGTGCCGGGGTGTCCGGTGCGGTTGTGGACGTTGCCGGTATACTCTGCTGCAGTTCCTGGTGCCGGCGCAGTTTCCCTTCAACCGTCGCCAGCAGATCCTCCGGCTGGATCGGTTTGGTCAGGTAGTCGTCTACGCCCATGGCTTTACCATAGCGAATATCACTATCCAGTGCGCGGGCCGTCAGGAAGATAAAGGGAATGGTCGTCCACTCCGGTTGCCGGCGCACCTCCTCAAAGAGTTGATAGCCATTGATATGCGGCATGGCGATATCGGCCAGAATCAGATCAACCGGTTGCCCCCGGAGGATTTCCAGCGCTTCCGTTGCATGGGTGCATGGGATAACATGGTAGTCCATACCCTCCAGGATCAACTGCACCGCCTTGAGATGGTCCTGTTGATCATCCACAACCAGAATGTGTGCCTCAGGTGTCACACTGATCCTCCTTAAGCGGGAGATACAGCGCAAAACTGCTCCCCACATTGAGTTTTGAACTTACTTCCAGATAGCCCGCGTGGCGTCTGACCAGTTCCCCGGCAATCGAGAGGCCCAGCCCGGTACCGGGAATATCGCCCTGGGTCTGCGCCCGGTAAAAGCGCTCAAAGATATGCGGCAGGTCAGCCGGACTGATGCCGATGCCGGTATCGCTGACCAGACAGGCGGCCCAGCGGCCGGGCGGTAGACGCTGGTTGCCCGGCCAGGTGAGCGCGCCCGGCATGGCTGCCGGTGCTTCCGCCCGGGGTATGGGTGTGGTCAGCACCTGGCAGACGCAGGTAATCCAGCCGCCATCGGGCGTATATTTGAGCGCATTGTTTAGCAGGTTGCGTATCACCTGGCGCAACTGCCCGGCATGACCCAGCACCGGCAGCTCCTCGGCGCAATCCAGCGTGAGCGTGATCGCCCTCTTGCGGGCCATCGGCTCCAGGCTCTCAATCTCGTCCAGCACCAGGCGGGCCAGGTTGAGCGGATGCTGCTCACTGTCGATGCGCCCGCTGTCGATGCGCGAGATCTCCAGCACATCACCAATCAGATCACTCAGCACCCGCGTATGTTTGCGAATATCCTGAATGATCTCAAGCCGTCGGGCATCATCCATGCGCGGGTAGAGCAACTCCAGGCTCCCGGTCAGCATGGTAATCAACGACATGGGCGAACGCAACTCATGCGAGACATTAGAGACAAACTGGTCTTTCATGCGCTCGGCCAGCTTCATGGCGGTAATATCGCGCTGCACGCTGACAAAACTGGTCGGCTGCCCCGGCTGATCGGGGTCAAACAGCGGCGCAACCGTCAGCGCGGCATCGTAGCAGGTGCCGTCAACGCGCTTGAGTATCACCTCGCCGCGCCAGGTCTGCCCGCCCTGGATGGCCGTCCGCAGTTCTTCGACCAGTTCGGGCGAAGCCAGATGCTGCCACTGCAACCAGTGTCGGCTCCGGGCAGGATCACTGTTGGGCATGCCGGTCAGGATCACGGCTGCCGGATTGAGATACTGCACAACGCCTTCCATATCGACCACCATGACCGCCTCGCCCAGCGCTTCCAGGATGGCCTGGGTGCGGTCGCGTTCCCGCCGCAATTCGCGGGTACGCTCGACGACCAGGGCTTCGACGTTGGCGCGCTCGGTCGCCAGCGCCTGTTCGGCCTCTTTCCGCGCGGTAATATCCCGGGCAATGCCCTCAATCGCCGTCAGCATGCCCATAGCATCATAGACCGGCACATTGCGCTGTTCGATCCAGAGAATAGTGCCATTCTTGCGCACCCAGCGTAGTTCAACCGGGATGCCGAAGGGCACTTCGTTCTGCACAATCGCCGTCAGGATGTCCTTATCCGGCGGGTAGATCAGTTTGCTCCCCAGGTTCGGATCGGCATAGTGTTCTTCCGGCGTGTAGCCGGTGATCTGCGTAACTGTTGGGTTAATATATTCAAAGCCATGGGTTGGCTGCAGCCGAAAACGATAGATAATATCCGGAGCATTCTCGGTCAGCCGCCGGTAGCGCGCTTCACTCTCGTACAGTGCCTCTTCCGTGCGTTTGCGCATGGTAATGTCGGTTGAAATCCCGGCGACGGCATACATTGTTTCCTGGGCATCATAGAGCGGAAAGCGATATTTGAGATAGACTAACGTCCGGTTATGCAGGGTCAACGAGTACTCACGTATCGTGGATGTCCCGCTGGCAAGAGTATCCCGATCCTGGGCCAGGAACTGCTCGGCAATCGGTGCCGGCAAAACATCATAGGGCGTCTTCCCCACAATCTCGGCCTGGGGGCGTCCCACCATGGCTTCATACTCGTGGTTGACAAACAGGTAGCGTCCTTCCAGATCGCGGGCAAAGATCAGCATGGGCGAGTGTTCCAGAAATGCCTGGAACAGTGCCTGGCTTTCCTGCAGGGCTGCGGTGGTACGTTGATGCTGGTCAACTTCGGCATGTAACACCTGGTTGGTATGGTACAGTTCGGCAGTGCGACTGGTGACTCGCTGCTCAAGCTCGGCATAGGTCTGGCGCAGTGTCTCCTCGGCCTGGATGCGGGCGGTGATATCCCGGTTGCTGGCACGCTGCCCCAACCAGCGGCCATCGGCGGCATATACCGGCCGGCAGGCATGCCCGATCCAGCGCTCTACGCCACTCCGGGTGATGATCCGAAACTCCAACTCGGCCGCTTCCTCATCGGTCATCTCGGCATGCAGATGATGGCTCACGCGTGCCTGATCCACCGGGTGGATCAGGCGTTCCAGGAGGGCCGGATCGCCGATAAACTCCGCCGGGTGATAGCCGGTGATCTGTTCACAGGAGGGCGAGACATAGCGGTAGTGTCCGGTGGGATCGATCCAGTATTCCCAGTCGTAGGTCCAGTCAACGATGGTGCGGTAGCGCTCCTCGCTCTCGCGCAGCGCTTCCACGGCCCGGTTATGCTCGGTGATGTCGTGGATAATCGAGAAGAGCAGGGGCTGCCCCCAGAGCGTAATCGGCCCGGAGTAGATCTCCACATCACGGATCTCCCCGGAGGCCAGTCGGTGGTGAAAGCGAAAGTGACGCCGGGCTTCGCTCTGGGCCTGCTGCATTTCAGCCTGCATTGCTATGGGGTTCATGGTGTTAATATCGGTGATATTCATGCGGCGCAGCACATCCGGCGGATAGCCGTAGAAGTCGCCGGCAGCCGGGTTGGCATCAACAATTGCGCCGGATTCGGGGTCAATCAGCAGTTTGACCGCACTGTTTTTCACAAACATGCTCTGGTAGAGCGCGTCGCACTCCGCCTGGGCAGTAGCGGCCTGCTGTTCCAGTTCGGCCACCCGTTGCTGCAGGCGGGCAACTTCGGCCCGGTCCTCTGCTGCGTCGGGTGGGGTATGTTCGTGCATCATAGTGTATTCTCCAACATCCAGGGGGTGCATCGTCAGGATGGGGTGATACGAAATCCGGGAAGGCGGGTGCAGGATGTGGGCGTGTGATAGTAATAGGGCGCAGCATGCTGCGCCCCTACGTCGTTCTCTGTAACCTGTAACCTGTAACCTATAACCTACTCAATATACAACAGATCATCCTGCTGGCTGGCGAAGAGGCGTGCATAGACGCCGCGCTGCGTCAGCAGTTCGGCATGTTTGCCCCGTTCCGCCACCTGCCCCTGATCAATCACCAGGATCTCGTCGGCGTTGACCACGGTTGAGAGGCGGTGCGCAACGATGATCGTGGTGCGCCCCTGCATCAGTTCCTGGATCGCCATCTGGATCTCGCGCTCGGTGGTGGCATCCAGGCTGGAGGTGGCTTCGTCCAGGATCAGAATGGGGGCATCTTTGATCAGGGCGCGGGCAATTGCCAGCCGCTGCCGCTGCCCGCCCGAGAGCCGCGCGCCCATCTCGCCCACGCGAGTATCGTAGCCATCCACCAGCGAGGCGATAAAGTCGTGGATGTTTGCCAGTTGCGCCGCCCGCTCGATCTCAGCATCGGTGGCGTCGGGCTTGCCGATCAGGATGTTCTCCTTGATCGTGGCATTAAAGATGTAGGTGCGTTGCGAGACCACCGCGATCCTGCGCCGCAGATCATCCAGCGGGAAGTCGCGGACATCCACCCCACCGATGCGCACATGCCCCGCATCCGCCTCCCAGAAGCGCAACAGCAGGTTGATCACGGTGGTTTTGCCTGCGCCGCTCGGCCCCACCAGCGCGACCGTCTGCCCGGCCGGGATGGTGAAGTTCAGGTTGTTATGCACCCATGGCCCCGGTCCAGGCGCGGGTGGGCTCTGGACGGTGGGCTCCGACGTTTCCGGCGGGGTTGCGGCGCTGGTTTCGGCGGCTTTGGGCTTGCGCCACCGGAACAGGCCAAACCATTTGCGCCGCGCCTCCGGCCTGGTCTTCTGCGCCTTGCGCCGCACCTTCCGCGCTTTGCGCTCGCTTGGCGCGGCGTTCTGGTCGGTCTCCGTCGCGGCTGATTGTTGACTGGTGGGCGCGGGTTGTCCACCGTTGGGGCTATGCCCGTTGGTTGCAGCCGGCTGGCCGGGCGTCAACTGGATCATATCGTCCATCAGCTTGAGCTGGCCGTTCGTCGGGTAGTTGAAGTAGACCGATTCAAACTGGATGGAGGGCTCAACCGGCGTTTCCGGCGGCGTGGTCGCCGTCTCCTGCACCAGCGGCTCCTGGTCCATGATGGCGAAGAGGCGGTTGGCACTGGCGCTGGCCTCGTTAAACCCGCCGACCACGTTGCGCAGCCCGGCCAGCGGGCCAAAGGCGGCGACCGCGATTGCCAGGATGGGCGGGATCTCGACCAGCAGCAACTGGTTCCAGTTTGTCAGGATCATCCCGATGATCAGCAGGCTGACCAGGCTGGTGGAGACCAGCGAGTCATTGAGCGCATCCTGCAAGCCGGAGACATCCGACAGGCGGCCCTGGATGCGGGTCATGCGCTCATCGCGGGCGCGCACCTCCTGCCGCCGCCGCTCCTGACCGCCAAAGGCGACAATGTCGCGCAGCCCCTGGATACTGTCAGTGATGTAGGCGTTCATATCCGCCGCTGCCGTGCGCAACCGCAGGCTGGCCGTGCGGCTCAGGTCATCGATCAACCAGGGCACAACCAGCCCGACCGCCACCAGGAAGGGCAGGAAGAGCAGCGCCAGCCAGCCGCTGAAGAGCGAGATAGCAAACAGCGCAACCAGCGGGATCATCACCGTGACAACCGCCGCACCGATGGTCTGCCCGTAGAAGGTCTCCAGCCGGTCAATATCGGCGATGGCCCGCGAGACCAGGTCGCCACTGCGCATGTGGGTCAGGCCGGCCGGGGCCAGTGGTTCCAGCCGCTGAAACAGCCGGACGCGCAGGGTTTCGATCAGGCGCAGCGCAATGTAGGAGCCCAGATAGTGATCCAGGTAGTAGAAGATACCCTTGGCCGCGCCAAACAGTACCAGGTTGATCATAAAATAGGACTGGATAAACGACTGCTGACCGGGATCGGTTTGCAGGATCACCTGCCCCAGACCCCAGGCGGCCATTGCCAGAATCGCAATTCCGGCAATCTGATTGAGCAGGCGGGCCAGGATCGCAAAGATCACAAAGCCCCACATGCCGCGAATCTGCCCCAGCAGCCGCAAAATAATTGCTCGTCGGTTCATGGCTTATTCTTCCTCAACCAGCGCGGTGACAACCCGCTGGGCCTCGATCAGGCGCGCATAGGGACCGGATCGCGCCAGCAACTCTGCATGGGTTCCGGCCTCGAGTATTCGGCCCTCGTCCATCACCAGGATGCGGTCGGCATGCCGCACCGTGCTCAGGCGGTGCGCAATCATCAGCACGGTCTTGCTCTGCGCCAGGCGCTTGAGTTCCGCCTGAATGACCGCCTCGGTCTCGGCATCCACCTGCGAGGTGGCCTCATCCAGCACCAGGATGGGCGCATCCTTGAGCAGGGTGCGGGCAAGGGCGATACGCTGGGCCTGCCCACCGCTTAACAGCACCCCGCGCTCGCCGACCTGGGTGTCGTAGCCCTCCGGCAGGCCGGCGATAAAGTTGTGGATGTTGGCGGAGCGCGCGGCGGCTTCCAGTTCGGCCTGGGTTGCATCGGGCTTTGCCAGCCGTAGATTCTCGGCAATCGTGCCGTAGAAGAGATAGGTCTCCTGGGCGGCGAGGGTCATCTGGCTACGCAGCCAGTCCTGCGAGAGCTGTGTCAGCGGGTAGCCGCCCAGTGTAATCTGCCCGGCCTGCGGATCGTAGAAGCGGAAGAGCAGGTTGATCACGGAGCTTTTGCCCGCGCCGCTCGATCCCACCAGGGCTACGGTTTCGCCCGGCCTGATTTCAAATGAGACCGCGTTCAGCGCCAGTGGCCCGGGGATCTCGACAGCAGGCTCCTCCGGGGTGCTCTCCGGCTCGGCGGTGTCGGCGGTGTCCGCAACGGGGGCAACCTCTTCCGGGGCAACCTCTTCCGGCGTAACCTCTTCTGGGGCAACCTCCTCCGGCGTAACCTCTTCCGGCGTAATTTCTTCCGGCGTAATTTCCTCCGGCGTGGCCGCACCTCTCCGCTTCTGCTTCTTCTGCTCGGCCTTCAAGCGCTTCTGCTCGGCTTTCAAGCGCTTCTGCTCGGCCTTCTGCGCTTGCTGCTCGGCCTTCAAGCGCTTCTGCTCGGCCTTCTGCGCTTGCTGTTCGGCCTTCTGCTGCGCGCGTTCGGCCTTGCGGCGCTCACGCCTGGCTTGCTTCTCTGCTTGCTGCTCGGCCTTTTGCTGCGCGCGTTCGGCCTTGCGGCGCTCGCGCTCGGCTTGCTTCTCTGCGCGCAGCCGGTTGCGCCGCTCCTGCGGCGTCTCAAGCGCCTCGGGCGCGTTGCCCGGCACTGCCGCGTAGGAGAAGCTGACCTGCTCCAGGCGAATATGCGGCGTCCAGTTCTCCGGCACGATCGCGTCGGGCGCATCCTGGATCAGCGGCGGCGTCCGCAGCAGCGCGAAGAGGCGGTCGGCAGCCGGGAAGCCGCGCGCCAGGGTCTGGAAGGTGCCGCCCAGCGTCAGCAGTGGGCGCGCCAGTTCCACACTCAACAGCACGATCACAAACGCCATACCCAGTGAAATCGCACCGGTTTCGAGCCGCCAGGCGGCCATCCCGCTGGCAATTACAATCGTGCCCAGGGTGGCGATCCACTCCAGAAAGAAGAGCGAAAACATCGTGATAAAAATGCGGTCCATCGTGATCCAGCGCAGCTTGTCCGACTGAAACTGGACACTCTCGCTGTAGTCCCGGCTGCGGGTAAACATCTTGAGCGTGGTCATGCCCTGCAGCAGATCGAGGAACTGCGCACTCAGGGTGCTGACCGTCTCCCAGAAGCGCCCGCCCGCCGTGCCAAAGGCCCGCTGGAGCAGCCACAAGACCAGTGGCAGCAGCAGTTGCACCGCCAGCAGCACCAGGGCGACCAGCGGGTCCAGGAGGGCCACATAGCCCAGGAGCAGCACCGGCACGGTAAAACCCAGGATGATCTGCGGTACATACCGGCTGAGGTAGCCCTCCATGCCGGCGATGCCCTCGACCGCCAGGTTGGTCAGCGCGCCGGTCCGTTCATGCGAGGTAAACTCCGGCCCCATCGCCAGAATATGCGTGTACAGCCGGTCACGCAGCACGGTGCGCGTACGCGTGGCAACCCGGTGGGCGGTCATGCGCGCCAGCCAGGCAAACCCGGCCCGCACCAGGAAGACGACCGCAAATACGCCAATGCCGACCGGCACCCACCACCAGGGTATGCGTGCCTGGAGCGCCTGATCGATGACCAGGCCAATCATGGTAATTTGCAGCGCATTCAGCGCAAAAACGCACAGGCCCAGCAGCACGCTGAGGGCGAGCCACCAGCGGAGCCCCCGGGCCAGCGCGAATACTTGTCTCATCGTCCCCATCTCAGTTGATACCTCTCCGTATATCGTCCAGTCCCGGCCAGGCCGAAGCACCGACCCAACGCTACCGCTCCTCTCACCGGGGTATGTATGCGGAATAGTGCAGTTCTATCCGGGCAGATGTGGCATGCTACGCACAGCGCCCCTGGCCAGATTGTACCAGAAACTTTCGTGCTGTTCCAATTTTGGACTTGCCAGGATAGGGGATAGGGGATAGGGGATAGGGGACAGGGATAGGGGACATGAGTTCCGTTTATGCGCCTTAAAACCATCCCGACAACGACGCACAGGCGTCCCGGCTTCAGGCGGATCAGGCAACGACGCATAGGCGTCCCGGCTTCAGCCGGAACAGGCAACAACGCATAGGCGTCCCGGCTTCATGAACGTTGAGCGAATAGTCCAGGTTTGCGCGCGCCAGAAAAACCGTGCATAGCATGCACCCTCCGGCTTTTGCATCTGCGGCAGGCATGCCACCGGCTCATACCAATTTGCCGTCAAACATGCAAAAAAACCACGAAGGTCACAAAGAGTGTGCAACCGTGAATCTGATGTATAGCAATCCTAAAGTGGTTGTGAACTGGTGCTTCGGGATGCGCTGCCAACCGCCTGAAGGCGGCACGACGACACATTTCGGATGGCTATCGCTGGTGCGTAGAACGCACCCTACGGCTACTTTTGCATCTGCGGCAGGCATGCCACCGGCTCAAGCTACGGCTTTTGTAGCTGCGGCTTCTAGCCGCAGATGCTGCTCTGCGGTATAATACCTCCCCGAATTCCAGGCACAAATGTACGAGATTATTTCCCAGAAGAGCCCGGATGTGGTATAATAAAGATGTTACGAGGAGGTCGCCTTGGCCGTTGTAAAGCCTCAAACCCCAGGTCTCATCGACACAATCAGTGCAGGCTATGTGGCCCTGAACCGGCGGCTCTGGGTCGTAATGATACCCATTGTTCTGGATCTCTACCTCTGGTTGGGGACACGCCTCTCACTCGCGCCTCTTATCCGCAGTTTGAGTGACCAGGTTGCATCTGCGCTGGTGCAGGTCTCGCCGGATATTGCGCAGCCCGCGACGTTGGTGCAGAATCTGCAGCAGGCCGATCTGCGGGTGCTGCCGGCTTGGGTTGACTTTGTGCCGCTGCTGCTGCCGGAGTTTTTATTGCCCCCGGTTGGGAAGCAGGCAGCACTCCCGGAGGCTGCGGTGGTGCCGGTCACGAACTGGTGGGTGGTAATCGGGGCGGTGTTGTTGATCAACCTGGTTACGCTGCTGGTGAGCAGTCTCTTCCTGAGCCTGCTGGCAGGCGCAGTGGCGAGTGCAGGCGACCACCGGCTGCCGCACCTGCGGCGGATGTTCAACATTGCCGGACGGATCGGCAGCTTCTTGCTGGTCCTGATCGGGGCAGGGTTGCTGCTGGGCATGCCCTTTCTGGTATTCACAGCGCTCGTTGTGAGCCTGATTCCCGGTACACTGCTGCCGGCGGCCTTTGCCTGGGCCATTGCCCTGTTCTGGGTCTGGGTCTACACCAGCTTTGGGATCGAGGCCATTCTGATGAGTGATGTCGGCCCCCTGCGGGCCATCTACAACAGTGTTCATATCGTCCGGCACAACCTGCTGAGCACGCTGGCCCTGCTGCTGCTGAGTATGGTGATTGTGTCCGGGTTGGCGGTTATCTGGCGCGCGCTGGCGACAACGCACCTGGGGATGGTAGTTGCGATAAGCGGCAGCGCCTATGTTCAGAGCGGCCTGATCGCCGCACGGCTGGTCTTCTATCGTGATCGGCTGCAGCGACGGCAAGGCGCAGGGTCGCCGGTATCTGTAGCGTAAAAGGAGCAAGCATAACCTATGGCAGAAGCAAAACAACAGTTTGACGATAATTCCTATGATGCGAATCAGATTACGGCGCTGGAGGAGACCGAAGCGGTACGCATGCGCCCCGGTATGTATATCGGCCCAACCGATATCAACGGGCTGCATCACATGATCCGCGAGGTAGTAGACAACTCGGTGGACGAGGCGCTGGCGGGCTTTGCCGATGCGATCTCGATCACGATCAAGGCGGACGCTTCCATAACCGTGGTGGATAATGGTCGCGGTATTCCGGTCGATATTCACCCCAAGCATAATGTCTCGGCGCTGGAGCTGGCGGCGACCAAGCTGCACGCCGGGGGCAAGTTTGGTCAGGGCGGCTACAAAGTCTCCTCCGGGCTGCATGGCGTGGGGCTCTCGGTAGTGAATGCGCTCTCCGAGTGGATGCGCATCGAGGTCCGGCGGCATGGGCGGCTCTGGATGCAGAAGTATCTCGCCGGCAAACCGCAGGCGCCGGTCAAGGATATTGCCGACGCCGAAGGCACTGGTTCCAGCATCAGCTTCCTGCCGGATGTGAAGATCTTCAAAGATGGGCTGGACTACAACTTCCGCGTGCTGGCCCAGCGCTTCCGCGAGATGGCCTATCTGACCAAGGGACTGCGCTTCCACTTTCTGGATGAGCGTACCGGCAATGAGGTTAACTTCTACTTTGAGGGCGGGGTGATCTCCTATGTGCGCCATCTCAACAAGGACAAGAACGCCCTGCATCGGGTGCCGTTCTATGTGGAGCGCACGGTGGACGATGTGGCGGTTGAGGTGGCGATGCAGTACACCGACAACTATGATACCGACTCGGTCTACAACTTTGCTAACAATATCAACAACACCGACGGTGGCGCGCATCTGACCGGCTTTCGCACGGCGCTGACGCGGGTGATCAACAGCTACGCCCGCAGCAAAAGCATGCTGAAAGAGAACGACGCTAACCTGACCGGCGACGACGTACGCGAGGGGCTGACCGCCGTGATCAGTGTCAAGCTGAAAGACCCGCAGTTTAGCTCGCAGACCAAAGAGAAGTTGGTCAGCCCAGAGGCCGCCAGCGCCGTGGCAACCGTCGTGAGCGATGCGCTCTCCTCCTGGCTGGAGGAGAACCCGGGCGATGCCCGCCGGATCATCGAGAAAGCCGTATCCGCCGCCCGGACGCGCCTGGCCGTCCAGAAGGTACGCGAGACAGCCCGCAAGAGCGCGATGGAGGGGCTCTCGCTGCCGGGCAAGCTGGCGGACTGCTCCGACACCAACCCGGCGCGATGTGAGTTGTATATCGTGGAGGGCGACAGCGCCGGGGGATGTCTGGCACCGGAAACAGCGATACCACTCGCTTCCGGTCTGGTGAAAACGATGCAGGAACTGGCTGACGACTGGGAGCGTGGTATCCAGCACTTTGGTTATGCCTCCAACGCGGAGGGCGACATCCGGATCGTTCCGCTGGTCCACCCCCGCCTGACAAAGCGTGATGCCGAGTTGGTCGAGGTTGAATTGGACAATGGCGAACGCATTCGCTGCACGCCCGATCATCCCTTCCGGTTGCGTGACGGTACATACCGCGCGGCAAGCGCCCTTCAGCCGAATGAGAGTTTGATGCCGCTCAAGACCCGGCTAACCAGTGCCGAAGAACTGCCCGGTCCAGGCTATGAGATGGTCTGGATGAATGCGCATGAACAGTGGTGGCACACACACCATCTCGCGGATCTCTACAACATGCTGACTGGCGTTTACACCCGCAAGGCGGGTAATACACGGCATCACAAAGACTTCAACAAGCTCAATAATGATCCGCGTAATATCGAACGAATGCCCTGGCGTGATCATCAGCGCCTCCACGCTGAGTTAGCCGGAGAGATGGCCCGCCGTCTGTGGCAAGATCCGGACTATCGTAAGCGCAAGCTCAAACAGTTGAGTGAGCAGGCGCGCCAGCAGTGGCAAGATCCCGCTTATCGTCAGTACATGCGCGAGCGGGTCAAGTTGCAGCGCCAGGATGCAGTGCTGAACGAGAAGCTTTTGCAAGATTTCCAGGACTGGTTTGCATCGTTGACGGCAGAGGAGTATGCCGCGTATTGTGAGCGCATGCGTGAAATGCAGGCTGCGTACTGGGCCAGTCCTGAACATCGCCGCTTGCAGGCTGAACGTACACGGCGCTTCTTTGAAGAAAATCCGCAGGCAAAAGAGCAGCGGCGTGAAGCGGCAGTGGCTCAGTGGGAAAATGCCGAACTACGTGCGTGGCGATCAGAGAAAACGCGCCAGCAGTGGGAGGATGAAACATACTGTCACCAGCACAGCACAACAGTCCGTCAGTGGTGGCAAGAGCATCCCGAACATCGGGAGAAGATTGTTGCCGCCCGCCAGCGCGGATGGGCCGATGAGCAGACACGCGAGCGTATTCTGACAACACTCGCCGGATGGCGTGAGTCTACTTCTACCGAGGAGAAAGGCGCACGCATTCGCGCTGGGCACCGGCTGAAGGCATTATCGCTGCTCAATCAGGTGCTGGATGCGACAAATATCCGGCAAGCATACGAGCAACAGCGGCCGGCAGTCGCACGCACGGCGCCGAGCTATGATCGTCTGCTTGATACCTATTTCGAGGGTGATGAACAACAGATGCACGAAGCGGCTACACTCGTTAACTGTAAAGTGGTGGCTGTACGGCCGCTTGAGGAGCGCACCGATGTCTACGATCTCACGGTAGAGGGCTACCATAACTTTGCGCTGGCGAGCGGTGTGTTTGTTCACAACAGCGCCAAGCAGGGCCGTGACCGCCGCTTCCAGGCGATCCTGCCACTGCGCGGAAAGATCCTCAACGTCGAGAAGAGCCGCATCGACAAGATGCTCTCCAATGCCGAGGTCAAGGCGATGATCACCGCCATCGGCGCGGCCATCGGCGAGCAGTTCAGCACCGACAAGCTGCGCTACCATCGTATCCTGATCATGACCGACGCGGACGTGGACGGGAGCCATATTCGTACGCTGCTGCTGACCTTCTTCTTCCGCTATATGCGCCCGCTGATCGCCAACGGGCATCTCTACATCGCGCAGCCGCCGCTCTACCGCATCAAGCATGGCAAGCAGCAGACCTATGTCTACTCGGACAACGAGCGCGACGAGTATCTGAAGCAGATCTCCGACGGTACAAAGGTCGATATCCAGCGCTACAAGGGGCTCGGCGAGATGAACCCCGACCAGCTCTGGGAGACGACGATGAACCCGACGAACCGCGTGGTGCTCCAGGTGACGCTGGAGGATGCGCAGAAGGCCGACGAGACCTTCACCATGCTGATGGGCGATCTGGTCCTGCCCCGCCGCAAGTTCATCCAGGCGCATGCGACCGAGGTGCGGAATCTGGATGTGTGAGGGGGATGTGGGGAGTGTAGATATGGTTGTAAGGGGTGCAGCATGCTGCGCCCCTTCTGCTTATGACGGAACCTTTTCAAGATCGTAGGTCTATAAAAAAGTTGCTCGGAAACCCCATGAGGTGATTGCCTACCGCAGTTCGTTCATCATTCCTCATCAACATCCCCTGGCATTTCATCGGGCTCAGTCGACAATGTTTCTGGCATATCACGTTGAATGTGCAAAGCCTCCCCGTCCACTGTGATAATAATATTCCGGTTGTGCATCTGAAGCGTCATCTCGGGTAGATCGTCTGGTGCTGCTTCCAGGAGTGCCTGAATGGGCGTATGAACATACAGTTCGAGGAAGCGTGACATTGTTGCCCCTGCCTTAACAGTCAGGTGACTCCAGGCATCCTCGCCCGTATAAACCTCGCCTGATGCGTTATGAAAAGCATTGCTTAACTCACGGAGCTTTGGGTTAGATGTTGCGTCCAGCACAAGCAGAACCGGAGTATACCCACTTGCCTGGCAATCTTCCGGAAACGACAGTTCCTCGCGCCAGCGTCCCTGGCCGGAAGCAGCAATTGTGACACGGATCTTGATTTCATAAGCTCGGCGATCAAGAATACAGTCTACCTGTCGGCCTTTTTGTGGATTATCTTTTCTTCTGACAGGACTTTTACTGGCGCTGACCGGAACACCACCAATGGCATAGGCAATAATCGGCTCAAACAGATAGCCTGTTTCCTGCCCAGCACGATTGTCAATATCGAAGAGCCATTTGCGCCAGAAAAGCAGGCCAGCGAGTGCTTTGGGACTCAGCGCGCCGTATTGCAAAAGACTACGCGGCCCAACCTGATCGATAGTTGAAAAAGCCTGCGCTTGAAGAATACGTTCATATTTCAAACGTGCCTTATGTAAGTTCGCCAGACAGTAGAAGTAGGTATCAGCGTCCTCTTTGAGTTGAATAAGGTGTTCAAATGCACTATGGAAGTCAACATCTTCTAATCGAAGGCTGGTTAGTAGTGATGAACTAAAGAAATCCGGTAAATCAGATGGGAAAGTCAAGGTTTCATGGAGGTTCAAATCTCTGGCAATCACTGCGACAAGATAGGCACATATTTCGTCATCCAGGTAGACACCAAGCGCACTTGTTCCAGCACTCCGTACCCGGTTAATGAGCGTCTGTTGTGCTTTGGACAACGCCATAATCGTAGAAACTTTCTCATTCCAGCATTTAAAACAGCCGCATTTGCCCCACCCCAAACCGCGCCTGCACCCGCTCCGTCACCGTGCGGAGGATCGGGCTGTATCCGGTTGAGAGCGTGGGCACAAAGCTCAACAGCGCGCCGGCCGCTTCCCCCGGTTGCGGATGTTGCATCAGATCGTGCAGCAGTTGGTGGGCCAGGATCTCCGCCAGCAGTGGCGGAATCGCATTGCCGATCAACGCGATCTGCTGTGCGATGCTGCCCTGAAAGATAAACGTGTCGGGGAAGGTTTGCAAGCGCGCGCACTCCCGCAGGGTGAGGGGGCGATGCTCCCGTGGGTGCAGAAACTCGGCCAGCGCGCCTCCGGTAATCGTTTTCGCCGGGGCATCCGGTTGCAAGCGCCGTATCCCGGTGGGAGCCCCGCCGCGCCGCTCGGTCGGTGTGCCATCCATCACGCGCCGGTTCGCGCGCCGGGTATAGCTCTTATGCTGAAGTTCATCCGGCAGATCGCGCATCGTCTGCCCCGGCCCCAGTGCCTCTGCGCGCGCCAGATCGATCCCACGCAACGGATAGGCAACATGGCCGGGTGGAACCCCCGGTGGCATCGTGGCGGGCGGCGGTAGATCGTTGATCGCCGCAAGTAGTGTTGGCGTGTGCGGGAGCCGCCGCGCGGCAAGGTCTGCGCCGGGTGCGCCATAAGCGGTGTGGGTTGGCGCGGGAAAGGTCGGCTCCCAGCCAAGCCCGCCGAGTGCAATCACCCGCTTGCGATGCTGGGGAACGCCATAGTTGGCGGCGTTGATTTTCCGCAGATGGATGCGATACCCCGCCGCGATCAGCGGATCGAGCAGGTCAAAGACCCGCTGTCCCCCTTCCGCCGTCAGAAAGCCTTCGACATTCTCAAAGAGAAAGGCACGCGGCCGTAGGTGGGCAACGGTCTGAGCAAAACAATACACCAGGCTGTTGCGTGCATCACCATTGCGGCGCATACCCGCCGACGAGAAGCCCTGACATGGCGGCCCGCCGACGATCAGCGTTGCCGGCGGCAGGTCAACTGCTTCGGTTGCGAGATCCCGGCAGCGGGTATGCTCCCCCAGGTTAGCGGCATAGGTTGCCAGTGCCGGCGCATAGTGATCCACCGCACAGCGCATGTAAAACCCCGCACGCACCAGTCCCAGGGACAGTCCCCCGGCCCCACAGAAGAGATCAACCGCCGTAAATGGAGAGGTATGCATAGGTTTGCTCAACAGTATGATGTACATCGTGGTTCACCTGACCGAAAAAGCTGTTCTGTATCGTAACACGAAAGCGTGTAGTTGTCCAGCCGGCTTGTCTGCATATCGGGTTATCTCCGTGCCCTCCGTGGCAAAACGCACGCCCCACTACCCCCGCAACTCCAACCGCAACAGATAAGTCGCCACATGCCGCCCACCTGTGCCCTCTGGTTGATCGGCCCCGGCCACGCGGATCAGGCGACCCGTAGCGGGCGGCGGGTCGGAGACCAGGCGATAGACCAGGTCGCAGGGCAGTTCCATGCCGATGGCGGCCGTTTCGCTGGTAATATCAACACTATTCTCAGTCAGGGTGAAGGGCGGATCGTCGGGGGGATGGTGGGGTGCCTGCTGGTGCAACCACTCGGTCAGGATCAGCACCGCCGGCGCGGGGCCTCGCAGCGTCATACGGACGGGTTCCATTGCCGCCTCCTTGCGGGCATCCTGGCCCGCGTTGCGACGAACAGGCGGAAGCAAGGGCCAATTACATGCTACAATTGACCTGCAGCGGCGCGTGTTCGCCGGTGCCATGCCCCTCGGCTGGGTCCAACCGCGCCGGATAGCCGCCTGCCACAGGCGCTGTGAGTCCTCGGTATAGTGCGATGAGAGAATCAGCGTTGGCATGGATGCCTCGGTAGATGGTTCAGACAAAGTATACTCCTGGGCATGAGTTTAGCCGTAGCTACCCACTAATCAACCCCCGTCTACGCAACTCCCTCAGCAGCACCGGCTCGATCTGCGCGCGGATGGCGGGGTTGGCATAACCGATCCAGCCCACATCGGCCTCGGTGGTCAGCGGCGCGTCAAGCGGCTGCCCGCGCTCGTCCGTGATCAGCACCCCGGCCTGCTGTGCCACCAGCATGGTCGCCAGGTCGTAGGGGTGGCAGCAGATCCCCAGTGCCTCGCCCCGCTGCGCCAGCCAGCCATCCAGGAGCGGGCGCAGATCGGCCACAAAGCGGTCATGCCCGGCAATCAGTTCATACAGTTGACCGCCGGTGCAGATATACTGATCCTCGAAGCAGTGCGCCTTGCCCCGCTGTGGTGGCCCCAGCACCTCCCGGATGATTGCCTCATCAATGGCGGCGAGTTCGTCCCGCGCGCCGGGGAAGAAGCGGCTGATCATCGCAAACCCGTGGGCGATGCTCGTTGCGCGTGAGGCATGCAGATGGATCGGCGCGGTTTCGCCCGTTATCCGGTTGTAGCGCGCGGCCTGCATAGGCTGATCCGCTGTGGCCCAGAGCATATCACTCAGATGCTGCTTGACCAGCGGAATCTCGGTCTGGATTGCCAGTTCGATATCGCGCAGGCCGGTTGCCGCGCCCCGGTTGGGCGCAACGCCGGTCAAGATCCAGGCGCTGCGCTTCTGGTACATCAATCCCCGCGTGCCGTCAATCGGGTCCACAATCACGCGGATGGCGGCAGCATCGGCGGAGGTGTGTGCGGGTAGTACTACCTGCCCGCCCGGCAGCCCCTCGGCGATCAGGACCAGCGGCCAGCGCGGCGCAACCTCCTGCGCGAAGAAGTCGATCAGCAACTCCTCGCTCACCCGATCAACCGCGTAGATAGTATCGCCCGTGGCATCCTCGGCGGCGATGTGGGCCAACTCTTCGACCGCGCTCTGCTCGCAGGCGGCCACTACCGCCGCGCGGATGCGGGCATGCAGCCGCTGGATCAGTTCGCGCAGCCGATCAATGTCTTCAATCATAGCAATTGTGTGGCCTTTCATACCAATAGTCATGGCTCTACGAGCCACCAGGAAGCATGAAAATGAGCGGTCAGTACATGCGTGCTGAATACAGCCTATTTTCAGAGGAATTTGCCGGCGAATCAGCAATCAACTGGAATGATCACCACGGGCGCAGCGGCGGCATGTTCCCGTTTATCGTTTCTGTGCCCTCTGTGTTCTCTGTGGCTATGAAAACAAACCAGGATTACCCGGTGTATTACACCCTACTCCGCCCAGGACTCGAACAGGCTGTTCATTGACTCAGCGAGGGTCGGGTGGGAGAAGATACCGTCGCGCAGGGCAGTGTAGGGCAGTTTGCCCATCATCGCAACCTGAACCAGACTGGCGATCTCGCCCCCTTCCAGGCCCAGAATAGCACAGCCCAGGATCTGCTCCGTGTCCGCATCAACCACCGCCTTCATCAGGCCGCGCGACTCGTCTACCTCCAGGGCGCGCGCAACATAGGCCATCGGCATGCGGGCCACGCGAATGTTGCGCCCCTGCTGCCGGGCCTCGGTTTCGCTCAATCCGATCCGGCCCAACTGCGGGTCCATAAACACGGTGTAGGGCACCAGTCGGTCGGTGATGGTAGCATCGCCGCCCTCAAGCAGGTTGGTGCGAATGATACGAAAATCGTCGTAGGAAATATGCGTAAACGCCGGGCCGCCCTTGACATCACCCAGCGCATAGATGCCGGGGACATTTGTCTCCAGCCGCTCGTTCACCTGAATCAGCCCGCGCTTATCAGTCTTGACGCCGGCGGCCTCCAGGTTGAGCAGGTCGGTGTTGGGCTGCCGCCCGATGGAGATCAGCAGATGTGAGCCACTCAGCGTAGACTCACCCTCGGGACCGCGCAGGGTGAAGTCAATCCCGCCGGTGGCATTCTGCTCCACCTGAACGGCATTCGTCTCCAGCAGCACCTCGATCCCATCCTCGCGCAGGATGTTGGCGATTTCTTCCGCCACATCCGGGTCTTCGCGGGTCAGCAACTGATCACTGCGCTGCACAATTGTCACCTGGCTGCCAAAGCGCCGAAACATCTGCCCAAACTCGACCCCGATATAGCCGCCCCCGAGGATCAGCAGATGCTCCGGTACCCTGTCCAGTTCCATAATCGAGGTCGAGTCGAGGTAGGGCACCCGCTCCAGCCCTTTGATCGGTGGACTGTTGGGGCGCGCGCCCACATTGATAAAGATGTTGTCGGCGGTCAGTTGCTGCGTCGTGCCGTCGTTGAGCCGCACCTGCAGCGCTTTTGGGCCGGTAAAGCCGGCCTCACCCAACAGCAGATCGACACCATCGACGCCCTCGATCTTGCTCTGGCTGCCGTTGCGAAAGCTAGTGACAATGTCGCGCTTGCGCTGCCGCACCTGTGCCATATCGACCGTGATCGGGCCAGTGTTAACGCCATAGTCCGCGCCCCGGCGGGCCAGGTAGGCTACCCGCGCGCCGGCAACCATGGTCTTGGTCGGGGTACAGCCCTCGTTTACACAGGTGCCGCCGACATGCTCCCGCTCGATAATCGCGGTCTTGCGGCCTGCGCGGGCCAGCGCCGTCGAGAGCGGCCCCCCGGCCTGACCAGCACCGATCACAATTGCATCATACTGTTTTGCCATATGTTGCATCTCCTTAATTGGCTTATTCAAATACGTTACGTGGTGGGTATACAAACCGGGTGTTTGACCAGATAAATGGCAGAATCGCCTGTGGCACCCTGGTACGCTCTTACCGGAGGCGATATCCTCCACCAAACCCCTCTCACGTGCAGACTTTTTCGCTGGATCGCATTGGAATGCGGTCAGTGGGAGCGGCAGCCGCTGCCGCTCCAGAGCAGTATTTCCCGCATTGGGACGGGTTGCGGACGCGCAGAAGCGCGTCCCTACAATACAAAGCCTACACCTGAGAACCACCAAACCCGGGATTACCTGATGCATGTCAGCCCTGGCCGTTTCGCGGGTTTCGCTCATGTCGTGGTGTTCGTGGTCCAAACGGGCCGCCCATTCCCATTCACCAACTCTGCGTTCTCTGTGTGCTCTGTGTGCGCTATGGCGATGACAATGTGCCATCAAACCAGCACTGAGCCGGAATGGGGGCAATCCGCGCAGGGCCGCCCATTCCCATTCACCAACTCTGCGTTCTCTGTGTGCTCTGTGGCTATGACAATAAATCAGTATCAGTCGTGAGTTGCCAGGCGCGCAGCACCTCGGCCACGCTCCATGCCTGCGCAATACAGCCGCGTGGCACAAATGGCGCATCCCCATCAAAGATCTCGCTGATCGAGCCAACGCCATGGCCGGTCAGGTGCAGCAGCAGCGGCCGCAGGAAACTCTGCGCCAGCGCCCGGTCTCGATAGACCCGCAGATGTGCCGCCACAAAAGGACCGATCAGCCAGGTCCAGACCGTGCCCTGGTGGTAGGCGCTGTCCCGCTGCCGGGAGTCGCCGCCATACCGCCCGATGTAGGCCGGATCGGCGGGAGCCAGACTGCGCAGCCCATGCGAAGTCAGCAACTGCTGCGCGCAGATATCGACCACGGCGTGCTGTTGCGCCTCCGTCAGCGGCGTGTGGGGCAGCGCCCCGGCCAGCAGTTGATTGGGCCGCAGCGTTGCGTCCGCCCCGGTGGGGCCGTCGATCACATCATAGCAGTAGTCCACCGCTGCATTCCAGAAGCGGGCAAAACCGACGCTGACCTGATCGGCAGCAGCGGTGTAGGCGGCGGCCGGTTCCCCCAGGCGGTCAGCAAACCCGGCCATCACCCGTAGCGCATTGTACCAGAGCGCGTTAATCTCAACGGCCTTGCCGGTGCGCGGCGTCACTACCCAATCGCCAATCTTGATATCCATCCAGGTCAGTTGCACACCCGACTCCCCCGCGTAGAGTAGACCATCTGCCGGGTCAACCTTGATCTGGTAGCGCGTCCCCCGTTGATGCCAGTCAATAATCTCGCGCAGGACCGGGAAGAGGTCGCGCAGCAGATGATCATCGCTCGTGGCCGCGTGGTAGGCGCGCAACGCCGCAAAATACCAGAGCGTGGCATCAACCGTGTTGTACTCCGGCGTTGTGCCGATATCGGGGAAGCGATTGGGCAGCATCCCCTGGTCCACAAAGCGGGCAAAGGTCCGCAGGATCTGCGCGGCAAGCTCCGGCCGCCCGGTCGCCAGCGTCAGCCCGGGCAGGCTGATCATCGTGTCGCGGCCCCAGTCGCCAAACCAGGGATAGCCCGCAATGACCGAGCGCCCGTCGGGGTTGTCGGGCAGCGGACGACGCACGATGAACTGGTCGGCGGACAGCAGCAGGTGCCGGATGTCCGGCGGCAGCGCATCGCCTGCACGCTCGATCACTTCCTGCTCGTATGCCTGGCGGACGGCATAGGCGGCTGTGCCATCCAGGTTGGGCGCAGCGTCGGTGCCGGCAACCAGCGTCAGCGCCTCGCCGGGGTGCAGCGTGGCGCGCAGGTGGGCGGCATAGAGCTGATCGTCGTAGGCATCCATGCCACGGTAGGCTTCGCTGCTGAGGAAAAAATCGTGGTACCAGGTATGCTGCGGCGTCATCGCGGCCCGGTCACTCAAGAGGTAGAACGGCACCGCGCCGGCAAAAGCGCGGATCTGCAGGCCATGCGCAACCGGCGTCACCTGCATCTGCCAGTCGTCCGCGTGGGTGTTGCCATGGTAGTCGCGGTAGTTGACCAGCGCCTGCAAATCCAGGGTGACGGGCCGGGTGGCGCGGCGCAGGTCGTAGCGAATGTAGGTCGTGTTGGCGTCGGGTTGCATCCAGACGCGCTTCTCCAGCAGGGCATCGGCGCAGGCAAAGCTCCAGACCGGCGTGCTGCCCTCCAGGTGGAAGCGTTCCAGGTGCTGCCGGCCATGCGGCTCCACTCTGCCGGCGGCCCAGGCATTGGTAAAGAGCAGATAGGTTTGTCCGGCGTAACTGAGTTGCGCATCCAGCTTGCTCAGCAGCAGCGTGTGCCCCAGCGGGGGCTCAAGCGCGGCCACCAGCAAGCCATGGTAGCGCCGGGTCAGCATCCCGGCAACCGTCCCGCAGGCAAAGCCGCCGATCCCGTTGGTCACCAGCCACTCGCGCGTCTCGGCGTTCGCCAGATCGCCACAGATATCGCGGCCAAAGTCAGGCTGCATAAGCTCCTCGTTTGCAAAACTTGCCATGGAATAGACTCGCCCGCCCCCGGTAGCGTTACAGGGGCCGCTCTTCTGTTTGCACATCCGGGGCCAGGAATGGGGATTCATACCGATTTGTTGTCATCGCCACAGCGCACACCGAGGACGCAGAGATGATACCCGGGAATGTGCCGCCGTTGCGCCCATTGCGCCCGTTCCCGTTGATTGCTGATTTGATGGCACATTGGCATCACCTGGAAATAAGCAGGTGGAAGGGAAGAGAGGATGAAGAATGGGAGGTGCGATCAGCGTTGCGCCACAATGATGATACGTGTCATGCTGACCGGCGGGAAGCATCTCATTGGTATTGCACTGTCACATCTGAAATGGTTCGCAGAGTTTCTCATTGAAATGTTTTCTTGGTTGCATTGTGTATAACTTTGAATGATGAATTCACAGTCGCTTAAAATATCCAACCCTGCCCTTTCAAAAAATTAAGCACACTGAATGATTTTATGCCAATAGCCCGGCACACATCAGGTATTTTAGGTCTTTCCGGATTGTTTGATACTCTCTCATCAGTGATAACTGCACCATTGTTTACTTTAGCGACAGCAATAACAAAGGGATCTGCTCCTGACTGGTTTTTTCTTATATTGACCAGGCCAGGATGGGCTCCAAGAATAGTACGCACAGCCAACTGTATCTGTTCATCTGTTGAAACAAACATCTGTCTATTTGTGCGTGCCCATTGAAGCAAAGTATCATCATCATCAACTTTTTCTAGTTCACGCAAAACCTCCTCACTGGCTATAAGGTTCCCGACCTGTACCAACTCTTCAAGTTTTATCCACAAACCAGGAAACACATCTCGTGGATAAGTTCTACGCCAGCAGTTGATCAATGCATTGGTATCAATACTGTACTTCAATGAACTGTGTCCCGTAATAGTTTTAACTAAAAACAGCCTGCTCTAACTTATTTAAATGTTTTAGGCGGATGCCTAGAGCTTCCGAGAGCGTTGAGGCATTAATTGCTCCGCGGTTATAACCGTCAATAAGCAGTCGTGTGTACGAAGTCCCAACACTGTTAATCGTCTTCTGAAAAGGTTGAATTACGATATTCTGATCTTCCTGCTCTTTTTCAAGTAATTCATACTCGCCAATAAATTCTTCGCGCTTTTGTTGATAGAAATCTTCTGATGTTTTGCCAATTATCAAAAGACGGCGTAAGATTGTTTCGCGACTGGCTTGATACCGGGTTGATAAGGTTTTTAACTCTTCGTCTGTCCATGCTGGGACTGAAGAATGTTTCGTGACAACATTCTCCAGTTCTAAATATTCTCTGGGAACAATAATAGCCCCTGCAACGCTATTGCAGAATGCTTCAATATGTTGCTCCTGATTTGATCGGAGCAAGGTTTCGTGTAAACTACAAATACCACCTTCGTGCAACAAGATATGTACTAACTCATGTAACATTGTAAAAATGCGCCCTCTCGGACGGTCTTTTATATTTACTGCTATAATTGGCAAGGGTCTCTCATGAATGGAAAAACCGCGCATTTCGCTGACTTCAACCCCGGATATTTGAAAAGCGAGAATACCGAGAGACTCTATGGCCGAACGCCACCAGTTAAACGCTTTATAGGGGTTCTTCCAGCTAATCTGTTCTGCGTAAGTTAACTTGAGCCACATCCTGATAGTCTGCGCAACCTGTTCAGGATTGTCAGAAATATCAATTTCTTTGTCTAATATTGGTGGAGGTTCTTCTATTTCCTCAAAAAGATCCAGGGCAGTTTCCCGCCGCTGGTATGCCCGGCGGATTTCTAGTCTCAGTTGCGGCGACTCTCCCTGCATATCGCCGCTGGATAACCGGCGGAAGTCGTGCATTTTAATAGTGCGATCTGGAGGTGTTGAGAGAAAGAAAATCCCTATTGGTCGTTTGTATATATTGGCAATCTTTCTTAATTGACTCATTGATGGTTGTTTATCGCCTTGTTCCCAGGAAACAAGTTTTTCCAGATCTACTTTTATTTTTTGCGCAACTTCGAGCCGGGTATACCCCGATTCTTCCCGTGCCCACACCAGGACATCTGGAGTAATTAATGCTTTGGGACTGGTAACCATAAATGATCTCGTCAATTTTGTATTTGCTACTAACTTACGTTTCTGTCGTATGATTGGTCAAACGATGTAGTTCGCATACACATCATACCACACCTCGTATCGCACTTCCAACTCCTTGTCATCAGGCATGATGCCATATACCTACACCATACTCAAAACTGTATACATAAATTCATCTACGAACCCCAACTCACCCCAACACAACCGGCTGCCGCTCCACTGCCAGGCGCTCGAGCAGCTTCACGGCATGCGCGGGCTCCGGCATGCCGGCGATTGCCGCCTGCCTCTGGGCGGCTGCCTGCCGATAGGATGGACATTGGCCGGTTGCGGCCCAAACTCCGCCGGGTCAAGCTCGCGTCCCACCGTCGCAACCAGGTTAATCTGCATCCCGCGCAGCCCCGCCAGCACTCGCTCAAAGAGATCGCCGGATTCGACATTGAACACGGTGCCCAGCGTGAAGTAGACGGTCGGTGCGCCAGGCAGGTGGGTGTCCCATACCGGCGCAAGGTCGGGCTGCGTCTGATCGAGCGTGGGTGGGCGGATTGCGTGGGCAGTGGGCGGCAGCGGGAAGGCCGGGGCGCGGTAGCCCGGCGGGACGGGTGATAGCACCAGGTAGCGGCTGAACATGGCGAGGTCGGAGTCGGGGGGCAGGCCATGTTCGGCGCGCAGTTCGTTCAGCGGCGCGGCAACCACTTCCGGGCGCACGAAGGAGCCCACAGCAATGCCCAGTACCGTCGCGTAGGGCAGCCCGAGGCGTTCGGCCGCAATCAGCGCACCAAAGTCCATCTCGTCACACACGAGCAGGTCGGGCTGCCATACATTACACAGATCGAGGATGGCGTTAGCCCGCTCCCGCGCGAACCGGCCGGCGAAGCCCGCGCGCAGGTCGCGCTCCTCCCGCTCCGGGTCCAGCTTGAGCAGCGGGAGCCGCTCCGCCGTACCGGTCAAGTGTGGCTCCACCCGTGGCAAAGGCTGTAAACCCCGCTGCCGCAACAACCGGAACCATCGCCGGCTGACCGGCAAAGGCGACCGTATGCCCGGCAGCGCCGGCGGCCCGGGCCAGCGGGAGCAGTGGCTCGAAGTGGCCGCTGCCACCCGCGAAGCTGAAGAGGAAGCGCATGGCGCGATCCTTATCTTTTCTCCAGCGCGCTGCTACACAGATACAGCATGCTAACGCTAATTTCAGATAATCGAAGACAGGCGCGAGAACTGGTTAAACCGGCTCTCACGCCTGTCAAATCCGGGGTAGGGTAAACCCGTGGAGTTTAGCGGAAGGGTGAGGCGCTTAGCAGGCCCCCCGGCCCCTCCGGACTGTTCCAGGTCTTGTTGGGGCCGCGCGGCAGGACTTCCGGATCGATATTGTTAACGTAGATATCCCGATAGTTGCCCACGGCACTCAGGATTGTGTAGGCAAAGTCATTTTCCAGACCCAGTTCTTGACCAATGTTGCCGCGTTCACCCAGCAGGCGCGCAATATCCGGGTTGTCCGCGTTGCGCTGTTCTTCAACATTCGCGGCATTGATCCCCAGTTCTTCGGCATAGATCGTGACAAACACCGTCCAGTTGACCACATCGGCCCATTTGGGATCGCCTTCGATGTAGACCGGGCTATGCGGTTCGCGCGAGATCTGCCCGGAGAGAATAGTATGATCATCCGGATTAACGAACCGGGTACGCCGGGCGACCAGTTCCGAGGTATCGGCAGTAACCGCATCGCAGCCGCCCCGCTCATAGATATCATAGACTTCGGCGGCGGTATTCTGGCGGTTCAGCTCAAACGGGATATTGCGCGCGGCAAACTGATCCTGCAAATTCTGCTCGGTGTCCGAGCCGGCCAGGACACAGATCGTCCGGTTTGCCAGATCTTCCAGCGTTACGATGCCCTCGTCACGCTTGACCATAAACCGTTGCCCATCGTGAAAGATCGTCGGGCCAAATGCCAGCCGAATGCCGGAGTTGGGCGGGTTCATACCGGCGTCGCGCTGGGCCAACCAGGCCACATTGTGAAACAGTACATCGATCTCGCGGTCGCTCACGGCGGCGAAGCGCTCCTGGTTGCTCAACGGCACAAACGTCACCGCATCGAGATCGCCCAGGGCGGCGGCGGCAACCGCACGGCAGAAATCGGCATTAAAGCCGCTGTAGCTATCGCCCTGGGGTGTAGCGAAGCCGGGCAGATCCTCCTGCACACCGCAGCGTAGTTCGCCGCGCTGCTGCACTCGCTCCAGGGTGGAGAGGTCGGCTTCCCAATCCCGGGCGGTAGCCAGCCATTCACTGACCCGGGCATCGTTCTGGGCAATCCAGCGCTCGGCCTGGCGCTCGATATCTTCCGGGCTATCTTCGCCAAAAAACATGGTGGAGTTTTGCGCGGCGATATCATCCAGCGGAATCTCAACCAGTTCGAGCAGGCGCAACGCCGCCGGGTGGTTCTCTAGAAAGGCCCGGTTGGCTACCACGCGGATGTCATTCAGTGGGAAGCCCAGGTTGCAGGGGTTCGAGCTACACCCCACCACATCGGGCACCAGGGTTAGCTCCGCCTGGGCCTGCATCCCCTCGGGCAGGCTGGAAAAGGGCACCTCAATCCAGACCACATCCTCACCCGGAACCAGTTCATTGATCGGCCAGTTGGGGGTCCAGGTATAGAAGAGCAGCGGCTCACCCTCCGCATAGCGGTCGATCCCTTCCAGGATCAGATCGGAATATTCACCCTGGACATGTGTCACCGTAGCGCCAAGCTCATAGGCATCCAGGTGGTGGTTGATAACCGCCTCACACCCCCATCCTGCGTTACAACCCAGCAGATCGGCCTTGCCGTCGTTATCGTTATCAAACAGCGCCGCGACTTCGGGGTCTTGCAGATCGGCCAGGTTGTCGATCCCAGCCGCCTCGGCGGTTGCTTTGTCGATCAGGTAGCCCTGCAAAGCCCCGCCGCGCACCTCCGAACCGATTGGCGTAACATGTTCTGCAACCTCCTCGGCCTGCAGTTCCGGGTTATGCAGGGGGAACCAGCCATTCGGCCACATATCCACCGTGCCCTCGGCCACTGCCGGGTAGAAATCGGCCGGCGACAGCACTTCCGCTTCGGTTACTTCAAAGCCCAACTCTTCTAACAACTGGGTATAGATCTCCGCCTGAAACCAGCCGGTGTCCCAGTTGGCGCGGGCCATCCGGACCGTCATATCTGTAGGGTCAGCATTCGACTCGGGTGCCGCAGTTTGTTCCTGCGCTACTTCGGTTGGCTCCGGCGTATCGGTTGACTCCGGCGTGGTGGTTGGCACCTGGGCAACAGCGGTTGGTGGTTCGGACGGCTCCGGTGTTGCTTCGCCTGCTCCAAAGAAGCCACAGGCAGACAACACTATCGTGATCAGGATAAACAGGCTACTCAATGCAGAAAAACGAAAATAGTTCACAGAAGATCTCCTTATCACTATGTCGTATCCAGTCTGGCCTCGACATTAGGGCGACCAGACCGGCGCGGTATCATCAGCATTATTGTTGGTCAGGTTGGCCGGCTCCCGGCCATTGACACTGATTACGTAGCTCGCGTTGTTGCGGTTGCGTGCCATGCGGAAGGGCAGCCGCGCCCATCCGGCGACCAGGCAGGCGTGCTGTCAATGCTCTGGTCAGCGGTCACTTGCGTTACATAAATTACACGAGTTACGCGGTGGTTCATCAAACCGGGCGTTTCACCCGGTGAACGGCAGAATCGCCTGCGGCAGCATGGTACGTTTTGATCTTTTTCACAAACATGTTGCACTTCGTGCAACATGTTTGTGAAGAAGAATGGAATCTTCCGCCCTGCCGGAGGCGAAATTTCCTTTCGGGTGAGCAACCGCGTAACTCCTGTAAATTATAGCATTCCAGAACAGACATGATCGCTGAACCGGCCGGGGATCATCTGAGAGGGAACCAGGTGGGGTAGTTGCCTTCACTCGCTCGGTTAGTCAGGTTTGTCGCCTTAATATGCTGCGGTGGCTATCGGCGTTGACCTCAATCGCCCTGTTTGTGCATCACCAGGATGCGTTCAACCTTCGTGGTGCGGGTTCTGCGCCGGGTGCGGCGCTCGTCGGGGATATTGTCGTCGCAGATAAAATCGAAGACCAGTCGGCCATCCGTTGCGGTAATGGCGGTATCACGCAGAATCTCGGCGGTGCGGTCCAGTCGGCCGTCGCGCTCCACGTCACCCAGAACGAGGACACAGTAACCACCGGGACGTAACAGGCGCTCCATCTCACGCAAACAGCGCGTTATCTGTGGAATGTACACTTTGCGGTTGGCCGTCAGCGATTGATCGAGTTGCTTCCAGTCGCTGCATCCCAAAAACCAGAGCCTGAGGCGGTTATCCCGCGCATAATCCAACGCCCCGAAGTAGGGCGGAGAAGAGATAATCGTATCTACCGACGCGTCGTCTACCGGCAGCTCCATCGCATTTGTCCGCCAGAGATGATACTGCCGTTGCGACCAGTCCGGCGGCAATGCCGGTCGCTTGTAGGCCCGACGCACCTTGGCGATTAACCGCGAGCGCAGATCCCGGTAGGCGTACAGTTCGGGATACTTCTCCGGCGGAAACATGTTCACGCGAACATAGGGTACCAGGTGACTCGAGGGAAACGAAAGAAAACCTGGGCGCTGATGATGCAGAATGCCCAGCAGACATCCCATGAGAAAGTAGTCTTCGCGGGCGTGCAGCAACGCGAAAGCCGCCAGGATCTCGCGCAGGGTGTCCGGATGGAAGAAGCTGCGCACCCACTCGGGTACGGCGTCGATGTCAACTTCGGGGGCAGCCAGTTCAACCGCGTCGAGGAGGTCAAGCGCATATTCCAGCGCCGTGGGAAGATCGGTGGGCGCAGCCAGTTTGGCCCGGGTCAGAACATAGGCATAGGGGCTGAGATCATTGGCCCAGGCAACCCGGCCGGCAAGCGCGGCCTCTAACGGAACCACCCCCGAACCGCAGAATGGATCAAGCACAACCTGGCCGGGTTGCGAGAAGCGGTCAAGCAGCACCCGCACCATTCCGCTCTTGAGCTTGCCCACATAGGGACTGAGTTGCTGCAGCGTACTCTCCCGGCCATTGAAAGAGCCATGCCACATCAGCGGATCGAGTTGCGTTTCTGGATTATTTGTAGCCCGCATGTTCCTCAAGCAGTTGTAGTTGTGTTACTTCTTCATCTGCACGGGTAACGTCTTGCTCGTGCAGACGCGCCGGGGTGTAGTTTAACACAAGCGCCTCGATCATTGCGTTGCGATTCCCTTCACTGGCGCCGACGTGGTAGAAATGTTCTCGGGTAAGAACGAGAAACCGGTCAGCCTGCTCTGCTAACATCAGATTGTGCCGGTATTTGTTGCTGTGCCATGTTGATAACATAAACTTAGCCGGCGTTGCTGATAATAGTTCAAGCAATAGTTGTTCATCTTTTTCCGACCAGGAGTTAAAATAGTCGGTATGGCGTCCGGCATACGGCGGATCGCAGTAGAGAAAATCTGCTTCTGTGCAGCTTCTTATGATATCTTGAAAATCCGCACAGACAAACGACCAGTCATACTGCCTGACCGCATCCTCGACATAGCGAATCTGGTTGGTGATTTTGGTGACGTAGGCCGGGGCAAAACGCTCCGGCTTATGTCCAAAAGGGACATTGTAGCGCCCCTGTTTATTAAAGCGGATAACCCCATTGAAACAGGCCCGGCTGAGAAAGAGAAAGTCGAAAGGGTCTTGCCTGGTGTTAAACCGCTCGCGTACCTGGTAATAGTGCGATTCGCCTTTTTGCGCGAGGAAGGCCCCCTCTCGTTCAAGAAACGCTTTCGCCTTTGTCGCAGTCACATACCCACTTTTGATCGCGTTGTAAAAGGTAATAATATGCGGATTTATGTCGGCAAACAGAGCCCGACCCGGCCGCATATTAAAGCCCACCACACCCGACCCCATAAACGGCTCAACCCACCGACCGGCAGGTGATAGTTCGGCAAACTCTGTAATCCAACCAACCAGTTTAGTCTTAATCCCCTGGCATTTAATCGGTGGGACATGAATTTTCATGAAGGTGAATCCCTGCGGAATATTCTAGCAGAAGGATAGAAAATATGTTACAGGCCAGCGAACGGGCAGCCCCAACTACTTATACCCCACCACCCCAAACGCCTCCGGGCGGCGGACGATCCGCTCGAACCCGGCAGCCTGCAGGCGGCGCACCACGCCCCGCGCGACACTGCTCCCCGCCTTGCTATCCAGGTCGCCCAGGTAGTGAAAGAGACGCCCGCCCGGTCGCAGCACCCGCAAGAGCTGCTCGTAGAATGCGCCAGAGTAGAGTTCCCCCGCCAGTTGGAAGGTCGGCGGGTCGTGGATGATGCGGGAGAAGGCAGCATCGTCCAGGGTTAGGACGACGTCAGACGCATCGCCGATGATCTGCTGGATGTTAGGGCTGTGAAACAGCGCCCGCGACCAGGGGTTGAGCCGGGCAAGCTCCAGGGTTGTCGGGTCAAGTTCGATGGTGACAACCTGCGTCGCTACCTTGGCCGCCTCGATTGCCGTGTAGCCCAGGCCAGTCGTCGTATCTAGCACGCGGCCCCGCAGCGAGCCGAGCGCGCGGATCTTCTTAAGCGTGTCCTGGCGCGGATCAATGCCCCTGATGCGATGCATCGGGAAGCCCGCGATCAGCACCGTTGGCGCGCCCGTGGTGGGCATCAGGCTGTAGAAGCGGTCAAACTCGTCCGAGTAAGCCTGTGCCTTGCGCAGCGTGGTCTCCTCCAGCACGAAGCAGGTGGTCTCGTGCGCCGCAATCGCAGCGATCTGTTCCCAGGACAGCCACTCCCCACCGGGAAACCGCACTCCCTCCGGCCCCAGCGCTACTTCGACCTGCGACAGTCCCAGATCAGGCGAGGTTATTGCAGTTGCATGCCCGGCCTGCCATGCCGCCGGCAATGCCCCGACCTGAATGTGGGATAGGATTATGGAAGATGGGCAATCTAGTGACATCGTAAATCGACTTGAATAAACGACTTCTGGTTATGTATCCTGGCTGTTCCGACAGTTCACTCTCCGGGGCGTCCGGTCTATAAGCCCTTTCGCAGTTCATAGATCACTCCGGGGTCTACGATGCGCCGCCAGCCGTTCGAGGATCGCGCGCGACTGCGTCCAGAGAATCGATCCGCCTTCACCGGCCAGCGTTGTATGCGTCACCTGGGGCAGCCGGGCCGCCAGTGTTGCCCCAAAGTCCGGTGAGTGAACAGTGCTGATATCTTCCAGGCCATACCAGAGATCGACCGGAATGCGGATTGCCTCAGGCACGGTCGGCCATGCGCCCAGGGCGTTCACCAGGTCGCGGGCGTATCCCTCCGTACCCTGCGCAAAACCCTGCTCCAGGGCACGCCGGTATGCTGCACGAAAGGCGGCGCTCTCGTACAGGGCACGGTCACGTTCCCCACTCATTCCGATAACCAGGCTCCAGAGACCCTCCAGCGTAATCATCCCGGCCATCTGCTGCTCAAAGCCGGCCGGATCTTGCTGGAACGCTGTCAGCATACCCGCAACATCCGGATGCAGCCGCGGCCGGATCTGCGGATGGTCTAACTGGTCCTGCCCTGATACGATGGCGGCGACGCGTACCAGACCGCTGCCGGCCAGCGCAAACGCAAATGGCGCACCCTGCGAAAACCCGACAACCAGAACCTCGGACAGCGCGTTGAACTGGAGCAGTTCGCGCACATCGTCCACCCAGGAGGCCAGCGTCTTGTGCGGATGCGGACTGGACCGGCCAAGTCCCGGTCGATCAATCGCCATCAGGCGCAGACCGAGATCCGCCAGGCAGTCGTTGCCGAACCCCAGCCATCCGCTCATCGCTGCGCCTGTACAGAACAGCACCGGCACACCCGCAGGCGGACCCCATTCATACCACGCCAGGATGCGCCCATCGCTCAGGGTCATTGATGCGTGCCGCTCGGGCGGTGTGGGTGTGGTAGGCATAAGTAGAAAGTTAAGAACAACCTAATAATCTGGAAGTTGTTCTACGGTCGAAATATGTGCTAATTTAGCGCGGAGTGCTTTGTAAGTGGATTTTGGCGCTTTAGGCGGTCTCACAAGGCCGATAATTCCCGCATGACCTTCTGCCTGTGGCACGTCAATAGGATCCCATACAACATCGAGCGGGGGTTCCGGAGCATCTGGTTGCAAGTTTATATCACGTACATCATCGACATTTAAGTACAAAGCAAGGCCGTACTCTGCCCTTTTCTCACCCATTAAATTTCTTGCTATTTCTGGTGGTGTTAACTCTTTAGCCCAGACTGATAAAGATTGCAACTCTGATGCTTTATCGGCAGAGGACAACTCAAAATGAAGAGGGTGCGCTTGAAGAGTTTCATCCGCAATGAATGAAGGTTTCGCCAATCGCACGACAATGACCCCTGCCAGTAAAGGCTCACCTTTCTGGCCCGGAACGATTACATCAGTCATAAAGCGAGAACAACTTAAGATAATTGATCACATCAGCAGAGATTAGATCTCCAATGTGATACTCTTCTTCCCAGGTCTTATCAGTTTGATAATTGAGATAAAAAAACTCACCCATGCCAGACGGGTAAATCTCTAACTCAAAGTGGTGTTCACCACTATTCCAGGAAAAGAGGATTTGCTTATCTACACCTGCGGCAACATCAGGGACAGGAAGCTTATGTGCCATCACTTCTGCTAAAGCAAGCCAGGTGCGCCAGGCCATTATCGCAGTATCATGTTCTACACTCTCACTACGTGCCAGATCGCTCAAAAAGAATTGGAGTCTTTGAGCACGTGATTGCTCACGTAGAACAATCTCGGCACGATTTGCATAAGCAGGAATATCTTTGGATTTACCTGGTAATTCTCTCGAAATGGTGGTAGTGCTAAACACCTCAATTTGTGGCAGTACTGAAGACGGATCTATCAAAAGAAGTTGTTCAGTAAAAATAGTCTGTTCCTGTACAACAACTGTTCTGCTTGAATGTTGCACGATACGCCGCAGTAAAGCACTAAGGTCAGTACGATCAAGAGACGTATTTGAACTGTATAACCCAGATGTAGAAAAAGAACTGTCGTTTTGAATGTTCCAGGGTATAGTGCGCACTATTCGAACCTCTTTTGTAACTCGCCTTCAATTATCTCAAAAAAGCAGTCACTTGTAATCTGATGCGCCCGATCTGCCCAGTCAATAATTGTTTCTATGCTTTTAGGAATACTTTCTCCCGATGAACTGAAAACCGTTTCCCAAATTAGAGCATCTTGTCCTTGCTGATTTCCTCTAACAAATCGCAATTGGAGTGAACCTGCGGGGAGTTCGGATACAAATGCAAATCTCAGGTCAAGTACCTGCGGTTTTTGTGCTACACGTGTTTTATGAAATACCTGTTCTTCGATAGATATATTGACTTTCATTTTGGTTCTCAAAAATTCAAAAATATCATCTTTCTCATAGTCAAAAACAACAGCATCAATATACCGCAATATCAAGGTTTCGATATTTAAATCTGCTGGTTCAGGATATGCTTCGAATAACTTTGTAACGAGATGTATAATACCTGGCCGAAAATTTTCTACCCAATCATAACCAGTCGTATCATTCAAGGTGCAAACACCCGGACCAAACTGCACGAGAGGCCAACCTTCTTCTGCAGCGCGAAAACGCTGTTGAACTACTTTTCCTGCTATTTCAACAGGGATTTTGGCACCTGGTAATTGCTCATGGAAAGGATAGTTATCACGAAGACGATCATACATTCTACCCAGTAAAATTGTGTAATGAGGATCAATTTTGAAGTCACCTACCTGATCATGTAGAGCCCAATGGATCTCGAAGATAGCCTCGATAAGAGGTTTATTTTTAAGGACTTTACGCATGTTTTTTGTTCCTTGCTTGCCCGTAACTGATAATAACCTCTACTACTTATATCATGTTATCATAATGTTATGTATTTGTAAATGAGTGTGGTTTGAGACGTTTACTATTCATATTTATGGTGCGCGTCGTATATCCTTCAGAAGTTACGCGGTCCCTGACCCAGAAGTTGATATCGCCTCCGGCAGGCGAATCGGCCTTCTATCGGGTGAAACGTTCCGTTTGGACACGTACCGCGTAACTCCTGTCCTTGTGCCTCCTCCATACATACGAGCACCCTGGTTAGCTCTCTGTAGAAGCGTCCCCCGCTTCGGCATATACCCGGCGCAGTTCGTCAGGGCTACCGGCAGCCTTGATCCGGTCACGTATGGCCTGGAGCAGCGCAACATCGGTGATAGGCTGAATCTCAGGCAGGAGCGCCAGCCCATCGTTGCCAAATTTAAGGTCGAGCGCCAGGGTGATCCCGGACAGCAGTTCCTCACGACGACCCTGTTGCAGTCCCTGTTGCAGTCCCTGTTGCAGTCCCTGCTCCATCCCCTTCTGTATGCCAATTCGTTCAACACTAGTAATATACGACATTTGGCGTACCTCCTCCCCGTGCGTTGGAACGTTGGAACGTTGGAACGTTGGAACGTTGGAACGTTGGAACGTTGGAACGTTGGAACGTTGGAGCGTTGGAGCGTTGGAACGTTGGAACGTTGGAACGTTGGAACGTTGGAACGTTGGAACGTGAAGAAGTCGGCCAGATAGGTTTCGATAACATCTTTCCACGGGCTGTCATAATCATCGCTGGTTGTCATATGTGGTTGGGCCTCCTGGTCCTACAACGAGCGTTCGCTTGAAACATGCAAAATAGCAGCGTTGAGCACATCAGGCAGTGTATGTCGGGTTTGTCTTCGCTGTGGCCTCTGTGTCTCTGCGGTGAAAGAAATTTCGTTGTCGTACTGGGATAGATGCCGGCGGCAACCTTTACCTGAATGCTACCGATATTATACCAGAGGCGTGAGCGTTCCCACTGCCCCAGCAGCAGTGCACCACATCACCGCCCGCGCCTTGGAATAACAAAGATCACCCAGCAGGCAATGTTCGAGCCTGGATGTGGGGAGGGATTTCCCACTTCCACCGGCATAAACTACGCCCGCAACCCACACTCGCGCAGCCGGGCGTCAAGCCAGGCCGCCTCAGCGGGGGTGAGGTCGGGTGGGGGTGGGTCCGACTGGTAGTCGATGCGGCGCGCATAGGCAGCCCGGTGATAGATCTGCCGTAGCGCCGCCTGCAGCTCGAGCAGAATATCCGCGTCGGAGGGTAGTAGCGGGATGGGCAGGCGCGGCAGAGACGCGTCTAAAGCTACCGGCCAGATTTCCGAGATGCGTGCCGCGTTGTAGCGCGCCCGGTTAACCAGACAGACGTATGGCGTCTCCAGGGGCGGATCAGCGACTTCCCAGCCGGGGCGCTGTCCCCGTCGCAGCAGATCGAGTTCCACCAGATGCACGCTGCTGTACAGCAGACGCTCCCGCTTCTGGCGGTACTGCTCCAGCCCCCGCCAGCGTTTGTTATCGAAAGAGAGAATTTCGATAGCTGTAACCAGGGCTTTCGTCCCCGTCAGGCGCACATGGACGGTACGCGATTTTGCTGCTCCGCCGGCACTGAGACCCGCTGCAGCGGTGCGGTGATGGTCGGGGCTGTCGCCGCCGGTACCGCCGCTGGATCAAGATCCAGGACGGATACATTCGGATAGATATCATAGCTGGTAGCGATGCTGATGTCATCAACGATGGAGCACACCGCGACATCGGCGAAATATTTCGGGTCGAGTCGCGCATTCAGCATGGTCATCAACTCTTCAGCCAGATGGTGGTGAAAGCCGGACCAGTTCTCGCTACGCTCAAGATAGGGGTCCATGCCGGGAAAGGGTGGTTCCAACTGCGCGGCTCCTTTCGCTTGATGGACGCATGATACCACGCATCCACGCCGGGTGAATAAAGAAGTGTAGCCAAAAGGAGGCAGGTACGCTACAATATTTATACAGCCGCATGCTGACTGCGGTCAGCGCAAAGTTTATACCATCTCTGGGCGCGGTGTGCAGTTGCACCTATGCCGGCATTGAGGTAACGTTTCGCCATGCTTTTGTTTTATAATACAAAATATGGTATAATATGATACAGGAGTTCAATGCTATGTCAAGTAAGGAGGATTTACGTATGGCTGAAGATCACTCGCTGAAGGCATTCTTCCACACCTGGGGAGCATGGTTGGGCGTTGCCGGGGTGGTGCTGGGCCTGATCCTGGCGGCTGTCGCCACGGTGACAGCGCTGGTTGGCACTGTTCCGGCGGCGCAAACTACCATCGTTGCCGGTCTGGTCATCGCGCTGGGGAGTGCGGTCAGCGCGTTTAGCTACCGTTATCTGCGCACCAGTGTGATGCAGGTCGCCGGTGGTATCACGGCGCTGGCGGGCGTCTGGGCAATTATCGGGCCGTTCATTCTGGGCTATCCGATTGACAGCGTGCTACTGGTGGTCAGCGTGCTGGTCGGGGTGGTCACGGCTTCGCTGACCGGGTTTGCCCTGATTAGCGCCCCGCCCATTCCCGACAGTGAGAAGCCGCTCAATGACCTCTTCGGGCAGAAATGGCGTGGCTGGACGGGTATGCCCGGTCTGGTTGCCGGGCTGCTACTGCTGGCGCTGGCGTTCCTGGCCGATGGGGAAGCCGGCGGTGTGTTTAAGCTCAACCTCGGTATGGTTGGCGCGGCGCTGGCAAGTCTGAGCGCGCTGGCCGCTTTCGGCTATGGACGCATGAATGAGGCGCTGGTGCAACTCTTTGGCTGGCTGACGATTCTGGTGGGCTTCTGGGCTGTGGTCAGCGCGTTTGCCCTGGGCCGAGCCACGGGGCCGCTGCTGGTGGCTGCGCCGCTCTTCCTGATTACGGTCCTGACCGGCCTGTTGACGGTGTTGACGGCGGCCTATGCGCTGCTGACCACGCCGACGGCCGATGGTGGCAGCACGCTCTTTGATATTGCCATGCTCAAGCGCGAGGGTGGGCCCAACCTCTGGACATGGCGCATCTGGCTGGGGGTGCTGGGAGCGCTCGCCGGGATTGCGCTGGTGCTGGTTGCAGTCGCCGCCGGTGGGCAGACGGCTGTGCTGACTGGCCTGCTGATCGCGATTGGTAGCATTATCGGCACCGTCGCCTATAGCTATGGGCGTAACCTGGTGGGCCAGATCGCCGGTGGTGCGACGGCGTTTGTGGGCATCTGGACCGTTATCAGTCCGTTTATCCTGAACTATCCGCAGAACAGCACGCTCTTCCTGGTCAGCATTCTGCTGGGTGCAGTGACGGCATCGCTCTGCGGCTATGCGATCACCCTGGGCGACAACCGCCGCCTGCAGGAGCAGTTGTCGGTGTAAGTCCAACCTGGACATTCGGGGGCGTCTGCTTTGCAGCAACGGGACCAGTCGCTATGACTGGTCCCGTTTGTATGTTTAACTGACACGACTTATGCGGTTGACATCCAAGCCGGACGTTTGACCAGTATGGAAGTCCGATTCGCTTCCGCCCTGCCGGAAGCGAATCGGGTCATTCATCCACATGAATACCCCATTTAAAACCGACCGCGTACGTCGTGTTATAGCAACCCTACATTTGTCGTAGTGCCGCCTTCAGGCGGTTGGGAACGAATTCCCGAAGAACCAGTTCACAACCAAATTTAGGATTGCTATATGTGAAAGATACCACTTTTAGCCAGAAGTTACTGCTCCTGACACGGATTACGGATTACGGGATACGGATTACGGGATACGGACTACGGACTACGGACTACAGACTTCACCCCTGCACCGTCAAGAACTGCACGCTGAACAGCTTCTGGGGGTCCGTCCAGACCTGAGTCACCGCAAATCCGGCAGTCTCCGCCAGGCGTGCAAACTCGGCCGGCGTATATTTGTAGGAACTCTCCGTCCAGATCGTCTCGCCCTCGCACAGCGGGATTGCTATGTCGGCCAGTTGCACCTGTTGCTCCGTCATGCTGACCAGATGGATCTCAACGCGACCATGGTAGGGGTTGTAAAACGCATAGTGACGATACTGCTCCGACTGAAAATCGGCCCCCAGTTCCCGGTTGATCCGCGTCAGCATGTTCAGGTTGAAGGCGGCCGTAACGCCTTCCCGGTCATTGTAGGCCTGGTGCAGTCGGGCCGGGTCTTTCTTCAAGTCCACACCGAGCAGCAGGCCGCCCCCCGGTTTGCATACACGGGCAATCGACTGCAGCAATGCAACCGCCTCATCCGGGTGGGAGTTCCCGATGGTTGAGCCAGGAAAATAGACGCAGTGCCGATTAACCGGGTGGCGTGACTCCGGCAGTTCAAACGGCTGCGAATAATCGGCGCAAACCGGCAGAATTTCCAGACCGGCAAAATCGCGCTTGAGCGCCGCTACCGTCTTTTGCAGATACGTACATGAGATGTCTATCGGGACATAGGCAGCCAGTTGCTGCATAGCCTGCAGCAAGATGCGCGATTTCATACTGCTACCGCTGCCATACTCGATAAGCAGGCAGTCCCGACCAATCAGCTCGGCCATCTCATGAACATGAGTTTCCATAATGCTGGTCTCGGTGCGGGTCGGGTAGTAGTCGGTAAGCTCGCAGATCTGGTCAAACAGGCGTGAACCCTGCTCATCATACAGATATTTACAGGGGAGTTCCTTCTGGGGTCGGGTGAGTCCGGCGATAACTTCAGCGCGAAACTGGTTGACTGCCGGTGCAACATTGACCTGCAGCTCTGTGAGTGGTTGCTGTTCGGTCATCGGGGAAGTATACCTCCTATACCGGGCGAGTGCCCATAAATTACCAGTGTGACTCCTGCGCAAGAAATGTTGTTCTCATTCCGTGTTCATTATAACATCCCTTCCCCTTTTGTACAGAGTTTGCCAGGGTTTAACATCGGGATTTAACATTGCGTTAAAGATATTGCCGGCAACGACGTCATGCTCATACAATTCTTCTGTCTACACGTTACGCGGTGGCCGATGAAACCGGACGTCTGGCTGGATAAAAGCCGCCGCATCTCCGCAGGGTGGAACGGACCATCCTGCCGGAGAGGGTCGCGTCTCTCAGGTATAGACTTTTTGAGAAAGGTGGCGCTTCCCAAATATTCATTAATTGCACGCGTTACGCGGTGGGCGTACAAATCAGACACATACTTCCACAAAGGCCGTCTTCGCCTGCGGCAGCATGGTACTTTTTTATCTTTTTTCACAAAAATTTGCACTATGTGCAAATTTTTTGTGAAAAAAGATGGGATCTTCCGCCCCGCCGGAGGCGAAATGCTCTGCCAGGTCAGTGACCGCGTAACGCGTGTCATGGATATCAGTTGCTCATGGGATCAGGCGGGCCAGCACGGCTCCCAGGAAGACGGCCAGCAATCCCAGGATCACACTGCCGAGGACATTCATGCCGGCGATACCACGACTGCCACTCACAAACAGCCCGTAGGTCTCGTAGCCGAAGGAGGAGAAGGTGGTCAGGCCGCCCAGCAGCCCGGTCACCAGCAGGCGCTGCCAGGTTATGCCGATCGCCCAGCGGGTCGTTGCCAACTCCATCACCAGTCCAATCAGCAGGCACCCGGCCAAGTTGACGATGAGGGTACCGTAGGGAAAAGTCGGCCCAAAGCGCTGCGTTGCCCAGACCGACACGCCGTAGCGCAGGTTTGCGCCAATGGCTGCCCCCAGCGCAATTGCTAGAATATGCATCATCACGGGTCTCCTGCGGAATGTTGCCGGGATGACTGCCATCCGGCGCATAAGCAATCGGACAGGCATACGTGTCACTGGCGTACGCCTGTCCGATCGCGGCTGTTCATGCATATGATCCTGACCTCATAAACAGAGCGGAAATAAAAACCTTTCTATCCGAGCAGCTTTTGCAGTTCCGCGACCGAGGGCACCTTGCCCACCACCTTGACCTCACCATCAACCGCCAGCGCCGGGGTCATCATGATGCCGAAGTCCATGATTTCGTTCATATCCGTGACCTTCAGCAGTTCATACTCGATACCCGCTGCCTGGGCCGCCGCTTCGGTCTGAGCCGCCAATTTCTGACACTTCGGGCACCCGGTGCCTAAAATCTGGAGCTTCTTCATGTGCGTTTCCTTTCTCATTTATCCAAAGAATGTTCCAAAGACGATCCCGCTAATCGTGGCCATCACCATCACCAGCACCACAAACACGATTGTCTTCTGCGTCCCCATCATACTACGGATCACCAGCATATTGGGCAAGCTGAGCGCCGGCCCCGCCAGCAGCAGCGCCAGAGCCGGACCTTTGCCCATGCCATTGCCGAGCAACCCCTGCAGAATGGGCACCTCGGTCAGTGTGGCAAAATACATAAACGCGCCCAGAAATGATGCGGTAAAATTTGCCATGAGCGAGTTACCACCCACTGCCGCACTAACCCATTCGGAGGGGATCAGCCCCTCATTGCCCGGTCGTCCCAGCAGCAAGCCGGCAATCAGCACGCCCCAGAAGAGCAGTGGCAGAATCTGCTTGGCAAATCCCCACGACTGTTGCCACCACTCACCCAGTTCGCCATCGCTACTGCTGGTCAGAAGCGTCAGCCCGACCAGTCCCACGACGAAGGGAATCAGCGGGCTGCCGGGGAACAGCAACGCCGCCAGCAGCGTCGGCAGGGCAATGCCGGCCATCTGCCACCAGCGCACGCCGAACCAGCGCACCATAGTCAGCGCCAGCGCCACCGCAAAGCCCCCGGTGATAACCCACTTCGCGCTGTAAATTGCCCCCCACAAGCCCGCGGCCTCAGCCGGCCGGCCCCAGTTGGCAAACACCAGAATCCCAATCATCGTTCCAAAGTAGAGCGCATTCTGCCAGAGCGGGCGCTCGACATCCGGCTGTGGCATGATCGCCTGTGCGCGGCGTTTGTCCTGTTCCTCCTTGCGGAAGATCAGATGCATCAACAGGCCAATCACGATGCTAAATATAATCGCGCCAACCGCGCGGGCAATGCCCATCTCCAGACCCAGCACGTTGGCTGTCAGCACAATTGCCAGCACATTGATTGCCGGGCCGGAGTAGAGAAATGCTGTTGCCGGGCCCAATCCCGCGCCGCGCCGGTAGATGCCGCCAAATAGCGGCAGGACCGTGCAGGAGCAGACCGCCAGGATCGTACCGGATATCGAGGCGACGCTGTAGGCCAGTGGTTTGGGGGCATTTGCGCCCAGATACCTCATCACCGCCGCCTGGCTGACAAACACAGCAATCGCACCTGCAATCAAAAAGGCGGGCAACAGACAGAGCAGCACATGCTCCTGTGCATACCATTTCGCCAGGTGTAATGACTCCAGCACTGCATTGTTGAAGCGCGGCACCCCCACCGGCAGATAAAACACTGCCAGAAAGATGGTCAAAATCACCAGTAGCGCCTTCCAGTCATCTTGCCAGTGGCTCAACCCGGTATGCATCTGCTCACGGAGCCGGCGCAACATTCCGCCCGGCGTGGCTGCGGGAGCCGCTCCGGCACGTGGTTCGGGAGTGACATTCATTGGAATACTTCCTTTAATTATGACAACCACAGTTTATGGATCATCCTGGTGACAATGCATGTTGTGAGAGGTAATGCAGAACTCAACCCTCGGTGTTCTCTATGATCTCTGTGGCAAAAAAGTACGCGCTCCGGTTGGTGGGTGAATTCGCAATACATTCAAAAAACCGAATGTAGCGTTCAAAAAAAGAAACCGCGGTCAACTGACCAGAACAATCTCCGTAACCGGGCTGCATCTGGGGCATGGGCAGTTGCCCTGCGAACCTTCTGCCTGATCGGTATCTACCGTCACGCCCAGCATGGCCCGGGCGGTGTCAATCAATGCAAACACCTGCGGATTAATAACACGGTAGTAAACATTCAGCCCATCGCGCTGATCGTCCACCAGGCCTGCCTCGCGCAACACCATCAACTGCTGTGAGATGTACGCCTGCCGCTTGCCCAGATGTGCCTCCAGATGGCAGACGCACTGCTCATCGTGGCGCAGCAGGTTCAGGATCGCCAGCCGCGTCGGGTGCATCAATACCCGGAAGAGGGCCGTTGTTGGTTCGTCAGTCGTTCTCATGTCTCATTTGATCTCTGTTTCTTTATTCTCTGTTCTCTCCAGTATATTCCATCTTTTGAATATGGCAAGGAGGAAATGTAATGAGTCGGATGAAGATCTCTCCACCGTTGTGGTACACTGAGCATAACATACGCAACATGCCGTGAAAGGGAGCCACGCCAATGAGTGAGACCAGCCTGCGCTGGACTTCGGCGGACCTGGAAGTTCTGCCGGATGATGGCAAGCGCTACGAAATTATAGATGGAGAACTCTACGTGTCAAAGCAACCCCATTGGTATCACCAGTTTACCTGCATGCGTCTGGGCCGCTTTCTGGATGAGTGGAATGAACAGACTGGTATGGGTGTTGTGAATGCTGCTCCCGGCCTGATCTTTGCTGATGATGACGATGTAGCACCCGACGTTATCTGGCTAAGCCGAGAGCGTCGCGCGACGGTGCTTGGTGCTGACGGCAAACTCCACGCCGCGCCGGAACTGGTTATCGAAGTGTTATCGCCAGGAAGCACCAACGAGCGCCGTGATCGGGAGGCTAAACGCAAGCTTTATTCGCGGCGCGGCGTGGATGAGTACTGGATCGTGAACTGGCAGCGGCAGCAGATTGAGATCTATCGCCGCGAGCAGGCCGCGCTGACGCTGGTCGCCACCCTTTATGCCCAGGACACGCTGACTTCGCCGCTGTTGCCCGGCTTTGCCTGCACGGTTCGCCGCCTGTTTGATGACGCGTAGCCTGCGCCCGGTGGGCTCATCTGAGTGTAGGCCGCGAAACGATGTAGTAAAAAAGAATAGATAACTATTAAAAAAGAATAGTATATTATAGCCATACTTCCGGCGCGCCTTCTTCTATGTCCCTCTTTCTGATAAAAGTTACGCGGTAGAATCCAAACCAGGCATTTGGTTCGATGAACGGCCCGATTCGCCTGCGGCAGCGTGATATTGTTTTATCTTGTTCACAAACATTCGCACAACGTGCGAATGTTTGTGAACAAGATCGGTATCTTCCGCCCTGCCGGAGGCGATATTCCCCACCAAACGCAGGATTACCTGATCCATGGGGCAGCATTGGCCGTTTCACGGTGTTCGCTCATGTCGTGCTGTTCGTGGTCCAAATGCCCACCGCGTAACTCGTGCTACTTAATTATCTGATGCTCGCGCTGAACAGGTGCGGATGCCGAATGGCGCATAGAGCGGGCAAAAGCCGACTACACTTGTCAGTGCAAAAGCGGCTGCCAGTACCCCCAGAATAATAGCGAGAACGCCGCCGATCTGTCCCGTGATAATCAGCGCCGCAATCACGACCGCCACCACCACCCGCACAACCCGATCAATTGTCCCCATATTCGCTTGCATGCTATGCCCTCCATAGAAGTCCTGAATTCCTCTGTTGCTATCAGCATAGCAGGCCCGGCACCGATGATCAGTGACAAAGTCACACAGCTAACGTACTTCCGCCCGTCGTGCCAGACCTGCCTGATCGACGACCGTCACCACCCCTCGTCCAATTTGCACAAGCCCATCATCAGCAAAGTCGGACAAGATCCGGCTGACGACTTCGCGCGATGTTCCCAGGTCGGCGGCAATCTGTTGATGGGTGAGGCTGAGGGCGGGTTGGCCGGGTGCCATGCGGCGCAGCAGAAACTCGGCGATGCGCGTATCCATCCGCCGAAACGCAACCGCATCCAGCACCGCCATCACCGTGGCAAGCCGCCGCGAGAGTAGTTGAAAGATGTAGGTGCGCCAGGGCTGAAACGCATTGATCCACTCCTGGAAGGCGGTATCCGGCACGACATACGCCTCGGCATCATGTTCAACTGTGGCAATCGCCGGGAACTGCTCCGCGCTGAGAATACAACTCGTCGTCAGGATGCAACTCTCGCCTTGCGCAAAGCGATATAGCGTAATCTCCCGCCCGGTTTCACCAATGGTGAAGACGCGTACCTGGCCGGTAGCCAGGATAGTAAAGATGCTACAGATATCACCCTCTTCAAACACGGTTGTTCCTGCCGGAAAGCGCATAAGAGTGGCCTGTTCAGTGAAGGCCCGCGCGGCCGGCGTGGTCGGATCGGCCAGGAAGGGCAGTAAAGCCCCGGCATCATGCAACTGGGCTGGTGTAAGCATCGGCAGGCTCCTGCATTACCCGTTATGTTTCGGTCGGCGCGCTCGCACAAACGTACTCGCAAAGCGGCTGACAATCTCATCTACCAACGCCGCATCTATCTGGGTGGTCCAGGCGGGCAGAACATCACCCAGATCAGCCGGCGTGTAACGTCGGGTAATCTCCAGATCGATGTCGGTGAAACCGGCCTGAGCTAACCCCGCGCGATACTCGGCATCGGTGAGCGCCCCGGCAATACATCCCGCCCAGGAGGAGAGATCGCGGCGAAACGCGGCAGTATCACTCAGTTCTTCCGGCAAGCCGCCGTGGATCACAATGTCCGATACGGCAAAGCGGCCTCCCGGCTTGAGCACCCGCAACGCCTCCTGAAAGACCGGCGCTTTGTCGGCAGCCAGATTGATCACACAGTTGGAGATGATCACATCGACGCTGTTGTCAGGAAGCGGAATCGCGGCAATATCACCTTTGAGCCAGGCAACATTGGTGACACCGGCTTCGGCTGCGTTGTGCCGCGCCAGATCAAGCATCGCGTCGGTCATATCCAACCCGTAGGCCGTGCCGGTCGGTCCAACTCGCCGCGCGGACAGCAGCACATCAATCCCGCCGCCGCTGCCCAGGTCCAGCACAACTTCATCCGGGTGCAGTTCGGCCAGGGCCGTGGGATTGCCACAGCCGAGCGAGGCCAGCGCCGCCTTGAGCGGCAGGCCATCCAGTTCCTCGGCCAGGTAGAGGTTCTGCGAAATTGTGTCGCTGCCGCTACCGGGTGTCGTCGGATCACAGCAGGATGCGCCACCGCAGCAGCCTGCGGACTGATCTACCGCTACCCGGGCTGCAATCGCGCCATAGCGCGCGCGTACCGCGTCCGTAATTTCCTGGTTGTCGCTCATCGGGTTCCTCCTGATAAATTGATAAACTTCGATATACCTGCTAAAAAAGAGACTATCCTAAAACATTCAGCCACTGGCTGACGCGTATGCGTAGTTCCGCCAGAGAGTCGCGGTGGATGAAGTAATAGGCCCACTGCCCATGCTTCTCACTGTCAATTAGCCCGGCGGTGCGCAGCAGCTTGAGATGGTGCGACACCGTGGGCTGTTTAACCGGCAGTGCCGCCTCCAGATCACATACGCATACCTGACCGGCATGCTGTGCCAGGATATCCAGGATCTGCAACCGCACCGGGTGCCCCAGGATCTGCAGATCATCGCTAAGACGTTGCGCTGCAGCCGGGTCAAGCTGTGGTTGGGCGGTACCCTCGCAGCAGCGCGTGCCCAGTTTGCGCTCCTGAAGTTCAATCGTTTCGGTCATTGCGTCCTCCTTACCGGGAGTATAGCAGGTATATTAAAGGTTGTCAATATACTCTTCTGCAAACGGCGCAAGATATCCACTCACACGGACAGGTGCCCGCGCAAGACATAACAATCAGCGCACTTTCGTAACTGCCTGTTCCCACGCCTGGGCAGCTACCTGTACAGCATCCCAGGGGCTCCCCAGCGGCGGTGTGTAGCTCAGGTCAAGGTCATTGAGTTGGGCCACCGTCATCTCATGAAACAGCGCAGTGGCGAAAATGTCGATCCGTTTGGCAACCTGCGCCTGCCAGTGCCCCAGGATCTGCGCTCCGAGCAGGCGGCCTGTCTGCCGGTCGCCGGTTATGCGGATGTGTAACTCCTGCGCGCCGGGATAGTAGTGTTTATGGTCAAAGGTGGTACGCTCGACCGTCACGGCATCGAAGCCTGCTGCAACGGCATCCTTTTCCCGTAGTCCGGTACGGGCAATGGCAAGCTCAAAGACCTTGACAACCTGTGTGCCCAGCGACCCGGCAAATGTCTGCGGCCGACCGGCCGCATTTGCCCCGGCAACGCGCCCCTGCTTATGGGCCGTTGTGCCCAGCGGCAGGTAGGTGTAGTGATCTAACAGGCGATGCCAGGTCTCTACACAGTCACCCGCCGCATAAACCCCTGGTATGTTCGTCTCCATTCGCCGGTTTATGCAGATCGCGCCACGCTGTCCGATCGTTACGCCGGCGCTCTGTGCTAACGCCGAAGCAGGTTGAACCCCCGTGGCGACCAGCACCATATCGGCCTTTACGCGAAACCCGTTTGAGCCTGAAACAATCAGATGCGCGCCTTCCGCCTCGATTGCGGCAATGCTGACACTGCCGGCAACATCGACGCCATGGCGGCGCAGTTCGTCCTCAACCAGGTGGCCCAACGCGCCATCAACTGTGGGTAGCATCGTCGCTGATCGCCCGGCAATGGTCACATGCAGCCCGCGTAGCGTAAGCGCATCGGCCATCTCCAGGCCGATATAGCCACCACCGATAATGACCACCGCCTGCGGTTGCTGCTCTACGAGGTAGCGTTCGACGGCAAAACTGCTCGTCATCGCATGCAGGAAAAAGACGCCGGGAAGCTCAAGTCCAGTGATTGGCGGATGTACGGGTGCTGCGCCGGTTGCAATTACCAGGCGATCATAGGTCAGTGTGTGCATCTGCCCATCTGCGGCGACAACGGAGACCGTACGCGCTGCCGGGTCAATTGTCCGGGCTGTGTGATCAAGCAGCAGTCGTATCCCTGCATCCGCGATATCGGCGGTAGTGCGGTGGGCCAGCCGCCGCCAGTCGGGTACTTCGCCACTCAGATAAAAAGGCAGGCCGCAAATGCTGAAATTGGGGAAGGCATCGGCCACGACAACCGTAATATCCAGATCAGGGGCTGATGTGCGTGCCTGAAGTGCCGCGCTAATCCCCGCATCGCTGCCACCGATAATCACCAGATGCATGTCAGTACTGCTCCTTCTGTCGATGTTATCGCATTATCCAGCGTTGTCATGCTGGTAGAGGTGCCGCAGATCTTCGGGTTGGTCAACGGTCAAGATCTGGTCGCGGACAGCCCGCAATACCGGGTACTCGGCGACCTGGCTGATCTCCGGTAGCAGCGCCAGAACCGCCTCGCCAAACCGCAATTTGAGCATCAGTTCAATCGCCGACAGCAGTTCCTCGTACTGGCCTTCGGCGCGGCCTTCGACGCGACCTTCAGCGCGGCCTTTTTCAATCCCCATCTGTTCAATACTGGTGATATATGGCATTCCGTTGTTCCTCTTCATATGCATACACTTGCCGGCGAAATGATAGTTGCAGTTCATGGGGTAAGTGCATGATCCAGTCAATAAAGCGAAAGAGTTGCAGAATATCCTCCCGGCGATAGCCCTGCTCATACAGCCGCCGGGTGAGGAGCCACTTCCAGTGCCCGCGCTCCTGTCATGTTATTTTACTCAGGACTTACGCAGTTGACATGCAAACTGGACGTTTGACCGGATGAAAGCCCGATTCGCCTGCGGCAGCGTGGTACGTTTTGACCTTTTTCCCAACATTTTTGCACAATGTGCAAAAATGTTGGGAAAAAGATGGTCTGTTCCGCCCTGCCGGAGGCGAAATACATCTCCAGATGGAGAACTGCGTACGTCCTGTTACTATCGATTACTACTACTCAACTGCTCGCAGGTTCCAAACCCGCGAGCAGTTGTAAGCTACCACCTACTGTCCGGCAGTCTCTTGCATGGCATCGCGGAATTTCTGCCGGGACTCCTCCAGCGTTTCAGGCGATATCGGGAAATAGCCAACTTCCTCAATAAACTCGGGAATATTCGCCAGGTAGTAGTCAATAAACGCCGCCACCTGCGGTTGTGCCTGCATAATCCTGGAACTGCTGTAAATAAAGAGCGGGCGCGCCAGCGGATAACTGCCATCGGATACGGTTTCTTCCATCGGCGTAATTGCCTCACCAGTACCAGGATCAATTGCGACGATATTCAGACGTTCCCGGTTATCCTGGTAGTAGGCAAACCCAAAGTAGCCAATGGCATAGGGGTCGTCAGCGATACTCTGAACTAGTTCGTAATCATCTTCGCTCAAGAGTATGCCAAGTGTATTCAGGATTAACTCCTCATTACCGTCGAAGACTTCATCGACAAAGTAATCAAACGTACCACTGTCTATGCCGGGGCTAAAGAGTGTAATCGGCTCGGCAGGATAGGCCGGATCAACCTCGGACCAGGTGGTCGCAGCGCCCGAGAAGATTTGTGCCAATTGTTCCAGCGACAAATCGGTTACAAAATCGTTCGTTTCATTGACGACCACGGCCAATGCATCGGTGCCGACCCGAAACGCGATGGCCGGGTGTTCCTCGGCAGTACAAACCGCCTGTTCCTCATCGGTAATGGGCCGGCTTGCATTAACAATATCTACCTGGGAATCAGGACTGCAAAAGGTCTCGAATCCGGCTCCCGTTCCCGTAACGCGGATTGAGATATCTGTGGATGAACCCTCATCCGTAAAGGCGGCCGCAACCGCCGATGTCAATGGAAAGACGGTTGATGAGCCGGTAATCCGGATCGCGCCGGTGACGGTAGCGGGATCAACCGTGGCCGACATATCCGCCGTATTACCCGTAGTTTCTGCCCCTTGCGGCGTAGCGGGAGAGTCTGCCGTCGATGAGCCGCATGCACTCAAGAACAGGAGCAGCGCCAGACTGCCGATCAGCGTGCGATGGATTGCAATACGCATAGCTTCTCCTTCTCCTTCTCCTTCTTATTACTTACATGACTTCATGTCTATTCTTTCTCCACTGAAACCGGGTGTATTCGTGGGCGTGGGGCGGTCTCTGCCGGATTCCCCACCGAAACCGGATGGATCCGTGGGTGTGGGGCGGTCCGGGTCGGTAGCAGGAGCGAGATCAGCCCGGTTGCCAGCACAAAAGCGACCGCGGCCCAGAGGCAACCGATCAGACCATACATCTGATAGAGCCATCCCGAAAACACTGTCCCGGTCAACCGCCCAAACGCATTGGCCATATAGTAAAAACCCACGTTCATCGCGACCTTGTTACTGTCGGTATAGGCTAGAATCAGGTAGGAGTGAACTGCCGAGTTCAGTGCAAAGATGATCCCAAAGACAATCAACCCGGCGACGACAACGATAGTCGGGTCAAACCCTGGAATAACGATAGTGAAAGTACCATCTTCAATGAGCCGGGGTATCGTAAGCGTAGATGGGTCAGTTCCACGCATTAACGCCAGGGCAATGCCCGCCGGGAAGACCGCCAGGACAAAGGCCAACCAGGTTGCCGTACGTCCATCCGGCTCACTGATTGGCCCCGCACCCCGTCGCCGCACCAGTCCTGGAGCGGACGCCTGGACAATGCCGTAGCCGATAACCCAGGTTGCCAGGAAGCCACCGACCTGCCAGAAGTTCCAACCGACAACATCATAGAGGAACACCGGAAGTCCGACAACGAACCAGACATCGCGGGAGCCAAAGAGAAATACCCGTGCCGCCGAGAGCATATTCACCGCCTGGTTCTTGGAGAACATCTGGCGAAACTGGGCCTTCTTGTCAGCCTTACCCAGGTCACCTTTCATTAACACTGCCGTCGTGATCAGCGTTGTTAACACCAACCCTGCCAGAATCAGCAATGCCGTACTGAAGCCCAGCAGCGTAAGCAACAGACCGCCAATAAAGAACCCGACGCCCTTCAACGCATTCTTTGACCCGGTGAGTATGGCAACCCACTTGTAGAGCGTTCCCGGCGCATCTTCCGGAACCACCAGTTTAACCGCACTTTTGGAACTCATTTTGGTCAGATCTTTGGCGATGCCCGAGAACGCCTGCGCGACCATCACATAAGGTACTACCAGCCAGGTCTGGGGCGCAAAGGCCAGCATGCTCAACGCCACAAGTTGCGTTCCCAGGCCCATGAAAAGCGTAGATTTTAACCCCAGGCGCGCACCTAGATAGCCACCGACCAGGTTGGTAATAACGCCGAAGATCTCATAAAAGATAAACAGCATTGCCACCTGAAAAGGCGTATACCCCAGATTAAAGAAGTAGAACAGGACAAGCATACGAATTGCGCCATCCGTTATTGTATCGGCCCAATAGGCTGCCGTTACCAGGATGTAGTTCCGTAGATCTCCCGCTTGCCGTGTCTGTGTCGTAGTCTCAGCAACTGCCACCGTTATTGCTCCTTTCCTCCGCTTCCCGGATTATGTCCTCTCCATGAAGTAGTTAACCCAGATGTATTCCTACCTTGCGGGCCAATTCGGCCAGGCGGTTGGCATAGCCCCACTCGTTGTCGTACCAGGCCAGAATCTTCACCTGGGTGCCGTTTGTGACCATAGTTGCGGGTGCATCTACAATGGCTGAATGCGGATCGTCCTTGTAATCGACCGAAACCAGTGGACGCTCTTCATATCCCAGGATGCCCTGGAGTGATCCCTCAGCCGCCGCCTTGAGCAACGCATTGACCTCGGCAACAGTTGTTGGGCGAGCCACCTCAAAGACACAATCGGTCAGCGAGGCATTGAGCAGCGGTACCCGTACTGCGACGCCATCGAGTTTGCCCTGAAGTTCCGGGAAAATCAGGCCAATCGCCGTTGCCGAACCAGTTGTAGTTGGAATGAGTGAGAGGTTGGCCGCGCGAGCCCGCCGCAAGTCTTTGTGCGGCGCATCAACAATCGTCTGCGTGTTGGTCATATCGTGAATGGTCGTAATCATCCCGTGCGTGATGCCGATACTTTCGTGGATCACTTTGACAATTGGGGCAAGACAATTGGTCGTGCAGGAGGCGGCTGTCAGCAGATGGTGTTCCTCTGGCTGATACTGATGGTCATTCACGCCCATGACAATGTTGAGCGCGCCCTGCTTAACCGGCGCGGCTACAATTACTTTACGCACGCCGGTGTGAAAATAGGCTGCCAGCGTCTCAGGAGTACGAAACTTACCGGAGCACTCAAGTACGATTTCAACGCCATAATCACCCCATGGGACTGCGCCGGGTGCGGTGTGGCGGCTGTAGCTGATGTTACTATCGTCAATCACCAGCGCATTCTCCTCGCCGCGCACCGCGTGGTTCCAGCGTCCATGTACCGAGTCGAAGGTCAGCAGGTGGGCGGCGGTTGCCGCATCGCCCGGTTCATTGATGTGCGTAAACCGGATATCCGGCCAACCCCAGGCTGCACGTAAGGCCAGTCGACCCATGCGACCAAAGCCGTTGATTCCGACGCGTGAGGTCATAATTGAATATCCCTTTCTGATTGTGTTCCTTCAATCAGGCGGAGCAACCCTTGAATAAGTTGTCCCAGTTGTATGCGAGTCTGACGAAAAACTTGCTGTTGCATGGCCTCAGGCCCCTCATACGCTGCCGGATCGGGAAGTCCCCAGTGGAGATAGTACGGATGACCTGGAAACTCAGGACAGACTTCGTAGACTGTATCGCATACAGTGATAACATAATCAAACAACTGCTCTTCTACCTCGTTCAGATGTTTGGCACGCTGCCGGCTGATATCAATCCCAATATCGGCCATGACGCGCACCGCAGTGGAGTGGAGTTGGGTAGGATGAGTGCCTGCACTGCCGGTTTCCACCTGTCCATGGCTCTGGTGCCGCAGCAAGCCTTCGGCCATCTGCGAACGCGCGCTGTTGTGTGTGCAGAGAAACAGAACCCGAACGGGATGTCCCATAGTCGGCTCCTATCTGCTGAGAAGTACATCGGTCATATTAGTCTGTATTGATATTATCGGTTGTCTGTGCGTGTTTGTCAAGCTCCGTATTTCCAGGGAATGCGGATATGGACATGGTGGGAACGTTCACCAGCGCCGTAGCTGCTACTCGGAATGAGGTGTGGACACCGTTGGTAACAACGCCAACAGGCCTATAACGCGCCGGCGCAACTGCTCACGGGTCGCGCGCAGGGCCGCGAGTTGTATTTCGGCGGAGGTTTCTGCCAACATCGGGTTAGGGATACTCCAGTGCAACTGTACTGGTGCATCAAGGCAGGACCGGCATTCTTCGCGCGCCAGGTCGCAGACAGTCACAACTACACTGGGGGTGATATCAGAGATTGCATCAATATGCTTTGGTTGTTGATAGCCAATGTCAATCCCGACCTCAGCCATAACCTGCACCACCAGTGGATGAATCTTTGTGGGGTGAACACCGGCGCTGCGCACCGGCACCCGTCCGCCGCTCAAATGGCGCAGCCAGCCCTCGGCCATCTGCGAGCGGATGCTGTTGCCGGTGCAGAGAAAGACCACCGGCACCATCGGCAGCATATCGCCCGTTGGGATGTCCGGCAGATGTAACTGCATGCCGATCTGCCGGTAGCCCGCCTGGAGTGCAGCGATATCGAGCCCATAGTAGGTGACACGCGCATCGGCATCGCTCCGACGCACCTGCACCAGCCCCGCCTGCCGCAGCAGGTTGAGATGGTAGGAGACCAGGTTCTGGGGCAACCTCAGCCGCGTCACCAGTTCGCTGACCTGGCGGTCGCTCAGGCGCAGATCATTGATCAGCTTCCAGCGCGTATCGTCGGCCAGCAGCTTGAGCAGGGATAGAGCGGTAGCGGCGTCTTCTTCCGGTTGTTCAGGTATTCGATCATCAGTGGACATGCGTACTCTACCTCTGGAGGTGGCTGGGAACTTCAGCTTCCAGCCAACCCCAGATTACCTCAAAATACCAAATCAATTATAGGTCTTACGCGGTGGTTACTCAAATTAAATATTCACCAGGTGAAAGCTGGATTCGCCTGCGGCAGCATAGTGCTATTTTTTCTTTTTCACAAAAAATTCACGAAGCGAATTTTTTGTGAAAAAGAATGGTACCTTCCGCCCTGCCGGAGGTGATATCCCCCGCCGAATGCAGGATCGCCTGATCCATATCAGCACTGGTCGTTTCGCGGTGTTCGCTCACTTCGCGGCTTTCGTGGTCCAAACCCCGCACCGCGTAACGTATGTTCATTATATGTTAAGCAGCGCTCTGGCAATCAGCAGATAGATCATCAGGCCGGTCGCATCAACCAGGGTGGTAATTAACGGAGCCGAGACCAGCGCCGGGTCCAGTCCAAATTTTTGCGTAATCATCGGGACAATCGCCCCGACAGTGTTGGCCCAGGTGCAGATTGCTATGATCGAAATAGCGACTACCAGCGCCAGCATCAGCGAGTTGCCCAGCAGCAACGCCATACCCAGCGCAACCAGCGCCAGCAGCAGGCCCAGCAGCAGGCCACTGCTGATCTCGCGCAGGACCACCCGCCCGATATCGCTCAGACGAATTTCGTTCAGGGCCATACCCCGCACCATGGTCGAAACGGTTTGTGCGCCGGTGTTCCCGCCGGTGCCGATAAGCAGCGGAATAAAAAACGAGAGCGCCACAACCTGGTTCAGCGCCGTCTCAAACCAGCTTAACACATTAATCGTAATCGTCCCGGTGAGAAACAGCAGCATGAGCCAGCCGATGCGCCGCCGCACCGCACGCGTAATCGGTGTCGCAAAGTAGGACTCGTCGGTTGCGCCGCGCTCAACCGCGCCAAACCGCAGCACATCCTCGGTGCCCTCTTCAACCAGCACATCAATGACATCATCAACCGTGACAATGCCCAGCATCCGCCCCTCCGGGTCAACCACGGGGAGCGCAAACAGATCGTACTGCGAGACCAGTTGGGCAACCTCCTCCTGATCGGTTTCGGGCGCAACCCGTACATCATTGGCGCGCGGAATATCGGCCAGCCGTCGCTCGGCGGGTACCTGGATCAGCTCGCGCAGGGTAATTACGCCAATCAACCGCGTAGCGTCGTCAAGCATGTAGAGGTCGGTGATCGTTTCTACCTCGGCGGCGGATCTGCGCAGGAGATCCATTGCCTCGGCCGCACGCATTTCCGGCGTGACGCGTACAAACTCTTCGGTCATCAGCCGCCCCGCACTCTCCGGTGGGTAGATCAGCAGCTTGCGCACCTCGGCGGCAATCGTGGGCCGCATCGCCTCCAGCAGCTCCGGCTGGCGCTCGGGGATATCCTGCCCCAGGATCTCAGCAACATCGTCGGGCGGCATCCGATCAAGCAGGTGGGCGGTCTCGGTGTCGGGCAACTGCTGAATGATTGTCCGTGTTGCCTTAAACCCGGTTTCCCCCAGGACAGCGGCGGCATGTTCCGGCGGGAGCGTCTGAAACACAATCACCCGCTCCGGATCACTCAGCCGGTCGATTACATCAGCCACATCCGCCGGGTGTTCGGCGGTCAGCACCTGGCACACCTGCTCAAGATCATTCGCCCCCAGCGCCCGGTGTACCTGCGTTTCGAGTGACCTGGTTTGTAGAAAGGTTTTCACGCGCCTCTTCTGAAAAGAATAGAGAACAAAGGAACTATAGAGAACAGAGAACAAAGAAACAGAGAACAAAGCACGCCTGGCGCAGTGCTCTGAACACCATGTCCCTGCCTGGTTTGTTCTTGCTCTACTTGCACGACAGTTCGTCAGATTGGGCCAAAATACTGTTTGAAAAGGTGATTCGCGTCGATCACACGTCAATGATGGTTGACCTGACACACCGACAGCGCCCCAGGAGTCCCGGCTTCAGCCGGTGTGCGGCTGGAACCGGCTGAAGCCGGGACTCCCGCGTTGGGGCCGTGCGAGAGCGATCTCCAAACAAACTCTTTTCAGACAGTCTCTAAGCATAACACCGCGCTGCGGAAGCGTCAATGCATGCAGATGATCCCTATGGTTGACAGCAGTGTGCTACGGGAGTAATGTTCTTACGCTGTGAGGATGAATCGGCGTGAAAAGATTACCAGTGATAGAAAGGAATGTAGCCATGTCAATCGAACAGCCGGCAAGCGAGGCGGAAATTCGCGCGATTCTGGAGCAGGTCGATGCGATTATCACCGGCAGCCACCTGGTCTACACCTCAGGCCGCCATGGCAGCAGCTATGTCAACAAAGATGCCCTCTACCCGCATACCGCCGCGACGCGCCAGGTCTGCGCGGCTATCGCTGTCCACTTTCGAGATGCCGATGTGGAAGTGGTGGCCGGGCCCACGGTGGGTGGCGTGATTATGGCGCAGTGGGTGGCCCACCATCTGAGTGAACTGACCTGCCGCTCAGTACTGGCGGTCTATGCCGAGGAGTCCGGCGCGCAGGAGAAGCGGCGCATCTTCCGGCGTGGCTATGATGAACTGATCGCCGGGAAGCGTGTGCTGGTCGTCGAAGATGTGCTGACGACGGGTGGATCGGCGCGGCAGGTGGTAGACGCGGTGCGGGATGCGGGCGGGCAGGTAGTCGGGTTAGGCGCGCTCTGCAATCGGGGCGGCTTGACCGCCGCAGCACTGGATGTGCCGGCCTTCGTTGCGTTAGTCACGGTGCCGCTGGAGTCGTGGGATGCGGCGGAGTGCCCGCTGTGCCGGGCCGGGGTGCCGATCAACACGCGCGTGGGCAAGGGCGCGGCATTCCTGGCCCGGCAGTCTACCGCGTCATAACCGCACACACGACTATGCTGTCCGATAATGCTACGTCAGACCCACTTTGTTCTCTATTCCTGTGTGCTTTGTTCTCTACATCTGGCACACTTTCTGCAAATACTGAACTGAACATGGACATGCACGCTCGTAGGAACGGCGCAAACAGCTTTGAGAAGTGGGAGAAAAACACGCGATGCATCAGGCAGTAAAAACATTTGTCAGTAAATACAAGTAGATCCACACCATCATCGGCATTATTGGCAATGTCTGCTTCTTTGTTGGGAGTATCTTCTTCCTGTTTGACACACTACAGACGGCGGGTACCTGGCTCTTTATCTTCGGTAGTCTGGGCATGTTGATTAGCAGCGTCGGCAGCGCCATTGTCATGGCGCACCGTGATCCGAGCGTTCCAACCCCGGACGCAACCAGCGCCGGCAGGACTCCCGGCATACCGGCAGCAACGGCGGTAAGCCTGATCAGACCCTCACCGCTCCAGTCATGCGCGGACGTGCAACCAGAAGATCCAACCGTTGAGACAGTATGCAGCCCTCTGAGCCGGCAAGGGAACGCAGGAATCTCCCTTGCCGGCTCTTTTCCTCTGCGACAGACATAGACTACCTCATGTTATAATTCTCCTTAACAGCAGTGTGTGACAAAAGTTATGCAGTAGGTGTGCAACCCGGACGTCTGGATGTCCAATCGGGCGGCAAGCAGATGTTGCCTGCAAAGGATGGTATCTTCCACCCCGCCGGAGGCGCGCGACACTCGCTCGCAGAGAACTACGTCACTCCTGTTATCTGAATGAGAGATCAACGATGAACGGCGAACAGCGATGGGCGGCGGCAACCGGCGCATCCTGTTCGTCGTTCCTTGTCAGGAGTACAAGCGAGACAATGCCCAAGCGCACAGATATTCACACGATCTTGATCATCGGCTCTGGCCCGATTGTCATCGGCCAGGCATGTGAGTTCGACTATTCCGGGGCCCAGGCTTGCAAAGCGCTGCGCGAAGAGGGCTACCGCGTCGTGCTGGTCAACTCCAATCCTGCCACCATTATGACTGACCCGCGGCTGGCCGATGCCACCTACATCGAGCCACTGACCGTTGATAGCCTGGAACGCATTATCGCCAAAGAGCGCCCCGATGCGCTGCTGCCCACCGTCGGCGGACAGACCGGGCTGAACCTGGCGGTAGACCTGGACGAGGCCGGTGTCCTGGAGCGCTACAACGTTGAATTGATCGGCGCGTCGGTTGATGCGGTACGCATCGCCGAAGATCGCCAGCGCTTCAAAGACAAAATGATAGAGATTGGACTGGCCGTTCCCAGCAGCGGCATTGCCCACTCCCTGGACGAGGCACTGGCAATTGTTGCCGACACGGGCTTCCCGGCGATCATCCGGCCCTCGTTTACGCTGGGGGGTGAGGGCGGCGGAACCGCCTACAATATCGAAGACTTCCGCGACATGGTTGAGTATGGCCTGGATGTCTCACCCGTGCATCAAATCCTGGTCGAAGAGAGTGTCCTGGGCTGGAAAGAATTCGAACTCGAGGTCATGCGCGATCATGCCGACAATGGCGTCATCATCTGTAGCATCGAGAATATTGACCCGATGGGCGTGCATACGGGCGACAGCATTACCGTTGCCCCGGCGATGACCCTGACCGACCGGGAATACCAGCGGATGCGCGATATGGGCCTGACCGTGCTGCGGGCGGTTGGTGTGGAGACCGGCGGTAGTAATGTGCAGTTTGCCATCCATCCCGGCGATGGGCGCATCTATGTGATTGAGATGAACCCGCGCGTAAGTCGCAGTAGCGCCCTGGCGAGTAAGGCCACCGGCTTTCCCATTGCCAAAATCGCGGCAAAGCTGGCCGTCGGCTACACCCTGGATGAACTGCCCAACGACATTACCCGCGAAACCCCCGCCAGCTTTGAGCCGACCCTGGACTATGTGGTGGTTAAGATCCCGCGCTGGACCTTTGAGAAGTTCCCTGATGCCGACCCGACCCTCGGCACGCAGATGAAGAGCGTGGGCGAAGTGATGGCAATCGGTCGTACCTTCCCCGAAGCATTCCAGAAAGCCTGGCGCTCCATGGAGCAGGGCCGGGCGGGTTGGGGCGCCGACGGCAAAGATCGGATTGACTCTGATCGTCTACGTGAGCGCCTGATTACGCCCCACCCGGAACGCTACTTTTATGTGCGCTACGCTTTGCAGAGCGGCCTGACGGTGGATCAGGTTTCCACGCTGACCCGGATCGATCCCTGGTTCCTGCATCAACTCGAAAGCCTGATCAATATGGAAGGCCGCATCCGCGCCTTCACGCTGGGGACTATCCCGGTTGATCTGCTGCGGCAGGCCAAGCGTATGGGCTACAGCGATGCCCAACTGGCCTACCTCCTGCGGGTTGAGAGCAGCGGGCCGCATACCGCAGAGTTGGCCGTTCGTGCGCGGCGCAAGGAGCTTGGCATCCTGCCGACCTTCCACTGCGTGGATACCTGCGCCGCCGAGTTTCCCGCGTTTACGCCCTACCTCTACTCGTCCTACGAGAGCGAGGATGAAGCCGCGCCGAGTGACCGTGCCAAAGTCATCATTCTGGGCAGTGGGCCCAACCGGATTGGGCAGGGCATCGAGTTTGACTACTGCTGCTGTCACGCTGTCTTTGGGCTGCAGGCGCAGGGCTATGAGACTGTCATGGTCAACTGCAACCCGGAAACGGTCTCGACCGACTATGACACCGCCGACCGGCTCTACTTTGAGCCGCTGACGCTGGAAGATGTCCTGAATGTGGTCGATATTGAGCAACCCGTGGGCGTGGTAGTACAGTTTGGCGGACAGACGCCGCTCAAGCTGGCGCATGGTCTGGAACTTGCCGGCGTGCCGATCTGGGGCACCTCCCCCGATGCCATCGATCTGGCTGAGGACCGTGACCGCTTTAGTGCGCTGCTGGATAGGCTGGACATTCCCACCCCCGAGCATGGCAGCGCAACCTCCTGGGAAGAAGCGTTGACCGTGGCGCAGCAGATTGGTTACCCGATTGTCGTGCGGCCCTCCTATGTGCTGGGTGGGCGGGCTATGGCGATTGTCTATGATGATCGCAGCCTCGAGCAATATATGCGCGAAGCGGTAGATGCTTCGCCCGAGCATCCGGTGCTGATTGACCGCTTCCTGGAAGATGCCTTCGAGATGGATGTTGACGCGGTCAGCGATGGTCAGAATGTGCTCATCGCCGGAATCATGGAGCAGATCGAACTGGCAGGGGTTCACAGTGGCGATAGTGCCTGCGTTATCCCGACCTACATGGTTGAGCCGCAACATGTGCAAACAATGCGCGACTACACCATCCGGTTGGCCCGCGCGCTGGGTGTGGTTGGTCTGCTGAATATTCAGTATGCCATGAAAGACGGCATTGTCTATGTGCTGGAAGTCAATCCGCGTGCCAGCCGCACCGTGCCTTTTGTTGCCAAGGCGACGGGGATTCCCTGGGCGCAGGTAGCCGCGCAGACCATGGCAACCCGCAGCCTTAAACCGGATGCGCTGCCCCGCCCGCCCGCAACCCAGCCGCCGCTCTACCATGTCAAAGAGGTGATCCTGCCCTGGGCGCGCTTCCCCGGCGTCGATACGCTACTCGGCCCGGAGATGCGCTCGACCGGCGAGGCGATGGGTAGCGGCACAACCTTTGGTGAGGCATTTGCTAAAGCGCAACAGGGCTGCCGCCATCATCTGCCGGTGAAGGGTAGCGCCTTCCTCAGCGTCAATGACAGTGACAAGGCCAATCTGGTTCCCATCGCCCGCGATCTGGCCGCACTGGGCTTTACCCTGCTTGCCACGAGTGGAACGGCCACCGCACTCCAGGCGGCGGGATTGGAGGTCACGGCGATCTACAAGGTCAACGAGGGGCGACCCAATGTCGTCGATTACATCAAAAATGACCAGATCGACCTGATTGTCAACACGCCGCTGGGGAAAACCAGCTTCTTTGATGAACGCACAATTCGCCGTACGGCCATTATCTACCGTGTTCCTATGCTGACCACGCTCTCAGGGGCGGCTGCGGCGGTGCAGGCCATTCACGCCATTCGCAACGGGGGCTGGACGGTGCAGAGTCTGCAGGAGCGGCAGGCGATTACCAGCCTTGATTCGGAATAGTGAGCGGAATTGCATCTGTGCTAAAATAATACGTACTATGGAACTTTCAGGAAGCGTTGCACTGGTTACGGGGGGCGCCCATCGCCTGGGGCGGGCAATTGCGCTGGCCCTGGCTGCGGCGGGGGCCAATATCGCGCTGCACTACCACCACTCAACTGAGCAGGCCCGCACAACGCTGGCCGATCTGGAGAAGCATGGTGTGGAAACTATCGCCGTGCCCGGTGATCTGGCGCAGGTAGCGGAAGCCGAACGGGTGGTCGATACCGCCGCAGCTCACTGGGGCCGGCTGGATCTGCTGGTCTGCAGTGCGGGCATCTGGGAGCGTACGCCCCTCGGTGCTGTCACGCAGGCGGAGTGGGACCGGTTGTATGATGTAAATGCTCGCAGTGCCTTTTTTCTGGCGCAGCGCGCGGCCCCCCATCTGCGCGCAACATCCGGTTGTATCGTCGCCATTGCCGATGTCGGCATTACCACCACCTGGAAGAACTACACGCCTTACCTGTCGAGTAAAGCGGCGCTGGCAATGGTGCTGCAAAATCTGGCGCGGGATCTGGCCCCCGAGGTGCGGGTCAATACCATCGCACCCGGCCCGGTGCTGCTCCCCGATGACTGGGGCGCTGAACAGCAGGACAAAGCGGCGCGGAGTACCCTGCTCCGGCGGGTGGGTACCCCCGAAGATGTCGCTCAGGCAGTGCTCTACCTGGCCCGCGCCGACTATGTAACCGGCGTTCTGCTGCCGGTTGACGGCGGGCAGCGGCTGAAATAGCAGCGCAGGCTTCTGGTATACTATAGCTATGACCACCTGTGATGATCTGCGCGCTATTCCGCTGTTTGCCTCGCTCGATGAGCAGGCGCTAACAGCCACAAGCCGTCGCGTGCGCCGCTGCACGTTCCGTCCTGGTCAGTATATCGTGCATGAAGACGAGCAGCCCCCTGGCCTATTTTTTGTGCTGCGCGGGCGTGTTCGGCTCTCCTGTACGGCGGTCGATGGACGGGAGCAGGTGCTGGCAATGGTTGGTCCCGGCGAGAATTTTAACGCCGTGCCAATCTTTGACGGACACCCCAACCTCGCCACCGCCCGGGCCATGAGCCCCGTTGATTGTCTCCTCTTGTTGCGCCAGGACTTGCTGGCGCTGATCCAGCAGCATCCCGATCTGGCGCTGGCAATGCTCAGCGAGATGGCCGGGCAACTGCGTGAACTGGTCAGCCTGGTGGAAGATCTGGCCTTTCGGACGGTGCGGGCGCGCCTGGCCCGTCTGCTGCTGGCCGAAGCCGCCGAGGGAACCGCCGAATTGACCCATCAGGATCTGGCGGAGCGGACGGGAACGGTACGGGAGATTGCCGGGCGGGCTCTGCGCCGCCTGGCGGAGGAAGGGCTGGTACGCCTCGAGCGGGGCCGGGTGATTGTGCTTGACCCGACCGGACTGAAGCATGTTGTGGAAGAATAGCAGGTTGTAATTCTTATAGTAAGTAGATGCTAACGCCGTTCTGTGACTTTAGTCGTAGACGTGGGACGTGAAATGTTTTACCATTCTGTTCAAGGAATGAATACAAATTTGTGTCATTCTGGGATGTGTCCGGTCTTTTAAATAACTTTTTAATGGAGGTCAGCTTCTATGACGTACGTAATTGTCGAGCCGTGCATCGGTACCAAGGATGCATCGTGTGTGGCGGTCTGCCCGGTTGATTGCATCTACGAGGGCGACGATCAGTACTACATCAATCCGGACGAGTGCATCGACTGTGGTGCCTGCGAACCGGAGTGCCCGGTCGAGGCCATTTTTGCCGACGACTCCGTGCCGGAGCAGTGGCAGAGCTACACCGAGAAGAATGCGAAGTTCTTCGGCTAGGGCATAAACTATAAATGGTACTGCTGAACCGTGAACCTGAAGGCTTATCTTTCGGGTTCACGGTTCTTTTTTTGCCGCTCGTACGCCTCCAGGGTGTCGATATCGGTGATCACTGCCGGGTCAGTCGTGTCGAGCCAGTAGATCTGGGAGGCATACCGCTGCAAAACCGCACGCGCCCCGACATCGCCCTGCAACTGCTGCAACTCCGGGAAGAGGGCGCGCGCCAGCAATACCGGGTTGCCCCGTTGTCCCCTGTAGCACGGAATGATGGCAAGCGGGCCGGGGGCAGCCAGGGCACACTCCTGCCGGAATGTTGCCACCAGCGTGTTGATCAACGCCGGTGTCACCAGCGGTTGATCGGCCAGCAGCACAACGACGGCATCAACCGTCGCCGGCACTACACGGAGGCCGGCGCGTAGTGAACTGGCCTGCCCCGTGGCATAATCCGGGTTTGTGACGACTGTTATTTCGAGACCCGCCAGCGCTGCCTGCACCCGGTCAGCCGCAGCGCCCACCACTACAATCAGGCCCGCGAGATTGCTTGCCGGCACCTGCTGCGCAACATGCCGCACCATTGGCTGACCATGCCAGTCAAGCAGTTGCTTGGGATGCCCCATCCGGGAAGAGGTGCCGGCGGCCAGCAGCAGTCCGTAGATCATCCCGCAAATGTCCGTAGTGCGGTATGCAGGCACTGCGCCAATGCAGCATCCTGATCAGGCAGAACCGTGCGCAGATCGAGGAGCAACTGCGCATCGGCGATCCGCGCGACCACCGGCGGGCGACCGGCGCGCAACTGCCGGGCCAGGGTATCCGGCGTCCAGGTGGCTTGCTGGTCGGGTGCCGGCGCTACGGCCACCCCCGGCAGGGTTTCGCCCGGTAGCGATCCGCCGCCTACGGCACTCGCACACGGCACAACCTCAGCATGCGCCAGGTCATCCAGTCGGGCGACCAGCGTTGCGGCCCGGGATTGGAGTTGCTCCAGCGGCGCGGCGATCATCTGCCAGACCGGGATCTCCTCCAGGGCGCATCCGCGCAGGTAAGCCAGCAGCGTGGCCTCCAGTCCGGCGATGGTGGTTTTATCCACCCGCAGCGCGCGGGCCAGAGGATGCCGCTTGAGTTGCTCGATCAGATCAGCCCGCCCGACGATCAGCCCGGCCTGGGGGCCGCCGAGCAGTTTATCGCCACTGAATGTCACCAGATCAGCCCCGGCGGCAATACTCTCCTGAACGGTTGGTTCGGGAGCCAGACCGTAGGGTGCCGTCGGCAGCAACGTACCGCTGCCCAGATCATCCAGCACAGGAATGGCATGCTGGCGGCCCACCGCCACCATCGCGGCCAGGCTGGTCTCATGCACAAAACCCAGCAGTCGGAAGTTACTGGTGTGAACGCGCAGTAGCAGGCCGGTTTGCGCCGTGATCGCCGTAGCATAATCGTGGGCATAGGTGCGGTTGGTAGTGCCGACCTCCACCAGCGTTGCACCACTCTGGCGTAGCACATCGGGGATGCGAAAGCCGCCGCCAATCTCGACAGCCTGCCCCCGCGAGACAAGCACTTCCCGCCCGGCGGCCAGCGCACTCAGCGCCAGGTAGAGCGCCGCCGCGTTGTTGTTAACTACCAGCGCGGCGGGTGCGCCAGTCAGTTGCCGCAACAGCGCCCCCAGATGCACCGTCCGGCTGCCACGCCGGCCCTGCTCCAGATCATATTCCAGGTTGGCATAGCCCCGGCCAACCGTCTGCATCGCCGCCAGGGCCGCCGCACTCAGTGGCGCGCGCCCCAGATTGGTCTGGATGATCACGCCGGTGGCGTTGATCACCGGGTGGAGGCCCGGCTGCTGCATCGCCGCCAGCCGCTCCCGCACATTCTGCGCCAGTTGCGCTAACAGGGTCGCCGCCGCGTCACCATTCGCCGGGGATGCTTCCGGTGGGAGTTGCTCCCGCAGCCGTTCCCGCAGCGCTTCCACCTCCGCGCGAGCCGCCTGAACCAGCAGATCGTGTGGGAGATCCGCGCTGCCGGGTTGCGCCTGAACCGCCTGCACCAGGCGATCAACGCCGGGCAGGTCGCGTAGAGTGGTCATCGCAGCACCTGGCTGAGGGGAGCCGGTGTCAGACCGGCGGCCAGCATCTGATCGAGCCAGCCGGGCAGAGCCGCAACCGTTCCCGGGCGCTGGTGCAGCAGAATGATTGCGCCGTTTGGATTGGTATGCCCGGCAGTCACCGACTGCAACCACCATCCCATCCCGTTGTCATCGGTGGTCCAGTGGTAAGAGATGTAGCCCTGGCCGGCAAGCAGGTTAATCATCGCCGGATTCTTCTCACCGTAGGGGAAGCGAAAGAGCGGGCGCGTCGTCACGCCGGTGGTTTGCCGGACGATATCCTCGGTCATCTGCAGCTCCTGGATGGCTCCCTCCGGGCTGATGTGCGGGAAGATCGGATGCGTCAGCGAGTGGTTGCCAAGTTCATGACCAGCGGCCACAATTGCGCGGGCCGCATCCGGGTAGCGCTGCACCCAGTTGCCGGTCACAAAAAACGTGCCCCGCACCTCACGCTGCCCCATGATTTCCAGGAACTGGTAGAGCATCGTATCATCGATCTCGATATCGAAGGTGAGCGCAACCAGCGGTTGATCCGGCCGTCCCCGGTTGACATCCAGCCCGCCCACGCCCGGCTCAGCCGGGTGATAGACCGGAACTACCAGCCCGCGCCCGATGCGCAACGGCTCAACCGGATCGATCTTGTTCAGGTGGGCGATGGCCTGCGGATCGCTGCCCATCCGCGCGGCGATTGCGGGCAGGGTATCGTCGGGGGCGACGACATAGGTGGCCCAGTTGACCAGCGCGGGCAGGGGCGAGGGCGTGACGGTCGGGCCGGGTCGCACCAGCGGCGGCGCAATCGGGCCGCGTGCCTGGTCATACGCCGAGAGGGTGGGACTGGACGTTGGTGCCGGGCGCAGCGTCGGTGGCGCAGCAGGTTGCCGCAACGTCGCGGTTGGCACGCGCGGCTGCTGTCCCACACTCACGCCGGCCGTGGAGGAGTGCTGCTCCCGCGTTATGCCAGAGGCAATCAGGAAAACGAGCAGGATGACGAGGGTGACGACGGCTGCCGGCAGGAGGGGGATTGGTCGGAAGCGCGGTTGCGCCGGTACCCGCTCCACCGCCGCGCCGGTTCCGTCGGCTGCCGCGATAGTCCGGATAGTCCAGCCGGGAGTAGCGGCGGCCAGCAGGGGCATGCCCCAGGTGTCCGGTTGCGCCTGCTTCAGCACCCGCCGCCCGGCAGCCATGGCGACCTCGACCGGACCGCCCTGCGCCAGCGCGGTGGCGAACCCCTGCGCAAAGTGGGTCGTTGCTGCGGAGGGCAGGGTAGCGTGAAAGGCAACCGCCGCAGGCAGACCATACCGGGTCAGTTCCAGCGCCAGCCGGGGTGCGGTTGCGGTCAGCATACCGGGAGACGCTCCACTCTGGTAGAGAACAACCAGCGGCGGCGCAGTTTGCCGGGTGAGCAGTTGCGCCAGGCCGGTGGCATCCATCTGCTGCCAGGAACCGGACAGCGGCTCGTCGGGGGCGACCAGCAGCCGGGGTTGCCCGCTGGGATCGGCTGGATCAACCGTAATCGGGGCAATCAGATGCAGCAGATGGGGACGGTAGCGCTGAAACGCCTGCCGCAATGACAGCGCCGAGAGTACCGGCAAAACTTCATACTGAATGCTGGCGGATGGCCCGGCAGCATCCAGGGCCGCCCGCAGCGCCGACAGCGTTGCATCTTCAGCGTGGGAGGCGGCCAGCAGCACGCGCATACCTGCCGGGCGGGGAGCGGCAACCGGGGCGGGGGGAGTTGGCTCAAACCGCTCAGTAACGCGCAGCAGGCCATAGTCATCGTACAGCGCGGGGGACCAGGGCACGCTGCCGGGGGTAGTCAGCCACTCCCAGGGCAGTGCGGCCAGTTCCGGCGGATCGATCTGCAGCAGCAGCCGGAGCGGATTGTTCTGCTCACGGGCGGCGACCAGTTCTTGCAGCAGCAGCCTGCGCACCGCCGGGGTAAAGATCTGGCGGGCCAGGTAGACCCCGAACGCGGCCTCGTCACGCGCGGGGAGTTGCGCGCCGGGTTGCAACAGATGGGTGGCGCGGGCCAGCAACCGCTCTGGGAAGACCAGTTGCGAATGAACATCCCCGGCAGCGGCACTGACCCGGAGCGGGAAATCACCCTCCCGCCTGCGCGCACCGATATGAATGCGCAAAAACCGCATATATTTCACCCGACAGTTGGACTAAGCGGCTTCAAACGACCGGACCGACTCCTCCTCGGCCCGCAGCAGCAGCAGTTCACCCGTATCGCCGGGATTGACCGGGCGCGGGGCGCGGGGCGCATCCAACTGGCCCCGGCTGGAGCGCGTCATCTGAAAGACTGCCCGCAGCATGGCTTCGTATTCTGGGGAGAGCACCTGCTTGCGGCGCTGCATCACCCGGCGCGCCACATCGATCATGCCGTCGATGCGGTATTCCCGGAAGACCTCGCCGCCCCAGGTAAAGGCGGGAACCGTTTTCGGCGCAACATGCACCCCAAAAATGCTGCTACCGGTACCGATCATCGTGCCACCGTTGAGGTGCAGCCCAATGCTCAACTTCGCATGGTCGGCCAGGAAGCAGCCCAGTTTCAGTTGCCCGCTGTTGAGTTGCCCCAACCCCTCAATCACCACCCGGATATTGCCATAGGTGTTTTTCAGGTCACTGTTGGTGGTCATCGCCCCGACATTGACCCACTCACCCAGCCAGCTATGACCCAGGAAGCCGTCGTGGTGCTTGTTGCTGAAACCCTGTACGGTGCTGGCTTCCACCTCACCACCAATCCGGCAGACCGGGCCGATACTGGTCTCGCCACGGATCCGTGCGCTGGAGATCAGGCTCTTCGCGCCGATGTAGGCCGGTCCCTGGATAAAACTGAAAGGCTCGATATGGGCATGCTCATCAATCATAATCGGGCCATCGGTGGCATCCAGGACAACGGGTCCATCAAGCCGGGCCGTTGGCGCGACATAGATATCCTGTCCCCGACGCACGCTGATCTGGGCGTCTGTATGGTTATAACGCGGCAGACGGTGCGCCAGCAGGGGCAGATCGCGCACAAGCTGTTCCCCGGCCTGCGTGATCAGATCCCAGGGATAGTGCAGCAGTGGTGTGTCGATTGCGATCACCCGGGTAAAGCGCTGTAACTCTGCCAGCGCCTCGGTCGCCTGCTGCTCGCGCAAATAGTAGAACACCGCGCTTGCCAGGGCCGGCGACAGATGTGCGCCCAGCAGCACGCCACTACTGGTGTAGACCGTGTTGATCGGCTCGTTGTAGAGATCCGGCAGCCAGTCTAGCGCCAGCGCCCGCCCGTTGACCAGGACAAGCGGTTGCCCGTTGCCCAGCACGCGCCCCAGCACACCGCCCGGACAGCAGGCTGCCATCAGGTGTGAGCGGCATAACCCGGTCAGCATCTGCGATGCCGGATCAACCGTTCCCGCCCGGCCATGCACACCGGCCAGCAATGTTGCCGCGCGTTCGCGCAGGGTGAACCCCCCACAGCGCAGATCGAAGAGTGGACGGGTATAGACCAGCGGACCAAAGTGACGCCAGAATTCATCCTCAAATAAGACGAGTGTCATAGTTGAGATTCTACTCCCCTGCCAGTTGGACAACTCCGTTGTCCATCGCGGTACCCTCACGTCCTATCACGCACTATGCCTGCCGCAGCAAGTTGAGCACGGCTGTCGTCAACTTCTGTGGATCGTGCCGCAACACACGCACAGCCCGGCGCTCACCCGGATTGTCGAGTGAGGCGGTATATTGTACCACTGAACTTGCCAGATCGGTTTCAATCACCACACTACCCTCAACGACCACATACCGCTGCGATTCGTGCTGTCCGGGCAGAACGGCGGTCTCCTCGTAGGCATCCGGCTCCAGGTAGACCGGAGCCTGGTTCGCCTCGGCGTAGAGTTGCGTCACCTCCGGATCGAGGCGCTGCGCATTAACCAGCACATAATCGGGCGTAAAACCGCCATACTCCTTGATCTGGCGAATATGATCGCCGACATTAAAGCCGGTCGTTAATCCAGGCTCGGTCATCAGATTGCAGATAAAGATTTTGACGGCCGAACTCTGCTGCACCGCTTCCCGCACCTCTGCGATCAGCAGATTGGGCAGGATACTCTCGAAGAGGCTGCCGGGACCAAGGATAATCGCATCGGCATCGCGCAGGGTTTCGGCGGCCAGGCGCGTCAACGGCATCGAGGTGATCGCCGGTTGCGCGGAAACCGTCCCGCCATCATTGTGCTTGCCGTTGACCTCGCCGGCAACCAGGCTTGTTTCAGTGCCGTCGGGAACCAGCATCAACCGCTCGACATGGCGTTTTGCCAGGCGTACATTATGATCAACATGCATAATATTGACCTGTGAGCCATCATCCAGGATGGCATGCACTTTGGCCGCAACCGGGGTGGGGACAACATAGTAGACATTCTGGAAGCTGAACAGCCCCGAAGCGCGATAGTAGTACTCAACCGGATCTTGCACTGGGGTAATACAGGTCAGCCGCTCGACCTGCTCCCCCAAGCTCGCCAGAATCAACATCCCGGCCCCCCCGGAGAGGACAGCGATGCAGGGTTTCCCGTTAATCCGCCGGTAGCCCAGCACCAACTCGCTACTGGTCGGCTCCTGATCATTGAGGGGAATAATCACCATACTGCTCAGTTGCCACATACCAATGGCAAGAACGCCCAGACCGGCCAGCAGAAACAGGAGACCGCGCAGCCAGTGGGGCAGAAACTGCAACGTCAGGACCGAGAAAAACGCCGGTACCGGTGTACTTCGGTAGAACCAGATGGCAACATAAGCTGCGCCGAGTGATAGCAACACAATTCCTACAAAGGTTAGCGCCAGTGGGCGTGCCAGATACACAAGTGATGATAATCGTCTGGTAAACATTCGCATACAGTTCCCCTTTTCAGCCGTGCCGGGATGAGCGACGACACAAGACAGAGTCAGGAAACGCAGCACCGGCTGGTGTGTGCTTGTGAGGATAACAGTGATCAGACTGCCTACGGTGAGGCAGCCCGGCTTGCCGGTTTACGGTGAGGACAGATGCCAGGCATACTAACTCTTTGTCTCCAGGCGTCCGCGCAACTCGTTCAGCATTGCCTGGAGATTCCCGGCGTTGCGCGCCACCAGTTCGGCCATCATCAACCCGGCGAGGAGTGCATCCGGGTAGAGCGTGTAATTCCCCAGGATTATTCCACCTTCGGAACTACACCCAACCAGGAGATCATTCTTGCCCGTTGCCGGCAGCGCAGCAATGCGGGCAGAGGCATCCTCAGCCAGTTCAACCTTGAGGCCCAGCGCATCTTCCCACTCGCTCAACCCGACGAGCGAGTCGGCAAACCGCGACTCTGCCGTGGGTGCGGGGGCAATGACCAGCCCTTTCTGGCGGTACTGGCGCACCAGGTAGGCCGCCAGCAGCAGGACAATCTCGATTGGTTCGAGTTGTTCAGCATTCTTGTCCACCACGCCCAATGCGGTGCCATCGGCAGAAAAGGCCAACCCGAGGTGCGAGTCACTCTCGCGCACCAGCTTGCGCAGCCGGTTCAGGCCCGTCTCGGCGGGCAGCGGTGTGAGCTTACTGAAGAGCGGGTCGGTTTCGCGGTTGATCTCAATCGCCCGCGTCTGACCACCTTCGCTGATTACTGCCGGGAGGTAGCCGGCGGTGGTGCCATTCATCGGATCAACAAAAATGGTCATGGTTGAACGGCGAATAAGGTTCACATCAATCTGTTTGCGCAGCATGTCGAGGTAGGGTGCGCGGAGATCCTGCGGTTTGTCGCCGCCGGCTTTTTGCCCCTGACCGGTCAGCAGATCGCTGGAGGGTGGTGGCGGGAAGGGCTGCGATTCAACCGCGACTTCGCCCGGATAGAGCGGGAGATCGGCTTCCTGTGGTCCCACCAGTACCAACCCATTGTACCAGTAGGGTTGATTACGCGCCGTCACCACCAGCGCGCAATTCGCCTGCTGCCGGTCCAGGGCGCTCTGAACCGCCGGCATCGGCGCAGGTGCCGCTACCAGCGTGGTCGGTATCCCCTGGAGCGTCAGACATTGATGGATATCATGGGCAAAGAGATTGGACATAAAGCGCGTATCGTAGGCGATAAGACAACTCCACCCCCGCGCTTGTAATGCTGCTCCCAGATGATACCCACGCCGTCGCACCTGATCAAGCGTAAAATCAGCAGCGTAGACGCCCTCCCAGGATTTACTAATGAACCTAAAGCGTTCACTCATAAAAGCCCTTGCACTACCTGAAATAAGCTGCCTGGTTCACCGCATCCAGGCAGATAGTTCACTCACACGCGCTATTCCGTGCGGTTCAAGACAGAAACGACGCGTAACATACTCCGTGGCCGATTGCTGCCGGCAGAGCAGTGCCTGCTGCGACAATCACACGCCCCACGATCAACAGCGTTCAATGACACGACTTACGCGGTCACTCGTTTGGAAGCGGTTACCGCCTCCGGCAGGGTAGAATCGGACATCCTGTTTCATGAAACATTTGCAGCATGTGCGAATTTTTATGAAACAGATCAAAAGAGTATCATGCTGCTGCAGGCGAAACCGGCTTTTGCGTCTGGCCCGAGGCCGGAACAGTCCGCACCGCGTAACGCGTGTCAATGATCAACCTTCCCGCCGGTTGCGCGAAAGTCGGCAATGGTTGCCAGCATCAGATCCCGAATAGCAGAGAGACGCTCCTCAGTTGCCGCCTCAAAGCGCGTTGTCAACGCGGGCTCGGTATTGGATGCGCGCACCAATCCCCAGCCGTCGCCAAAATCTACCCGAACGCCATCGATATCAACCAGTGGATACTGGTCAATAAATTGTGACCGCACATACGCAATGGCCTGAAACTTCGTTGCGTCAGCGAAAGGGATGCGTCCCTCGGGTAGCGCCGGCAGCACCGGATAGGGTGCCAGGGCCGCCGAGAGCGTGGGTGCGGCAATCTCTCCGCCGGCATAGAGCTGGGCCAAAGCATAGAGCAGATGCGCGCCCGCGAAGGCACCATCATCATAATAGTGACCAGGAAAGGTTGAAAAGGTATGTCCGCTCAACTCCCCACCAAGTACTGCATCCGTTTCGCGCATTTTGGCGGAAATATTGGAATAGCCGGTCTTCCACATCATTGGTGTTCCACCCAGGGAACGTATCGCATCGGGCAGGACAGTACTACATTTTACATCAAAGATCACCGGCCCTTGACGCCGGGCAAGCAAGTAGCGTGCCAGGACAATCAGGTAGCGATCTGCCCAGACAACCGCGCCATGGTCATCTACAACGCCGAGCCGGTCGCCATCGCCATCCAGGGCAATCCCCAGATCGGCTTCATGCTGCCGTACCGCAGCACTGAGATCCTGAAGATTCTCCGCTTTGAGCGGATCGGGATGATGGTGCGGGAAGCGACCATCGGGTTCAATGTAGAGGGGAATAACCTCAGCACCTACCGCTTCCAGCGTCCGGAGCGCGACAGGACCGGCGACACCGTTGCCACCGTCCAGCACCACGCGCGGCTTGCGTGCTCCATTCGCCACAGCAATTGTCGGCAGCGGCAGCAGACGGGCCACACTCTGCACATACAGCGTATCAACCGTGACCTGCGCCAGCGTCCCGTGACCTTCGGCAAAATGTCCCGCATTGGCAATCTGCTCAATTTCCTGCACTGCCGCGCTGGTGAACGGCTCACCGCCATAGACCGGATGGGAACGGCGGAGTTTTATGCCGTTATATTCCGGCGGATTATGACTTGCCGAGATGATCAGACCGCCATCACTCTGCAGATGCTCAACGGCGAAATACATCAGGGGCGTCGGTACTTCACCAATATCGATTACATTAATCCCGGTGCGGCGCAGTCCTTCAATACATACCGCCTGGAAGCGGGGTGAACTGAGGCGCGCATCCCGCCCCACAACCAGCGTACGCCCCTCCAGACGGCGAAAATAGGTGCCGATGGCCTGCCCCAGCGTCTGCAGGGTAGCATCCGTCAGATCAACATCTACCAGTCCACGAATATCGTAGGCACGGAAGATGGCCGGGTTGACGCGCTCTACCATGGTCTGCTCCCTGCATCGCGAGTGGCACGATCATCAGGCTCCTGGACCGCATACCAATGCTCCTCACCTGCGGCATATCACACAACTGCCTGATCGAACCATATAATCGTATAAGCGGTATAGTACAACATTGAGCACAATGGTGCAAGGTATCAGACGGGGTCCGGTACATTTGTAGGCATGGCTGTGTTGAACGAAGCTTAACAGGAAAAATGATCGCGGTGGGGTAGTTTCCCGCTGGTTGATGGGCCGGTGGCAGCGGATGTGTATCTCGCCTGAGCCGATCAACAAAACGGGTGGGGTTGGTCACAGTGACCAACCCCACCCGCTGCTCCTCAAGCGTTACCCGTCATCGTCATCGTCATCGTCATCATCATCGTCGGACGGCGTCGGCGAAGCGGTCGGCGTAGCTTCCGGCGTTGCCGTTGCGGTGGCGGTCACTTCCGGGGTGGCAGTGGCCGTAGCCGTTACCTCCGGGGTGGCAGTGGCCGTTACCTCCGGGGTGGCAGTGACCGTTACCTCCGGGGTGGCGGTTGCTGTCACTTCCGGGGTGGCGGTTGCCACCGGCTCGTCGGTGTCGTCATCATCGTCCGGACCTTCGAGCCCGAACAGGATCAGCACCCGCTCACCCAGGAAGCCCAGCAGAATCTCATATTCGGTGCCGGCCAGTTCCGGGTGCAGTTCCAGCTTCGTCCGCTCGAAATATTGCACCAGCCGCCCATTCTCGTCCTGGAAGGCTGCGCCAATCGGGTAGCCAAAGGTCAGCAACCCGCCCTGGGTCAGCCAGAAGGTGCGGAATGGCGGGGCGATATAGTGACCCGTCGCCACAAAGTACCACTCTGCGTCCGGATCGTCCGCATCCGGTGCCGGCAGCGGGGGCTCACGGTAGCCCAGTTCGACCGCCAGCAGGCCGAGCAGCACTTCAAACTCCGTGCCGGCCAGTTCCGGGTGATACTCAAAGCGCATGCGCTCAAAGTATTGCACCACGATGCCCGACTCCAGCACAATCGCCTCGGTCAGCGGCAGTCCATAGATGCGCAGCCCGCCGCCCTGCTCCCAGCGCGTCCGGAAGCGCACATCAATGCGGTCAATCGAGAGGCGCGGGTAGCTGCCCAGCAGCACCGGCACAATCTCCGCCGGCGGGATAACAGTATCCAGTGTCAGTGCGTCCACTTCCTGAAGGCCATCGCTATCCTCATAGCGCAGCTTGAAGTCCAGTTTGATCTGCAGCTCTTCCTGGTTCCCCTGGACCTTGAGTTGGAACTTGAACTTGAGTTTGAGCGTGCCCTGCTCAATGATAATGTTGTTTTGCCCCAGGCCAATCAGAATCTGCCCATCGACAATCTCAACAACATAGCCAATGCCTTCCAGGAAGCTGAGGTCCGCCAATTCAAGTTGATCGCCTGCATCGATAACCAGGACAACATTCTCGGCCTCGCCACCGATGTTGTTGATGGTCATTTCGAAGTTGACGAAGGTGATGTTGTTGATAACCTCAATGTTGACATCGGGCTGGTCGATAACGATCACGGCCGGCTCGTCATCATCGTCGTCGTCATCGTCATCGTCGTCGTCGTCATCACGCGGCACACACTCCACCCGGATCGCAACATTGTCGATGGTGTAGGCACCAGTGCGCGCTTCGGTTTCAAAGCGAAGCTGGTTAATGCTCCGGGGCTTGAAGGCGCTGGGAATATCAATACCCGAAACCTCGATTTCACTGCCACCGCTCTCCAGTTTGAGCAGCAGCGTACCCCGGTTGAGTTGCAAACTGGCATCGAGTTCTACGCGGCTACCTGCCGTGTAGGTAATATTCAGGCTCTGCCCATTCCGAGTCAGAACGCCGTTTGCGCCAAATGTGAAAAGTTCAAAGAAGGTGCCGTCTTCCAGTTCCAGGCCCACCGTTGCGCCGGAAACGTCGGTCGTATCGGCGGTAAAATCGGCCTGGATGCGCAGGTCAAAGCGACGGCTGTTGGCGGCGTTGGGGATACCATCAGGGTAGTTCCGGAAGCGCAGCAGGGCCGATCCGCTACCCGCGCTGCTGCCGTCCACTGCCAGCGCCTGACCTTCTACGCCTGCGCCCGTAACAATCGCAACTGGGGCGGAGGTTGCAACGACACTGCCCAGGTCAACATCCAGTTCCGTATCAACCGTCAGGACACCAACCGGAGCATCGTCAAATGACGCAGTGAAGACGCGCCGGTTCTCACAGACCGTCCGGTCATCATCGTCCTCGTCGTCATCGTCGTCTTCGTCATCATCGCCGTCATCATCGCCGTCATCATCGCCGTTATCATCGTCGTCATCGTCATCACTGCCCGTAGAGGCAGCCACAACCGTGACATCATCGATGGTGTATTCACCCTCGAAGGACTCGGTACTGACCCGCAGATGATCGAGCACGGCGAAGGTTAGTCCACCCGGCAGGCTAACGCCGGTCAGATCAACACTGCTGCCACCACTCATCAGGGTGATATCGGCCGTGCCCTGAGCAAAATTCAGGGTGGCATCCAGGCGAACCGCGCTGCCGGTGGCGTAGGAGAGGCCCACCGCGCTGCCGCCCCGCGTTAGTTGCCCACCATTGCCGAAGCGGAAGAGTTCAAACGTGTCGCCGCCGCGCAGTTCGATCCGCGCGCCATTCACACTGGTGATGCCGGCGGTAAAGTCGGCCTGGATACGTACTTCGCTCGCGGAAGTGGGCATGTCGGCAAAGCGAAGTTCGGCGACACCGCTGCCCGTGCTGCTGCCGCTCACCTCCAGCGCCCGCCCGCTGACGTTCGGACCGGTGACAATCGCCACCGGGAGCGCTGTGGCGACAACGCTGCCGACATCAACGCTCAGTGGCGTTCCGACGGTCAATAGACCGGTGGGTGTGGAGTCAAAGTTGGCGTCAAAGATCGTGACATCTGTCTCCTGAGCGGCGACCGTTCGCGGTGCGCTGCTGACCGCTCCCTCCAGGACGAGCAGCAGCGTAACCAGCATAGCAAGCACGCGTGCGATTCGTTGTGTCATGTTGTGCATCCTTAGCATTCCCCCTTAGAATTGTAGAGCAACCTTCTGACAACAATGCAAAAATAACGGTATGGTAAACCATTGAGCCAGAGCGATCAGACCATCAGGGATTATCCTGATTATGGGTGTACCCGGTCCTTGTCGGATGAAACTATGCAACCACCTCCTTCGGGTCACAACTGACAGATACGGTATCCAGATACTCGCGCACAGCGGTAGATCTACAAGCAGGGTAGCAATTGCTGCGCACAGAGCGGGTATATCCGGGTTTAACGCAACTATGTGCGATATGCGCTGTCTGCTGTATCAGAATAGGGCGCATTAACCTGAGAAACCTGCCCAGCAGGTGGGGCCACCACCCGATTGACCAGCAGTCCGACTTCCATCTCCGGCAGGATCACCTGGAGCAGCATGTCGTCGGGGCGGGGCATCACCCAGGGCAGCGCCAGCAGCGGCCGAATATCGACCACCACCAACCGATGCCCCTGACGCAGGACAACGCCCACGATACAGGCATGGGTCAGCGGCAGCGGCGTGTAGGTTCCCAGCGGATACATCGTACGCACGCGGGTGGCCGCAATGCTATACCATTCAGATCCCAGTTGGAAAACCACCATCGTATCGCTCGCCGGGTCAATGCCGTCAGGCGTCAGTGGCGTCAGCATTGACTGCAACTCGTTGAGAATACGCCGGGTATCGGGGTCATCCGACAGATAGTCCTGCTCCATCACTGTTCTCTTGTTCTGGATGTCCTTGATTAACTTATTCGTACGTTGAGCAGCGGGCAGGGGATAGCATACGATACTACCGAGGTTCAGAGATAGAGGGAAGTGTAAAGATAATTATTCAGATATTCCGGATTTCTGAATAAATCTCAAAATAAGGTTAAAGGAGGGGACAGGGGACAGGGGACAGGGGACAGGTTGCGCTTTGCGCTCCGCGTTCTGCGTTCTGCGCTTTGCGCTCCGCGTTCTGCGTTCTGCGCTTTGCGCTCTGCGCTTTGCGCTCTGCGCTTTGCGCTCTGCGCTTTGCGCTCTGCGCTTTGCGCTTTGCGCTCTGCGCTTTGCGCTCTGCGCTCTGCGCTTTGCGCTCTGAGTCATGGGTTGGGATCGACCAGCATATAGCCGGTTCCACGGTTGTTAACGATGTAGGCCGGGGAGAGCTTTTTGCGGAGGTTGGAGATATGCACGCGCAGCAGGATCTGCGCTTCGGCCTCGTCCGTCTCCAATCCATGCGTGTACCGGACGATGTCGCTGTAGGTGCGTACGCTGCCCGGCGTTTCCGCCAGACAGCACAGCAGCGTATATTCAATCGGGGTGACATGCACGGGATTTTCATTCAGGGTGACATCTTTGCGTGAGGCACCGATGCGCAGCGCGCCGATTCGCAGCGGTGTGGGGATTTTGCGGACTGGTGGTGTATTGTCGGAAGCATCGTCCACCGGACGTTTGATCCGCTGCGTGTCGGCCTGATAGAGCGTGGTGATCAGGCTGGCGGCTTCGCGTAACCGCTGTTCGGTCTGCTGATGCTCGACCGCGCGTGCGACACAGGCCAGCAGTTCATCATCGATGCATGGTTTCAGCAGGTAGTCGTAGGCACCGGCGCGTAATGCGGCCTGGCAGGACTCTAGCGTTCCATGCCCGGTCAGGAGAATAACGGCGGGCCGGTAGTTCTGCAAGCGCGCAGTGTGGAGCACCTCGATACCGTCAACATCGCCCATGACAATATCGGTCAACACAACCATAAACGACTCGCGCTCCAGCAGATCAAGCGCGGTTTCCCCACTGGCAGCCTGCGTGACGTGGTAGCCGCTATGCTGCAGCAGGTAGGCCAGCATGCTACGGGCTTTGGTATCATCTTCCACCAGCAGGATGTGCTGTTTCATGTGGACACCTCCGTATGCGTCGGCGCGGTAAGTGGCAGGGTGACGCTAAACGTACTGCCGACGTCCATCTGGCTCTCCAGGGTAATTGTACCGCCATGTTGCGTGACAATCTGAGAACTGATGGTCAGGCCCAGGCCGGTGCCGCCCTCCCGCGTGGTGACAAACGGCTCAAAGATGCGCTGCTGGAGATGTGGCGCAATCCCCCGGCCCGTGTCGCTGATGCGGATAACCAGGCCACGCTGTTCCGCAGCGGTCAGGCACGTCTGTATCTGAAGTCGGCCACCGTCGGGCATGGCTTCAATGGCGTTGACCATCAGGTTGAGCAGCACCTGCGTTATCTCATTAGAACGTCCCGGCACAGTCGGCAGGTCGGGAGCCAGGTTACACTCGGCGTGAATGCGCTGATCCTTGAGCCGCTTGTTGATCAGCAGGAGCAACCGCTCGATCAGCGCATTGACATCCATCATGCCGGAGGTTGCTGCTGCGGGTCGGTAGAGATCGAGCAACTGGCGTACAATCCCGGCCACACGCTGGATCTCCTCCTGCGCATGCGTCAGAAACATATCACGCTCATCCGGATCGGTCATCTTGCGCGCCAGTCCGAGCGCGGTCTGGAGCGATTGCAGCGGCGTATTGATCTCGTGGGCCACACTCGCCGCTAATCGTCCGTTGGCCGCAAAGCGCTCGTTCTCGATAATGCGCGCCTGCAACTGCACCATATCGGTGACATCAGTGATATGCACAATCAGTTGTCGGTCAGCATCGGCGGTATTTTTCAGGGCGATTGTCTCGACATCGAGAATGCGTGTCTCGCCATCGAGGTTCAGGTAGCGGGTATGCCGGTAGCGTTTGCGCTCATCGGCCGGACTCAGCGCCAGGTTGTTGGGAAAATCCGGAGCAAGGCGGGGATAGAGTGTGGCCCAGTTTTGCCCGACCAGCTTCTGCGGGGTGCTGCCCAGCCAGGCCGCCAGCGCACGATTGACCGCGCGTACCGTGCCGTCACTATCGAGCAAGACCAACCCATCATCCAGGCCATCAAAGACCGCCTGGAGCAGGTTGCGGCTGTGGCTCACATGCTCATTCAGTTCTTCCAGATGGTGATAGGCGTCCACCAGGGCTAACTCAGCCTGCTTGCGTTCGCTGATATCATGCACAACGATGGTTAACGCGATTGGCATTTCCGCGGCATTCGTGATGACCGAACTGCTGACCTCAGCCGGAAAGCGGCTGCCATCGCTGCGCCGCAGGGTGTACTCGATATTCCGCAGGTTGCCCGATGCGGCAATCCGCCGGGCCTGGGCCAGAATACCGGGGGCCAGCGGGTCAAACACGATCAGGTCAGCGCCATTTTTACCGCAGAGGTCATCAACGGAGGCATACCCGAATAGGTGCGCCGCCTGCCCATTGCAGAAGTGGATCGTTCCATCCAGGTCGGTCAGCAGAATTGCCCCGGGCGAGGTTTCGACCAGCGTGCGGTAGCGCGCCTCGCTCTCACTCAGTGCCTGCGCGGTGTTCGTCTGAAGTGCGGCAATTTCCTGCTCAAGTTCGGCAATCCGCCGGCGCAGGGCCGCATTCTCGGTCGGTAAGGTTGTGCCGGCTTCGTCTTCAATCGCCATGATGTGCGTCTGGTTTATCCTGAATGCGGTCGCTGTTTCAATTCTAGCATACTAACATTACCTGATTATTTGCAAAGTCAGATACAGGAGGTACGTAGTTGACAGCAAACCGGATGTTTCACCCGATGGAAGCTCGTTTCGCCTGTGGCAGAGACCCGATCTTTTTTCAAAAAAATTCACAACGTGAATTTTTTTGAAAAAAGAAAAAAGAAGTACCATGCTGCCGCAGGCGATGCTGCCATTCTCTGGATGAAACGCCCGGTTTGATGAACCATCGCGTAACGCGTGTCAGGTAAAGTTACATTATGGTTGCGCCCCCTCGCGCTTTGTGCTACCATCTCACTCACGGTACAGCACAAGCAAGGGCGTATGCGACCCTTCGTCGTTACCAGACCGGGCAGATTCCAATGTACAAAGACTTGCATACACCGGAGAGTGTCGCTCAATCGCCGGCGCAGGCAGATCTGATTGAAGAGTTGCATGCCACGCACCAGGCGATTGCAGCCTACATCCCCGAGCGTCTGATCCAGGCTCAGTTGCACAATCCCCATCCCGGACGTGTGCAGGGAGCCTTCTGGCATGGCAGTCTCTTGTTTGCCGATCTGCGGGGGTTTACCGCCCTCTCGGAGCAACTCAGCGTTCTGGGCCGAGAAGGGGTGGAAGCCATTAGTGCCGTGATCAACCAGTTGTTTGAGGCACTGATTACGGAAGTAACGGCACACCGGGGAACCCTGCTCAAGTTTGGTGGCGACTCCCTGACGGCCTTCTTCGATGCCGATGCCCTGGAACTGCTACACCCGGCTGCCGCAGTTCAGGCTGCACTGGCGATGCAGCGGCGTATGCGCGATACCTTTGCCGCTGTTGCCACCCGCGCGGGAACATTCCAACTGGCATTACGCGTAGGCGTCCACAGCGGGCGCTTTTTCGTCGCCGAGGTAGGCGATGTCGATCATATTGAACTGGTTATCAGTGGCGCAGAGGTCCAGCGGGTTGTGCAGGCGCAGGCCAACGCTGCACCGGGTAAGGTGGTGGTTTCGGATCAGACTGCGGCGCTGCTGACGAATGCCCGGCTTGAGGCGTGTGTACCCGGGTTGCAACAGGTGATCGAACTACCCGGCGTCGTGCTGAATACCCCGGACACCGATCGACTCACTCAGGAAAGCCCCGATTATGTGCCACCGCCGGAGTTGCTGGCAACTCAGATTGCCGCGTTACGCCCCTACCTGGTACGCAATCTGCCGCTCCGCTTGCTTGATCCCCACAACGTCGCGCCAGGTGAGTTTCGCCCGGTGACGGTGCTGTTTATCAACTTCTACGACTTTAGTGCAATCCTCACCGCAGTTGCGGACGACCCGGAACTCCCGGTTGCCCTGCTCAATACCTACATTCAGCGGGTGCAGGCGCTGGTGCATCAGTATGATGGAGTGATTAACAAAGTCGATCTGGCTGCGCATGGCGAAAAGCTCATGGTGCTGTTTGGCGCGCCTGTGGCCCACGAGGATGATCCGCTACGGGCGGTACGCTGTGCCCTGGATCTGCAAACTGCGCTGGACGCGGCCAACGCCGCGATTGCAACCCTGTTGCACGATACCGCCGGCACGACCGGAGATGCTGCGGCGCAGCCGTTTGCACTGCGGCAGCGCATCGGCATCAACACGGGAACGGTGTTTGCCGGGCGGGTTGGCGGCAGCCGGCGGTACGAGTACAGTGTGATGGGGCCGGCCGTTAACCTGGCCGCCCGCCTGATGGAGGCCGCCGGCGATGGCGAGATCCTGCTCTCTCCCGCCACGCGCCTGGCGGTGCTGCACCAGATCGAAATTGTTGACTGTCCGCCGTTGCAGTTCAAAGGCATAGCTGCGCCGATTGTGCCTGGACGTGTGCTACGGGCCTGCTCGGACTGGTCGCCGCTGCGTACGATTGTGCATGCGCCTACGCATGCACTGAGTCCGGCACCGTTGATTGGTCGGGAGAGTGAACTGGTGCGCCTGCTGTCTGAGGCGGTTATGGCTCTGCGAGGGCAGGGGCGTGTACTGGCGCTGGTGGGTGAGGCCGGGATTGGCAAAACGCGCCTGGCGGCGACGCTCCTCCAGCGTTTATTGCGTTCACGCGGAACAGACTCAGCGGATGCGGCGGTTCCGGGGTTTCAGCTCTATACCAGGGACTGTCAGGGGTATGAGCAGCATACGCCCTACAGCGCTATCCGTGGCCCATTGCGCCGCTTGTTTGACCTGCCCGCCGGCGATTGGAAGGATGTTGACCGGGTGCAGACGCTCTGTGCGGCGCGCGTGACGCAGTATGCGCCCCAACTGGCGCGCTTCACGCCGCTGCTGGGTGACCTGTTTGGTCGCACATTCCCCGAAACACCGCTGACGCGCTGGTTGACGACCGGCCAGCGCCATGACCGGCTGCAGCAACTGCTGGTTGCCCTCTTCCTGGGGGCGGCGGCCCAGAAACCGTTGCTGCTGCGCCTGGAAGATATTCACTGGGCCGATACGTCCTCGCTGGAACTGCTCCACCGGCTCGCTGCGGCGATCACCCGGGTGCCGCTGCTGCTGCTGCTGACCTATCGCCCCGATCCGCCGGTCGCCGAGACATGGGTCGAACAGACGACCACCACGCGCATGCTCCTGTCGGAACTATCGTCGCGGGATAGCGCACTGCTCCTGACCGCGCTGCTGGGCAACCAGCCCCAGGCTGAGGTTGTGGCGCTACTGGAACGCACCCAGGGTAATCCGCTTTTCATCGAAGAACTGGTGCGGGCGCTGATCGACTCCGGCGCACTTGAGCGGACGGACCAGGGTGGCTGGCATCTCACCAGCAGCTTTGACCAGGTAGTGATTCCCCAGAGCATCGAGGGGTTGCTGCTCTCCCGCCTGGATCGGCTGGATGCAGAGCAGCATGAACTCGTCCAGGTCTCATCAGTGATCGGGCGGCGCTTTGAATATCTGCTGGTGGCCTCGACGTATGATCAGCCGGAACTGCTTGAGCAGCAGATCGGTGCGCTGATTACAGCCGATATTGTCGTTGCCGAGCAGCAGCAGGACGCAGAGAATCCCACGGATCAGATGGCGGAGGGTTCATCAACTGCGCCGGCCTATCGCTTCCGTCATAACCTGTTGCGCGATGTGGCCTACGAGAGCATTCTGTATGCGCGGCGGCGCGAGTTGCATCGGCGTGTGGCCGAGTCGCTGGAGACACTGCATGCCACCAACCTTGATGAGCATCTGGCGCTGCTGGCGCGGCACTACCTGCTGGCGGAAGCCTGGCTCCCGGCCTTTGATTACCATCTGGCGTCCGGGAGCCAGGCGCAACAGCGCTATGCCAATCATGCGGCGCTGGCACTGCTGCAAACCGCGATAGAGATTGTTCCACAACTTCAGCACCTCGCGGCAACCACCGATGGAACGGAGGATCGGCTCCAACAGATCATTGAGGTCCACGAACGCATCGGCGATATCCATCTGCTGCTGGGTGAGTATGACGCGGCACAGACGGCCTACCTGGAAGCGCTGCGGATCACACGCGCGGCAGCAACCGGCCGGGATGACATCGGGCAACTTACCTCGCTGATTGTGCGGCTGCACCATCACATCGCCGGCGTGCAGGAGCGGCGCGCCGATTACCAGAGTGCCTTTACCTGGCTGGGTTATGCCATCGAACAATCCACTGCGGCCCCGATTGAACTGGGGCGCTGTTTCCTGCTGGCCGCCGGGATCTATCAGCGCCAGGGGCAGTATGACCATGCGCTGGAGTGGACGCAGCGCGCGCTTCAGGCGTTTGTCGGACAGGAGAGCCGCAACGATCTGGCGCATGCCTACTACTCGCTTGGCGGCACCTATGGCAAACTTGGCCGCACGCAGGATGCCGTGGTCGCCATTGAACAGAGCCTGCGATTGTATGAGGAGACCGGTAATATTGCCGGGCAGGCCGACGCGCACAATAATCTGGCGAATGTACTGGCGGTCACTGCCGGGCGGTTGCAGGAGTCAGCCGTTCACTGTCAGGCTGCGCTCGAACTGAAAGAAGCTATCGGTGATACGCATGGACAGGCGGTTATGGCAAATAATCTGGGAGATCTCAAGCGCAAACTGGGTGCATATGACGAAGCCATGCACTACTTTGGCCTCGCGCTTGAGCAGTTCACCCGGCTTGGCTCGGATTATGGCGTTGCTGTGCTGCATATGAATATGGGCGCAACCAGTTTACGCCAGGGCATGCTGGCTGCTACACATCAGCATATTGAGCGGAGTCGTCGCCTGTTTGAACAGTTAGGCTCGGAAGAGTTTCTGCCGGAGTTGTACCAGGTCTATGCGGAACTGGCCCTGACTGAAATGCACCTCGACACGGCGCTCCGCTGGGCGGAAGAGTCGCTAACGCTGGCCCAACGCCTGAGTGCTCGGGCCGAGGAAGGGCAGATCCGACGTGTACGGAGCCGCATTCGGCAGGCGCTTGGTCAGCCCGAGGCAGCATGCGGAGAATTGCGCCAGGCGAGTACCATCTTTCGGGAGATTGACAACTATTCAGCGCTGGCGCAGTGTCTGGAAGAACTGGCCCAGGTAACTGACGATCATGATGAAGCCGCTGCTGCCCGAACCGAAGCGCTCTATCTGCGCAGCAGCGACCTTCCCCCGGCATAATCATCAATCCAGCACCGTCGAAGCATAATCAAACCCGCAGACAGGAGTGGAACATGGACTGTCGCTATCCTTCCTCCGGGCGTATTGTTCTGGGTGTGCTGCTCATCTTGACCACCCTGCTTATCCCGGCGGTGCCCCATCCAACCGTTCAGGCCCAACCCGATCAGCGCTGCTTTCCCGAAACCGGCTTCTGTATTGCCGGCCGCATTCGCACCTTCTGGGAGCAGCATGGCGGGTTGCCGGTATTTGGCCTGCCGATCACGCCCCAACGAGAAGAGGTGATCGAGGGTCGCCCGCGCCAGGTGCAATGGTTTGAACGCAGTCGTATGGAACTGGCACCCGAGAACGCTCCGCCGTACGATGTCTTGCTGGGTCGCCTGGGAAGTGACGTCCTACAGCAGCAGCAGCGCGACTGGCAGCGCCTGCCCCGCAGCACGCCACAGGCGGAATGCCGGTTCTTCGCGGAGACCGGACAGAATGTCTGTGGGGATCTCCTGGCAGCGTGGCAGTCGAATGGCCTGGAGTTCGATGGACAGCCGGGCAGCAGCGCCGCGGAGAGCCTGGCGCTGTTCGGTCTGCCGCTCGGTCCCGCACAGCCTGAGACGCTGCCGGATGGACAGACGCGCACCGTGCAGTGGTTTGAGCGGACACGCATAGAACTGCATCCACAGAACGCTCCACCCTACCATGTGCAGCATGGGTTGCTGGGCCGCGAGGTCAGCGCCCTCCCGGTTACAGCGCCACCACAACCGGCACAAGAAGATCCTATCACCACACCACCTGCCGGCTGGCAATCGGCCGCCGATTTAGCGCCCTTCCCGGCACAGCCTGTAACCCGCACCGCAGCAATACCCGATGCATCCGGTCTTGCCTGGTACCGCTTTACAATCCCCAATCCCGGCACGACCGTCACGCTGCGCCTGACCGATCTTGCTGATGATCTGGATATGGTGCTGTTTAGTGATCTGAACCAGCAACCAGCGACAGATGAGGAGTTTAACCTGGATGGAATTACCGACCTGGGGATGATTAACTCGATTGGTGAGCTTGCTTCCACCGGGATGATCAACTCGATTGGCATGATTAACTCGATTGGCATGATCAACTCCATCGGGATGATCAACTCGATAGCGGCCAGTCCCGGCACAACTGATGAGCAGATCGAGGCATTTCTCTGGTCGCCGGGTACCTACTACCTGCTAATCTTCCCAGCGCAGGGAGCCGCAGTCGGCAGCTATACGCTGGAGGCCAACGCCACAGTTGATCCCAACCTGGCCGTTCCACCGCCGCTGCCGCTGGGCTACACCACCCCGGCCGGTCCTGATCCCACGGTTGAGGTGCTCTACCTGGTTAACTGGGCGCGCATGGCGGCGCTCTATTCTGACCAGGCCGACTGGGTGGATCGCACCCGGCGCGCCGTGCAGGATCTGGCAAACAACACGCCTCGGGGTACCGTCATTGACCTGAGTGATCCGACCCTGGTGCCGGACCAACCCGCCGTCCAGACACTCTACACGGAGATGGATGCCAATCCGCGCAACCCCTTCTATGCCAACCGGCTGGCCGAGGCGATTCGCGGGTTGCTCTGGCAGGCACAGGCCGATTTCTACCCGGAGGCGCGTTACCTGGTGCTGGTCGGCGGGGATGCCATCGCGCCCTTCTACCGCGTGCCGGATGAAACCACGCTGGCCAATGAACAGTCCTACACCGACACCTCGCGCACGCGCAGCGATACGCTTCCCTACGGCAGCCTCGCCGCCCGCGCCATCCAGACTGACAACTTCTATGCCGATCAGACCGGCATCGGCTGGCGGGGGCGGCAGTTGTACTTGCCCGACCTGGCAATCGGGCGACTCGTGGAGACACCGGAGGATATCACCAATTATCTCGCCAGCTACCTCTACCGTCCGCAAACCATTCCGCTGGCGGACAGTCCCACCACCGGCTTTGTGAGCGGCTACGACTTCCTGATCGACCAGGCCGACGCGGTTTCTACACTCTTGAACCGCTTCGGGGTGGATACCTCCGGGCTGATTGGCAACACCTGGAATGCCGACGACCTGAGCGTAGCCTGGCTGGGGGGGACGGTTGACGGCAACCCGGCGACCAATCCGCTACTGGCTTACCACTCGCTCAACGGGCATTTTGAGCACTGGCGCAATATTGCCGCCGATCAGACAACCTATCTCACGGCGGATGCAATCTACGCTGAGCCGCGCGCGGTTGACTCCTACGGCCTGTTTGATCATGCACTGCTCTACTCCGTCGGCTGCCACTCCGGGTTTGCCCTCGATGACCGGGCGGTTGCCGATGCTGCCTTTGCGATAGACTGGCCGCAGGCGATTCTGCGACAGTCGGGGAACTGGATTGGCAACACCGGCTATGGTTATGGGGATAGCGATCTGATCGGCTACTCGGAGCGCCTGATGCTCTACTACACCGAGGAACTGGGGCGCGACCAGCGTGACGCAGCGGGACAGTATGTCGGCATGCCGATTGGCACCGCGCTGGCACAGGCGAAGCAGCGCTACCTGCGCACGTCGGGCATCGGCACGTTTGGCCTGTATGACGAGAAGGCGCTACTGGTGGCAACGCTCTATGGTCTGCCCTTTGTGCGGGCCACTGTTCCGACCCCGACGGCCCAACCGTTCACACCGGCCACCTTCGGTATCCGCACACTTCAGCCGACCCCGAATGGTCTGTACACCGACACCCTCACCCTGCGCGTTGGCTACACCCTGACCGATCTGGGCACCCGGGGGCAGATTGCCCGCCTCACCAGTGCCGATATTGTGGATGGACCGCAGGGCAGCAGCAGCGTAACGCTTCCCGAGCAGCGCGCCCGCAGTGGACGCCCGACCTTCCCCAGCTTTGCCCTGCCGCTGGATCTGGGCAACCGGCAGATCCGGGGCGTCAGCCTGCGCGGTGCTACGAGTGAGCAGATCAGCGAGTTTAACCCGACCGTCACGCGCCTGGTGACTGACCATGTCTACCTGGAGCAGGAGCCGCCGTTTGATCTGGGCGCGGCCTGGTATCCCGGCGATATTGCGGCCTTCAGTCGCTTTAGCACGTCGGGTGGCGGCAGTCGCAGTAACCTGCTGGTCACGCCGTTTCAGTATCGCGGCAACCAGGATCGGGGTGACCTGCGCATCTTCCGCGAGATGACGCTTGATGTCTACAGCATCGATCCGGTACAGGCTCCCGCGCCCCTGCGTGAAGATACGCTGGCTCCCTACATTCGCTCCGTGCAGCAGAGCCGCGCGCCGGGTGGCGGTGTACAGGTGGTGGTTGCGGCCAGTGATAACCTCGGCGTCGTACGGGTTGATCTGCTGGCCGAACAGAATGGCAGGTGGCGCAGCAGCGAGCTGCGTCCGGTGGGCAGTGACCGCTGGACCGGCATTGTACCGGGGACGGAGTTCATTGTGAGTGCCCGTGACGAGGCGGGCAATGTCGGCGTCTACACCGGCAAAGGCCAGTGGACCGCGCCGCTCGTGGATAGCCTGCCGCTGCCACTGCCCTACACCGGGGAGAACCACAACCTGGTGGAACCATAGTCGCGCGTTTGTGTTTTTCCGCATGGTGCGGTATAATACCCGCCAATAAGAACATATGTTCTACACAAACAGGATTACGCGGTCGGTTCTAAACCGGGTATTCATCCGGGTCAACAACCCGGTTCACCTGCGGCAGGGCGGCATGCTGCCGCAGGCGAAACTGACGTTCAGGTCTGACACCTGGCTGGAATTGGCTACACCGCGTAACGCGTATCACTTCAGAGGAGTCAGGCCGGAACAGGGCTCCCAGGCTTCGGCGTCGCACTCCAGTGCGATATTCTGGCGGCGCGTACGACAAACTGACATAATGCACTTTACAAAATTGGCGACATTGCGTATAATTGTCAACGCCAACGATTCCACATCGGGTTCATGCTGTTTGCAGAATCCGCCTGTGGCCGTGACTGAGAGTTTTGCTCTCAGTTCTTTCATTTATGGTGCTACCCCACGGAGCAGGGTCAATTGACCTTCCCAGTCTGTCAGCTCCTATGGGGACCATCTTGCAGGACAAAGGCAGTGAAACAATGAGTGAAAAGACAACATACCTGACACGTGAAGGTAGAGCCAAACTTGAAGCGGAGCTTGAAGAGCTTCAAACCGATGGGCGCAAGCAGGTTGCTGAACGGATTGCCGCCGCGAAAGAACTCGGCGATATATCCGAGAGCGGCGAGTATGAAGATGCGAAAAACTCGCAGGCGCTACTGGAAGGTCGCATCCGCGACATCAAAAATATGCTCTCGCGCGCCCAGACCATCGAAGATGGGGTCAACGGCAAGAATGTCGAAGAGGTGCGCGTCGGTTGCTCCGTCACAGTCCGCATCGACGATGAAGATGAAGATGAAACCTGGACGATTGTCGGGAGTGCCGAGGCGAACCCACGTGAAGGCAAGGTTTCCAATGAGTCACCGATTGGTGCCGCTCTGCTTGGGAAACGCCCCCGCCAGAAAGTTACGGTCCAGACCCCCTCGGGTGTGATGAATCTGACCATCGTTAAAATTAACTGATTGTCTGGACCTGGAATACCAGCCGCATCCTCACGGTGACAGGCCGTGTAACCTGATAGTCTTGCGATGAGGCGAGATTTGAGCAGCATTGGCGTGCTCCTCGCCGCATCGCTATTCCTCGTTAATACTGGCCCGGTTGCCTTGACGGTTCCCTTACCCTCACCCTATAATACACGCGCTATCCGGATCACCAAACAGTCTGGCGAATATTATGGATTTGAATGAGCTTCAGCAACAACGTCTGATGAAATTGGAACGCCTGCGCGCTGACGGTATCGATCCGTTTCCGCCGCGCAGTTTACGCACCCACACCATTGGTGAACTCCTCGCCGATTTTGAGCAACTTGCCGCCACTGGTGCAAGGGTAACACTGGCAGGGCGGATTGTCGGCGCGCGCCGGGTGATGGGCAAACTGGCCTTTGCGCATATTGCCGATGAGACTGGACGCATTCAGCTCTGGCTCAGTCGGGGCGATATGGGCGAAGAGCGCTTTGCCCGCTTTCGCGAAGATATCGATAGCTTTGATATTATCGAGGCCGACGGCGAGTTGCGGCGGACGCAGAAGGGTGAGCCTTCGCTGTTTGTCCATGAGTTACGGGTGCTGGCAAAAGCGCTCAACCCCCCGCCGGAGAAGTGGGAGGGACTCAAGGATGTGGAAGGCCGCCTGCGCCAGCGCTATCTCGATCTGATCGTCAACGAGGATCGACGCGATATCTTTGTTGCCCGCGCCCGGGCTATTCGCAGCATGCGCCACTTTCTCGACGAGCGCGGCTTTATCGAGGTCGAGACGCCGATCCTGCAGCCGATCTATGGTGGTGCGGCGGCGCGCCCGTTTATGACCCACCATAACCAGTTGCACCAGGATCTTTATCTCCGAATTGCCAGCGAACTCTATCTCAAGCGCCTGATCGTCGGGGGCTTCCAGGGCGTCTACGAGATCGGCAAGAATTTCCGCAACGAGGGCGTGGACCGCAGCCACAACACCGAGTTTACAGTGATGGAGTGTTACCAGGCCTATGCCGACTATCACGATATCATGCGGCTGGTGGAGCAGATGCTGCGTACGATTGTGCAGGATGTCACTGGCGGCACCGTTGTCACCCACCAGGATCAGGCGATTGACTTTGGTCCCGACTGGCCGCGCCTCTCGCTGCCCGCCGCCATCCAGGAGCATACCGGTATCGATATCACCCAGGTGACGACCGCCGCCGCGCTATGGGACGCGATCCGGCAGGCCAGGCTCTCTGTGGAGAAAAAAGCTACCTGGGGCAAGCAGGTAGACGAACTGTTCAGCACCTATGTCCAGCCAACATTGATCCAGCCGACATTTGTGATAGACTATCCGCTGGAATTGTCACCGCTGGCAAAACGCAAGCCGGAGATGCCCGGTTACACCGAGCGGTTCGAGGGGTTTATTGCCGGGATGGAAGTGGCAAATGCTTTTACCGAGTTGAATGACCCGCTGGATCAGGAGCAACGGTTTCTGGAGCAGGGACGGGCGTTTGCTGCCGGCGACGAAGAAGCGCACCAGATGGATGTTGATTTTATTAATGCCCTCATGTATGGCATGCCGCCAACGGGTGGGTTGGGCATTGGTATTGATCGGCTGATTATGGTTCTGACCGACCAGGCGACCATTCGTGAGGTTATTTTGTTTCCCCATTTGCGTGCCAGGGAGTGATGTATGCCGCGATCATTTACAATTGAACGTGAAAACTTGCCCGAGGTGATCCAGGGGTGGCTGCGCGCGGTCGGCCTGGACGAAGAAGAGGTTGTTGAGTTGATTTTTACCGAGGACGAGATCCTGTTGCGTCGCCCGATGAGCCCGGCCCTGCGCGCCTGGGCCAAAGGTATCAGCGATAAGTATGACAAGGCGTTCCGCCAGATTGCCGGGTTGTAGACCTGTGGTTATGCGCTATCTGACAAAAGACGAACTGCTCGATCTGCATATCTACGCGGTGATGCGTTATGGCGGACGGCTGGGGATCTCCAGCCAGGACCGGCTCCAGACGGTGCTGCATGCGCCCCACCAGAAGATGTTTGGCGTTGAGTTGTATCCCGATGTGTGCAGCAAAGGCGCAGCGCTGACTTATCTGTTAATCAAGAGTCGTCCGTTTATCGGCGGAAATGAGATCACCGCGCTGATGGCGCTCCTGCGCTTCCTGGAACTCAACGATGCCGCGTTAAGCGCTGCTATCGCCGAGGGCGATCTCTTCTGGTTGATACGCGCGATCAACTATTCGGATCTGGACAAGGAAGGGCTGGAGGACTGGCTGCGCGATAATGTCCTGGTCTGATTGGCCTATCTGACAGGACTTACGCGGTCGGTTCTAAACCAGGCGTCTGCCTGGACAAACGGCCCGATGCGCCTCCGGCAGGGCGGAAGATTCCATTCTTTTTCACAAAAATGTTGCACTTCGTGCAACATTTTTGTGAAAAAGAAAAAACGTACCATGCTGCCGCAGGCGGTTTGTGTTTCATCGGGTGAAACGATCAGGTTAATCGTCCACCGCGTAAGTCGTGTATCTGATACCAATTCAATGTCGGCGGTAGGGACCGGCCGCCGTGCCTTCCAGGATGGACAACACTATGACAACGATTTTGATCAACGGTATCGGCAGTCTGCTGGGGGCGCGGGTCGCCCAGATCTTGAGTGCGGATGACTCCCTGCAACTGGTGGGGCTGGATCGGCGCATGCCCATTGCCCCCGTAGGCCGCACCGAGGTGCTCACAGCCGCGCCGGACGAGCAGCAACTGGTTGAACTGCTGCGCGCCGCACAGGTCGATTGCGTGATTCACCTGGCTTTTCTGGGAGAAGAAGAACCTGCCCCCAATCGCGAAGTTGCGGTGCAGCAAAATGTGCTGGGCAGTATGGAACTGCTGGGGGCATGCGCGCATGCCGGTGTGCAGCGGGTGTTGCTCCGCAGCAGCACCCAGATCTATGGCGCAGTGCCAACCAACCCGGTTTTTATCCCGGAACAGCAGCCGACTGTGCGTCCGCGCCACTCCAACTTGCTCCGTGATTATTTTGAGGTTGAGGCCTTCGCCGCCGACTTTGCCCGTACCCACCCCGAATTGCAGATCGTCGTGCTGCGTTGTGCCGGCTTGCTCGGTGGCGGCGTCTGGTCCCCGCTGACCTACTACCTGACGCAGTCCAATCCGCCGACGCTGCTCGGCTTTGACCCGCGTATTCAGGTGCTGCATCTGGATGACGCGGCTGTGGCGCTGGCCCTGGCCGCCACCGGTCAATCAACCGGCTGCTTTAACCTGGCGGCCGACCCGCCGGTCAAGCTGGTGCAGACCGTGCGCCTCGCCGGACACCAACCGCTGCTCTGCCTGGAGCCATTCACCGATGCTGCCGTCGCACTGGGATTAAGCCATGACCTGACGCGCGGCTGGCCCTTTGAGCGTGACTTTCTGCGCTATGCCTGCGTTGCCGATACACGGCGGGCCCAGGCCGAACTGGGATGGCGCCCCGACCACGATGCGGCCGCCGTGTTGCGGGAACTGGGCGAGGGGCGTAATGTTTACGCCGCACGGGAGCAGACCGAAGTAGCCCTGCAAACCTTTCTGTCGCGGAGGAGCCAATCGTGAACGAGCAATCAACACCACGCGCGAACGAATACACCGATGCTGCCACGTTGCCAGCGGAACCCGGCTTGCCGGGGATGGCAGGTCAGCCCGCTTCCACGGACCATACCGCGCCGGTCTCCCCGGCAGAACAACCCTCCGTCATGGTGAACGAGCTTGCCGCCGAGGTTCACGCGATTGAGATCAAGGTGCGCAACCGGGCGCAGCAGGCGGAAGCTGATACGGCGCAGGTTGATGCGTTTGTTGCCGATATTCTCAAGTTAATCGCCGAGAACCTGGAGCGCATGGCCCCGCCGCAGGTGCGTTTTGCCCTGGATCTGCTGCGCAAGTTTGATATTGATCTGGAAGATTATCTCTCCCCGGATTTCTGGCGCGGCATCGGCATGCTCATTGGCTACCAGATCAAGGAGCAGTCCGCGTTTATTCAGCGGCGCTTGCAGGGCGATTACGCAATCGATCCCTATGGCATGGATCTGGAGATTATCGACATCGTCCGGCCATTTCTTAGCTTTATGTATCGTACCTGGTGGCGTACCACGACCGAGGGTATCACGCATGTGCCCGCATCAGGCCGCGTGCTGCTGGTTGCCAACCATAGCGGCGTGCTGCCCTGGGACGGTGCTATGCTTGCCACCGCCGTCTACGAGGAGCATCCATCGGCACGGATTGTGCGCAACCTCTTTTTGCACTGGTTCAGTACGCTGCCGTTTGTTGCACCGCTGCTGGCCGACCTGGGGCAGGTGTCGGGCAGTCCCGAAAATGCGATCAACCTGCTGGAGAATGATGAACTGGTCTGTGTTTTCCCGGAGGGCGTCAAGGGTATCGGCAAACTCTTCCAGCAGCGCTATCGGCTGGCGCGGTTTGGCCGGGGCGGGTTTGTGCAGGCCGCGCTACGTACCGGCGCGCCGCTGGTGCCCGTAACCATTATCGGTGCGGAGGAGATCTACCCGCTGATCGCCAATGCGAAGCCGATTGCGCAGATGCTGAGAATGCCCTACTTCCCGATAACACCGTTCTTCCCCTGGCTGGGACCGCTGGGGGCGCTTCCCCTGCCAACCCGCTGGAATATCAGCTTTGGCCCGCCCATCTCAACCCAGGAGTATGGACCTGATGCCGCCGATGATCCATTGATCGTCTTTATGCTGGCGGAACAGGTACGCAGTCGCATTCAGGAAACGCTGGATGCGAAGCTGCGGGAGCGTACTTCGATCTTTTAGCTTCCTCTCCCGTGACCTACGACTGCTTCGGCGTGCCTTGGGCGGTAGCATGGCTACCGACCGAGGCATTCGGGTTGTATTCCAAATCGGGACTGTATTTTTCAACGTTCATCTATTTTCCAGCAATATTCGGATCGTACCCGGTAAGATCAACCTGTTATTATGGTTGGGAGCGTTGATGACCAGGTCGGGCCGGCTCCTGCTGCCAAAAACAGATGCTCCTGCTATGGTGAGGAGAACAACCGACCATACAATCGCAGGCTGATCGGGGCAATGCCCGGTGCGACTCAGATGGAGAACCGTGATGAGCAATGAGTCCTTTTCGCATACCCTCTCCGAGGCTGAATATGCTGATCTACAGCAGCGGATTGCCGTCCTTGAACGTCAACTCCAGGCGCAGACCGCCGAGTGTCACTTCTTCAAAGCCCTGGTTGAGCAGAGCCGGGATGGTATTGCGGTTCTCGATCAGCAGGGGGCCATCAGCTATGCCAATGCAACCTTTGCCGGGCGCGCAGTATCTGATACACCCGATTTCACCGCCGGCGTTCGGGCGGTTCTCAATAATGAGCAGGATTGTTTTTCGCTGGAGTATTCCTGCGGCAATCAGGATGATGAGCACTGGTTCAGCGGGCAGGTGACGCGCCTGACGGTAGCGGGTGAAGTCTATGCCCTGCTCAGACAGACCGAGATTACCGCACAGAAGCAGTCTGCCGGCGCGATGCACGAGAGTCAGGCGCTGCTCCAGAGTATCATTGACCATGTACCGGCGGCGATCTTTGTGAAGAGTCTGGAGGGGCGCATCCTGCTGGTGAACCAGTTGCTGGCCAACCTCTTCAATCTCGCCGTTGTGGATATGGTTGGCCGCTTGACCCAGGAGATTTTTCCGCCCGAACTGGTGGCCGCCTGGCATGCCGAAGATCAGCATATCCTGGCGACCGGCGAGGTGCTGAGTGTTGAGGAGAGCAACACGCCCGATGACGGTGCCCGGACTTACCTGATTACCAAATTCCCCATTCCTGACTCCTCCGGTACAATTTTTGCCACGGGCGGGATTGCCCTTGACATCACCGAACGCAAGCAGGCTGAAGTTGCGCTGCATCAGCGGGTACGCGAACTGGACGCACTGCGGGCAACGATGAACGAGCTTTCGCGGGAACTAGATCTGGAGACCCTGCTCCACTCCATTGTTGCCCGCGCCGTTGATCTGCTGGACGCCACCAACGGCGAACTGGCGCTGTTTGATCCCGACCAACAACTGCTGCGGGTTCAGGTCAGCTATCGCATGGATCGTGATTATACCGGCACCCGCCTGCGCATCGGCGAGGGCGTGATGGGCCATGCCGCCGCCACGCAGCAACCGCTGGTGTTGGCGAACTATCAGGAGTGGTCCGATGCGTTATCGCTGTACGCGAACATGCCACCGCAGGCCGTTGTCGCCGTACCGTTGAGCACAGGCAATCAGTTAGTGGGCGCTATTTCGATTGGTACAGCCGATATCGGTCGCACATTTACTCCCACGGATATCGAGCTCCTGCAACTCTTTGCGCAGCAGGCCACAATTGCTATTCAAAATGCCCGGTTATTCACCGAAGTGCAACAGTTGACAACCATTGATCCGCTCACCGGGCTGCATAATCGGCGCTACTTCTTCAAGGTGGCACAGCACGAGTTTGAGCGCACGCGCCGCTACAACCAGGATCTGGCAATTATTATGCTGGATATTGACCATTTTAAACGCATCAACGACGCCTATGGTCACGCAGTCGGCGACCAGGTGTTGCGGAATGTGGCACAGCGTTGTATTACCCTGCTACGCACAACGGATATTGTGGGGCGCTACGGCGGGGAAGAGATGGTGATCCTGCTGCCGAACACCGGACTGGATGGCGCATGGCAGGCGGCAGAGCGTTTGCGCACCACTCTAGCGCAGACGGAAATCCCGACCAGCGGCAGATCATTGTCGATTACTGCCAGCTTCGGCGTGGCTGCCTGCCCACCCGCACAACCGACCGAACTGGCGACCCTGATCGAGTGTGCCGACCAGGCGTTGCGGGCGGCCAAGCAGCGGGGCAAAAATCTGGTCGTGAACTGGGAAGCCGGCCTGACGCTGGTTGAGACTGTCACTCCCACCCGCCGGCCCAGTCCGTCGCATCAGCATTCTCAGGCGCTGGTGCGGGTCGCCTCTCGCGTCAACAGTCACCTCGACCTGGATACCGTCCTGACGACGATCTGTCAGGAGAGTGCCAATGTTCTGCAGGTACCGATAGCGGTCATCCAGCTCTATGATCCGGCCCCCAATCACCTGTCGTTTGTTGCCGCTGCGGGTATACCGCCGGGCATTGCCGGCCAATTCATTCCGACACCGCGCCCCACCCTGGATCATCTTATCGAGCGGTATGGGCCGATTGTCGTTATCCCCGATGTGCGGGAATATCCACAGCGTATCAATGAACCCATACATCAGCGCCTGGATCTACGCACACTGGTAATTATTCCGATGTGGCACGGGCAGGCGCTGGTGGGCGCACTCAATATCGCAACCCGTGGCCGCGAGCGCACATTTACCGCAGAAGAATTGACGCTGCTGCAGGGGTTGGCTGACCAGGCAGCGGTGGCAATTACGAATGCGCAGTTGTATACCGATCTGGTGCAGGCGTATGATGCCACCCTGGCCGGCTGGTCGCGTGCGCTGGAACTGCGCGATCAGGAGACGGAAGGGCACAGCCGGCGTGTCACCGCGCTGACCGTGCGCCTGGTAGATGCACTGGGCATTGACCCGGCCGACCACGACCATATTCGGCGGGGCGCGCTGTTGCACGATATTGGCAAGATGGGCGTTCCCGATACGGTGCTGCTCAAGCCCGGCCCGCTCACCGCCGCGGAGTGGGAGTTGATGCGGCAGCATCCGGTCTATGCCTACGAGTTACTCGCGCCGATTGCGTTTCTCGCACCCGCGCTGGATATCCCCTACTACCATCATGAGCGCTGGGACGGCAGCGGCTATCCGTATGGCCTGAAGGCAAGCGCGACTCCACTGGCGGCGCGCATCTTCGCAGTGGTTGATGTGTGGGACGCGCTCTGTTCCGACCGCCCTTACCGGGCCGCCTGGTCGCGGGCGATGGCCCGCGCCTACCTACGCGAGCAGGCGGGCATCCTGTTTGACCCCGACATTGTAGCCATTTTCTTGCAGTTGCCGGAGATCAGCGAGTAGTGTGAGTGATGGCCGGTTCAGCAGATAGAGTGCGGCAGTATGGCTGCCGCATGCTCGCCACTGGTACCACCCTTTTCACCTGATCCTCATCCGCTTCCCCACTTCCCAACTATTGAGCCATGGTATGCTACTACAGCAATCGAGAACAGAGAACAAAGAACCCTGGAACAGAGTCTGCCGGGCGCACCGTTATCGGACAACCGGTTTGTTCTGTGTCCATTGTTTGTTCTTACTATTCTGTCGAACAGAATGAAGAATCCTGTCAAAAACACGAGTTATGCAGTAGTTGGCCCGGCAGGGAATGTCGCCTCCGGCAGGGCGGAAGAAACAAGATCAGAAAGTACCATGCTGCCGTAGGCGAAGCCGGTTTTTGGGTCGTTCAACCGACCGAAATAAGGTTGCACTGCATAACTCGTATCGAAAAGGAAATCTATGCGTACCCTTTTTATGCTCCTCTGCGGTTGCCTGCTGCTGGCAGCCTGCGGTGCAAATACGGTCATAACCTCTTCCGAAGCAGATGGTCCGGTTATCGTTGCGCCCACAACGACGACCGGGGCTGCTACGTCTGCCGAAACTATGCCGGCCGGCACCGTTCCGCCCGCTCCAACCGATCCGCCCGCCACCATTGCCGACACCCCCGATCTGGAGAGTCTGACGATTGATCTGGAACTGGTCGCCGATGGCTTTGAGCAGCCGCTCTACGCCATCAGTGCCGGGGATGGTAGCGGACGGTTGTTTATTGTTGAGCAGCCGGGCCGTATTTTTATCCTGCGCGATGGGCAGCGCCTGGAACAACCCTTCCTGGATATTGTCGATATCGTCGGCTCAACTGCGAGCGAGCAGGGGCTACTCAGCGTGGCCTTCTCCCCGAATTACAGTCAGGACGGGCAGTTTTTCATCAACTACACCGACAACGACGGCGATACGGTCGTTGCGCGCTACCAGGTCTCCGATGACCCGGATGCGGCCGACCCGGCGAGTGCCGCGACGGTCCTGACCATTGACCAGCCGGCGGGTAATCACAACGGCGGCCTGGTTGTGTTTGGTCCGGATGACTATCTCTACATCGGGATGGGCGACGGGGGGCAGGCAGGTGATCCCTGGGGTAATGCGCAGAATACGAATGTGCTGCTGGGCAAGCTGCTGCGCATTGACGTGCTGAGTGAGCAGCCCTACGCCATTCCGCCGGACAATCCGCTGATCGACGAGCCGGATGCGCGCCCGGAGATCTGGTCCTGGGGACTGCGCAATCCCTGGCGCTTTGCGTTCGACCCGGCCAACGATGATCTCTACATTGCCGATGTCGGGCAGAACCGCTTTGAGGAGATCCACTACCAGCCGGCAGCCAACCTGGGCGGGAACAACTATGGCTGGGATGTTATGGAGGGGGCCGCCTGCTTCGAGCCGGATGACTGCGACCCGAGCGGCCTGGTGTTGCCGATAGTGGTCTACTCCCGCGATATGGGCTGCTCCATCACTGGCGGGTATGTCTACCGGGGCACGGATTTTCCGCAGCTTGATGGGATCTATTTTTATGGCGACTACTGCAGCGGACGGATCTGGGCGCTCCGACATAGCAACGGCGAGTGGCAGAATGCCCAGGTGCGGGATACGAATCTCGGCATTACCTCATTTGGCACGGATGCCGCCGGTGAACTCTACGTGACCGACCGGAACGGCGGAGTGTATCGCCTGGTGGCGCGGTGATAGGCGTACGTTGCATCCCCGTGCTAAAGAGACTACAATGCAGGTGTTATGTTTTTTACCTGACACAAGTTACGCGGTGGCAGTTTGGACCACGAACACCACGAAATGAGCGAAAACCGCGAAACGGCCAGTGCTGATAGGTATCAGGCATCCCGCGTTTGGTGGGAGATATCGCCTCCGGCAGGGTGGAAGATTCTCGATCTTTTTCACAAAACATTTGCACAGGATGCAAATGTTTTCCTGCCGGAGGCGAAAAGCTCCGTTCGCGGGGAACCGCGTAACTTATGTCACCGAGAGGAGAAGAGATCCGTGGACCATCTTGTTGAAGATCGAGTTGAAGAGCGCGCTCTGATCGCGCCCGAAGTGCGCGTTGCTGATATTGTGTTGCCGAACCAGACCAATACCTTTGGTACGATGTTTGGCGGTAATGCGCTGGCCCTGATGGACAAGGCCGCCGCGATTGCTGCCTGGCGCTTCTGCCGCCAGCCCGTTGTCACCGCCTCAACCGAGCATCTGGACTTTCGCGCGCCAGTGCATCAGGGCGAAATCGTTGAGGCCATGGCCCGCGTCATCTATGTCGGACGGACATCGCTGGTCGTCCGCGTGCATGTCTATGGTGAGCATCCGTTCCGGGGAGAGCGCCGGCTCTGCACCACCGGCTACTTTAGCATGGTCTCGATTGGCCCGGACAACCGGCCGATTGCCGTGCCCCAACTGCTGGTCGAGGACGCAGCCGCCCGCGAGGAGTGGCCGGTCGGTGAGCAGATCCACGCCGCCATCCTGGAACGCCGATCTAGAAGGTAGACTGTTTGTGAGTATTGATCCCGCTCTCTTTCGGCAGGTGATGAGCCACTTCGCGTCGGGTGTCACCGTGGTGACAACGGCAGCGGAGGGCTACCTGTCGGGGATTACCGTCAGTTCGTTTACTTCGCTCTCGCTGGAGCCGACGCTGGTGTTGATCTGCATTGACCTGCGGTCCACCACGCATGCGGCGATTGCGACTTCGGGGCTGTTCGCGGTCAACATGCTGACCGAGGAGCAGGCGCATCTGTCGCAGCGCTTTGCCGCGCCCAATGTCGAGCGGTTTGTACCGGGCAGCTTCACCCTCTCCGAGCGCGGGTTGCCCCTGCTGGTGGATACGCTGGCGAGCCTCGAGTGCCGGGTGGTCAACGCTTTTCCCGGTGGCGACCATACCATCTATGTGGGGGAGGTTGTTGCGGCACGTACTGGTGGTGGCCGCCCACTGCTCTACTATCGCTCCGGGTATCATCAACTTGATTAACGTATGATGCGGTACGGAATAATGCGGTTGCGCAACCTGCTTGTCCCGGTGGCCTGGGTCTGTATCGTGTGCCTGGGGCTGACCGGCTGTGCGCAGGAGCCGGCGTCATCCGCCGGGCAGGTTGCGCCTGTCCCAACCCTCATGCCGACCCGTCCGATCACGCCGGTTGCCCCCACCGCCCCGCCGGACGTAATCGGGGCCCAACCGGCCGACAGCGGCTGGATCACGGCCGGTCCTGGGGTTGATCTGCGCCGGCTGCGGCTGGCCCACGGCGAGCGGCCGGCCCCGGTCAGCATTGTGCGGGTGGACCCGGCGCTGATGCGGTTTCGCGTGGGCTATGCGCCCGCCGAGCCGCGCCCCCTGGCAACCTGGCACGCCGAGGCCAACGCCCTGGCAACGATCAATGGGGGCTTCTTTGATGAGAACTACCAGAGCACTGCGCTGGTCATCAGCGATGGGCTGGTCAGCGGCAGCAGTTACCAGGGGAGCGGGGGCATGTTCGCGGTGGATGCGGCGGGTAATGTCTCCCTGCGCTACCTGGCCGCGCAGCCCTACGACCCGAACGAGCCGCTGGTTGCGGCGCTCCAGAGCTGGCCGATGCTGATCACGGACGGTACGCTGACCTACACTACCGCCGATGATGGGCAGCGTGCCCGGCGCAGCGTGGTGGCGCTGGATCGCTCCGGGCGCGTGCTGCTGATTGCCTGTTCCGGCAATGATTTCTCGCTGCGCGGTCTGGCCGACTGGCTGCTCGCCGGCGATCTGGAGATCGACGCGGCGCTCAACCTCGATGGCGGCTCCTCCACCGGCCTCTACCTGGATAGCGCTGAGGAAGATCTGCGCATCCCCGCCTTTGTGCCCCTGCCGATTACGTTGATGGTGGTGCCGGGGTAGGGGTTAGGGGTTAGGGGTTAGGGGTTAACGGTTAGGGGTTAGGGGTTAACGGTTACGGAGACTGTTTCATCAGGTTAGATTTAGATCACCCTGGCAGATGATTGTAGTGGATAGCAATGCCGAAAAACGGTTCACAAAATCTAGCGTATGTGCGCTAACCTATTGCAAAATTACATAATCCGTCGGTCAACGTCCGCAGGTTGCTACTGGGTTATGTTGCCGCTCATACCCTTCTGATATCCACCAACCTTTAAAATAAGCGGCAGGCGACTTTGATGCAACCATACCTACGATGTGTTAGAGACTGTCTGAAACGGGTTGGTCATGGGGCTACGGCCCCGGAGCGGGAGTCCCGGCTTCAGCCGGTGTGTGGCCGGAACCGGCTGAAGCCGGGACTCCTGGGGCGCTGTCCGGTTTCTCAGGGAACCCAGCATGCCGTGTGACTGACGCGAATCATCTTTTCAGACAGTCTCTTACAACCCAGATATCACGCTTATCCGCCGCCATTCATGTAACTGTGCCAACCCACCCCTGACGCACCCGTCACTCCGCCATTCCACAGCCCGCATCAACTTCTGCTCAAAATCTCTCCTGTTTCTATTCTTGTAACAGATTACAAAAATCTTTATAGTACGCATGAACAACTGATATGTTATCAATTCCACACTGGCATGTCACTCCGTAGCGCAACGACGCGCATTTCTGTTTTACCGTACCGAACTATTGCATATTCCGCATTACAAGCCGACAGGTGGGCATATATGACGATAGCAGCTCTCAAGCCGACATCGGAACAACCGCATCTGCCTGTATGCCTGCCCGCTACACCTGCCGGGCCGGTCGTAACCCGTCCGCCACGACGCGCGATCCTGCACGGAGCAGGCCACACACTCAGCTAACCCTCCGAGGTTTCAGGAGGGATTTTTGTTTACCAGCAGCAACTAAGGAGGTCATCAATGTACACCAACGGCACCACACCCACAACCCTCCCGCCCGAAATCGCTACACTGCAGCACGAGAATGAACGCCTCCGCCGGCAGGTTACTTCCCTGGAGGAAGCCCTGAACGATACCCGCCGGCTGCTACAAACCGTTGTGAACACCTTGCCGCAGATGATTTTCTGGAAAGACGGCAACTCGGTCTACCAGGGATGCGATACACTGTTTGCCACCGCCGCCGGAGTCGCCGACCCGGCGGCAATTGTGGGGTTGCGCGATGCCGATCTGCCCTGGAAGCGTGAGGAAACGGAGTTCTGCTTGAGTGTTGACCAGCGGGTGATGCAGACCGATACTCCCGAGTATGATGTTATCGAGCCGCAGTTGCAGGCCGATGGACAGCAGGTCTGGTTTCGCACCAACAAGGTGCCTCTGCATAATGCCGCCGGTCAGGTGATCGGCATTCTGGGGACAGCGGAAGATATCACCGGGCGCAGACGGCAGCAAGAAGAGTTGCAGCATCTGCTCGCCGCCAGTCCGGTTGTGCTGTTTCGTTGCAAAGCGAGTGGCGACTTCGGCGCAACCTTCATCAGTGAAAATGTCACCCGCATGTTTGGCTATGCTCCCCACGAGTTCACCGACGACTCGCAGTTCTGGGCCGGCCATATCCACCCCGATGACGCCCCGCGCGTGTTTGCAGATCTGGCGCAGGTTTTTGCGCATGGACACCACTCCCACGAATATCGCTTTCAGATGAAGGATGGCGGCTACCGCTGGATCTACGATCAACTGCGCCTCATTTGTGATGAACAGGGGCATCCGATTGAAATGGTCGGTTCCTGGCAGGATATCACCGGGCGCAAGCAGGCTGAGGAGGAACTGCGTCAGAGTCGCGCCCTGTTTGAGCAGTTTTTCAATAACATGCCCGCATCCTGCTATGTGCTGGACGAGCAGGGGCGCTACCTGATGATCAATGACGTGTGTGCCCAGGCGCTGGGTGTTCCACGGGAACAGATTGTTGGTTCTATGTTGTCGGATCAACTCCCCGCCAATGTCGTTCAGGATTGGAACGCGCATGCGCGGCAGGTGATGGCACGCCAGGAGCCGGTGACACTGGAGCAACATATGCGGTTGCCGGATGGAGAACATACCTTCCTGAGTACCGTCTTTCTCATCCGTAGTGCCCCGGAGCAGGGCATTATGCTGGGCGGCATCTCCGTAGACATCACTGAACGCAAGCATCAGGAAGAAGCATTTCGAGCCTTTAAAACGCTGGCCGATAATGCCCCGGACGGTATCGCAATCAACTCGCTGGAAGGCACGATTACCTATGCCAATAAACATTACCAGACCATGCATGCTTATGGTGAAGATATTATTGGCACCGCGACTCAGGATTTGATGTCCAATCCGGTTGAGTTAGAATCGGCACTGCAGCATCTGCAGAACAGCGGCGCATGGCAAGGGACGATTACGCATCGGCGGCGGGATGGCAGCACGTTTCCAGTTATGGCCTCGGTGTTTACTATCGCAGACGATGCCGGGCATCCGGTTGGTCTGGTCGCCATCGACCGGGATATCACCGAACAGCAACGGGCCGAAGCGGAACGCGCCGCCCTGCAACAGCAGGTGATCGATGTCCAGCAGAACACCCTGCGCGAGTTGTCTACGCCCCTCATCCCCATCTCCGACGAGGTGGTGCTGCTGCCGCTGATCGGCACCATCGACACCCAGCGCGCCCAGCAGATTATGGAGACGCTGCTCACCGGAGTTGCAGAGCATCAGGCCACCCTCGCCATTCTCGACATCACTGGCGTGGCGGTGGTTGATACCCAGGTGGCCCAGGCGCTCATCCAGGCGGCCCAGGCGGTGAAACTGCTGGGGGCGCAGGTGATCCTCACCGGCATCCAGCCACAGATTGCGCAGACGCTGGTGTATCTCAATGTGGACCTGCAGGGCATTGTCACCCACGGGTCGTTACAGAGCGGCATTACCGCGGCGTTGCAGCGCTACCAGTCGGGGGTGCGGGCAAACGGTGGCGCAGTGCCTACGACGTTACGACGGAAAGGGGAATTGCAAAAACAATGATGATACCCGCGCAACCCCCTTTGGACGGTATTCGCATTCTGGTGGTGGAAGATCTGGCCGATCTGGCGCTCGCTGTGAGCGACGGCTTACGGCGGATGGGCGCGACGGTGGAACTCAAGGCGAGTGCCCGGCAGGCGCGCAACCGCTTGCTGCAAGACCCAGTGCCCCAGGTGGTGCTCCTGGATCATCGGCTGGTGGGACATGAGACGGGCCTGGACCTGGCACTCTGGATGCGCGCGCAGCCTGGATTACAGCAGACTGCGCGCATTTCCTACAGCGGCACCGACCCGGCAACCCTGCGCCAGGGCTGGCCGGATGCGCAGGTATTTCACCAGGTGATCAGCAAACCCACCTCACTGAGTGTGCTGGTTGAGCATATCAGCCGGGCGTTAGCGGAGATGCGCGCCGCTAATGCACCTTGAACGGCCCGCCGGGTGGCTCCGGCTTCAGATCGGTCCGGCTGGAGTCCTGGATGACTTCGTGAACTTCGAGCTTGTTCGGGCCGGTGTATGCCTCACCCGGCAGCGCGCCGGAGCGGGCATGCGCCTGCTGAAAGGCATCCGAGCCGACCCAGGCTTCGAAGTGCGCGCGTGTCTCCCACAGGGTCAGCACAACGTAGGGATCGCCCGGGTTCACCGGGCGCAACACCTGGTTCATAATGAAACCGGGCATCGTGTCTACCTGCCCGGCGCGGTTGCGAAAGCGCTCTTCAAACGCTTCTGCGTATTCGGGCGCAACAAAAATCCGGTTAGCGACAGTGATCATCGTTTTCCTCCCGATTATCCTTCTTATCCTTCAGATCAGCCGAAACAACTGCTTACGTGACGCGAGTTACATGGAATCTTCCGCCCTGCCGGAGGCGACAATCCCTTCCGGGTCAGTGACGGCGTAACACCTGTTACGTAACACGACTTACGCGGTCGTTTCCAAACCAGGCATCTGCCTGGACAAACGGCCCGATTCGCCTCCGGCAGGGCGGAAGATTCCATGCTTTTTCACAAAAATGTTGCACTGCGTGCAACATTTTTGTGAAAAAGCAAAAAGCGTACCATGCTGCCGCAGGCGAATCTGGCTTCCATCGGGTGAAATGTCCCGTTTGAATGCGCACTGCGTAACTCGTGTTACATAATTGTCGAGATCACTTTTGTACACGGGTTTCGTCCCTCGCTATGCCGGCCTTATCCGTGGATAAAGCGCCGTGCCGAGCGATCCCGTGGGTCCGAATCGAGCCCCAGATACTGCTTACGCAGTTTATCCCATAGCGCCAGCCGCGACCAGTCCGGCTCCTTGAGATACTCCATGTCGTCGGAAAGGAATGGATTGGGAAGGAAGACCGTAACCTGCTGCTCGTCATGACCGTTGAACAGGCGCAGCCCCCAGATGTCCGGCGTACCCTCGACATTAATGCGGCGATAGAGTTCGGCCCGGGAGGTACGGCGGTGATGCGCCAGTTCCGGGTCAACCGGATGGGTACGGCTGCCTTTGTGCTCGCCGATGCAGATGTGAAAATGCCATGTGCCGAAATCAACCGTCAGATAGCCGTCAAGCATGCCGATATGTTCGGGCGGTTCAGTGATACGAATCTCGAACACGGCTCCCTGGATAAGCGGCCCGAAGTGGATCTCCTGCCAGTGATTGGTAAAGAGATCCGTGAAGAGTGCAAACAGAATAGCCTCTTCAGGTGCAAGCGGAAATATCTCGAGTGTGCCATTGCCTTTTTCCTCAACAACACGCGGCTGGCCCGGCGTCTGGTCTATCATAATCCCTCCTGCCGTGTCTTGCGCTTCAAAGTAGCGTCTCTCCGGTTATTGTCAGGATACCATACCTTGCGTGTTTCTGAGAGACTGTCTGAAAAGGGTTAGTCATGGGGCTATGGCCCCGGAGCAGGAGTCCCGGCTTCAGTGTGGCCGGAACCGGCTGAAGCCGGGACTCCTGGGGCGCTGTCCGGTGTCGCAGGGCACCCAGCATACCGTGGGACCGACGCAAATCATCTTTTCAGACAGTCTCTGACAACAAATCGGATAGCAAGCCGAAAGTGGTTGTGAACTGGTTCTGCAGAATCGCTCCCAACCGCCGGAAGGCAGCACTGCGACCAGTGCAGGGTTGCTCTATGCTCGGGCAGAAATAGCTTACACTTGCGCACTTGCGATTTCTTCACCAGACTGGCGCGGCATTGCGGGGGCGCGCTCGCCCCATCCCAGCAGCCGCGTCCCATACAGTGTCACCAGCACCGACGCACCCATATCTGCCAGTACCGCCATCCAGAGCGTTCCCATGCCCAGCAGCACCAGTACCAGAAAGACCAGCTTTGCGCCGAGTGCCAGCACGATGTTTGTCTGAATGGTGCGCATCGTCGCCCGACTCAGACTCAGCGCAAACGGCAGCAGGCGCAAGTCGTCGCGTAGCAGGGTCATGTCGGCGGTTTCCATCGCCTGCGCCGTACCGCCGGCCTGCCCGCCAATCGCAATGCTCACATCCGCTGCGGCCAGCGCGGGCGCATCGTTGATGCCATCCCCGACCATGGCAACCGGGCCATACTGCTGCCGAAGTTCATGCACCGCCTGCAGTTTCTCTTCCGGCAGCAGCCCGGCGCGCACTTCGGTCACACCCACCGCGTCACCGATATGCTGCGCGGTGCCGGCGGTGTCGCCCGTCAGCATAACCAGGTGTTGCACATGCGTCTGCCGGAGCCGGGCTATCGCGGCGCGGCTGCTGTCCCGTACTGTGTCGGCGACCGTGATGGTCCCCAGGTAGTGGTTATTTGTGCCGACCAGCACCGGGGTGTAGCCCGCCGCCGCATCCGCTCCAGCAGCGGCACACAGCGCCGCCGGATGGGGAATACTCTTCTCGAAGACCTGATGGCTGCCCAGGAGCACCTCTTGCCCATCTACGATCCCACGCACCCCGCGCCCGGCCAGCGCGGCTACCTGGCTGGCTGCCGGATAGCGATCCTGTACCTGGCGCTGCGCGGCTGCATTGACAATCGCCTGCGCCAGCGGATGTTCGCTCCGCTGTTCCACCGCATGGGCCAGGGCCAGCAGATCATCACAGTCGCTACATATGTCCGGTTGCTCGCTGTGACAGCCGTCTGGACAGGCGACGGTGCGGGTTTGAATGACGGTCGGCTTCCCGGCCGTCAGCGTGCCGGTTTTATCAAAGGCAATCACCCGCACCCGGCTCAACGTTTCCAAGTGTACGCCGCCTTTGACGAGCACGCCCCGCCGCGCGGCGTTGCTGATGGCACTCACCAGGCTGACAGGTGTACTGATGACCAGCGCGCAGGGGCAGGCCACCACCAGCAGCGCCAGCGCCCGATAAAACCAGCCGAACGTATCGGCGTCCGGGTTCCAGAAGGGTTGCCCGAAGAAGAGTGGCGGCACGATCGCCACCAGCAGCGCCAGCACTACCACAGCAGGGGTGTAGTAGTGCGCAAAGCGGTCAATGAAGCGCTGCGTCGGCGCGCGCTGCTCTTGCGCCTCCTCAACCATCCGGATCAGGCGACTGATGGTGGTATCCTCGGCACGGTGGGTAACTTCGATTTCAAGTGCGCCTGCGCCGTTGATGCTGCCGGCAAAGAGCGTGTCGCCGACGGTTTTGTCGATCAGGCGGCTCTCGCCGGTAATCGGTGCCTGATTGACCGCTGAGTCGCCCGCGATCACACGCCCATCCATCGGGATGCGCTCGCCGGGCCGCGCCAGGATCACATCCCCCGGCTGAAGCGACTCAACCGATACACGCTGCTCACCCGGCGTTGCCGGGGTACACGCGTCACCTGTACAGGTGCCACCCGCCCCACTCGTCGGCTCTAGCGGGATGATCCCACCCATAGCGCCGGATGGTGCCGGTGACTGCGCCTGCCGCAGCAGCGTAGCCGTGTTGGGGACCACCTGCATCAGGCTGCGGATCGAGTCGCGCGCCCGGCTGGAGGTATAACCCTCGAGTGCCTCGCCGAGCGCAAACAGGACTATCACCATGCCCGCCTCGGTGTAGGCTCCGATAATCACCGCGCCGATTGCCGCAATAGTCATCAGCAGGTTGATGGTGATGGCACAGTTAATGATCAGGGCGCGCCATGCGCTACGGGCAATGGGCACTCCGGCAGACAGCAGCGCCGCCAGTGCTGACAGGTCGATCAGCCAGTGTTCAATGCCCAGAAGTTCGTGCAGAATGATACCCGGGAGGATGAGCAGTGCGCCCAGCAGCGCCAGCCGGGTGGTGGGACGCTGCCATAAAAACTGGAAGAAGTTGCCCGTCGGCGCAGATTGCGTGGCGGTGTCGGGTTCCACCACCTCATAGCCCAGCGCACGCACCCGCGCGATAACCGTTTCGCGCGAAACATCGCCAGTAATATGCAGCTTCTCGCTGGTGAAGTTCAGTTCACAGCTTGCGACACCCGCCAGCCCACATACGCCCTGTTCGATGGTCCGGGCACATCCGGCGCAATCCATACCCTGAATATGGAATGTCTGACCAGTTGTCCCGGTCGCGGCATCTGTTGTCATCTCAACCTCCTGGTTGTAAATCTGCGCTTATATCCTTATTCCTCAGGTCGAATGCCTTTCAAATACACGCGTTACGCGGTGGGTGTTCAAACCGGGCGTTTAACCCAATGAAAACCCGATTCGCCTGCGGCAGCATGGTACGCCTTTTTTCTTTTTTCACAAAAATGCACGTTGTGCATTTTTGTGAAAAAAGATTGGGTCTCTTCCACCCTGCCGGCGGCAATATCCCCCGCCGAACACGGGAGCACCTGATCCGGGTCAGCATTGGCCGTTGCGCGGGTTGCGCGCATGTCGTGGTGTTCGTGGTCCAGACTCCCGCCGCGTAACGCGTGTCATCGGCATAGGTTATGGGCAGGATTTCTCCATGGTATAGCTGTCAATCACCTCGCCGGTAATGGTTACAAACTGAAAAGAGAGTTGTCCCTCAACCGCCTCAACCAGCATGGCCCCATGATCGAGATTGTAGCGCACTTCACTGCCCGCGGCGACGGTCTCCGCAAAGGCATAGCGGGGCCCGCCGCCCAGACCATTCGTGATGTATGGAAACCCATCAAGCATCACCCGCTCGTAAATATGATTATGTCCCGAAAATGTCGCATCGGCGCCCCACTCCGCGAAGGGCCAGCGCATCCAGGGGGCCGGGCCGCGATGCCCGGAGGTATAAGCGGTGTGATGAAAAAAGACCAGATCCCAGCAGGTGGTTGAAGCTGCCAACTCCTGCTGGAGCCACGCGGCCTGCTGCGAGTCGGCCTCTATGCCATCCGGCTCGCCCGGCATGCTGTTAAGCGCGTAGATTGTCACCGGTTCGTGGACGACGCTGTAGTAGCGCTCATTCCCCGGCAGCGTGAAGTAGTCAAAGTAGGGCGTTGCCCCCGGAACATCCCAGTCGTGGTTGCCCAGAATCGGGAAGAAGCGATTGGTTTCCGCGCCCGCGCCATATTCACCCTGGTAGGGATGGATAAATTCGTGGTAATACTGCCCAACATTGGGATCAATCGTTGCGGCTTCCCCGTTGGGAAAGTTGTTATCGCCCGTGGTGACGATAAACTCGGGTTGCCAGCCCTTCACCAGATTGGCAACCGCCTCAGAGATAATGCCCGGCTCCCCCAGATCGCCGATGATTGCAAAGCGGGCCGCCGCCGGCTCCGGGGTCGCGGTCGGTTCCGGTGTTGCGGTGGGGGTGAGCGTAGGGGTTGGCGTAGGCGTTACCGTCGGCGCAATCTGCGCTACAGCGGTGGTGGGGACAATGGTCGGAGTGGGTGCAACGGCTGTCTGCGCAGCAAAACGACATCCGGCGAGCACGAGTATGCTGCAGATGATCCCTATCAGCGCAACAGAGCGGTGAGTCATCATCGTTAGAAAACCTCTTCCTCTTCGGTCTGCCTAATTTTTAGAATCATTATAGACTAAGAGTGGTACGACATGATACAGTAACCACAACGATACAGTAATCACGCCGCAGCAAGCCTGTAGTAAGCTAGTTCATCAAATAATAAGGAGTTCTCAAGATGGCTCAAGCAAACGCAAATACCCATTGGATCGACCCGGACAAGTGTGTTGTGTGTGACGCCTGCCGCCCGCTCTGCCCCCGGAATGCTATCAGCGCGCATGCAAGCGATCCGACCTACGTCATTGATGCAAGCCTGTGCAACAACTGCCAGAATATCTCGGCGGTACGCTGCGTGCCCCAGTGCCCGACGAACGCCATTTTCGGCCCGGGTCAGACATCGGCCTGACCTGCCGGTCGGACGACATAATAAAGAAACCGTAGTTTATTAACCAGTAAGGAGTTCTCAAGATGGCTCAAGCAAACGCAAATACCCATTGGATCGACCCGGACAAGTGTGTTGTGTGTGACGCCTGCCGCCCGCTCTGTCCCCGGAATGCTATCAGCGCGCATGCAAATGACTCGACCTATATCATTGATGCAAGCCTGTGCAACAACTGCCAGAATATCTCGGCGGTACGCTGCGTGCCCCAGTGCCCGACCAATGCCATTTTCGGCCCGGGTCAGACATCGGCCTGATTTGCCCGACGTGGGCTTGAAATCGGCCGGGAAGGATGCGCCTTCCCGGTCGGTCTGATTCTTCCATACCGGCACTGGTCGTTTCGCAGGTTTCGCTCATGTCGCGTTATTTGTGGTCCAAAGTTCGACCACACCAGTTTGCCGGCAAACCGGCAACCAGCCGGAATGGGGACAATAGACGCAAATACGGCACTTCTCGTTCATCTCAAATCCGGCCAGACTGTCTCGCGCAAAGCCCCAACGCCGCGACCTTTATGCAGTTCCTGGCGACCTTATCAGGATTAATGTGCGTCCTCACACTCCCGGCGGTACACAAAGAAGATTGCCTGTTGGCGCGCATCGGCAAACATCCGGCCCTGACAGAGCGAGTCGGTCGGATCGCCATAGATGCGCCAGCCGCAGCAGCCGGTACACTGGAGCGGTAGCAGGCCCATATACCCCAGAACATCCTTGGGTGGGTAGCCCAGGGCCAGCCCGATCTCGTGGGGAATGTCGCCCCGCTCATGCCAGCGCCGCGCCACCTCTGCCAGAAACTCCGCCGGATTGAGCCCCCGCGCATAATTCAGCTCGCAGGAGAGCACACAGGGCGAAACCCCAATCAGTACATTCTGGACCTTTTCCCAGTTGTAGATAACAATCTGGGTGGCTGTGGCATCCTGGTTCAAGACCTGATAGGAAACCCCCCAGAGCCCGGTCAGGGTGGCAATCCGTGCCAGGCGCTCCACAATGGTCATACCGAACTGATTGGCCGGCAGGTTCAGCAGTTCGCCCGCTTTACCGCCAAGGAGCACACTGGAGACATGCACAAATAACCAGCGTTCAAACTCGGCGGTGGTGGCGGGCAGATGCTCGGTCTGCCTTTTCCAGTCCACAAACGAGCGCGGGATCGGCATTACGTCACTCATGGGCTACTTCCTCCCCTTCGCAATCAACTTCGATATCGTTTGCAATCATTCGCGCCAGCGCAACCGTACGCTCCCCAATGTGGACCGTGAGTGGACCTTCAAAGGGCGCTATATCGAGCACCTGGATGCGCGTGTGCGGCAGCAACCCCAACTCGCGGATATAGCGCAGGCGCGCCTGATCAAGGGTGTTCACGCAGCGAATCACAACTGTTTGCCCTGGAGAAATACTGGTGAGCGGTTCGTAGTTGGAGCGGGCAACGGTACCGTCGCGTGCCGGAATGGGATGTCCCTGCGGATCGACGCGCGGGTAGCCTAACATCTCCTCCAGCCGGTCAACAAAGTAATCCGAAGCGGCATGCTCCAGCCGGCAGGCTTCCTCGTAAACGTCCTCCAGCAGATACCCGACCTGTTGCACCAGAAAGGTAGCAATCAGGCGATGCTTGCGAATCACATTCAGGGCAATCCGCAGCCCCGCCTCGGTCAGCGCTACGCCGCGCCGCCACTGATGTTCCATGTAGCCCTGCTCGGCGAGCCGTTTCACCTTCTCCGAAACGCTCGGCAGACTGACCCCCAGGGTCGCGGCAATATCGCTGGTTGCGGTGTAGGGCACCGTGCGCGTCAGGCGATAGACCGTGACCAGGTACATTTCAGTTGACTCGGTCCGCATTACTTCCACTATTACTTCCACTTCCGCATGGGTGCGTCGCGGCAGGACTCCGTCCATTGTGATGGATCGACAACCTGTGCGCCTCCCGTTCTGCTCCATCTGCCGTCTGGTCCGGTGCTGCCGGCTGTTCTATCGCCGGCTCCCCGCATTTGCGCCCAGACCGCCACCACCATCCGCGCCGCGCCTGCCGGGTCAGGACCAGCAGCCCTCCGCATAGCAGCGCGATGATCAGCGCCAGGCAGATTTGCACGATTGCCATCGGGTTGAGGGTATCCATCGACCATCCTGACGCTTGTGTGAGTGAACTGATACGATGAGCATACGGGACGGTTTCATATTTGTCAAGGTCTGCCTGAATAATTCATAACGTCAGGTCAGGCATGCCTGAGCGAACCGGGTTTTGTGTCATTGTAGAGAGGAAAGCGGGCGATCGCGCGTCTACACTCGGCCTGGCTGCGTGAAAGCGCTTCTCAGGAACATTCTGGACATGGCAATCGAGTGTGTTGCCCGGTTTACCGCATCAGGGAGCCATGTGTATTGCTGTTGTTTTCTGGAATCCGGGCGTATGCACCTGCGCACACCGATTGGTAAAGATGTCTTAACCCGATTGGCAGCATTACGATATCCAAACCTATTGACACTGAGATAAGCATATGCTATGGTATGCAACAACAGGCCAGCCTTATAACCAGAATATTTTCAGGGGTCTACCCCCAACTGCGAGGTCTCCATGAGCGAGAGTGTAGAAATGTACCTGGTGATGACGGCGATGTTGCGCACCCAGGGCAGTCCGGTTCCGTTGTCGGCCCTGGCCGAGCATCTCTCGGTCTCGTCGGCTTCGGCCAATGAGATGTGCCGCAAACTGGCAGATCGCGGCCTGGTTTCCTATCAACCCTACAAAGGCGTCACGCTGACGCCCGATGGCGAAGCGATTGCCCAGCGCGTGATCAGTCGTCGCCGTCTCTGGATGGCCTTCCTGGTGCAAAGCCTGGAGATTGCGCCCGATGAAGCGGACGATCTGGCCTGTCGCCTGGAGCATGTCACCTCGGAGCATCTGGTCGAGGCGCTGGCCGCCTTCCTGTCCCGCTCGGCGCGGACATGCCAACCTGTGCCACCAACGCTCACAGAAGTGGGTGCAGAAGCGGGTGAGGCGCGATCAACGCCATGTCCGCTCACGCTGCTGCCGGCTGGTGCGCACGGTCAGATTGTGACGATGACGACCAACCCCGGCCTGCAGGATCTCCTCACCGCTCAGGGTTTGCAGCCCGGCATACTGGTTGAGGTGCTGACCATCGGCGCGCATGGTGCCCTGATTGTGCAGGTTGGTGAACAGCAGCTTACCCTGGCACGTTCGCTGGCCGCACAGATCGAAGTTGAAGTTGCCGCATTCACAAACGGATCTCCGCTGCTGCGCTGTGCCGAGGAGATGTGCCGGGGTTTTCAGGCATGCCTGAATGGACATTCCCGACATTCCCTGCCGCCGACCTGTCCCCGACTGTCGTTCGATGGCCCGGAACCCTTCGGTTTATAGTTTTTCGCAGAGACTGTCTGAAAAGGGTTTGTCATGAGGATGTTAGCCTGGCACCCCGTCACATCCATACATGCAGGAGCGATCATGAACCAATTCGTCCGAATCTGGAGATCGCTTCCGCACGGCTCTGGAGCGGGAGTCCCGGCTTCAGCCGGTTCCGGCCGCACATCGGCTGAAGCCGGGACTCCTGGGGCACTGCGCACACCGGCTGAAGCCGGGACTCCTGGGGCACGGTTCGGTGTATCAGGGCAGCCAGCATGCCGTGTGACCGACGCGAACCACCGTTTCAGACAGGCTCTCAGTCCGACGCACGGTTGCGTCCCGCGCAAAGCCGCATCGCTGATTGAAATCTCCATGGTTTTACGAAAGGAGACCGCGTATGTCTACCGAAACAGCGCCCATAACGCTCAGTCATGTACCCATCGGCCAGTCGGCCACCATTGTGCGGGTTGGCGGTGAAGGGATGACCCGCCGCCGACTGCTGGACATGGGCCTGACAACCGGCGAAACGGTAACGGTTGAACGGGCTGCTCCGCTGGGTGATCCTATCGAGGTGCTGGTCAAAGGCTACCATCTCTCGCTGCGCAAACAGGAGGCCAGTCAGATTCTGGTTGAGGTGCAGCCATGAATGGTCGCCTGGATCGCCTGCTCACACTCAGCCTGGTCGCGCCTGGGCAGCGGGTGCGGGTAGTCGAGATTACCGCCGATCAGCCGGTCAGCCATCGCCTGCATGAACTGGGTATTGTGCGGGGCGCAACCCTCAGCGTTGTGCAGGATGACGGCGGCGCGCTGCTGATAGCCGTTGGAGATACGCGCCTGGGGTTGGCGCGGGGATTGGCACACCGGGTGCGGGTGCTACTGGAAGAGGAGCATGCATGAAGACCGAGTTGACGATTGCACTGGCGGGCAACCCGAATGTCGGCAAGAGTACCATTTTCAATGCGCTGACCGGCTCACGGCAGCATGTCGGGAACTGGCCGGGCAAGACCGTTGAGCAGAAAGCCGGAACGTTGAAGCTGGGCACGCAACAGATCACCGTGATCGACCTGCCCGGTACCTACAGCCTGTCGGCCTATTCGCTGGAAGAGCAGATCGCCCGTGACTTTATCGTGATGAGTCGCCCCACGCTGGTGGTCAATGTGGTTGATGCCACCAACCTGGAACGCAACCTTTACCTGACAGCCCAACTGCTGGATATCGGCACGCCGCTGCTGATTGCGCTCAATATGCTGGATATTGCCCGCGAGCGTAGCCTGACCATTGATGCGGCGCAACTGGCGCGCGCGCTCAACGGGGTGCCGGTGGTGCCGATGGTTGCCAGCCAGGAGCAGGGTGTGGACAGCCTGAAACAGGCGTTATCGGCCACACTGAAGCAGATAACCGAGCCACATCCGGCGATTGAACTTTCAGCCTGAAAGGAGACCTGCTGATGAGTCTCACCTTTTTTCCACCGCAGATCCGACCGGTCGGTGTGAACTACGCGCCGGAGATTGAAGCGGCGATTGACCGGGTCAGCGCGGCGATTGTCGCCGTTCCCGACCTGCAGGCGGCCTATCCCGCGCGCTGGCTGGCAATCCAACTGCTGGAACAGGATCCTCATCTGCGTGAGACCGTGCAGAATACCCCCGGCAGCGAGATGGTCCTGCGCATTCTGGATGAGCAGTGCGAGCGGTTGCGTGCCCACTATGGCGATGAAGTTGACGTGATGCTGACCGACCAGCGCTACCGTTTTGTGCATCAACTGGTTGAGCGTGTGTTGACGCGGCCGGATGCTCCGGCGGCGACCTTCTCGGATCGGGTTGACCGGGTTGTCACCCACAAGTGGCTCGGCATTCCGATCTTCCTGGCGCTGATGTGGGTGGTGTTCAAGATGACGGCGGATGTCTCGGCTCCGTTTCTGGACTGGGTGGACGGGGTGATCAGTGGACCGCTGACCACCTGGGTGACGGCGCTGCTCGGCGCGCTGGGACTGAGCGGCACCTGGGTGGAGAGTCTGGCGGTTGATGGCATCATTGCCGGTGTGGGCGGGGTGCTGGTCTTTGTGCCGGTGCTGATGGCGCTCTACCTCGCGCTGGCAATCCTGGAGGACTCCGGGTATATGGCCCGGGCCGCCTTTGTGATGGACCGGCTGATGCGGATGCTGGGGCTGCATGGCAAGAGCTTCCTGCCGATGATTGTGGGGTTCGGCTGCAATGTTCCGGCGATCTATGCCACGCGCACCCTGGAGAGCGAAAAAGACCGCATTCTCACCGGGTTGCTGGTGCCCTTTATGAGCTGTAGCGCACGGCTGCCGGTCTATATTCTGCTGGCGGCGGTCTTCTTCCCGGCCTACGCCGGGCTGGCGGTCTTCAGCATGTATCTGCTGGGCATTATCGTTGCCATTATCCTTGGCATAATTTTAAAACAGACGCTGTTCAGGGGCAAAGAACAGGTGCCATTTATTATGGAACTGCCGCCCTACCGACTGCCGACGCTCAAGGGTATCTGGTTCCATATGTGGGAGCGCACGTCTGCCTTTGTGCGCAAAGCCTGGACGATCATTATGGCGACCAGCGTGGTGGTCTGGTTGCTGATTGCTATCCCGACCGGCGGATCGGGCCAGTTTGCCGCCACCGATATCGACCAGAGCGTCTTTGCGCGCGTGTCGGGAGCGGTTTCGCCGATCTTTGCCCCGCTGGGCTTTGGTTCGTGGGAGTCGAGCGGCGCGCTGGTTACCGGCTTTGTGGCGAAAGAGGTCGTCATCAGCACGATGGGGCAGATCTATGGGCTCGAAGCCGCTGAGGAAGCCGCCGAGCCGACGACATTTGTCCAGGATCTGGGCATGATCGCCACCAGCTTTGTCGGCGCAACGGTTGATACACTCAAGTCAATCCCGCTGATCGTGGGCATCAATCTGTTTGAGGAAGAAGCTGAGGAAGAACCCACCGACTTGATGGGGGCCATCGAGGTAGGCTTTGAAGAGACGAGCGGCGGGCATGGCGCGCTGGCGGCGCTGGCATTTATGGTCTTTGTGCTGCTCTACACGCCCTGCATGGTGGCGGTGGCGGCGGCACGGCAGGAGTTTGGCAATGTCTGGATGTGGGTCAGCGTTGTCGGCCAGTTTGTGCTGGCCTGGCTGGTGGCACTGCTGGTATACCAGGGCGGGCTGCTGCTGGGGCTGGGATAGTTAGTTCTTTGTCACGAACATTTGGCGCTAAGCGCCAAATGTTCGTGACAAAGATAAGAAAAGTACCATGCTGCCGCAGGTGGAACCGTTCTGCAGCGGAGCAACTGCCCGGTTTGCACGGCTACCGCGCAGGTTCTGCTCTTTGACAGGACTTACGCGGTCGGTTCCAAACCAGGCGTCTGCCGGGACAACCGGCCCGATTCGCCTCCGGCAGGGTGGAAGATTCCATGCTTTTTCATAAAAATGTTCCACACGTTGCAACATTTTTATGAAAAAGATAAAAAGCGTACCATGCTGCCGCAGGCGAAATACACCGTTATGGGAAGCAAACGGCCCGTTTGTACACACACCGCGTAAGTCCTGTCAATTTCAGAGCGATTTCAGCCTGTGGGCGGTGCAGGTGAACTGAGCTAACGCAGTTACGTGATTATCTGGTTGAAAGTAGATGTAGAGAACGCAGAACAAAAGAACAGAGAGCAGCGCGGGTGGCATACCGTGATGGACCAACCGGTTTGTTCTCTGTTCTTTGTTTGTCTGTTCTTGCAATGGAGGACAAAATGCTCCATCAGGTATTGCAGGCGTTTGAAGCGGCGCGCGAACCGCTTAACATGAACGATCTGGCGGCCCAACTGCAGGTCGATCCGGGCACGCTTGACGGAATGATTGGCTACTGGATTCGCAAAGGTCGTTTGAGAGAGGTACAGTCCGGTGGGAGTTGCTCGTGCGATTCATCTGGTCCATCCTGTGATACCGCCGGCGGATGCTGTTCCTTTGCCGGGAAGATGCCGCGCACGATTATGCTTGTGCCGCCGGAGGAACGCACAGGACATGCCGGCAGGTAGTTCTTAAAGACTGTCTGAAAAGCGTGGGTCATGGGGAGGTTGGCCTGGTACCCCGTCCCGCCCGTCATGCGGGAGCAATCATGAACCAATTCGTCCGCATATGGAGATCGCTCCCGCACGGCTCCGGAGCGGGAGTCCCGGCTTCAGCCGGTTCCGTCCGCACACCGGCTGAAGCCGGGACTCCTGGGGCGCTGTCCGGTGTATCCGGGCAACCATCATGACGGATGACCGACGCGAACCACCGTTTCAGACAGTCTCTTAGCACAAGGAGATAAGGAAACGACCTATGCATATCCACCATCTGCAGCAGTGGCAGCACCAGCACCATTTTGCGCCGGATGCCCGGCAGGGGGAACGCAGCACCCGGATTGTCGTCGGGTTGACGTTCAGCATGATGGTGATCGAGATTACCGCTGGACTCCTGTTCGGCTCAATGGCGCTCCTGGCCGACGGCTGGCATATGGGCACGCATGTGGTCGCCCTGGGGATTACGCTGTTTGCCTACCGTTATGCGCGCCGCCATGCTGATAACCCGCGCTACAGCTTTGGCACCGGCAAGGTCGGCGAGTTGGGCGGGTTTGCCAGCGCGGTGGCCCTGGCTATTGTGGCCCTGGTGATGCTGGTCGAGTCGGTGCAACGCTTCTTCACCGATGTGACGATCCATTTTCCGGAAGCGATTGCGGTAGCGGTGATTGGTCTGGCGGTCAATCTCTTCAGCGCGTTCCTGCTGCGCGACCATGATCATCACCACCATCACGGGCATGATCACCACCACAATCATGATCATCACCATCACGCGCATGATCACGACCACGACCACGATCACGCACACCCGCACGCAGCACATCAGCATGATCATAACCTGCGCGCGGCCTACCTGCATGTCCTGGCTGATGCGCTGACCTCGCTGCTGGCGATTGTGGCGCTGGTGGCCGGGATGTTGCTGGGCTGGACCTGGATGGATGCCACGATGGGTATTGTGGGCGCAGTTGTCATTACCCGCTGGTCATACGGGCTCCTACGCGACACCAGCACGATCTTGCTGGACAGCGACGTTGATCCGGCTACTGTCACCGCGATCCAGACGGCCATCGAAGCCGATGCGGATAACCGGGTCGCCGATCTCCACGTCTGGCGGGTTGGACCGCAGCACCTGGCGGCAATTGTGGCGGTGGTGACGCACTACCCCCAGCCACCGGACCACTACAAGCAGCTTATCGCCCGGGTGGCCGACATCACGCATATGAGTGTCGAAGTGCATCACTGTCTGGGCGAGCCCTGTCTGCCGCAGCACCCACCCGCCTGATGTCCGGCGGGCACTCATGCCCTGACCAGGTGGTCGGGGCAACATCTTGCGGTTAACCAGGAGTCACATGTGGGGTTCTGTGCCAGAGTCTGGCGCAACATGGAGCGACTATGCCTATGCCCCCACCCGCGCCAGCAACTGATGGGCAAGCTGCTGACCCCGCGGAGTCAGTTCCAGATACTCGTTCATTAGCGCGACCAGCCCACGCTTTTGTGCCCGCCGCAGCACAGCCTGCGCAAAGGCGGGCTCCCAACGCAGGTGACGGTACATATGATCGATATGACGTTCCTCCAATGCATCGGCAGGGTGGTTCAGCAGATGCATGGCCAATACCTGCTGGGCAAACTCCCACTTCTGATGCCGGCGCCGCTCTAGTACTGCCAGTACGCCGCGTTCCGGCGCTATCAGAAAGACCAGCGTAAACCATACCCCCACCATCAACGCCATCGCGCCGGAGATCGTGCTGTCCAACGCGCGGGCCACAAAGTAGCCGCTCACCGCGCTTATTGCCCCGATCAGCATACTGATCCCAATCATTGGTAGCAGCCGGTCGGTAAGCAGATAGGCGGCCACAGGTGGCCCCACCAGGAAGGCAATGACCAGAATGGCGCCCACCGCGTCGAACGCCCCGACTGCTGTCAGCGATACCAGCGTCATCAGGCCGTAGTGAATCAGGGGGGCCGAGAAGCCCAGCGCTACCGCCAGTCCCGCGTCGAAGGTGGCGAGTTTGAGTTCTTTATAAAACAGACTAATGCACACCAGGTTAATGCACAGGATCGCCCCCATTACCCAGATCGTGCGAGGCAAATCGATCCCGAACAGTTCCAGCCGGTCGAAAGGAGCCAGCGCCGGCTCGCCCAGCAGCACGACATGGGTGTCGATATGCGCATTTCGGGCAAACATCGACACCAGAATAACTCCCAGGCTGAAGAGGAAGGGAAACACCACCCCGATGGCCGTATCTTCGCGCACCCGCTGCGTCTGGGTTAGCAGTTCGACCAGCCAGACGGTGAACACCCCAACAGCCGTGGCTCCTACTAGGAGCCAGGGCGAGTCAATATTGCGCACCAGCAGGAAAGCCGCGACAATCCCAAAAAAGACCGTATGGCTAATGGCATCACCCATCATAGCCATGCGGCGCAGCGTCAGGAACACACCTACCAGCGCACAGGTGACGGCGACCAGCATCCCCAGCGTGATAACTTCGATCTGGGAGGTCCGCAGACCAAGCAGCTCTTCCAGCATCCTACACCTCCGGTTCTTGCAGTGTTCGCAGTTCAGCCCGCAGCCGCTGTCGGTTGCGGTGTGTCTGGAGCCACTCCCACACCAGTCCCCGGTTGGGTGCCACCAGCAGCGAGCAGATGACCAGCAGACTAATGCAGACAATAATGGCGGGGCCAGTTGCCAGCCCACGCGCCAGTGTACTGATCAGCGCACCACTAACCCCGGCCAGCGCGCCAAACAACCCGGCCAGCGCGACCATGAGCCCCAGGTGGTTGGTCCACTGGCGCGCGGCAGCAGCAGGCGCAACCAGCATGGCGCTCATCAGCACCACGCCCACCGCTTTCAGGCCGATGACCGTCGATAGCACCAGCAGCGCAGTCAGCAGCACATCCAGCGTAAGCATCGGAAAGCCCTGGCTGGCACCAAAGGCCCGGTCAAAGCTCAAGAGCTTGAACTCTTTCCAGAAGAGCAGCAGCATGGTCAGGATCAACAGACCCATGCCGCCCATCGTAAGAACATCATCCGTCATCAGCGCGGCGGCCTGACCGAACAAGTAGGAATCAAGCCCGCTCTGTCCAGCCATAGTCGATTTCTGCACGATGGTAAGCAATACCAACCCGCCGCCAAAAAAGACCGACATCAGCAGCGCAAAGGCCGCGTCGTCCTTGATGCGTGTCAGACGCACAATGGCGATCAGGCTAAGCATGGCCAGCCACCCCGCCAGAGCCGCACCGAGCAGGAGCACCAGCGATGCCCGGGTGCCAAACACCATAAAAGCCAGCACGATCCCGGGCAATGCAGCGTGCGACACCGACTCGCCAAGCAGCGCCTGCCGCCGCAGCACCGCGAAGCAGCCCAGCGCCCCGCTGATGATGCCAAGCACCGCCGAGCCGAGCGCGATATTGCGCACATTATAGTCAAAGACCAGATCAAGCAGGTATTCCATCAAGTGGCTCCTTATGGGCCGGCCTGCGGGACAAAGTTGACATGCCCGCCGTAGGCCAGCCCCAGATTATGCTCAGTAAATACCTCCGACACCGGGCCATGCGCCACGCGCCGCACGTTCAGCAGCGTCACCCAGTCGAAGTAGTCAGTGACGGTCGAGAGGTCGTGATGCACTACCACCACGGTTTTGCCCCGGGCACGTAGTTCACGCAGCAGGGCAACGATTGTCCGCTCCGTTGTGGCATCAACGCCCTGGAACGGCTCATCCATAAAGTAGATCTCGGCATCCTGCACCAGTGCCCGCGCCAGAAAGACGCGCTGCTGCTGCCCGCCGGAAAGCTGGCTAATCTGCCGATCGGCGAAGTCGGTCATGCCGACCTGCTCAAGCGCCTTCCGCGCCAGGCTACGCTCGCGGCGGCCGGGACGCCGGATCCAGCCCAGCGTGCCATAGCGCCCCATCATCACCACATCCAGCACATTGGTGGGGAAATCCCAATCCACACTCCCACGCTGGGGCACATAGCCTACCAGCCGCCGCTGTTCATGATAGGGCTTGCCCGCGACAAGCACGCGCCCGGCGGCCGGTGGAATAAGCCCAAGAATAGCTTTAATGAGCGTGGTCTTGCCCGCGCCGTTCGGTCCGACAATCGCCAGCAACACACCGGGCGGTACGGTGAAGTCAATGTCCCACAGCACGGGCTGCTCACGGTAGGCAACCGTGAGGTCAGTTACATCGATGACCGGAGGAGACGTTGCCATCACAGCCGTATTCCTTTCACTCAATGCGACGATACAAACGACCAGGAGCCGGCACAGACAGTACGTCGGAACCGCTATCACGTATGATAGCGGGACTGGTCTGGTCATGTGGACGGGTATATTAGTATATGCTGATATGTGAGTGTAGCAATGAAAAGAAGACTTGTCAAGAAATAAAACTGTCATAGAATGTGCTTTGCGAGCACAATCATTGTGTGTTGACAAATCAAAAACGTTCGTATATGCTAATACCAACCATTCACACAAACAACGGTTCACAGGAACGGAACGCATGCGGTGGCCGGTGCTCAAGCCGGAACGTACCTCGCGTTCTCCCCCAGCCGTAAGGTTGGACAGGTCGGTTTGTGAGTTGGAAGAACAGCAATGGGAGCATACCTAGAAAGCGAAGGATGTATGCGCGGCAAGTATGGATGGCACCTGTGGGGTGTAGTTTGTCTGGTGCTCATGATAATTCTGGCGGCCTGCAATACTCAGCCCCCGGCCGAACCAGAAGCAACGGAACCGGCAGCCGCCGAGCCAGAAGCAGCAGAACCGGCAGCCGCCGAGCCTACGGCCGAAACAGAAGCAGCCGATGGTGGCGGTGAGCCACTGGTGGTGGTCGCCACGACCGGCCATATCGCGGATACGCTTATGAACCTGGGAGGCGGTGAGTTGTTCGAGGTCGAGAGTCTCCTGGGACCGGGGATCGACCCGCACACCTACGTGCCCACCGAGGGCGATATCGAACTGTTCGAGACGGCTGATATCATCTTCTACAACGGCGTGCGCCTGGAAGCGCAGATGGACGAACTGCTGGAGCAGATTGGCGAGCGTGACGAGACGGTGGTCGTCGGTGTCGGGGATCGCCTGCCGGAAGACCAGTTGCTCGAATGGGAGCCGGAGAACAACCTGCCCTATGACCCGCATATCTGGAACGATATGCAGCTCTGGATGGAGGTCACGCAGGTGATGGCCGACACGCTGGCGGCCGAAGACCCGGCCAACGCCGATGAGTACGCCGCGCTCAACGAAGTGTATCAGGCGGAGTTGGAGGAGACTCACGAATATGTCGCGGCGGTGGCCGAGAGCATCCCGGAAGAGAACCGCATCATCATTAGCGGGCACGATGCGTTCAATTACTTCGGGCGCACCTACGACTTCCAGGTGGAAGCGGTGCAGGGCATCAGCACGGAGACCGAAGCCAGTGCCGCCGACATCCAGAATCTGGTGGACACGATTGTGGCGAATGAGGTGCCCGCCATCTTCGCGGAGAATATCGTCTCGCCGGATACGATTGAAGCAGTGCAGGCAGGCGCACAGGCCGAAGGCGTGGATGTGCAGATTGGCGGTGAACTCTACTCCGATGCGCTGGGTGAGGAGGGCAGTGAAGGGGAGACCTACATCGGCCTGATGCGCTACAACATCGACACCATCGCGGGCGCGCTGGGTGGTACTCCCGGCCTCGATCCGGCGGCGGAAGACTCCGCAGCGGAAGAATCCGCGTTTGCGCCGGTGGGCAACCCGGTGGTCAATGTCTACTCGGCACGGCATTATGGCGCAGTCGAAGAAGTGATGGAGCGCTTCACGGCCGAAACGGGTATCGAAGTGCTGATCTCGCAGGGTTCGACCCAATCGCTGGTGGAACGCATTCTGGCTGAGGGTGAGCAGTCGCCTGCCGATGCTGTAATTACCATCGACGGCGGCAGTATTGAACTGCTGGCGAATGAAGGCGTGCTTGCCACGGTTGACTCGGAAATTATTGCGGAAACCATTCCGGAGAACCTGCGCGACCCGGAAGGGCAGTGGGTGGCGCTCTCACAGCGTGTGCGTACCCTGGTCTATAATCCGGCCAACGTGGGCGAGGAAGAGATCCCGACGACCTACGCCGACCTGGCCGAACCGCAGTGGGCCGATCGGTTATGTTTACGCCCGGCCAGCCACATCTACACCATTGCGCTGGTTGCCGGCATCATTGCGAACCAGGGGGAAGAGGAGGCCCGGCGGATCGTGAACGGCTGGGTGGCAAACAACCCGACCTACATCAACAGCGACACGCGCATTCTGGAAACCATGGAGGCGGGCGGCTGTGATGCCGGCATCACCAACCACTACTACCTGGGCCGCATCCGCGATGAAAATCCCAGCTTCCCGATCCGGATCGTCTGGGCCAACCAGGAAACCACGGGTGTGCATCGCAATGTGGTCGCAATGGGGGTGCTGGCGAGTGCCCGCAACAAGGAGAATGCGATCACGCTGATGGAGTGGCTGGCGACAGAGGGCCAGGGCGCGGCCAGTGACACGATTTCGGGGGGCAATCATGAGTTCCCGGCCAACCCGGACGCCGAGGTGCATCCGGTTATCGCCGAATTTGGCGCGTGGCAGGTTGACCCGCTGCCACTGGCAGCATATGGCACTAATCAGGCCGCTGCGCTGGAGTTGCTTGCGGAGACGGGGTATGGTTTCGATGAAACAGTCGCAAGCAATTAACACCTGCCAACGATGAAGCACTTATCGATCCATCGCTTGCGGTCGGCGGCAGTCCATGGCCGGCCACAGCGTTGGAGCCGGATCATAAGCGTGTGGCCGGGATGGGGGCAGCGGGGCATTATCCTGCTGCTCACCATCCTGGTGTTACTGCCGCTGGGTGTCGTTGCGAGCGAATTGCTCAATCCTACCCGCGATATCTGGGCCCACCTCTGGGCCACGCTCCTGCCGATCATGCTACGCAACACGCTGCTGCTGGTCCTGGGGGTCGGCGTTGGAACATTTATGCTCGGGACGGGGCTGGCCTGGCTCGTCACGGCCTATCGCTTTGCGGGGCAGCGTCTGTTCGATTGGGCATTGCTGCTGCCGCTGGCGCTGCCGGGCTACATTCTGGCATTTGTCTTTATCGCCACCTTTGACTTCGTGGGGCCGGTACAATCCATGCTGCGCGCCTGGTTCGGGCCGGAGGTCTGGTTTCCGAACATCTACACCGGCTGGAGTGCCGTCCTGGTGTTGACCCTCACGCTCTATCCCTATGTCTACCTGCTGGCTCGCACTGCGTTTCGTGCTCAGTCAGCCCATACCTTCGATGCGGCTCGCATCCTGGGCCTGAACCGCACACAGACGTTTTTTCGGCTTGTACTACCGCTGGCACGTCCGGCGCTTGTGGCAGGTGCGGCTCTGGCAATGATGGAAGCCCTGGGCGACTTTGCCACTGTGCGCTTTTTCACCTATCCCACATTGAGCGAGGGGGTATTTCGGGTGTGGGAGGGTATGATGAACCGCGCAGCAGCGATGGAACTGGCAGCCTTGCTGTGTGGAGCCGCGCTATTATTGCTCGTGCTGGAACGGGCCTTGCGCGGGCCGGCGCGCTATACGCAGACGGGTGGACAGGCTCCGCGTCCGGTGCCGGTGGTGCTGCATGGCTGGTCTGGCCGGCTGGCAACCGCCGGGTGCGGTCTGGTGCTGGCGGTGGCGTTTGTGCTGCCCACGCTGCAACTGACGCTCTGGACCCTGGATGAACTGGTACGGCAGGGGCCGGGCGGCACGCTGAATGTGGCCTTCCAGCGCTATATGATCACAACCGCCACGCTGGCGATACTGGCGGCACTGGCGGCACTGGTGTGGGCGCTACTGCTGGCCCACAGTGTCCGGTTGAGCGGCGGACGCCTGGCACGGCTGGGTGTGCGGCTGGCAACGCTGGGGTATGCCATGCCGGGAGCCGTGATTGGGGTGGGCGTGTTGTTAACGATGACGGCGCTGGACGGATTGGCACGCGAGTGGGGCCTCATCAGCGGCCTGCTACTGACGGGCTCGGTGGCCGGGTTGATCTATGCCTATGTTGTGCGGTTTCTAGCAGTCGCACACAGCAGTGTTGATGCCGGCCTGGAGACCGTGACGCCGACCCTTGAACAGGCCGCCCGCAATCTGGGGGCCGGACCGTTCCGCGTGCTCAGATGCATTCACCTGCCGCTTATCAACCGGGGACTGTTCACGGCGGCCACGCTGGTGTTTGTGGACGTGATGAAGGAACTGCCGATCACGCTGCTCCTGCGACCGTTCGGCATGGATACACTGGCAATCTGGGCCTACCTGCTGGCTGCGGAGGGCTTTTGGGAAGCGGCGGCGGTACCCGCCTTAAGCATCCTGGTAGCCGGGATGATACCGGTGCTCATTCTGGTACGGCTGAGTGGGGACACCCCCCGGCGGGATCAGCACCCCGAATCCGGGGTGTAACCGGGAATAACTCCGATCAGGCGGGATACGCCATGACCGGCCCGCTGACCGTGATGGCAACGGGGGTATCCGTGTGAAGCGTCTGCTGGGGCGGCAGGTGGGCGGCGATGGTCGTACCGTCCGGCAGGTACATCTGCACCCGCTGGTACGTGCCAAAGAAACGCACCGCAGCCACGCGCGCGGGGCCTTCCGGATCGGGCTGCACGGTGAGCGCTTCAGGCCGCAGCAGAACTTCCACGGACCCGCGCGTGGGCGTGACCAGTGGTAGCCGGCCAAGCGCGCATAAGACCGTGTTGCCATGTGCTTCTCCCGGCAGATAGGTTGCCACACCCACAAAGGTCGCTACCTGGCGGGTTGCCGGATGCAGGTAGACCGTCCGCGGTGGCCCGACCTGGGCCAGTCCGCCCGCGAACATCACCGCGACGGTATCAGCGAGGCTGAGTGCCTCTTCCTGGTCGTGGGTGACGAGCAAGGTGGTGGTGCCGGCGGCCCGCAGGATCGCATGCACTTCTTCGCGGGTGTCGGTACGCAGCGCGGTATCCAGGTTGGAGAATGGCTCATCGAGCAGTACCAGCGACGGGTGTGAGGCCAGGGCACGCGCCAGCGCCACACGCTGTTGCTGTCCGCCGGAAAGCTGGTGCGGGTAGCGCGCGGCCAGTCCGGTCAGTCCGACCAGTTCCAGCAACGCCTCCACACGCCGGCGGCGCTGAAGTCGCGGCTGGTGTGTGAGGGCAAACGCAATATTGTCGCTCACATTCAGGTGGGGAAAGAGCGCATAGTCCTGAAAGACGAGACCAACCCGCCGTGCCTCGGGTGGCAGCCAGGTCTGCGGCCCGGCAACACAGCGTCCTGCCAGCCGGACTGTGCCGGTGTCAGGGCGTTCCAGACCCGCCAGCAGACGCAGTGTGGTGGACTTGCCGCAGCCGCTTGGGCCGAGCAGTGCCACCGTTTGCCCCGGCGGCACCGTCAGCGAGATGTTATCCACAGCCGTCACCTGCGGACCAAAGCGCTTGCTGACGTTCTGCAGCGCGATGGCGGGCGGGTCGCTGTCGGGAGTACGCGAGTCTTGTGCGGACTCTATCATAGCAAGAGATTCCCCCATAAGCATATTCTAACACAAGATGGTGCGGCTTACGAATAAGAAGCGGTGAACGAGGAGCGTCTGCGAACCGGCAACCGCGCAAGCACCTATTTCCGCGCGTATCGCCGAACCCGGTCGCGCGTGGTATACTGTAGGCAAGGTAGAAGAGAAACAGTGTACAGATACAACATTGCAACATACGAATGTACGAAGACCTGTGAGCGGCTGCGGTCTGCACGATAGACTGTAATCAGCCTATTACAGAAAGACAGCGCTCAACGTTGAGCCGCCTTGAGGAGAAGGCAGAAGGAGACCTCGCATGCTTGATACAACTACCCCCAGAAGCGCTCACCCGCGCCAGCGTCGGCAGGCCGGTCTTGATGGACCAACGACTAAAGAACGTGATTATCTGGAAGTTATTTATTACTTATCCCAGCGCGACGAGCCGGTTATCGCGGCGGTCCTGGCGCGCTGGCTGAACCTGCAGCCATCTACGGTGAGCCATGCCGTCCATGAAATGGATCGCAAGGGGTACATCCAGCGCGACGAGCGTAACATAATCTCGCTGACAGCGGACGGGTTTGGGCTGGCAGAAGAGATTGTGCGTCGGCACCGCGTGCTGGAGTGTTTTCTGGCCGACGTGGTCGGCATGCCCTGGCATCTGGTCCATGAAGAAGCCGTACGACTGGAGCATGCCCTCTCCCCCGCCCTGGAAGAGCGCATCGATACGCTGGTGGGGGCTGCGACAACCTGTCCGCATGGCAACCCGATCCCCGGCAGCAATGGGTTGCAACCAGGGAGCATCCGGCTCGACACGGCAGAGATCGGGACACTCTTTACGATCCGTCGGATCGAGGAGCAGGCCGAGGAACGCACCGACTTGCTGCGTTATCTGGAAACAAATGGTATTATACCGGGCAATCAATTTTTCATCCCCGATGCCGCGCCCACGTATGGTATCACACTGCGCTGCTGCAACCACGATATCACCCTCCCGTTAGAGATTGTCACCCTGATATGGGGCGAGAGCGCACCGATTGATGACACGCGTTACGCGGTGGGAGTTGGGACCACGAACACCACGACATGAGCGACAACTGCGCAACGGCCAATGCTGCCATGGAGCAGGCGATCCTGTGTTTGGCGGGGGATATCGCCTCCGGCAGGGTGAAAAATCGGCTCTTCGAGCCGATCTTTCGTGAATAAAACAGTACCAGGCTGCCCCAGGCGAATCCGGCTTCCATCGGGTGAAACGTCCGGTTTGCATGTCAACCGCGTAACTCGTATCATGCTCACAGGCAACAAATCAGGAGGCAGATGATGGAACCGCCATTTCCGGGCATGGACCCCTATCTGGAAGCGCCGACGATGTGGCCGGATGTGCATCATGAACTGATCGGAACGCTGCGTGACCGGCTCCAGGCGGTCCTGGCACCGCGCTACCGGGCTGTGATCACGCCCTATGCGACATTCGAGAGTATCGAGGTTGCGCCGGTGCGCAAGGTGGTGCCGGATGTCGCGCTGATTGAGCGTGATCCGGATGCGCCATCCGCGGGGAGCGGGGCCGCCTTCGAGCCGGCCCCCCTGATCCTGCCCGCCGTAATGGAGGTGGAGGTCGAGTATGCCTGCATCGAGATCTACACCGTCGGCCAGCGCACGCTAGTGACGGCGATTGAACTGCTCTCCCCCGCCAACAAACGTCCCGGGGTGAATGGGGCCGACGCCTACGAGCAGAAGCGCCAGGAGATCTTCGGCAGCACGGTCAACCTGCTGGAGATTGACCTGTTGCGGCATGGACGCCGCCCGCAGGTCGCGCGTCCACTTCCAGCGGCCCCCTATTTTGTCTTCCTGCGCCGCGTGCAGCACCGCCCCTACATCGAGATCTGGCCGCTCTCGCTGCACGAGCCGATCAAACTGCTGCCGGTCCCCCTACTCTCCCCCGACCCGCCCGCGCCGCTTGATCTGACAGCGGTCATTCAGACGGCCTACCGCCGCGGCCGCTATGACCTGGATATCGATTACCATGAACCACCGCCACCGCCCGACCTCGCCGAGGACGATGCCGCCTGGCTGGATGCCCACCTGCGCGAACGCGGGTTGCGCCTCTGATTGCCGGGCTGCCGGCTTGTGCTGCTACCTGGCGCTCTCCGGCGCGGACGTGAGCAATAGCAGTACCATCACCACCGGCATTGTGGCAACAATGCTGTGTGGCAGGCGCGGCGGCATATGCACCCAGGTAGTTACCCGCCTGGAGCCGGCGGAGGACGAAGATAGTATCATCCTGAAAAATGGTAAGCTGGTTATGAATTTCACGGAACAGCCCTGCCGGAGGCAAAACTACCTGCCAGGTCAGTGACGGCGTAATACCAATCTAACTTCCAAACTGCAAAGACCAGACGCACCACGAAGACTACGAAGAACCACGAATGGCGGCACAGCGGGTATGAGCGCGTGTATCCATCAGATTCATTGCTTCGTGCATTGCATGGCCTTCGTGGTTTTCTTGCAGGTTTGGCCGTAAATTGGTGTAACTCTGATAGAAAAGGGGATTATATGAAAGGCGCGAGTACAGCTTTCGTCGTACTGGCGGCGCTATGCTGGGGGCTATCGGGCGGGATCGGCGGGATGCTCATGGCCGCGGGTTGGGATGCGTTCGTGGTGTCGTTCTACCGGGGTGCGATCGGGCTATTGTTTGTTCTCGTCTGGCTAGCTTTGCGCCCGCAGGGCAGTGGACTGACAAATCGCCGGTTATGGTTCTGGTCGGCGATTGCCGGTCTCGGCGTCGCCGGCAACTTCGCTTTCTATTTCGTGAGCATCGCGGAGGGTAGTGTCGCGGTTGCGGTGACGCTGATGTACTGCGCGCCGGTGTTCGTTTATCTCGTGTCCTTCGTTCTCAAGCTCGAGCAACCGACTCTGCTTAAGTGGGTCGCGATCGCCGTGGTAATGCTTGGCGTCGTGCTGATCACACGTATTTACGAGACTGAGGCGGGCAACGTCACGCTGATCGGCGCCGGCGCCGGCCTGCTTTCCGGGCTATCCTATGCGGTATTTATTTTCGGCTTCAAGTATGCGGCACCGCACGGTAGCCCGCAGGCAATTCTCGTGATCGCGTTCACCGCACTGGTCTGCATACTCCTCTGGCCGAGCGATGCCGACCAGGCTGTGGCAGTGTTGAGCACACCGAGCTGGCCGCTGTTCGCAGTGCTGGGGGTGCTTGGCGCGGGATTGTCATTCATTCTCTATATCATCGGCCTCAACCATACCGCGCCGGCCGTGGCCTCAATTGTGGCAATGGTCGAGCCGGTGACCGCAGCGCTATTCGGCGTCGTAGTTTTAGATGAAACCCTGGTTGTCTCGCAGATTTTCGGCATGGCACTGATATTAGTCACAGTGACCGCGCTGAGTGTATATTCAGGCGCTCAACCAGTAGCGGCACAGTCGGCGAGTTAGGCGGGTTTGCCGGCGCGGTGGCCCTGGCAGTTGTGGCCCTGGTCACGCTGGTCGAGTTGCTGCAATGCTTCTTCACTGATGTGATGATACACTTTCAAGAAGCGATTGCCGTAGCGATTGTGGCGGTGGTGACGCACTACCCCCAGCCGCCGGACCACTACAAGCAGATATTGTTGGTAGGGACGCGCTTCTGCGCGTCCGCCGTTCGTCCTGCTCCGGTTCAGTCTGTGTTATCATGACTTCAATCAACACGTTCAGGAGGCAGATGATGGAACCGCCATTTCCGGGCATGGATCCCTATCTGGAAACGCCGACGATCTGGCCGGATGTGCATCATCGGTTGATTACAACTATCAGCGATCAGCTTCAGGCGGTCCTGGCACCGCGCTATCGGGCAGTGATCACGCCCTATGCAACATTCGAGAGTGTTGAGATTGCGCCGGTGCGTAAGGTGGTGCCGGATGTCGCGCTGATTGAGCGTGATCCAACCGTGCCATCCGAGAGTAGCGGGGCCGTCTTCGAGCCGGCCCCGCTGACCCTGCCCGCCGTGATGGAGGTCGAGGTCGAGTATGCCCGCATCGAGATCTACACCGTCGGCCAGCGCACGCTGGTGACGGCGATTGAACTGCTCTCCCCCGCCAACAAACGTCCGGGGGTGAATGGAGCCGATGCCTACGAGCAGAAGCGCCAGGAGATCTTCGGCAGCACGGTCAACCTGCTGGAGATTGACCTGTTGCGGAGTGGACGCCGCCCGCAGGTCGCGCGCCCACTTCCAGAGGCTCCCTATTTTGTTTTCCTGAGCCGGGTGCAGCACCGCCCCTACATCGAGATCTGGCCGCTCGCGCTACGTGAGCCGATCAAACTGCTGCCGGTCCCCCTACTCTCCCCCGACCCGCCCGCGCCGCTTGATCTGACAGCGGTCATTCAGACGGCCTACCGCCGCGGCCGCTATGATCTGGATATCGACTACCGTCAGCCGCCCCCGCCACCCGATCTCGCGCCGGACGATGCGGCCTGGCTGGAAGCGCATCTGCGCGCGTGCGGGTTGCGCCCCTGATTGCCTCAAGGTCAGGTTTTTCCGTAGGGACGCGCTTTTGTGCGTCCGCCGTTCGTTCTGGCACGAGTGGGGTGGTTCCGCGAGGGACATACTGCTGCGCGTCCGCCGTTCGTTATGCTCCGGTCCAGTCTGTGCTATCATGCTCACAGGCAGCAAGGTCAGGAGGCAGATGATGGAACCGCCATTTCCGGGCATGGACCCCTATCTGGAAGCGCCGACGATCTGGCCGGATGTCCACAACAGTTTAATCTATGCCATCCGGGAGCAGATCCAGCGCAAACTGAGCCCGCGCTACAAAGCAGTGATTACCCCCTACATCTCCCTGGAACATCTGGCAATTGTGCCGGTACGCCGGGCGATTGTGCCCGATGTTGCCGTTCTTGATCGTGGCGAACCGGGTGCGGCGACAAGCGTATCCACCATTGCGCCGGCACCGCTGACCCTGACGGCAGCAATGGAAGTCCCTACCCGCCTGGCACGGCTTGAGGTGCGCGTGATTGAAGATGAAACGCTGGTGACGGTCATCGAGTTGTTGTCACCCGCCAACAAGCGTTCCGGTGCCGACGGTGCCGATGCCTATGAGCAGAAGCGCCAGGAGTTGTTCCGCAGTGCAGCCCACCTGCTTGAGCTTGATCTCCTGCGGGGGGGGCAACGTCCACGCCTGCTCCAGCCGCTACCGGCTGACCCGTATTTCATCTTCCTGAGCCGCGCCAACAACCGCCCCTACATCGAAGTCTGGCCGCTTTCGTTTCGCAACCCGATCGATCTGATCCCGGTGCCGCTGCACTACCCGGAACCGGATGTGCCGCTCGATCTGAATGCCTGCCTGCGACAGATCTATACCAGCGCGCGCTACGATCTGCAGATCGACTACCGCCAGCCACCGCCGCCGCCCGATCTCACAGAGGACGATGCCGCCTGGCTGGATGCCCATTTGCGCGCGTGCGGGTTGCGCCCCTGATTGCTTCAAGGATAGGTTTTCCCGTAGGGACGTGCTTCCGCACCACAACATTGCCTCAAGCCGCACGCAAGCGCCGGATGCTGCTGCATAGCGATTTCCAGGGTCTGCATATAAACTAACCACACACTCGACCTTTGAAATGTCCGGGAATATCTTGTATACTTGAGTCAAGTTAGTAATTAGCCTCTGTATGCGTGAAGTTTGCACAGGAGCCATGACCGAGCGACGACTATCTTCCCAAACTTCCCAACCTGTAAATGTATAAGGAACCCTGGTATGAGCGATGAACATGCGACAACGAATGGCCTCCAGACGCAATGTGCGGAACTTCAAGCAGAAAACCAGCACCTGCGCCGGCAGTTGACCCAACTGCGTCAGGAGCAGGAACGCCTGAAGTATGCACTGGAAGGCAGCAAAGACGGTACGTGGGACTGGTTGATCCGTGAAAACCAGGCGGTGCTTTCTGACCGCTACCGCGAAATGCTTGGGTATAGCCCTGATGAACTGCCCGACAGTGTTGATAGCTGGCTGAACTCGATTCATCCCGATGATATGCCCATTATCACGCAAACCGTTGAAGAGCATCTGGCGGGGAAGCGTGAGGAATATATTGTGGAACATCGCCTGCGCCATAAGTCAGGCGAATGGCGCTGGATGCTTTCACGCGGGAAGATCGTGGCGCGTGATGAGTCCGGGCAACCGCTGCGCATGACCGGCACCATCAGCGATATCACCGAGCGCAAGCAGCAGGAAGCTGAACTGCACCAATTCAAGGCATTGATTGAGAATGCGCCCAATGGCTTCATCATGGCAGATATGAATGGCATGATCACGTATGCAAATCCGGCATATTACCAGTGCGTCGGCTGGGATCGCAGCCTGCTGGGACACCCGGTAATAACCAATCTGGATGAAGCCCCGGAACATGTTGACGACCTGATGCAGCAGGTGATGGCCGAGGGAAACTGGCAGGGTGAACTGCGCTACCGGCGCAAAGATGGCAGTACCTTCTCCGGTCAGGCGGGCAGTTTTATCGTGTATGATTCTCACGGACAGCCGCAGGCCATTGCCGGAATTATGCGCGACATCACCAAGCAGAAACAGGCCGAAACCATGATGCAACGTCTCGTTGCGCTGGTCGAAAACAGCAATGATTTTATTGGCATAGCAGGACTCGATGGTCAGGTGCTGTATATCAATCGTGCAGGACAGCAGATGGTGGGCGTCGACGCGGAGAGCGATATCGCGCACATGCAAGTGTCCGATTGTCTCCAGCCGGAGGATACCGATTATGTCTTTGCGCACATTATCCCCACTGTTATGCGCGATGGTCGTTGGGCCGGCGAGTTTCGCTTCCGCAATATGCAAACTGGCGCGTCGATCCCGGTTCACTATACCGTTTTCACGGTCAAAGACCCCCAGAGCGATGCAGTGTTGGGCCTGGGTACGGTAACACGCGACATCACCGAACAGAAGCGTATCGAGCAAGATATGCAGCGGCTCGTCGCCATCGTCGAGAACAGTCTCGACTTTGTTGCCACCGCATCATTCGAAGGTGCCCCGGTATACATTAGCCCGGCAGGCCTGGCAATGGTTGGCCTGGAGAATATGGAGCAGGCCCGACAGTATAACGTTATCGATTTCTATCCTGCTGCAGATCGTCCGGTCTTTGACCAGGAGATTATGCCGGCCATGACGCGGGATGGGTTCTGGCAGGGTGAGTTTCGCTTCCGCAATATGCAAACCGATGCCCCTATCCCGGTGCATTTTACGGTCTTTCTCGTCAAAGACCCGGCGACAGGCACGCCTCTGGGCATTGGCACTGTGACCCGCGACATCACTGAGCAGAAACGCCAGGAAGCTGAACGTGCCACCCTCCAGCAGCGGGTCATCGATGCCCAGCGCAATGCCCTGCGTGAACTCTCCACACCGCTGATTCCTATCTCGGACGATGTCGTCATTATGCCGTTGATCGGGACAATTGACAGTCAGCGTGCCCGGCAGGTAATGGAAACCCTGCTCACCGGGGTGGCACACCACCAGGCCAGCCTGGCCATCCTGGATATTACCGGGGTGTCAGTCGTCGATACGCAGGTCGCGCAGGCGTTTATTCAGGCGGCTCAGGCGGTCAAACTGCTCGGCGCGCAGGTGATGCTAACGGGTATTCAACCGCAGATTGCGCAAACACTCGTACACCTGGGGGTTGACCTGCGCGGTATTCAGACGCGCAGCAGCTTGCAGGCGGGCATCGCGGCAGCACTGTAGCTGACGTGTGCGATCAGCAAGGAGCGTTACTTACGCACAGTGGACAGATACCGTTGCAGACATGTGGTCATATATCGTTGCACTTTACAGCAGGCGCGGCCCTGGTGCCAGGCGTCAGCCCGGCAAAGATATACCGGTGCGGCGGCATGCTCAGTTGAGTGGCTCGTCTTCAGGGGTGCGGGACCAGCCGCCCTGCCGGAGGCGATACCTCCTTCCTGGTACACCCCCAGCAGCGCCGGCATGAATCTTCCTCACTGAACCAGAGCATAGTCAACCCGATCCAGGCAATGCGCAGCATACTCCCGTTCATCGTCATACAAACCTACGCCGATACCTCCTGCATGCGCAACGTATCCCCCAGCGTGATGGCATACCCGGCCAGTGCTGCCGTCACTGCTCCCAGGAGCACGCTCACCAGGAACAGCGTGCTGTTCTGCGGATAGTTGAGCAGGAACGGGCTGATGACCGCCCAGATCCCCACAAACGCCGTCACGCCACCGGCAACCTGACCGAGCAGCGTACGACGGTAGCTATACGCCACCGTACTCATAATACTGCTCACCAGAAGCAGCAGACCGGAGAAGACTGCATTCTGCCCACCAGCGCTGCCGGCTTCCCCAGTTGCCGTCAACCCGACCAGCAGCAAAACGATGCCGGCAAGACTGCCCAGCGCGCCCAGCCAGACGCGCCAGTTCCAGATGTTCGCGCTGGTCTGAAGTTTAAAGGTCGTGATGTCGAAGAGGCTGCTGCGCCCATCAGCCGTCGGTGTCGTCAGCATAGCATAGGCGGCCGTCAATACCGCGAGCAACCCGGTCAACACCGTCACCAGGAAGAGCGGCGCATCCACCAGGATTGGCCCATCGGCGGCACGTAACACAAATGCACTGATCACCGCCCAGAAGCCTATCAGGATCGTCAGCCAGCCGGAGAGTTGCACCAGCGTCTCATCTACCCGCCCATACCCGAATGCACAGAACCCACTCAGGCCGGCCAGCGCAACCCCGACAATGCCCAGATTCACCCGAAATGCACCGCCGACAGCATCGCCCGCCAGGAATGCCAGCGCCAGGAGCAACAACCCGATCGCTATGCCCGGCATGCCGGCCCAGCCGCGCCATCCCTGTGCAAAGATATCCTTCAGCGGTTTTTCCGCATCATCGATCGGTGGCGCACTGAGCAGCGCAAACCCGGTCAACGACGCGGTGACTACACCCACCAGCACGCTCACTACCAGCACCACACTATCAAATGGGTAGTCCAGAATAAATGGCCCGATGACCGCACCGAGTCCCGCCAGCGCCGTCACCCCCCCTGCCACCTGCAGCACAATCGTACGCAGATAACGATAGCTCACCGCACTGACCGCACTCCCAAGCGCAATCAGCAGCCCCGTCACCACGGCTGGTTGAGCGGCTGGAAGCCCTTCGCTCTGCCCTGTCACCAGGGTAACCAGCGCCAGCACCAGCCCCAACCCAACCCCAATCCCACCGAGCCATGCCTCCCAGGTCTGGAAGAATGGCCGGGACGAACCATTCTCGGACAGCGGTAAACTGTTCTCAGACATCGTGTTCTCCTCCTACGGATCACCCTGCGTGTTCCAATGGCAACCTGATTGAGCATACCCGACACAGGCTGATGAAGTTTGAGAAAATGGATATACCCTCCGGGAATCCCGCCTTCAGCCGGTGAATACCGGCCGGGGTAGCTACATCCTGCCGGGAACGCCTGATCCGGCTGATGCCGGGACGCCCGTCCAGCGCTGTCCGGATTAAACATTCCAGGTTCATAAGCTGGTCACTTCCCAAAATCTGCATCCGCCCCTGGCCTACGTATTAATCCCAAACTCTTGAACGAGCTGCTGCACCCACACCTTGATGCGCTCCGGGGTAAGGTCTGGCGCGGTATCGTCATCCAGCGCCAATCCCATAAACATCCCGTCTTCAACCCCACGCGACTCAAGGTAATCGTAGCCATCAGTCGGCCAGAAACCAACCAGCGTTGCCCCACGTTCGCGCGCTTTCTCCCCGATGATCCCAATGGCATCCTGGTACGTGTCGGGATAGCCGCCCTCATCGCCCAGACCAAACAGGGCAACCTGCCGCCCGCTCAGGTCAAGGGCATCCATTTCGGGCAGGAGCCGATCCCAGTCGGATTGTAACTCACCGATATTCCATGTCGGGCAACCAAGGATCAGCTTGTCGTAGACACTCAACTCGTGGAGTTCATGTGAGGCGATATCCACAACGGTGACTAACCCTGGATGAACTGCATCGAATGCCTGCCGTATCAAACCGGCAGCCTTGGCGGTATTACCGGTATCACTTCCGAAAAATAGTCCAATATCGGCCATCTGACCCTCCTTTACCCGTGTAATCATGCTTAATACTGATTCGTTATCATAGCCACAGAGAACACATAGGACGCAGAGATGATGAACGGGAACGTGCAGCCCTGCGCCCGTTGCGCCCGTTTCCGTTGATTGCTGGTTTGATGTCAGGCTGGTATAAGACGTATGCGACACCATAGCCTTTCCAGCCAGGCTATGGTACGCTGCATAACGGTTCCACTTCTGCGCGCTTGCGGTCATCAAGCCCGCAATGATGTGCCGGCATATCTGGCCGGCGCGGCGGCTCGCTTCCGTTGGCTGACCGGTGCTCCGCGCATCCCCCCTTTCGTGTGGTCATGCCGTGAGCCAGGGATTAGTTCACCCATACGTTCCTGTGTTATGAGCATATGCTACTTTTTCACATTTGTCAAGGGTAACCAGAACATTTTTCGAGATAATTCAGGCCTGCCTGATAAAAAGCAGCGCGCTGCTGCTCCTGGCGTTCAGGCAGACCTGGACGTGGTTTCAGAGGAGGAGGCGCGGGGAAACGCTCCGCGCCAGATAGGTGATAGCCGCTGTAGCGGATAATGGCAATAAGATCGCATCAGGAAGGCAAACATACACACACTGGAAACAACCGGGACAATGCATGAGCCAGTACTTCTGGTTGCAATCTGGTTAAGCGATCGCAACCAGAGATGCCCAGTCAGGGGGTTGACATGAAGACAGGCGTATGCTATGGTATCAAACAACAGGTAAGCCTGAAGATTACACAGCTAGTTTACAGGTAAGCCGTAACTATTTCATCGAAGCAGCGTCATGACTTTTCGGCAATCAGAATTGAGTTAAGGATGTTATTGCCCGGATGCAGCACCCGCCGGGGCAGAAACCCGACCAGATCCTCCGGGTAGACCTGGGGGTAGAGCAACTGTCGCAGGTGCTGCGCAGTACGTACAATGAGTAACTGGCCGGCTGGAACCTGACCCGCAAGTTGCGCGAGAATGCGTGCCTTTGCGGATCGATCTAAACCCGCTAATGCCGCGACAATCACCAGATCGTAGGTTTCGCTCAGGCAGTAGTCAGTTGCATCGCCGTGATACACCCGCACCAGTGCCGCCAGATCCAGACGGTTGACCAGTTGGCGCGCAAGCCGGCAGGCCTCCCGGCAGTTGTCCAGCGTATCAACAACCAGGCCGGCCTGCTGTGTCAGTAGGAGCGCGGTGAGCGGGAGCGGACCAGCGCCAATAAACAAGACGCGCGCAATCGGATGCCTGCGCAATGTCCGAATAGCTGCATATTCCAGGCTGGTCAGTTGTTCGTAGTTCTGGTAGTAAGGGAAACGGCGCAGCTCACTGTGGGGATGGTCACTACAGATAACCCGCCAGGACCAGTGATGCTCCAGTTTGTATTCACCCGTGGAACAGAGGTACAGGAGATTGGCACGAATGGCGGTGATCTGTGGGTGGTCTAACACAGCGGTTGCCACCTCGTCGGGGGTAGAGAGCACAACCGTCACGAACTCGGAAAAAAGCCGGTTAACCTGGTCATCCGGTTCGAGGGATGGTAGTCGGTCAAGCTGATGATAAAGCGCAGCGATCCGCGCGCTCAACATAGCGACATGCGGACGAGTATACACAATACGAATACTTTCTATTAGCAGGGGCGAATATCGCAGCATGATAGAAGTTTTATCTGCGTTGTCAAATGCATCGGGCATACGCAAAGATCAAGGAGACAGGCATGCCGGCACCAGTTACACTTCCGCCAGAACTGTGCGACCTCTACCAGCGCCTGCCGGAGACGCTCCCAGCCGCCGAGAGTGTTGCCGCAAATGCAACCAAATGTAATCTGCACACCTGGCGGGTTTACAGCTACAACGGCTGGACCTTCGATGTGCCACCCGGAATTCTCGTCCCCGGCGGAACCAGCCGCGTCGTACATGACCGGCTGTGGGATAACCACATTGTCGTGGCTGACCGAACCTACGCCGTGATGGGGGTGGGCTTGGGGGTTGAAGTGCTGATTGCGACGGTACGCGGGGCACGTACGATCTATGCGCTCGATATCCACGCCCGGAGCGTACACACCACGGCGGCATATTATGAACGTTTCATCGGACAACGCGCCGACTGCCGGTTTATCCCGCTGGTATCGGATCTGTTCCAGCAGTTGCCGGAGCAGACGCAGCTTGATGTGATCACCTTTAACCCACCTGCGGTCGCCGTACCCGTCAGCGATGACCCAAATGTGATCCGCAATGTCTGCGTAGGCACGGAGATTATGCTGCGCTTTCTAGGCGAGATCGCCGAACGCGACCTGCTCAATCCCACCGGCGAGCTATTTGTGACACTCTCCAACACCGCCGAACTCCGCAAGATTATTGCATACGCCGTGCTGGTCGGTTTCTGGCCTGAAGTTGTGCATATCCAGACCTACGCACCACCCTATCAGGCGATCCAGACCTTTCTGTTTCGGATGACCCGCCCTGGCCCAACCGAGGCGCTCGCGGTGGGGAATATGGGTTAAAAGTTTTGAAAAATGGCCCGGATATGAATGACCTGGAATCCTGGCTTTAGCCGGTGGGATGCCCACCGGGGCCGCGATACACTGCCGGGAACGCCTGATCCGGCTGATGATGGTTGAACAAATAGCCCGGATATGAATGACCTGGAATCCTGGCTTTAGCCGGTGGGATGCCCGCCGGGGCCGCGGTACACTACCGGAAACGCCTGATCCGGCTGAAGCCGGGATTCCTGATGAGTGATGTCCGGATCAAACTTTCAACGTTCATAAGCCGGGACGACTGACAGGCGATATCTGGATTAAATTTCAAAGCTTGTAACACATGTCATAGTACAAATATACGTGCTGGTAAGTTTTTATCAGGATACGCTAAATCCCATCACGCAGCCGATAACTCTTCCCGCTTGCATGGCCCCGGGCGCAGTCGCCATGGCCACCCCACCCACCGTTGCCCCCGAATTACCAGCGATTCAGGGGGCAACCACCCATCTTGCTTCCCCCAATGCCCCGGCTATCGTCTTAACCAGAATGGACATAACCAGACCTGCGCCCCTGCCCCACGAGCCGGACAGCCGGCGCAGGTAGAGCGGATCGCCGGCAGCCGTCTGCCTACCGAATTTGGTGAATTTACGGCAAAAGTCTACCGCGATAGCCAGGGCAAAGAACATGTAGCGCTCGTTATGGGAGACGTTGCGGGCAGTCCGCCGCTTGTGCGTCTGCACTCAGAATGTTTGACCGGCGATGCATTTGGTTCGTTGCGGTGCGACTGTGGGCAGCAGTTGCGTGCTGCCCTGGCCCGTATTGCGGAGCAGGGGCGCGGTGTGTTGCTCTACCTGCGCCAGGAAGGGCGTGGTATCGGATTGGACAACAAGATCAGCGCCTATGCTCTGCAAGATCAGGGGTTGGATACGGTTGAAGCCAATCATCAACTCGGCTTTCCCGCAGATGCCCGGGATTACGCAATCGCTGCCGCGTTGTTGCAAGATCTGGGCATCTCGGCGGTACACCTGCTCACCAACAATCTGGAGAAACTGCATGCCCTTGAAGCACACGGTATCCGGGTTATAACCCGGATTTCCCACGAGATGCCACCGCATCCGGAGAACCGTTCCTATCTACATACAAAAGTCCTCAAGCTGGGACATGTACTTGATTTGCACCCACTGGCTGAACACGAATAGGAGCAAGGAACATGGGAAACATCTACGAAGGGAAACTGATCGGTACGAACCTGAAGTTTGGTATCGTGGTTTCTCGCTGGAATGACTTTATGGGCAGAATGTTGCTCGAGGGCGCGAAAGACACCCTCATCCGCCACGATGTCAATGAGCAGGACATTGATATTGTCTATGTTCCAGGCAGCTTTGAATTACCACTCGTAGCTCAAAAACTGGCAGCGGGCAGGCGTTATGATGCAATCATCTGTCTCGGTGTGCTCATCCGGGGGGCAACGCCCCACTTTGAGTATATTGCCGCTACAGCCAGCACGGGCATTGCCCAGGCAGCATGGCAGAGCGGTATTCCGGTAACTTTCGGCGTAATCACAACCGAAACCGTCGAACAGGCGATTGAGCGTGCCGGCAGCAAGGCCGGCAATAAGGGTGTCGAGGCAGCCCTGGCAGCGATTGAGATGGCAAATGTACTCAAACAGTTGGATTGATATTCTTTAACGCAGATACACAACAATAGTCAGAACAACCAGTACAACCGCCATCAGGACGACCAGAATCATCAGCATCCACGCCTGCCTCAACGGTACGCCGGGATATGCGTCGATAACAGATGGGAAGCGACTGACAGCTTCAGCGCCTATCCCCTGCACGGTATCCGTGGGCGCAGGCACATGCGCCGTCAGCGTTTGTGCTGCTCCCATTGCCGGATCATCGCTTGCTGCGGGTGAGCGAATACCCGCGCGCATAGTGGTCGTGATCGGTATGGAAGTCGCCACATCAATTGGAAACCACACCTCTGATGTCGCTTCCAGGGTCGCGGATGGTGGGAGGGCAGTGGGTGTTGCTGTTGCAGGCAGGGTTGTTGGCGTGACTACGGGTGCTTCCGACGGCAGTTCAGATGGAGTGGGGAACGTTCCCGGTGAAGGTGTCTGCATGTCAGGGGGCAGCCTTGGCACTGTGTCCTGCGTATTCGCCGTTGAGGGCGGTAGCGCCTTCATAACGAGCGGCAGGTAGAGTTGTGTACGGGGCTGCTCGTTACGGTTGATTGTCTCCTCTGTTTGTTCAGGCGCAGGTGGGTCGGTTGCAGTTGGCAATCCGGTTGGGGTCGCAGTTGGCAGTTCGGTTGGCGTTGCGGTTGGCAGTTCGGTTGGCGTTGCGGTTGCAGACACTGTTGGTGTGGGAGAAGGTGAACTGGTTTCTGTGGGCATGGTTTTGCGTGTTGCGGTTGTGGTTGGCGTCGCGGTTGGCGTCGTACGCCTGCAGATATCATCAAAGGAGCGCAATGCAGGCGGCGATACAACCGCCGCCTGCGTATCTCCCCACACCCAACCAACGACCATCCCTGGCGTTACGTCGCGTTTCCCCGCAGACCATCGGCGCTGCCATGTACCTGCCTCAAGTTCATAATAGATCCACTGCTCGCAACTTGTATCGTCACACTGGCAAAAGCAGTCTTGCCCCTCATCAGATGCGCAACCTTGCGAGTCAATCATGCACACTTCCGCATCTTCACGGCCATCTGCATCCGTAGACTCAACGATCTTGTGAATGCTCAGCCCGGAGTCTGTAAGGATCTGCACTCCCGTGGATCGACCGGTTGCGCCGAGATCGACACACTCGGTCAACACCACTTCATTGCCGAAGTCAACCACCACGCCCGCATGATTGGGAAAAATATCAGCGGCATAGGTGTCCTGGGTCGGCGTGGTTGTCGGCGTAGGTTTACTCGTTGACGTAAGTGTGCTGGTAGGGGTAGACGTAAGTATGCTGGTAGGAGTTGACGTAAGTGTGCTGGTAGGGGTATCGGTCGTGTCGGGTGTAGTGCTGCTGGTAGACGTAACCTCGGGCGTAGGGGTACTGGTCGCTGGTGCATCTGCATCTTGCGCCTGAGCAACTCCACCAGTCGCAAACAGCATACTGGCTATGACACTCAGCCAGACCAGGCGACCCGGTGCAAACTGGAGGCCGAAGCATGCCAGCGTAGAACGGAGCAAGTTATGCGATCGCGACTGGTGGGTCATAGCAAACCTGACTTCGTGTACATGTATGCCCGTTTATGTCTCCTGTACACGCGTTACGCGGTGGGCATACAAATCGGATATGTATCCCCACAACGGCCGTCTTCGCCTGCGGCAGTATGGTACTTTATGAGACTTTTTCACAAACATGTTGCACTGTGTGCAACATGTTTGTGAAAAGTCCGGAGTCTTCCGCCCTGCCGGAGGCGACATTTCCTTTTGGGTGAGCAACCGCGTAACGCCTGTCATGTACGGGACTTACGTGGTTGAGTTCTAAACCGGACGTTTGATCCGATGGAAGTCTATTTCGCCTGCGGCAGCATGGTACGTTTTTGTCTTTTTCCAGAAAATTTGGCTCTCCGAGCCAAATTTTCTGGAAAAAGCATGTCCCATTCCGCCCTGCCGGAGGCGACATTTCCTTTTGGGTGAGCAACCGCGTAACGCCTGTCATGTACGGGAGTCATCACGGATAGAAGAATTCCACCATATCCAGCAGCGCCTTGCCAGTTCGCGGAGTCATTGCCGCGAGATACTCCCCATCCATTGCCAGAATGCGCCTCGCCTGCCCGGCCGGTGTCTGCGCAATACCCGGTAGCGCAAGCAGCGCATCCTCCCCTCCGATCTCTGCTAACCCCGATGTGAAAACCAGGATGATATCGGGTTGTGCTGCAATCAGCGCTTCGGCCGTGATCGGTTGAAAGAACCCTTCAATGCCAATGTCTGCGGCCGCATCGATCCCGCCGGCCCGTTCGATCATGGCATTGGTCGGGGTGTTGTCCCCAAAGACAAGCCGTACATTGCCCTCATCGCCTTGACGTAAATAGAGAAAGATGACTCTTGGCTTTGGCCCACTTACACCGGCGAGTGCCGCATCCACCGTTGCCAGATCGGCTTCAAGCTGTTCAACCAGTACCTCGCCGCGTTGCGGCACCCCCAGTGCCTGCGCCACAAAGCGGATCTTCTTTGCCGGCGCGGTCAGGTCAGGCGGATCGTCGGTCAACGCCAGCGTCAATCCCGCCTCGCGCAGTTGGACCAGCACTGCCGCCGGTCCGGCCGATTCCTGTCCCAGCACCACGGTTGGCGCAAAGTTGATGATTGCTTCAGCATCGAGACCCCGCTGATAGCCGATCTTTGGGAGTTCGACCGCTGCGGGAGGATAGGTCGCACTAATGTCAGCCGCAACAACGTTATCGCCCATCCCCAGGGCGAAGATGATTTCGGTAATATCGCCATTCAGACCGATAATGCGCTCAGTCGAACGAATAGTAACGACTTCCCCATTCAGATCAGTAACGGTAGTTGGTAGCTCTGGCGCTTGTTGAAAGGGATTGGAGCTAAACACAAGCGGTAGAAACACGGTTGTGGTGTCTTCCGGTTCCTGGGCGTGAACAACATAACGTGTGGTTGACGCGTTATGCATGAAGCTGAACGACAACGCCACAATAAAAACGAGCCCGATCCATTTGCCGGCGTTCAATAGTGACATCATGGTCTCCTCCTGCAATCGGTTCTGTGACACGACATACGTACTACGTGGTGGTCCGTTCATTGAACAGGATGCATCTGCATGTGTTCTTAATGCGCCAGCAGGCGGGTACGCAGAATAAGCACCAGAAAAAACGGGCCACCAATACATGCGGTTACCAGGCCAACCGGCATTTCAAGCGGGGCCGCAACGGTGCGCGCCAGCATATCAGTCAGGATAAGCAGCGTCGCTCCGCCCAGCACTGCTGCCGGTAACACGCGACGATGATCCGGGCCAAGCACCAGGCGGGCCAGATGGGGGACAATTAAGCCAATAAAGCCGATTGACCCGGCGGCGGCAACACTCGCGCCGGCTACCAGCGCTGCAAGGATCACGGCTATACGTGTGACACGCTCAGTAGAGATCCCCAGGTGACGTGCTTCGCGTTCACCCAACGCCAGCAGGTTCAGGGTTCGCCCCAGTGTGGGTGCAAGCAGTAAACCGACCAGGATGAAGGGCGCTGCCCCGGCCACCGTCGGCCAGAGTGCCCCACCGAGGCTACCCATCGTCCAGAAGGACAACGACCCCATCTCCGGGTTGCCACCACCGGCAGTGAAGGTCAGCACACCGGTGAGACCACCAAGGATGGCATTCAGTGCCAGGCCAACCAGCAGCATTGTTATGACATCCGTATGACCACGCCGCCACGACAGACGGTAGACCAGCAGCGTCGTCAGGACACCGCCACAAAATGACGCCACGGGCAGGGTAAACAGGCCCAACGGTGCAAAACCCAGTGCCAACACCGCCACAGCGCCAAGTGCCGCGCCGCTATTGATGCCGATCAGCCCTGGATCGACCAGCGGATTACGAAAAATACCTTGTAAGAGCGCCCCCGCAACCGCCAACCCGGCCCCAACCAGTGCCGACAGCAGGACTCGCGGTAAACGAACAATTAACAGGATGGACTCTTGCTGTATGGTTGCATCTGTTTCGATGCTGATACCAATCTGTTTCAACAGGATGGCAATCGTTGCGGGTGGTGGGATGGAAACGGAGCCAATTCCAATTGAGAGCATCATGGCACTCGCACAGAGAATCAGGAGAACCGCGAAAAAGAGCGTATGTGGCACGGCGATACGCTGTAAGGGAGTAATCATATGCAGTGTTCAATTCAACGAACGTATGAATTCCGGTAGTGATAGCGCATGTGGCAAATTCCGTACATAAACTCACTTTCTCAGTTTATGCGACAGATTCCGGCACGACCAGCACAAGTCGGACGAGGTTGAACCACAAGGAGAACCGTGCTGGTGAGCATGTACTTGTATGTACAATGTTTATTTACACGCGTTATGCAGTGGGCGTTCAAATCAGGCATTTGCCTGTATGAACGGCCCGATTCGCCGGCGGCAGGGCGGAGGCGAAATGCTCTGCCAGGTCAGTGACCGCGTAAGTCGTGTTATTTATAGGACATCGGTATGTGTTAGTATATACTAACTAAAACACTTTGTCAATACGTAACCTGCACAATTACACAAGGACCAGGATAACCGCCGGGGCCACCAGCGGCGGTGCTCCCGCAGAGCCACACAGCGGTTATGGTAATCGGTGGTTCTATCAGAATTTACCCGTCAGATATGGACGCATAGGGACTTCTTATCCTTCCGCTGGTTTCAGTAGCAGCAACAACATCACCACCGGCGTTTTGGCAACGATGCTGTGCGGCAGGTGCGGGGGCATATGCACCCAGGTATTCGCCTGCGCCTCCACTACTTTCGCACCGAGGGTTACGCGGGCTTCGCCCTGCACAAAATGCAGCACCGCCGCCATCGCCGCCGTATGCTCTGATAGTTCCTGCCCCGCCGCAAAGCCAAAGAGCACAGCCTTTACCTGCGCATCCTGATAGACCGTCCGGCTGATCGTCCCGTCGTCCGGGATCGCTACCTGGGCCGCCAGATCGAGAAATGTTGTTGCATTCATTCGTACCTCCTACTTTACTCCAGTTTCACCCCAACCAGTACAATTGCGGCCAGATGCATGCGATAGTGACGAAAGACCCGGCGCATTGCCAGTACCCGCTGACGTGCCACCGGGGTATGTAGCACATTCCAGGTAAACTTCAATGCCCGGCCCAACCCCTCGTCCTGCACCAGCCGCTGTGGCTCCAGCAGATGCATCGGCGCAGTGCGTGCCGTCTGGACCTGGAACCCTTCTGCTTCCAGCAGTGCCCGCCACTCGGAAGATGTAAGCGGGCGAGCGCCAACATGGATGGCCTGCGACAATTGCTGCAAGATCGCTTCCTTCGTGGTTGCGTCCAGCGTATCCGGCACCAGGCACAACTCGTGGATGCCGTAACGTCCGCCGGGCTGCAGCACGCGGTAGGCTTCACGGATAATCGCGGCCTTCTGGCCGGGAGTATGCATGGTTAGCATGGCCTCGCCATACATCACTGTGGCTGTGGCGGCGGGCAACCCGGTGTCTTCCGCGCGCCCGACAATGCAACGCTGGTCCGGACCGGTCAGATGGTTGCGAACGACACCTGCCGCCGCTTCATCACGCTCGACCCCGATGTAGGATGCCGGATGGCGCTGCAAGGCAAACCGCGCGGTCACGCCCAATCCAGGAGCAAACTCAACGATGGCATCGGTCGGCTGGATGGCGAGCGTCTCCAGCATAGAGCGGGTGAGGTGCAAACCTCCTGGACGGAGCACCCGCTTGCCCATGCGGGCTAACAGCCAGTGCCCGGGCATGCGGGACATGTTCAGCTCTGCTCCCGGCAGATGTTCGTGGGTCTCGGTCGGCATATTCATAGACTCCTCCTGGTATTGACACGACGCAGGCAGTGGGCGTGCATATCAGCTATCCGTAGCAATCCGAACATCATTGCCCGGGAGTCCCGGCTTCAGCCGGACCGGGCGTTCCCAGCAGGATGCTGCTGCCCCGGCAGGCAGCCATCGGCGCAAGCCGGGACTCCCGTGCGTCGCATGTCCGGGCTCGTGTTTCAGCACATCATTGCCCGGGAGTCCCGGCTTCAGCCGGATCGGGCGTTCCCAGCAGGATGCTGCTGCCCCGGCAGGCAGCCATCGGCGCAAGCCGGGACTCCCATGCGTCGCATGTCCGGGCTCGTGTTTCAACCTTACCTGTGTACAGGCATATCGTGAACGAAACAGTATTAGCATTTGCTTATCTTTAATATGAGCATAGGCTACTTTAATATATTTGTCAAGGTTGACCATAACATTTTGAGAGGATTTCAGGATCGCCGACTAGAAGCCGGAACGCGCCCGGCTCCAGGCGATTGGGAAAACCCGATCATAGCCTTAGGGGAAACTGCGCAGGGAAAAGCCCCACCTGACACTGCCTGACCAGCGCAGCGTGCAATGCCAGTTTCAGCGCATCAGAAAGGCAAAAATCCACACGTTGAAAATTCACATGACTACTCGCCGGACGGCTTGCAGGTTGTGATCTTTTAACCTGATCGCAACCAGAGTGACCCTGGCCGGCTATTGACATGAAGACAAGCGTGTGTTATGGTACGAAACAACAGGCATACCTTAAACTATAGCAAACACTCTACAGGTAAACCATAAATTAGCAGGGTGCATGCGCACGCTGCGGCACGAGCCTCACACGGATCTCTCCGCTCGTACCGCAGCTCGCCTGCCCCCAATCAAGAGGAGCGCCCAATGTGTCACCACTTTACGCTACTTGCCCATCAAAGCGATCAACGCTTTATTGCCCGCTGCGAACATGGAATGATTCATCTGAACTGGGATCAGATAACCATGCGCCTCGCGCCCATCGATCTGTTACGGATAGGCAATGTGCTGGATCAGCTTGATGCGGATATGGACCGGCATCTCTTTCGGGCCGGGCCGGTTTGTCTGGTCCGGGACGAACGGGGGTATGTGCAGGTCTGGATCGGGAGTAGTTGCCTCTATTTGACTCCCGTGGATTTTATGCAGGTTGCGGATATGGTACGCATCGTCATCGCGCACTATTCCCGCATACCGCCCGAAAACAGAAGGGAAGATTCGCAACCATTCGACGTTTATCGTACCTACCAGGTAGCTCCGGCACGCGCAACCTTTCTGTTGAACTGACGGACTGTCTCCGGCCGGCGGTATTCCGGGCTCCGGCTCTGTTTCTCAGCCGGATCTGGATATAGGAACGATAGATGTTGACAAAGTATATTTATCAGCATATACTAACGAAAACCATTCCGGTATGCAAATCAATCAATGCAGTATGTATCCCGGTCAATCGCCGCGCGTCTGCGGCGTTGGGGTACCGGCTGCAAAGCGTATCCGGCAAATATACCGGGTTGAAAGCGGAGGAGCGTTATGCACGCGGGTCTATCTCCCAATCTTGACCATCATGCTGAGCATCGTTCCGATCTATCTCCAGCGGCACAGCCGGCACCACCGCTTGCAACCCGGATGCCCGCTCCGCTCCTGGAAGTGCGTGATGTCAGTTATAGCATCGACGGGGTTACGCTGGTCGATACCGTGTCACTTGCCCTCCAGCCAGGCGAAGTGCTGGTTATTGTTGGGCCAAATGGTGCAGGTAAGACTACGCTGTTGAGTCTGTTAACCGGCGATGTTGTGCCGAGTGCCGGCACCGTGCTGCTTGATGGCGTGCCACTACCGCAGATAACCCCGCGCGCCCAGGCTCAGGCGCGTGCCGTCATGCGCCAGCGCATCACCCTCTCGTTTCCGTTTACCGTGCAGGAAGTTGTGTTGATGGGACGTAACCCGCATCTGCAGCAGCAGGGTGAAGTGGCCGACGACTACGCCATTACCCGGCGCGCGCTCGAGGCGACGGAGATGCGGTCCTTTGAGGAGCGCAGCTTTCCCACGCTCTCCGGCGGTGAGCAGACCCGTGTAACCCTCGCCCGCATTCTTGCGCAGACCGCGCCCATCCTGCTGCTCGACGAGCCAACCGCCGCGCTGGATCTGCGTCATCAGTATGCAACCATGCAGTTGGCACGGGCAGTTGCGACAGCGGGGGGAGCGGTCCTGGCAATCCTGCACGATTTAAACCTGGCAGCGACCTATGCCGATCGCATCGGCCTGATGACTGCCGGACGGCTCTGTACCCTGGGGACGCCCTGGGAAGTTCTGGACGCGCGGCTGTTGGAACAGGTCTACCGCGTGCCGATTGTTGTCCAGCCGCACCCGACGATGGATATTCCACTTGTTCTGGTTTCACCAGGAACACCGGCATAAACCTGGAAAGCGAGTTGAGCATGCCTGTTCCATACCGTTCGATCTCTGTACGCATCTGCCGCCATGTTTCTCTGATTATCTCCCTGTCCTGTTCACTGCTGCTGCTCTCAGCATGTACCGCGCCCGGCAGTGCGGCCACGGCTCCCTCGCCCACCGTTGCCCCCGAACCAACGGCGTTTCTGCGGGCAACGGCTCAACCTACTCCCTCCGTCACCACGGCCATCGCCACCGCCACCGCTATCAGCAGCGCCGGGGGGGCGTCACCGCAACTGCCCGCTACAATCACGGATATCAACGACCAGGCGGTGACGGTGACATCGGTTGAGCGGATCATCAGCCTCAATGGTGACATCACCGAAATCGTGTTTGCCCTGGGGTTGGGAGCCAATCTGGTGGGCGTGGATATCAGTGCCAGTTTTCCACCGGAAGCGGCGGAGTTGCCCAAAATTGGCTACCAGCGGAATCTAAACGCTGAGGGGCTGCTCGCGCTCAACCCGACCGTTGTGATCGGCGATGAGGCGGCCGGGCCGCCGGAAGTGCTGCAGCAGGTGAGCGCCGCCGGTGTGCCGGTTGTCATCGGGGCCGACCCGATCACCCTCGACTCGCCGCTTCAGAAGGTCCAGTTTGTGGCGGAGGCGCTGGGTGTGCCGGAACGGGGCGCGGCGTTAGTTGAACAGATCACGGCTGATTTTGCCGCAGCGCAGGCACTGCGGGAGCAGGCAACCAGTCCCGCGCCGCGCGTGCTCTTTTTCTACCTGCGGGGTACGACCACCCAGGCGGTTGCCGGGAAAGATACCCCAGTCGATGTGATGATTACCGCTGCGGGTGGGATTAATGCGGCAGCGGAAGCCGGGCTTGAAGGCTTTGAGGCACTCAGTCCGGAAACCGTTGTTGCTGCCCAGCCGGATGTCTTTCTGGTGCTGGAGCATGGGTTGGAGTCTGTCGGTGGGGTTGATGGTCTACTCGCCATTCCCGGTCTCGCCGAGACGCCCGCCGGCCAGGACCGGCGCGTGGTGGCAATGGATGATCTCTATCTGATCGGTATGGGGCCACGCGCCGGGCAGGCGTTGCAGGATCTTACACAGGCATTCCACCCGGAGTTAGCAGAGTGAAACCGCATACGATTGATAGAGATGAGCCGATATGCTGATACGACGGTTAACAATGGCCCGACCCCGCCTGCATGCAGGAAGTATCCGTATGCCAATGCCGCTGCTGCTGCTCCTCCTGCTGCTGCTCCTGCTTGCGGCGCTGTTCGTCAGTGTCGGTATTGGTCCGGTGGCAGTTCCGCCGGATGTGGCGCTGGCGATTCTACTCAAAAAAGCCGGCATGACCCTGGATACACCGATAACGCAGCAGCAAGAGGCGGTGCTCTGGGTGATCCGGCTGCCCCGCGTGCTGCTGGGCGCGCTGGTCGGTGGCGGTCTGGCAGTGGCAGGGGCCCTGTTGCAGGGTGTGTTTCGCAACCCGCTGGCCGATCCGGGGTTGATTGGCGTCAGCAGTGGCGCAGCCCTGGGCGCGGTTGCGGTCATTGTGCTGGGCTTTGCGCCCCTGGGAATCTTCACCCTGCCGACCGTGGCCTTCGTGGGCGGTGTCCTGACGACGCTGCTGGTCTACCGTCTATCGCAGCGGCATGGGCGCACAGATATCGCCACAATGCTGCTGATCGGGCTGGCACTGAATGCCCTGGCCGGCGCGGCGACCGGGTTGCTGACATATACGGCCGATGACCCGGAGTTGCGCTCAATTGTTTTCTGGACGATGGGTGGCCTGAGCGGTACGCTCTGGGAAATGGTGCTGGGGGCCGCGCCATGCATCATTGCGGTACTCCTGCTCGCACCCCTGTTAAGTCGGGCACTGAATCTGTTTGCGCTGGGCGAGGCTGAGGCGCGGCATCTCGGGGTTGCCATCGAGCCGATCAAGCGCGGAGCAGTGCTGCTGGCGGCGCTGGCGACCGGCGCGGCGGTAGCGATGGCCGGGCCAATTGGCTTTATCGGTTTAATTGTCCCACATATCATCCGGTTGATGGCCGGGCCGGATCATCGCTTCCTGCTGCCGGCCTCGGCACTGGGTGGTGCAACGCTGCTTATCCTGGCCGATCTCCTGGCACGTACGATTGTGGCTCCGGCAGAAATCCCCGTGGGACTGATCACCGCCTTCGTCGGCGGACCATTTTTCCTGGGATTGATCCTGCGCTCACGCCGGGTGTACGGTTGAGCCGGAACTGACCTCAATGCCCGCAGTTGAGCATACGCCGTCGCGTCTGGTTATTGCCGGCGACCAGACGACCAGTTGTGTACCGAAGAAATACTCGTGAAAAGATAAGGAGCAGTGCCATGGAAACAGAGCATATTGGTATCCAGGAGGTACAGGATGACCCGCAGGCCCGCGCGCTGCTGGAGGCCGCCGCAGCTCAGAATTATAAACTGCCACTCGGCTTTCCCGGGTTTCAGGCTGATCTGATGGTCCAGATTGACGACCAGACATCGCACGGAAGAGTGACCGGCTACACCCCACGGCATATCACCGTGTCACTCCCGGATACCGCAGCCCACGCCTGGGCCGAACGCGAAATGCAGTCTATCCTGGGGCATCGCTGGCCCACCCCGTTTGCCGAACGCGATGGACGCTACACGCTGACGCTGGACACAACGTATCATCCCCTCGGGGTTCGGATCAATCTGCATGGCGATCCGCTCCAGTCATACTATCGGATCTGCGATGACCGGATCACCCAGGTCTATCGGGTGATGGGCAACCAGAAATTTACCATTTCTATTCTTGATGTCCACATACTACCGGATGGACGCCATCTGTCGAAGCACTTTACTGTCGTATTTCAGGATCAAGCCGGCGGGAGTATCGCGCGTAGTGCGGCATACACGGATCGGTATGTCGCTGTCAGCAACTGCTGGCTGCCGGCACTGCGGCGCGTTATTGTCACCGATGCCCATGAAGCGCACACCTACGTGCTGGAGTTGAGCAACCACCGGCTAATGGACGAGGAGGGAACCGCCACGCCCCTGTCAGCATACGCCCAGCCGGGCATCAGGCTATAATTTGCCATCAAACCAGCAATCAACGGGAACGGGCGCAATGGGCGTAACGGCGGCACGCTCGCGTGTATCATCGCTGCGTAAGTCGTGTGAATAATGGGAAGGATTTCATGGAGGATGACCTGTATCGGCGGCGGATGCTGGCCCAGGAGGGTGCAGACTGGGCCACATTTGCCCTGCCCGACGGCAGCGTGCAGCTTGACCTGGGGTACGCGGGACTGCTCCTGCCGGAGTTGCTGTTTCGGCGCTTCTGTGACTTTGTCGCATTGGGACAGCGTTCTGCCGCGCGCGGCAGTATTACCGCTACCACACCACCACAGCGCGTACTGCGTTACTGTCACCGCACGCATATGATCGTCATCGGCATCGAGCAGACGATCCTACGGTTTCAACCGCATGAGTTTGCGCGTCTGGCAGAGTTATGCCGGCGAACCATCGAGATTCTGGGGCCGGCACAGGGTATGGGTATGCCCCCACTACCCCATGTCTCGCGCAACTAATCAAGGAGGATATGCTATGGCTAAAACGGAAGAACAGCGTCTGCTGGCGATGGACGGACGTGGTTGGGCCATCCTGCGCCTGGAAGATGGGAATATTTTGCTTGATCTCGGCGCGGTATGTCTCATCTGTACTCATGCTGATTTTGTTGAACTGACGAACCTGCTGGCTGCCGGACTATCACCCTATAAACTGGGTGACATCATCGCCTACGCCGGCCCGCGCCGGGTCTTCTTTGCGTGTAAACAGCATGTGCTGGTCCTGCTCTTTGACCAGACAATCCTGTGTCTGTTTCCGGCTCAACTGCCGATCCTGGTGGCAATGTGCCGCAAGGCAATGACAACGTTAGGACCAGTTGAAGTGCAGGAACGGTCATCGCATGCGACTTTATTAAACTAACTGGATTCTACAGAGCGCGTAAATTACCGTACGACAGTGCTGTCGAATAAGCATGCGTCAATAGCTAAAAGGAGATAGTTTATGTCCGGGTTTTCCCGCCTGCTCATCGCCGGCATAACTGCTGCCCTGTTTCTCCTGGTGATGTATGCATGCATGGATACGTCTGCACCCACCGCGGGCGCAGACGTATCATCAATCGCCATCGTGCTATTCCATCCGACACTCCGTTAGTTCCCCGCCGGCATTGCGGCAACATCATCAGCAACATTGTCGATCGGTTTAATATCGAACGTCCTGATCAGGAAGTCGGCCACATTCGGCGACAGGAATGCGGGCAGGGTTGGTCCCAACCGAATGCCTTTGACGCCGAGCGACAGCAGCGACAGCAGCACCAGGACGGCCTTCTGCTCGTACCAGGCGATATCATACGAGATCGGCAGGTCGTTGACGCTCTCCGCCCCCACCGCTTCCGTCAGCGCCAGCGCCACCTTGACCAGCGAGTAGCAGTCATTGCACTGTCCGGCATCCAGCACGCGTGGTAGCCCGCCCAGGGTGCCCAGATTTAGCTTGTTGTAGCGATACTTGGCACAACCGGCCGTCAGAATGATCGTGTCGTCGGGGAGCGCCTGCGCCACCTCGGTGTAGTAGCCGCGCTCCTTGTGCCGCCCATCGCAGCCGGCCATGACCACAAAGCGCCGCAGTGCGCCATTCTCGATGGCCGCCAGTACCTGATCGGCGGCTCCGAGCACGGTCTGGTGCGCAAACCCCACGGTGATCTGTCCCTGTTCCAGTTCCAGTTCCAGCGGCGGCGGGCAGGTGCGCGCACGCTCGATCAGGCGGCTGAAGTCTTTCGGCTGTCCCGGTTGACGTTCGGCAATGTGCGGAATACCTTCCCAGCCAACCATCCCTGTTGTAAAAATACGATCAGCATAGCCGGCGCGCGGCTGCTGAATGCAGTTAGTCGTCATCAGGATGGGACCGTTGAAGGCGGCAAACTGGCGCTGCTGCTCCCACCAGGCACCGCCATAGTTGCCCACCAGATGCGGATACTGCTTGAAAACCGGGTAGGCATGCGCCGGCAACATCTCGCCGTGGGTGTAGACATTAATGCCTGTCCCGGCGGTCTGCTCCAGCAGTTCATACAGATCGAGCAGATCATGGCCGCTCACCAGGATGCCCGGCCGGGTCGGATCAACCCCCAGGTTGACCTGCGTCGGTTCGGGATGCCCGAAGCGGCTGGTATTGGCCGTATCCAGCAGGGTCATCGCGGTCACGCCCTGCTCGCCACAGCGCAATGCCAGCGCGACCAACTCGTCAACCGTGGCCGCATCGTTCAGGGTCGCCAGCAAGCCCTCCTGCAAAAAGGCCGGCAGATCGGGGTTGTGGTGGCCGAGCAGATCGGCGTGATCGCAGTAGGCTGCCAGCCCCTTCAGCCCGTAGGTCAACAGTTCGCGCAGGGACTGAATGTCGGGGTTGGGATGCGGGTTGACACCCAGGCCCACGGCCGCACCGGCGGCGGCATACTGCTCAGTAGTACCTTCCGCCGCGCATGTTGCCGGCGGTGGAGCATCAATCTGGACGGGGAGTTGCGCCCGCAACTGATCGCGGTGGGCAAAGGCGGCGCGAATAAGCTGCGTAAGCCGCTCCGGGGCAAAGTTAACATTGGTAAGTGTGGCGAATAGCGCCTGGGCGACAAATCGGTCGATTGACGTATCCACGATTCCCTGGGCCCGCGCACGGACGGCATAGAACGACAGCCCCTTGAGCGCATAGAGCAGGTAATCCTGAAGCGCGGCGACCATCGCATCTTTACCGCAGATGCCGCGAATCTCACAGCCGTTGTTGTGACTGGTTTCCTGGCACTGGTTGCAGAACATACTCATATTGCTGTTTCCTCCTGAACTGGCTTCGTGATGGGTTCTACGGACCAGCATAGCAGCCACGGGGCCGGCTGTCGTTGCGCTGGCGCAAACAGGCTTGCGCGGAGGCGAAGAGGCGACGTGAAAGGGTGATGGGGTGATGGGGTGATGGGGTGATGGGGTGATGGGGTGATGGGGTGAAGAGGTTTGGAACGCGCATGTCACGAAAACTGGCGAACGACACGAAAATCGGTGCAGCGACCCGATCAGCAACAGCCGTTGCGCGGTGTTCGCCCGTTTCGCGCTGTTCGCGGTCTAGACTGTCCCTCATACCAGTTTGCCATCAAAATAGCAATGAGCTGAAACTGACGCAACGGGCGCAGGGGCGGCACATTCCCGTTCAGAATCTCTGCGTGCTCGGTGTCCTCTGTGGCTATGACAACAAATCGGTATCAGTCGGCGGGCAGGTCTTCGGCGATGGTGCGTAGCGCCTGCCGGGAGCGGATCACGACCCGCTCGCGGCCGCTTGCCACGATGCCCTGCTTCTCCCAACTGCTCAACGTACGGCTCACCGTGTAGAGCGTGGTGCCGGTCATCTCGGCGACATCCTGGCGCGACAGGGGCAGATCGATGCGCACGCCGTCGGCAGCCTGCTGTCCGGCCTGCTCACCCAGCCGCAACAGCGCCCGCGCAATGCGCCGCTCAACCCGCTCAGTCGCCAGCTCGCGGTACTGGTTCTGCAACTGCACAAAGCGCCCGGCGACCATGCGCAGCGCGCGCAGTCCCAGCAGCGGGTAGCGCTCCAGCAACTCCAGCAGGGACGGGCGATCCCAGGCCGTCGCCACGCAGTCGGTGACAGCCTGCAGGGTCAGCGGATACTCCGCCTGCTCGATGGCGGCCAGGATGCCCACCTCCTGGCCGGGACCGATAAACCCCAGAATGATCTGGTGCCCGTCGGGAGTCACCTGGCTGAGGCGCGCCTGCCCCTCCAGCAGCACAGAAAAGGTGGTGGCGGGTTCGTCCTGGTAGAAGAAGAAGGCCTCCCGCGCCACCTGCTGCACCCGCCCGGCCTGCGCGATGTCTGCAAGCGCGGCGGCATCAAGCCCCTGAAAGAAGCGTATGTTGGAAAGGTCCGTGGTGTGTATCATGGGAGGTATGATACCACACCGCCGGGCGGCGCAGCGGTGCAACACGGGCAAACCGCCGGGAAAGCGGCTATCAACCGATACGCTGCGCCTGCAGCAGCCGTTCAACATATTTGGCGATAATATCAACCTCCAGGTTGACCGGCGCGCCCACCGCCTGCCGGCCCATAATCACCGCCTGTTGCGTGTGGGCAATCAGCGCAATAGTGAAGCTGGTCGCATCGACCCCCGTCACGGTCAGGCTGACGCCGTCAACCGCGATATAGCCCTTCTCGACGATGTAGGGCAGGAGTTGCTCCGGGGGGCGGATCGTTATGTAGCGCGACTCGGCGGCGGGCCGGATGTCCACAATTTCGCCCACGCCGTCGATGTGGCCCTGCACATAGTGTCCGTCCATGCGCCCGCCCGCGACGAGCGACCGCTCCAGGTTGACCGGGTCGCCCGGTTGCACCCGGCCCAGGTTGGTCCGCTGCAGCGTCTCCGGACTGAGCCCGACGGTGAAGCGGTCCTGATCCAGGGCAGTGACGGTCAGGCAGGCCCCGTTGACGGCAATGCTATCCCCGATGCGGGTACCCGCCTGCACGGTGCGGCAACCAATGGTCAGAAAGTTATCGCGCTCCTGCCGATTTGCGGCAACCAGCACCTGGCCCATTTCCTCAACAATGCCGGTAAACATGGCGTGTTCCTCTCGATCCAGAACTACAACAAGGTTGCTTTCTCACCACCGAGACGCAGCGGGTGCAGCGATGACACCTATAGAGAACAGAGAACAAAGCAACCCAGAACAAAACGTCGCCGGCGCACGGTTAGCGCAGAACCAGGTTGTGCTTTGTCCGATGTTGGTCGGTTCTTTCTATATGAAATGCACTATCCGGCATGTGCTGCGTCTCTGGCTTGCGTGAGCGACGTGCATGCTCGTTGTAGCATTAAGGTAACTCTGTCGCGTGTGCCCTGCCGGTGTGGTGATACAAGGGTAGGATAGCATAGGTTGGGGGGAAGAGGGAAGGACAAAGAACAAAGAACAAAGGAGAGAGAACAAATGGGGATGGTAAAGTGCATGAAAGGTTTTACGAGTACATGGGTAGGCGAGGGAGAGTTGTTGGCGATAGTTCGCTCAATCTGGTGATAGTCTGTGGCTAAGCCGGATTTCTTTTGATAAAATCTTGGAGCCATTCTATAAACTGCTCAACTTGTTTATCAGTATAATTCACATACTTTCCGTGAGCCGCACTATTGCGTAGATCTAACCACGCAGTAACCTGCTTTTGATCGAATTTTGAGTATGCAAACTTCACGAGATCCTGGTTTATTTGTGCGGCTTTTTTAGGGCGTTTGCTGCCGTCTGGCAAACTATGATCAACATCAACTCCATGTTTTACGCATAGTTGACGTAGATGTGCTTCAAGTGTACTGCCTGCTATAACTGCCGCAGCATCTTTAAATCCTTCACCAAGCAAATACTCAGCCATTTGAAGGAAATCATCAAATATATCACCGTACTCCCCACAATTCATGCATCCCAGGGGCAGAGCGTGCTACCACCACCGTTTAAAGGTCACTAGAGCTTTCCGTAGCCATACTGTCACAGCGGTAGGTAACGCACCTGACCTTCCCATTCATCTTCCAGGCTGCATTCGGCGATAAGGATGATATCATCAATTGTCTGAGTGAGGGGTATCTTCCGACTGACTTCAAACACTCCCGGCATCGGTTGACCGGCACGAACGCATTCATATGCATAGTAAGTGATCGTTGCGACATCGTAAGTTAAAAGCACACGCCCTGTTTGTGCTGCCCACTCCAGGACAGTCGGATCATCCGCACTCGTAAGACCTGCATCCTGGGCACGCACGATATCAATGTCTGGATTGCGACGGAGGATGCCGCGAACGATATCATTATTAAAATTCTCGTCTGCCGCGAGCCGCAACATCACGCATGGTCCTTGCCGGTACGCCGCCCCAGCAACCGTTCCCGCACGCCGGTGGGATCGAACCGGGCTTCGTTCTCCTGGCGGATGCGTGCGGCCTCTGCTTCGCGCTGCTGGAGATAGGCATCTACCTCGGACTGATGCTTCAGGTAGTAGCCAATTACCGCATACACATCGGCCAGAGCGAGTGAGGGATACTGCTGCACGATGGTTTCCGGGGTCGCCCCCGCCTGAAACGCTGCCACAACGGTATCCAGCGTTACGCGGGTTTCTCCGACCCGCATAACACCATTACTATCCCGGGTGAGTGGGATGGGTTGCGCCGTTATAAACATCGCTGCCTCCGATCCGAATATACATTTTTTCAGAAATCCTGGCCTCCTCGGAGTGAGACCAGACAGGTCTCCAGAGACCTGTCCGGTCTGATGCCTACTGCATCAGCCGGAATGCCCGCGGATGGGTCGTTCCCATGCTACCACAAACGTTGTTCTCTGTTCTTTGTTCTCTGTTCTCTGTTCTCTGTTCTCTGTTCTCTATTTTCGCCCGATGTCTTGCACTTCCCGGTATATCCTGGTATGGTAAGGGTATCCCCAGAAGCTGTTTTCAAGTGAAGTAAAGGAGGTTGCTATGGGCATTGCGGCGGACATTGCCATCATCCTCGTGGCGGCCCTGCTGGGAGGTCTGGTTGCGCAGCGCCTGGGCCAACCCCTGCTCCTGGGTTACATCCTGGCAGGGGTACTGGTCGGGCCCTACACGGGTGGGGTGACGGTCACGGAGATCCATGATATCGAACTGCTGGCGGAGATCGGGGTGGCGCTGCTGCTCTTTGCGTTGGGGCTGGAGTTCTCGTTTAAGGAGCTGCAGCCGGTGCGCCAGGTGGCCCTGATCGGGACGCCCATCCAGATTGGATTAACAATCACGTTTGGCTATCTGGTCGGGCAGGTTTTCTTTGGCTGGGACTGGATCGAGTCACTCTGGTTTGGCTCGCTGATTGCGCTTTCCAGTACGATGGTTATTCTCAAAACCCTGGCGGCGCAGGGGGTCATGGGCACGCTGGCGAGCCGCGTGATGATCGGTATGCTGATTATGCAGGATCTGGCGGTGGTGCCGCTGATGATCATCCTGCCCACGCTGAGCAATATCGGGCAGAGCCTGCCGATCCTGGGGCTGGCGGTACTGCAGGCGGCGGTCTTCCTGGCGGCGATGATCTTTGTGGGCACACGCGTGATGCCCTGGCTGCTGCGCATTATTGCCGGCTGGCACTCGCGCGAACTCTTTCTGGTGGCTGTGGTAGCGCTGGGGGTGGGCATTGGCTATGGCACCTATCTCTTCGGGCTGTCGTTTGCATTCGGGGCGTTTGTGGCCGGCATGGTCCTGAGTGAGTCGGATTATAGCCACCAGGCGTTGAGCGATATTATTCCTCTGCGCGATGTCTTCGGTATGCTTTTCTTTGTTTCGGTCGGGATGCTGCTCGACCCGGCGTTTCTCTTTGCCAACCTGGGGCTGGTCCTGACGACTGTGCTGATTGTGATGCTGGGCAAGAGCCTGATCTTTAGCGGCATTAGCCGCATCTTTGGCTATGGCAATAGCGCCCCGCTGATTATCGGACTCGGCATGTTTCAGGTGGGTGAGTTCTCGTTTGTGCTGGCACGCGTCGGTGTGAGCGCCGATGCCATCTCAAATGATCTCTATGCGCTGGTGCTGGCGACGGCCCTGGTAACGATGGTACTGACGCCATTTCTCTCGCGCAGCGCGGTGCCGCTCTATCGGCTCTGGCGGCGCTATGTGCCCCGCGAAGAGTTGAGCACGTTTAACCTGCCACAGGAACAGTTGCATGGACATGTGATTATTGCAGGTTATGGGCGGGTGGGCCGCGCGGCCGCCAGCGTGATGCAGCGCGTGGGTGTGCATTTTGTGGTGATCGAGCTGGATCAACGCGTAGTGGAGCGGGCCAGGTCCGAGGGCGTCCCAATTATCTTTGGCGATGCCACCAGTTCGATTGTCCTGGAGGCGGCGCAGGTGCATCATGCGCGCCTGTTGCTGGTCACGGTGCCCGAGGCGCTGGGGGTGCAGTTAGTCGCCCACCGCGTGCGCGAGATGAGTCCCGAACTGCATATTGTGACTCGGGCCGCCGGAGCGGAGCAACTGCAAGATCTCAAGCGGCTGGGGGTGCATGAGGTGGTACAGCCCGAACTGGAGGCCGGGCTGGAGATGGTGCGGCAGGTGCTGGTGCATTTCCAGGTGCCGCCTACCGACATTCAGCGCTTCAGTTCGGCAGTGCATCAGGAGTTGTATGCACCGCTGTATGGTGAAGATGGCGAAGATGCCACGGCCATCGCCTCGCCCAGTGCGCAGTTGTTGCGCCGCTTGAAGTATGCCACGCGTGCCCTGACCATCGAGTGGGTGACGTTGCCGGCGACCTGTGCGCTGGCGGGGCAGACGCTGGGCGAGTCGGCTATTCGCCGCCGCACCGGCGCCTCGATTGTGGCGGTGATGCGCGGCAAAAATGTGGTGCCCAATCCGCCGATCGAGTATCGCTTTGAGGCAGATGATCTGCTGGCCGTGCTGGGGACCACCGAGCAGGAAGAAGCGTTCCGCGCCATGATAGAGGAGTGCAGTACGGAGAGTCCGCCCGCGCATGTGCCCGCCCCGGAGCAATCCGTGGAACTGGTCCCCCCGGTGGCGACGGCGGGTAACGCGCCCATGCCGTCCGAGCAGCAGATTGTGCAGCTTGTGCGAGAGGTGGTGCGCGCGATCCCCGGCATTGCCCAGGAGCCGACCGGCAATCTCCGGTTGCGCACACTGCTGCGGCAGAACAATGGCGCACATGAGATCAATGTGCAGGTGGCCGGGGGGCGGTTGCATATCCAGTTGCAACTGGCGATTATCTACCAGGCCGATCTTGAACTGCCGGCCCTGGCGGATGAGGTGCGCGCCCGCATTCGCCAGCGCCTGCACGAGCAGGAGATTGAAGTCCCCGGCGCGATTGATGTGATGTTTGTGGATATCGCGCCGGCACAGTGAGCTGCCGAAGGCGCGAAGATGCGCGGATGCGCGGATGCGCGGATGCGAAGACGCGAAGACGCGAAGATGCGAAGGAAATACGTTCTTAGCGACCTTTGCGGCTTTGCGCGAGCCAATGCGGCCGTTTGTGCGGCGATTACCCTTTTGCGGCGGCCAACTCCCCGGCGATACGCCGGGCCGCTGCGGACGGGCCACCTTCAACGGTGGGCGCGGCGGTGATCGGGCGACCAATCACCAGGTAGTCCGCGCCCGCACCGACGGCCTGGGCCGGCGTCATCACCCGGCGTTGGTCCTGGCTGGCGGCCCAGGTTGGGCGGACACCGGGAGTTACAATTAGTAGATCGGACCCGCAGGCCTGCCGGATTGCGGCGACCTCGTGGGGCGAGGCGACCACGCCATCCAGTCCGGCCGCCTGTGCCAGTTGCGCCATCCGCACGACCTGCGCCTCCAGCGCATCCGGGATGCCAAGTTCGTCCCGCAGTGCGGCGGGGTCAATACTGGTCAGCACGGTGACACCCAGCAGCAGCGGCGGGTTGGCGCTGGCTTCCCGCGCTGCCGCCACCGCCGCCTCAAGCATGGCACTGCCACCGTCGCAGTGCAACGTCAGCATGCGCACATTCTCGCCCAGCCGGGTGACAATCGCGCGCACTGCTCCGGCCACGGTATTCGGAATGTCCTTCAGTTTGAGATCGAGGAAGACCGCCCCGCCCGCCGCACCAATCGCCTCCACCACGGCAGGCACACCCGCCGCCGTGCAGAGTTCCAGCCCCACCTTGAAGCCGCCGACCTGATCGCGCAACGCGGCGACCAGCGCCAGTGCCTCGGGTAGCGTCGGCACATCCAGCGCCACCAGTATGCGCCGGGACTGCCGGGCAATCAGCGCCGCGTGGCTGTCGTCTGGTTTGTGTCGTGCGTCGTTCATGCTCTGATCATCTTTCTTGATTAGAAAAAGTGTGGATAAGGTCGGTTGCAGTCGGTGCGCAGCTTACCTGTAGCATACCAGAAGATCCGGCCACGTGCGAGCGCACCATTCATACCGATTTGTTGTCATAGCCACAGAGCACACAGAGAACGCAGAGATGATAAACGGGAATGTGCCGCCGTTGTGCCCATTGCGCCTGTTCCCGTTCATTGCTGTTTTGATGGCAAATTCCTCTGAAAATAGGCTGTATTCAGCACGCATGTACTGACCGCTCATTTTCATGCTTCCTGGTGGCTCGTAGAGCCATGACTATTGGTATCAGATGGGGAGTTTTTGTGATAGGGACGCGCAAAGTGCGTCCGCCGCAGGTTTGTTATAGTAGGGACGCGCTTATGAACATTGAAAAATTAGTCTAGACATCGTTCCAGGAGTCCCGGCTTCAACCGGTGATACCAATTTGCCGTCAAACGTGCCAAAAAACCACGAAGGTCACAAAGAGCGTGAAACCGTGAATCTGATGTATAGCAATCCTAAAGTGGTTGTGAACTGGTGCTTCGGGATGCGCTGCCAACCGCCTGAAGGCGGCACGACGACACATGGAGGATGGCTATCGCTGGTGCGTCGAACGCACCCTACGGCGGTCTCCGGTGGTGATGATATCCGGGTTCCTACCAGCTATCGCTGGTGCGTCGAACGCACCCTACCGCGGTCTACCAACCTGCCAACCGCCTGAAGGCGGCACGACGACACATGGAGGATGGCTATCGCTGGTGCGTCGAACGCACCCTACGGCGGTCTCCGGTGGTGATGATATCCGGGTTCTATGTTCTCACATCCGCGCGTCCGCAGTCCATCTCGATGCGGGGAATGCTGCGCTGGAACGCTGATCCATGCCGGGGCCACCGACCGCATTCCTCCTGCGCCGTCACGCTAAGTGTATCTTGAGCGGCCCACGCCGCCCGACCGGATAGCGTGGGCACGGGGCATCTGACTACGGGGCGCAGCTACCGAACGATCAGGGGCAGGTACACGATGGTAGTATCACTGAGTTCGCCACCCTCCACGTCGCCCTGCACCGTCACCGTTACATCCATTATGTCAATGCCGTTGTAGTCGCTATCGCTGCTCACGGCAATATGGCTGACCATGCCGCCGCGGGTGCCGGCGGCGGCGGTAGTATCCAGCGCCGCGACGGTGACCACCTGCGGGGTGTCCCAGGTGGCCGGGGTAAAGGTCAGGATGGGCCCGTTCGCGCGGAGTTGCGCATCAGGCACGATGACAATCGTCACGTCTGCCGTGGGCCGGCTGGTCAGCACCACGGTGTAGCCGGCAGTTATGCCGCGCGCGCTCACGCTTAGGCTGGTCGGGTTGATAAGCACATTCGCGCCGTCGTTGTCCTGCACCATCACCGTTGCGTCCATAATGGTGATGCCGTTGTAGTTGCTGTCGCTACTTGTAGCGCTGTGGCTGATAACGCCGCTATGCATGCCTTCGGCCACGGCATCATCCACCGCTGTGACGGTCACGGCCTGCGGAGTGTCCCAGGTGGCCGGGGTAAAGGTCAGGGTTGCCGCGTCGATGCCAAGCTGTGCATCGGGCGCGATGTTGACGGTCACATCCGCACTGGGCCGGCTGGTCAGTACGACGGTGTAACTGTCGATCATGCCACTCTCGCTTACGCTGAGGCTGGTCGACATGATGGTCACGTTTGCGCCGTCGTTGTCCTGCACCGTGACGGTCATATCAGCAATGGTAATACCGTCAAAGTTGCTATCGCTGCTTGTGGCACTATGGCTGATGCTGCCGATGTGGATGCCTTCAACTACGGCATCATCCAGCGCGGTGACAGTCACAACCTGGGGAGTGTCCCAGGTGGCCGGGGTAAAGGTCAGGGTTGGCGTGTCGGTGTTGAGTTGCGCATCGGGCATGATGCTGATTGTCACATCTGCGGTAGGCCGGCTGGTCAACACGAGCGTGTAGCTTGCACTACTGCCGGCTTCACTCACCATCAAGTTGGCCGGGTTGAGCGTGGCTCCGGCAGTGTCGGCATTCAGGATCGTTACTTCCACCGTGGCCGGGGCGCTAATCGTGGCGGCTTCCGGGGCAGTAGGATTCGCCAGGGTAAGCGTCACCGTTTCGTCCGGCTCGATCAGGCCGTCGGTCTGTGCGCTAAGCGCGAACGTGGCCTGCGGGGTGCCCGCTTCAAACGTGAGCACGCCGGTGCCGGCATCAAAACTTGTCCCACTGCTGTCCAGGGCCAGGGTGTAATCATCGCCCGCCACTGCTGTGCCACCTGGCGCAAGCTCAATGCTGCCGGCGTCGGCGGTGCCACCCACGCGAGCCACCGTGACCAGCACGCTGTTCTGGTTGGGGCGACCTTCGGTGATACTGCTGCTATCCACGGCAATGCTGTAGGCAATATTCCCCGCACCGACCTCAACCGCGCCGATATCGACGGTGCCGTTCACGACCCGGTCAAAGCCGCGCTGTTCGCTGTTCAAGATGTCGTTGCCGTTGATAACCCCATCACCATTTAGGTCTGCAAGCGGGAGCGAACCATCAACAAGCGCGTTGCTGCCGCCGTCGATAGCAGGTGAGCCGGTTTGTGGCAGGTGCGTCCGGGTGGGGCCGCCGTTGTCCTGCAGGGGACCGAGTTGCGGATCACCCGTGAGCGTGCCCACAAGTGAGCCATCTTCCACGATGCTGTTTCCTGAATTGATAAAAACATCTCCTTCATCGACGATATCGCCACCAGTGGGACTGTTCGCCACAATCGTATTGGCAATTCTCACCGTGCCGCTATTACTATTAAAGATGCCGCCGCCGGCACCACCCCGACCCTGACCGTTGGGACTGCCGCCGCTGCCGGACTGGTTGCCATTCAGCGTGCTGTTGATGATCGTCACCGTGCCTGCACTTGCGCTATTGCCAAAATTGAAGATGCCACCACCGCTACCGCCGATGCCGCCGAAGGAACTGCCGTTGCCCCCGTTGCCGGCCCGATTGCCGCTAATCGTACTGTTGCTGATGATTACTGTCTCTGTGTTGGCGATGCCGCCACCGGCGCCGCCACGGCCGCCGAAGGAACTGCCGTTGCCACCGTTACCGGCCCGGTTGCCGCTAATCGTGCTGTTGCTGATGATCAACCTGCCGTCGCTCTCGTTCTGGATACCGCCACCGTCACCGGCAAAGTTACCACCGCCGCCGGTCTGGTTGTCGCTGATGGTACTGCTGGTAATCGTGACAATGCCTGCGCTACCATTCCAGATACCGCCGCCGTCACCGGCAAAGCCACCACTGCCGGTCTGGTTGCCACTGATGGTACTGTCGCGAATGGTCAGAATACCGGTAACATTCATAATGCCACCGCCGGCACCACCGCGACTGCCGCTGCCGGTCTGGTTATCGCTGACCGTACTATTGCTGATGGTCACGATGCCCCGGTTGTAGATGCCGCCACCACCGCCGCCGGCACCGTCAAAGATGCTACCGCTGCCACCATTGCCGGCCCGGTTGCTACCCACCGTGCTGTTACTGATGGTCAGATTGCCTGTGTTGAAGATGCCGCCACCATCGCCGCCGGCGCGGCCACTGGTGCCGCCGCCGGCGCCATCATCGGTCCGATTACCACTCACCGTGCTGTTGCTGATGGTCAGCGTAGCATCGCTGTTGAAGATGCCGCCGCCGGCGCCCGTCACCCGGCCATTACGGATTGTCAGGCTATCGAGCGTTACCTCCACGCCGGCACCGCTGATGGTGAAGATGCGGAAATTGCCCGCACCGCTATCGCGCTCAATAGTGACACCGGAGCCGCCATCAATTGTCAGGCTGGTGCTAATCCTCAGTTCATCAATCGTGAGCGTAACTCTATCCACGCCCGCTGCAAAGGTGATCATAGCGCCTGCTGTCGCGTCTGCGATGGCCTCGCGCAGTGAACAATCGCTGTCGCAGACGCCATCGTCCGTATCGGTTGCTCTGGTCACTACCAGCGTGGCCTGTGCCAGCGCCGGTCGTATCGCCACAACGGTTGGACTGGCGCTGACCAGGGCAAAGAGCAGGAGAAAGAACAGCCGCAACATCGGCGAGAATGAACGACGAGAACTCATCAGACTACCTCCAGATATTGTCATGTAGACGAAGCGTTAGATTGTCAGTGTGTAGCTCGATCTGAAGTATAGCAGTGGAGGCAGTGCCGGCGTTGCGTAGAATTACTCAAATGTGAGTGTGAATAACCGCAGCACAAAGGGGGAAGTGTGCCTGCTCAGGTGTAGACTGGTTGGCGTAGGGACGCGCTTCTGCGCGTCCGCCGCTCGTTCCGATGCGAGAGGGTTGTTGGCGTAGGGACGCGCTTCTGCGCGTCCGCCGCCGGATGCGGGCATTGTAAACCAGCTAATAAACTTTGAATATTCCTGGTAACTCCATAACCGTTCGGTTTCTCAGTTCTCGGTTCCTGGTTCACCAGTTCACCAGTTCTCAGTTCCCGGTTCTTCTATTCTCAGTGCTCAGCCCCCGGTTAATTGTTCGCGCCAGTCCGGGCCCCACGTAGACAAAGCCGGTGTAGACCTGCAGCAGGCTGGCACCCGCATCAAGCATGCGCCGGGCATCGTCGGCGGTGAAGATGCCGCCCACGCCGATGATCGGCAACTGCCCGCCCGTCTCCCGATTGATGAACTGAACGACCTGGCACGCCCGTTCCGCCAGTGGTCGCCCGCTCAACCCGCCCGCCTCGTCCAGCGGCGTCCGTAGTCCCGCACGGCTCAACGTAGTGTTGACGGCAATGATCCCGCTGACCGCATGATCGGCGCAGACCGTCAGCAGCTCGGCGATGGCGGACTCGCTCAGGTCCGGCGCAATTTTGACCAGCAGCGGCGACGGGTGCGCCTGCCCGCGCGCCTGCGCCAGTTGCCGCACCTCCTGCTGCAGCGCCGCCAGCAGTGCATCCAGATAGGCGCGATCCTGGAGCGAGCGCAGGCCCGGCGTGTTGGGCGAGCTGACATTGACCGCAAAATAGTCACCATAGGGGTAGAGCGCCCGCAGCGAAGCGCAGTAGTCGGCAACCGCGTCATCGAGATCGGTCTGGCGCGATTTGCCCAGGCTGATGCCCAGCGGGATTGGCAGCGGCAGCGTTTGTTGCAGGCGGGCCGCCAGTGCTGCCGCGCCATGGTTGTTAAAGCCCATCCGGTTGATCAGCGCGGCATCGTCCGGCAGCCGAAAGAGCCGCGGGCGTGGATTGCCCGGCTGCGCATGCCAGGTGACAGTGCCCACCTCGACAAAGCCAAAGCCCAGCGCGGCCCACGCCGGCAGCGCCTGCCCATCCTTATCAAACCCGGCCGCCAGCCCAAGCGGGTTGGGAAAGCGCACCCCAAAGACTTCGCGCTCCAGCGCGTGATCCGGCACGGCCCAGACTCGCCGCAGCGCTGCCAAAAGCGGTGGCATACCGCTCAGCGCCGCCAGCAGCCGCATTGCCCGTTCGTGGGCAACCTCGGCGTCCTGCCGCGTGAGGCGAAACAGCAGCGGGCGCAGCAGCCGTTGGTAGATCATGCGCACATCCTCCTGATGCGACTACGGTGTGCCCACTTCCATCCGCCCGTTGAGCCAGTGACGTGCCTCGGTCAGCGCTTCGGGGCTACCCACCACCATCAGCAGATCGCCATAGCGCAGCACCGTATCGCCGTGGGGCACCACCACCTCGCCCTCCCGCCGGATACCCAGCACCAGCACATTGCCCGGCAGCCGCAACCGGCGCATCGACATGCCATCCAGATGCGGGTTTTGCAGTGGAATATCCAGCAAATCAACATCGTCGGACTTCTCCATTAGCATGTTGAACGCAGCTGGGAAGCGCATCGCGCCCTCCAGCGCCATCGCCGTTGCCATCGCCGGCTGCACCACCCGGATATTCAGGCTCTGCAACTGCCGCAGATGCTCCGGATCATCGGCGCGCGCAATAATGATGGGAACCCGAAACTGCTCCTGCGCCAACCGGCAGACCTGGACAATATCCGGCGCATTGGTCACGGCCATCAACACGCGGGCCTGTGCTGCTCCCGCCCGTTTGAGTGTCTCTTCCTCCGTCGGATCTTCCAGCACCACCCGCTGCCCGGACTGCTGCAACTGGCTCAGGCGCGCCAGATCATGCCCCAGGAAGGTAATCTGCTCACCCTCGCCGCGCAGCCGCTCGGCCAGCAGCCGCGCAAGCTGATCCGTCCCCAGGATAATTACCCCATCGCGGTGCTGCGCGGTGGTCGGTGGCAGGATGCGCCCAAACAGGACCGGCGAGAGCGTACAAGTCACCACAGCGACCAGGACCATCGCTGAGTTGGTTGTCGTCTCAATCAGGCCAAGATCCAGGGCAATCGCCGAGGCGGCAATAATCAGGGAGAGTCGCGAAGCCAGCAGCGTCGCGGCGGCAAAGGTCTCACGCCAGGAGAAGAGGTGACGAAACAGCAGCGTCGGCAGCAGATTGATCAAATAGGTTGCGCCAATCAGGAGTGGTACGAGCAGCAGCGCAACAGGCGAACCCAGCAGCGCATAAATATTGAAGTTTGCGCCGACCATGATAAAAAAGATTGGAATAAAAAACCCATAGCCAATCGCATCTAATTTCTCGCGCAGCAGCGACTCATGATACTGGCTGCTTACGCTAATAATTGCGCCGGCGAGAAAGGCCCCCAAAATGACTTCCAGCCCAAACGCTTCTGCCAGCACAACCCAGGTAATCATCAGGGCAAACGCGCCCCGCACTTCGATCTGCGCGGTCGCATGCGATAACTCTTCAGCAATACGTTGTAAGATCGGAATACCCCGGATAAACTGACTAATGCGCGCTACCGTCATAAATATCGCCAGCATCAGCAGAAAGAGCAGCAGGTTGAGGCTCAACCCCCGACTGATCACTGCAATTGCCAGGCTAAACAGGAGCAGGGTAACAAAATCGCTAATCAGCGCAGTCACCAGGACCACCTGTCCATATATCGTCCCGGTTATGCCGCGCTCCTTGAGAACCGGTACAACAATCCCGAGTGCAGTAGCATTAAGGATCAACCCGATCAAAATCGGGTTTTGCGCCAGGCCCAGCGCCACAAACCCCATGCCAAACAGCAGCGCCGTCAGCGTCGTCAACCCGAAGGTTGTAACCGCCAGCGGGATGGGACGCTGCAACCAGGAGCGCTGACTATCCTGCGCACCGATCCGCGAGAGCGTACCAAAGTTGACCTCCAGGCCGGAGAGAAACATCAAGAAGACAAAGCCAAACTCGGCCAGAAAATCCAGTGTCGGTGTTGGCTGTACCAGATTTAATCCACTCTTACCGATAATAATCCCTGCCACAATCTCACCGACCACAATCGGGAGACGTACCGGGCGGATGCGACTGACCAGGACCGGCATAGCGACGGCCAGAACCGTAATCAGCAGCAGGGGTACAAATGGAGAAGCATGTTCCATGAACGAAATGACCTTTTACCCACACCGGGTAATACAGCAGTCCTACATAAACAGTTCTGGCGTCCCGGCCTATAAAGTTTGAGAATGTAATCGAAATATCGCTGGACTGGCGTCCCGAGGAACGAAGCTACGATTTCCAGCACGGATAACGGATCAGTGCCTGGAATAATCTACTATGCCAGGCAATTATTATACCAGAGGCACGTACGGGTGGGGGCAGTATGCGTCATTCCTGGCCGGCCAGGTTCATCCAGGAAGAGACAAATATTGCAGGAAGAGGCATAAAATCAGGGCCACCGGCACCCACCGATGGCCCGACCAGTTGCCCCGCTGGGCAACCCGTGATCTACTTGAGCGTATCCTTCACGATCTGGGCGATATCGGTAGGCAGCTTCGCAACCTTCACCCCGACCGCCTCCAGCGCGGTGATCTTCTCCTGCGCCGTGCCCTCGCCACCGCTGATGATTGCACCGGCGTGGCCCATGCGCTTGCCGGGAGGTGCCGTCTGTCCGGCGATGAAGCTGACAACCGGCTTGGTGACATTGGCTTTGATGTAGGCAGCCGCTTCCTGCTCAGCGGTGCCGCCAATCTCACCGATAAGCACAATCGCCTCGGTCTTCGGGTCGGCCTGGAAGAGTTCCAGCACATCAATAAAGCTGGTGCCGATAATCTGGTCGCCACCGATACCGACGCAGGTGGTCTGCCCCAGGTTGATCCGGGTCAGCGCGTCGATGACTTCGTAGGTCAGCGTACCACTCTTGGAGACCACACCAACCGGGCCGGGGGTGGCAATATTGCCGGGAATAATGCCCACCTTGGCCTCGCCGGGGGTCAGCAGACCGGGGCAGTTGGGGCCCAGCAGACGCACGCCACACTGCTGCACAAACTCGTAGGTCGGTACCATATCCAGCGCGGGCACACCCTCGGTGATGCAGACGGTCAGCGCAATCCCGGCGGCGGCCGACTCGCGGATCGCGTCGGCGGAGAAGGCTGCCGGTACATAAATAATCGAGGCATTCGCGCCCGTCTCCTTCACCGCCTCGCTGACCGTGTTGAAGACCGGCACCTTGCCATCGATAGCCTTCTGCCCGCCACGTCCGGGGGTGACACCCGCAACAACATTGGTGCCATACTCCATCATCTGGCGGGTGTGGAACTCGCCCTCACGCCCCGTGATACCCTGTACTAACAGCCGGGTGTTTTTGTCAACCAGAATGCTCAACGTCTTCCTCCCTCTGTACTTAAAAGAGCTACGGATGAACTTATAGCAAGAACAAATAAACCCAGAATAAAGAACAAACAAGTTGTTTGACCGATATGCGCCAGATGCGCGCTGTTCGGTGTTCCCTGCGGCCCCAGGCGGAGCCGGCTTGCGGGTCTGCGACCAGGCTGGAACAGACCGCGCCCCATAACGCGCGTGATGAACAGGACTTATGCGGTTGCCATGCAAACCGGACGTTTGACCCGATGGAAGCCCGATTCGCCTGGCGATAGCCCCCGCCAAACACGGGATCGCCTGATCCATGGCAGCAGTGGCTGTTTCGCGGTGTTCGCGCATGTCGTGGTGTTCGTGGTCCAAACTCCCACCGCGTAACTCCTGTTATTAATAGCTATCCGGCAACGAAGGACGATCGCCGGGCACATCGCCGGCTTCGCCTAGCAGTTGCACCCCTGCGCTGGTGCCAATGCGCGTTGCGCCCGCCGCCAGCATGGCCCGGGCAGCGGCCAGGGTGCGGACCCCACCTGCGGCTTTGACACCGATGGCGTGACCAACAACATGGCGCATCAGGGTGACATCCGCAACCGTTGCGCCCCCACTCGAAAAGCCGGTACTGGTCTTGACAAAATCGGCCTGAGCGCCGGCAGCCAGCAGGCAGGCGGCAACTTTTTCGGCATCAGTCAGCAGCGCCGTTTCGATAATCACCTTGCAGAGCGCCCCGGCGGCATGGCTCGCCGCAATCACCTGGGCCATATCGTCGCGCACAGCGGCATAATCGCCCGCTTTCAAGTGCCCGATAGCCATGACCATATCAATCTCGCGCGCGCCGGCTTCAATCGCCTGGCGCGTCTCGAACACCCTGGTTGCCGTCGTCGTCGCACCGAGCGGGAAGCCGACAACGGTGCAGATCGCACTATCACTTCCGCCACCCTCCGCCAACACCTGCCGGCAGAGCGGCACATAGGCGGGATTCACACACACGCCGGCAAACCCATACTGCACGGCCTCACGGCAGAGTTGCTCAATCTGCGTGGGGGTGGTATCGGCCTTGAGCAGCGTATGATCGATAAACCGGGCCAGTGGCTGATCTACCACCGGCATCGTCGCATCAACCAGGTGCGTCGTCGGGGGCGGTGTGGTATGCTCAAAGCCGGGGACAGCGCGCAGTGTATCTTCAACCCGCCGGATCAGTTCATCCAGATCAGCCCGATCAGTTATTGTCACAACACACCTCTCCCGGGGCAGCCGGCACGCTACTGCCCGTCCCTGGTGGCCTGTCCGTCATGGTGCGTAAAATAATGGTAGCCCCTATTGTAGCATAGGTCATGCCGATGCTTGCTCAGTCCTGGTTGCCTCAAACCAGATACTGCCGTGCCAGCAAGACCAGCACGACAAGGATCAGCAGTAAACTCCAGGCCAGATTCTGCGTCTGGATAATCAAAAGCCAGGTCATTGCAATCAGCAGGATCGCAACACCAATACAACCGCGCTTTATCCGCGTCTCAGGCGTCTCGTCCTCTGGTCGCCGTTTTGGATCAGGCATTCCCTACCTCAGTCGTCACGCTATGTATCTGTATCTCCGATGAATGCAGGCATCATACCATACCTTCCCACACCAATTGACACGAGACACGGTCTCTTCCGTGGAAGCAGGCTATCGTCGCCGGCAGGGGCGGAACGGGACATCCTGAAAAAGACAGGAGTTACGCGGTCGGTGCCCAAACTGGATATTTGACCCCGATAACGGCACGTTTTGCCGGCGGCAGCATGCTACTGTGTTACCTTTTTCACAGAAAATTTGCGTTGTAAATTTTTTGTGAAAAAGATCGGGTTTTTTCCACCCTGCCGGCGGCGCTATCCTCTGCCACATGGGGGATCACCTGATCCACGTCAGCCCTGATCGTTTCGCGGTGTTCGTTCATGTCGCGGCGTTCGTGGTCCAGACTCCCACCGCGTAACTCGTGCCAATTAATACATATGATTGGTCGGGAGATGCAGCGGCGTACTCCCTGGTCCATCTCGTCAGTCGGTTGCTTTGTCCTGCCGACCACCTGGCAGATCCGTGCGTTGCAAGGTGCGTAACATCAGTTCAGATCCTCTTTCCTGAGGTTAGACCCGGGTTGTTTTCCACATTTTGAGGAACCCACCAGCAGAATGCGTTACCGTTAAGCCACAATTATAACTGATGCACAAAGAAACAGGCATAATTTTTGTGCCTGGTTTTTGACCTTTTGCCGTGCTAGTTTACGGCTCCGGTTCATATGATCAGCCGCGTTCCGCCGCCCTGGAACGGCATTTTTCGGTTTCCCCAAAGATAGGACTTAGGTACGTTTCACTTTTAGAAAAAATGGAATACAATGTACATGCCCGTAGAATATGCGGTGAAGGGGGGCGGCAGAATTTCTGCTTCCCAACCAGACCAACCCGGAACTGCAATCTGGATGTATAATTTATGTACAACCCAGACAAAAGCGGGCAGTAATACCAGACCTTTAGTGAAGAAAGAGAGATTCAAGATGCCTGGTAAGTACTCAGCGAGCATAGGTGAAGTTTCCCTGGAGGAGGGTGGCGTGATTCCGGTCACCAAGGCAACCGCTAACCTGGCCGAAATCATGAAAAACTCGGACAATCGCCCAATCATTGTGACGCAGAATGGCGTGCCGATCGGCGCGGTGCTCGGTCTCGAGCTCTTCGCTGAACTGCGCGAGCTTGCCCGCCGGCAGGCCCGCCAGATAAGCGAGCCAGAGGACAATCAGCACGAGCTGCATGCCAACACGGTGAACGGTCTATAGTACCATTCAGGCGCACACAACCTGAACATGTATTTGTCATAACCCTGCCTGGATCGACGCCAGGCAGGGCTGTTCTCCTTCGTCCTGTAACCGTCCATAAAATCCGCTGCGTCTACCCTGATCCTCCGTCAATACGCGCGCGATGAACTTGACTCCCTGTAGAAGCGTGCTATGATTGATATAAGTATCCGTCTTCACAAAAAATCATTCTCAGCAGGAACAGCCTTGCATCCGGTTCTCTGCTGCTACGTTCAGGGTTGTGGACCATAACCCCTGAATTGTTGTGCGCCGGTTCTGGCAGGGATGTATAGCCGACTGCTCAATGTCGAGGAGCGGTCCTCGATTGCTACTTTCACAATTCGGTTGTAACGACATAATTTCTGATTTTGCTACAGTGCCGGCCCACATGTGCAGCAACTCTGCCCAGGTGCCGGGCATAATCGGTTTTCTACAAATGCCTGCCGGTCAGGATGTGCCGCGATAAGGGTTGCGGATGTTGCTATCTGAACTGATAGCATGTCGCTGTCACCCGGAATGGTGTGCCGGTTCGCGTGGCCTGTTGTGATACGACGCTTCGCCGCATGCAACATGAAACCAGGGAGAATAATGGATTTTAGAAGGATTTATCTATCTAGGAAATACCCTGCGGTTATCGGCTTATGAACGTTGAAAAATAGTGTAGAAGAGGAGGTGAGATCGGAAAAGAACAGCGTACGAAGGACAAAAACGAAACGCGACGAAGCCTTTGGATCAGGGATGATTGCGCACGGGGCTGTTCCCGCCGCTGGTGTGACTCAGGAGGAATCACAACCATGGAGGATTTTCTCGGCGAGTTTCTCGGCACAATGATACTTATTCTGCTCGGCGACGGGGTTGTTGCCGGTGTGTTGCTGAACAAATCAAAAGCACAGAACTCAGGCTGGATTGTTATTACCACCGGCTGGGGGTTTGGCGTTTTTGCCGGGGTATTTGTAGCCGCAGCGCTGGGCGCTCCCGGCGAGATTAATCCCGCCGTAGCGCTTGCCAATATTATTCGTAACCCCGCTGATCTGGGTGGTGGCATTATTCGTATGATTGCCCAGTTCCTGGGCGCATTTGTCGGGGCCGTGCTGGTCTATCTGCATTATCTGCCCCACTGGAAAGAAACCGATAATCCGGGCGCGAAGCTGGGGATTTTCAGCACCGGCCCGGCTATCCGTGATACGACATCAAACCTGATTAGTGAGATTATTGGTACCTTCGTGCTGGTCTTCGTCGTCTTTTCGATTTTTGCCCCTGGATTGGACGGCAATGTTCCGTCTCCAGTGAGCGCGCTGGGACCATTCCTGGTGGCGGTGCTGGTCTGGGGCATCGGTCTGAGCCTGGGTGGAACCACCGGCTATGCGATTAACCCGGCGCGTGACCTTGGACCACGGATTGCGCATGCCATTCTACCAATTCCGGGCAAGGGCAGCTCTGATTGGGAATATTCCTGGATTCCGGTCGTCGGTCCGTTTATCGGCGGCGCGATCGCCGCGATTGTGGCCCTTGCGATTGCGATTCCGTTTTAATGGCAACATATTCCTCGATGAGGAGGTAGCAACGTGAAGAAGTTAATGAACTCGCCGGAAACGGTGGTTAAGGATGCGCTGGCCGGTATGGCAACCGCCCATGCCGACCTGATCACGGTCTGCAATGATCCGGACTATATCGTCCGCGCCGATGCGCCGGTCAAAGGCAAGGTTGGTGTTATCTCCGGTGGCGGCAGCGGTCACGAGCCGCTGCATGGTGGTTTTGTCGGCAAAGGCATGCTGGATGCGGCCTGTCCCGGAGCCATCTTTACTTCCCCGGTACCCGACCAGATGCTGGCGGCAACCAGAGCGGTTGATGGTGGTGCGGGTGTGTTGCACATTGTGAAAAACTATACCGGCGATGTCATGAACTTCGAGATGGCCGCCGAACTTGCCGCTGCCGAAGGGATCGAAGTCGCCAGCGTTATCACCAACGATGATGTCGCCGTCAAGGACAGCCTCTACACGGCGGGGCGGCGGGGCGTGGGTGTGACGGTGCTGCTGGAGAAGATCGTCGGGGCCGCCGCCGAGGAGGGTGCAAACCTGGCCGAATGCCGGCGGATTGCCGCGAAGGTCAACGGTCAGGGGCGCTCGATGGGGATGGCGCTGACCAGTTGCACGGTGCCCTCCGCCGGTAAGCCTACGTTTGATCTGGCCGAGGATGAGATGGAGATCGGCATTGGCATTCACGGCGAGCCGGGCCGCCGGCGTATGAAGCTGAAGAATGCCGGCGAGATTACCCGGATGCTGGCAATTTCCATCCTGGAGGATCTGCCCTTCGCGGCGGGCGATAGCGTGCTGGCTTTTGTCAACGGGATGGGCGGTACGCCGCTGATCGAACTCTATATTATCTACGATGAACTCGCCAGACTGTTGACCGAACGGCAGATACCGATCAGCCGCAGCCTGGTGGGGAGTTATATCACCTCGCTGGAGATGGCGGGATGTTCAATCACGTTGCTCAAACTGGACGATGAACTTACGCGGCTCTGGGATGCACCCGTGCATACGCCGGCCCTGCGCTGGTAAACCTGCTATGATGATCTGGTGACAGGATGCCGATGATATCGTATAGTTGCATCCTGTCATCTCTATCAGACAAGGGGGTACTGATGCAGATGACGGCTGAACAGGTCATCCGCTTTATCGAGGAGGTCGCGGCACAGGTGCGGGACCAGCGCGACTACCTGACCCAACTTGATGCGGCCATCGGCGATGCTGACCATGGCGCGAACCTGGATCGGGGCTTTCGTACCGTGCTGACCCGGTTGCCCGGGGTGGCCGATAAAGATATCGGCACCATTCTGAAAACTGTCGGCACAACCCTGGTCTCGACCGTGGGCGGGGCCAGTGGGCCGCTGTACGGTACCGCGTTTCTCCGGGCAAGTGCGGTTGTTACCAATCGTACCGAACTCGATGAAGTGGCGATCATCACCGCGCTTGAGGCTGCCCTGGAAGGACTGCATGCGCGGGGCAAAGCGCAACGGGGTGAGAAGACCATGATTGATGCTATCGCCCCCGGTGTGGAGACGCTCAAGCAGGCGTATGCTGCCGGTGATCCGTTTGTTGTCGCGCTGCAAAAAGCCGTTGCCGCCACCGCAGCCGGGATGCAGGCAACAATTGATATGCCGGCAACCAAGGGGCGCGCCTCCTACCTGGGTGAGCGTAGTGTTGGGCATCAAGATCCCGGTGCAACCTCGGCGCACCTGATGGCGCAGGCGCTGCTGCGCGTGATCGAACGTGGATAAGAACAACGATATAGTGAGCAGGGAGCCCGCAGCAGGTCTCGCCGCTCCGGTTTTTGTTCTCGGTTTTCTAGTTTTAGACGAGGAGGTCTCTTATGGCTAAGTATGCCGTTGCGATTGATCAGGGTACCACCAGCACCCGCTGTATGGTCTTCAACCACGCCGGGGGGATTGTCTGTTTTGATCAGAAAGAGCACGAGCAGATCTACCCGAAGCCCGGCTGGGTTGAGCATAGCCCGGAAGAGGTCTGGGAGCGCACGCGGACGGTGACGCACGAGGCGCTGCGCAAGGGCAATATTGATCTGAAAGATATTGCCGCCGTTGGAATTACGAACCAGCGCGAAACCGCCGTTGTCTGGAACCGCAAGACCGGACGCGCCTACTACAACGCGATTGTCTGGCAGGATACGCGCACCGACCGTATCTGCAATGAGTTGCAGCGTGAGGGTGGGATCGATCGCTTCCGGGAGAAGACTGGTCTGCCCATCGCTACCTACTTCTCCGGGCCGAAGATCAAGTGGATCCTGGATAATGTGGATGGTGTCCGCGCCGATGCCGAGCGGGGTGACGCTATCTTTGGCAACATGGATACGTTTGTCATCTGGCATCTGACGGGCGGCACCAATGGCGGTGTGCATGTCACCGATGTGACGAACGCCAGTCGCACCCTGCTGATGGATCTCAAGACGCAGAGTTGGGACGACGAGATCCTCAAGATCATGGGCATTCCGCGCCGGATGCTGCCGGAGATCCGCCCCAGCAGCCAGGTCTACGGCCATGCCATAGGCGCGCTGGAGGGTATCCCGGTGGCGGGCGACCTGGGCGATCAGCAGGCGGCGCTGGTCGGGCAGACCTGCTACAGCGTGGGCGAAGCTAAAAACACCTACGGCACCGGCAGCTTCTACCTGCTGAATACGGGGACGGAGATTGTCCCATCAAAGAGTGGTCTGGTGACAACTGTGGCCTACAAGATGGGCGATGCGCCGACAGTCTTCTGCCTGGAGGGATCGATTGCAATTACCGGCGCGCTGGTGCAGTGGTTGCGCGACAACCTCGGCATGATTACCAGCAGTTCCGAAATTGAGTCGCTGGCCAAGACCGTTGACGATAACGGCGGGGTCTACTTCGTCCCGGCCTTTTCCGGTCTGTTTGCACCCTACTGGAAGTCGAGTGCGCGCGGGGTGATTGCCGGTCTGACCCGCTATGTCAACCGGGGGCATATTGCCCGCGCCGTGCTGGAGGCGACCACCTGGCAGACGCGCGAGGTTGCGGATGCGATGGAGAAGGACTCCGGCATCAAGACCGAGTCGCTCAAGGTTGATGGCGGGATGGTGGTTAACGAGACGCTGATGCAGTTTCAGAGCGATGTGCTGGGCGTGCCGGTGATCCGCCCGAAGGTCTCCGAGACGACCGCGCTGGGGGCGGCCTATGCCGCCGGTCTGGCAACCGGCTTCTGGAGCAACCAGGAAGACCTGCGCAAGAACTGGCAGATGGATAAGACCTGGGAACCCAATATGGACCCGGCCGAGCGTGATAGGAACTATGGCTACTGGAAGAAGGCCGTCACGCGCACCTTCGACTGGCTGGAAGAAGAGCGCGGCTAGAGACCTGCCAGGTCTTTATGAACGGTGAGAAATAACCCGGATATGCCATCCGGGAGCCCCAGCTTTAGCCGGTTGCATACCTGCCTCGGCAGCAGCATAATGCCGGGAAAGCCTGATCCGGCTGAAGCCGGGACTCCGACTCGGCGATGTCCGGATTAAAAATTCAAACTTCATAAAGACCTGGCAGGTCTGGTATCTATCAGGATTAATTCTCAATCCTCCGCCGGTTATAGAAATCACGGATACAAAACGTATGGCAGAAGGCGGTCAGTGCAACTGTCTTCTGCCGTCAACAGAACGAGCGATAGGGAACTATGCAAACGTTATCAACTGAAGTGCTTGTCGTCGGCGGTGGCTCAACCGGCACCGGCATCCTGTTTGATCTGGCCCAGCGCGGCATTCGCGCCATTCTGGTTGAGAAGGGCGACCTGACCCACGGCACGACAGGCCGTTATCATGGTCTGCTGCACAGTGGTGGGCGCTACGTGGTGAAAGATCCGCAGTCGGCTACCGAGTGCGCCGAGGAGAACGCCATCCTGCGTAAGATTATGCCCCACTGCCTGGAGGATACCAGCGGCTTCTTTGTGGTGACGCCCTGGGATGACCCGGACTATGGCGACCGCTTTGTGCAGGCCTGCCACAACACCCATGTCCCGGTGCAGGAGATCTCGGTGGAGGAGGCACTGCGCCGCGAGCCGCTGCTCAACCCCAAAATCAGCCGCGTCTTTGAAGTACAGGACGGCTCGGCCGACTCTTTCCTGGCAACCCATGTGGTTGCCGAAGGTGCAAAGCAGTATGGCGCGCAGGTGCTGAACTACCACATGGTGGTTGATCTGCTGCGCGAAGGCAACCGCGTAATCGGCGCGCTGGTCGAGGATCTGCGTACGGGCGAGCAGAAGCGCATCGAGTCGGCCTATGTGATGAATGCGGCCGGCGCATGGGCGGGCAAGATCGCCGGCATGGCCGATGTCAAGGTCTCGGTTGTTCCCGGCAAAGGCACGATGGTGGCGATGAACCACCGCATGGTCAACACGGTGATCAACCGCTGTAAGATGCCCGACGATGGCGATATTCTGGTGCCGATCCATACCGTGGCCGTAATTGGCACTACCGATGTGCCGGTGCCCGACCCGGATGTTTTCGGGATTGATGCCGAAGAAGTGGCCTTTATGCTGGAAGAGGGCGAAAAGCTGGTGCCCGGCTTTGCCCACTACCGCGCCCTGCGCGCCTGGGCCGGTGTCCGCCCGCTCTACCAGGATGTGGACACAGCCGATAACCGCGAACTGACCCGCACCTACAAACTGCTTGACCATCGCGAACGTGATGGCGTTGCGGGCTTTATCTCGATTGTTGGCGGGAAGTGGACCACCTACCGCCTGATGGCCGAAGAAGCCGTGGATGCGCTGGCGAAGAAGCTGGGCAACACACAACCCTGCCGCACCCGCGAGACGGTGCTGCCCGGCTCCGAAACCGGCGGGCAGCTCTACTGGCTGGGGCATCGCCTGGCCGAAACCGAGGAGCAGCACAACTACGGCGCGCTGGTCTGTGAATGCGAACTGGTGTCGCGCGATATGGTCGTCAGGGCGATTACCGAGGGCAACGCCTCCAACATTGATGACATCCGGCGGGATACACGCCTGGGCATGGGACCGTGCCAGGGCGGCTTCTGCACCTACCGTGCCGTGGCGATCTGGGATGAAATCTGCGGGCCCAACTGGTCCGGCAACAACGGTGATGGGTTGTCCCAGTCGGGCGCGTTGCTGCGCCATTTCCTGCAGGAGCGCTGGAAGGGACTGACCCCGGTAACATGGGGCGATCAACTGCGCCAGCAGCGGCTTGACCAGTTGATCTACCTGGATATCCTGGGGGTAGATCTCTTGCCCCAGGCGCTGGAGAAGGGGCAGCAACCGGGCGATGGACTGGTTACGGACCATCCCGCCATTGCCACGGAGTATCATGTGCGCGAAGAGTTGACGACGGGTGAATAGCCAGAGGCGGGCGTGAGCCGATCTGTGGTAGCGCCTCGCCTGCAACGAAAAGATAAGAACTATGCGCGATACAATTGTCATTGGCGCAGGACTCGCCGGGTTGATGGGCGCGCTGGCCCTGGCCGAGGCCGGGCGGCGGCCGCTGCTGCTGTCCAAAGGCCAGGGTGCTACCCACTGGACCGGCGGCACGATTGATGTCTGGGGGGATACTACGGGCAACAATCTGCGCGAAGTCTTGCAGGGTCTGCCGGCGCAGCAACCGGACCACACCTATGCGTGCGTAGGCGTTGCCGGACTGGAGGCCGCAATCGACCGCTTCCGCGCGCTGGTGGAGGCAGCCAACTATCCCTACGTCGGCAGTCTGGAACGTAACACGCTGCTGCCTACTGCCATCGGTGCGCTGCGTCCGGCCGCATTCTTCCCGGTAACGATGGCGGCCGGCGATGTCCAGCAGGAGGGCGAGATGTTGATCGCGGGCTTCCACGAGTTGCGCGATTTCTATCCGCCGCTGGCCGCGGATAACCTGCAGGCACAGGGTGTTGCGGCGCGGGGCGTCTACCTGACACTGCCACCGATCAAGCGTAGCCTGGAGTTTACGCCGCGGACCTTTGCATTTCTGTTTGATGATCCCGGCTTCCGCGAGCAGATTGGCGAGCAGTTGCGTAAGGAACGGGGCAGCGCTACCCGCATTGGTCTGCCGGCTGTGCTGGGGCTCAAAGATCCGGTGGGGGCCATGCGCGACCTGGAGCGGATTACCGGGGCGCAGATCTTCGAGATCCCGACGCTGCCCCCCTCCATACCAGGGATGCGCCTCTTTCAGATCTTCCGCAACGCGATTGCCCATGTCGGCGGCCGCCTGCAGGTTGGCTCCGAAGTGCTGCGCGGTATCGGGGAGGATGGCCGACTGACAACCGTCTACAGCGAGGCCGCCGCGCGTGAGCAGGAGCACCGCGCGAACTATTTTCTGCTGGCAACCGGCGGTATCGCGGGGGGCGGCATTCGTACCGACCACACCGGCCGCGTCTGGGAGACGGCGCTGGGGTTGCCGTTGCGCGCCCCGCAATCACGCGCCGACTGGTTCGCGCCCCGCTTCCTCACCGAGCACGGCCATCCGATCTACCGGGCGGGGATTGCCACCGATGATGGCATGCGTCCGCTGGATGCCAGGAACCGCCGCGTCTACAACAATGTTGTCGTTGCCGGGTCGCTTCTGACCGGCTCCGACCCGATTCCGGAGCGCTGCTACAGCGGTCTGGCGCTGGCAACCGGCTGGCATGCCGGGCAACTGCTACGGATCGAAGATGAAGGATGAAGTAACAGCATAGCGAAAATCAGGACTATGACCACAAATATTCCACACCATGACCATATCGAGCTTTCGCTCGAGTATTCACTGGACCACTGTATCAAGTGTAATATCTGCTCATCGGCCTGCCCTGTCAGCGCCGTGACCGACCGCTTCCCCGGGCCAAAGTATGTTGGCCCGCAGGCGCAGCGCTTCCGCCACGAGCGGCAGTCCTCACCCGATGAGTCGGTGGATTACTGTTCGGGTTGCCGGGTGTGTAACCAGGTCTGCCCGACCGGCGTGCGCATCGCTGAACTGAATGCCCGCGCGCGCGGTAAAATTATCGAGGACCGGGGATTGCCGCTGCGCAATGCGCTGATTGCCCGCTCCGGCCTGATGGGGCAGTTGGGCTGCGGGCCGCATGCGCCGCTGGCAAACTTTGCCTTTAAAAACTCCGCCTTCCGCTGGTCACTGGAACAGATCATGGGTATCGCGCGGGCAGCGCCCCTGCCGACCTACTCGACCTACAGCTTCCGCTCCTGGTTCAAGCGTCAGTCGCAGAACGGCGAGCAGCGCCCGAAGGCGACGAAGCAGGTGGCCTACTTCCATGGCTGTGCGACCAACTACTACGAGCCACGCGTGGGCCAGGCGGCGATTGCCGTGCTGGAGCGCAACGGTTATGAGGTGCTGCTCCCGGAACAGAACTGCTGTGGCCTGCCGCTGATCTCCAATGGCGCATTCCCGGCGGCCCAGCGTTACCACGCGTCGAATGTCGAGAAGATGCTGCCCTATGTGAAGCGGGGCATTCCCATCGTGGGCACCAGCACCAGTTGCACGCTCACGCTGAAGGAGGAAGCGCCCGAGATCCTGGGCATGCACAGCCCGGAGGTCCGCCTGATTGCCGAGAACACCTACGATATCTTCGAGTTCTTGCGGCTGCTCTACGAGCGGGGCGAGCTGGATACCAACTTCAAGCCGGTGGATCGCACCCTGCCCTACCATCCGCCCTGCCAACTGCACGCACACCGCATCGGGCGGCCGGCCCTGGATATCCTGGAACTGGTACCAGGACTGTACCTGAATGAGAGCACGGCTGACTGCTGTGGTATCGCCGGAACCTATGGCTACAAAATGGAGAAGTACCAGATTGCCATGGATGTTGGCGCACCGCTCTTCGACTTTGTGCGTAGCTCGGACAGCGACCTGGCACTCTGTGATAGCGAAACCTGCCGCTGGCAGATCACGCATGGAACGGGCGTACCCACGCAACATCCCATCGAGATTCTGGCAGCAGCCTACGGTGTATAATTTCGGGTGTGTAGGCCGTGCTCCGCACGGAGTGCGGACGCGCAGAAGCGCGTCCCTCCCGCATTGCGTGTATTCGGACGACGGAGTGCGGACGCGCAGAAGCGCGTCTCTACCGCGGAGGTAGTATGGTCAGTCTGCTGATCGTTTCGCACAGTGCTGAGATTGCCCAGGGCGTCAAGGCACTGGCCGAACAGATGACCCAGGGCCGGGTTGCGATTGCGGCCGCCGGCGGCACCCTCGACGGGACGTTGGGCACTAGCACGGACCTGATTGCCCAGGCGCTCGAGCGGCTCGACCAGGCTGCGGGTATTCTGGTGTTGATGGATCTGGGCAGCGCAGTGATGAGTGCCGAAACGGCGCTGGAACTCGGCGGTGTATCATTTATTATGAGCAATGCGCCGCTGGTGGAGGGGGCCATTCTCGCCGCTGTGGAAGCCGCCAATGGCGCAACCCTGGCGCAGACCGCCGCCGCCGCCGAACGCGCGCGCGAACTCGTAAAAATCGAGTAAAATAATAGGGTAGGCGGAGCGCGGCAGCGAACTGCGGCCCCAGACACGCGCATGCTCACATCTTTGCAAGATCCGGAGGGGTTTGTCAATGCCCGAGACAACCATCACCGTAACCGCAGCCCACGGACTCCATGCGCGCCCGGCGGCGCTGTTTGTGCAGACAGCGGCGCGCTTCACAAGTAGCGTGCAGGTCAAAAATCTTGATCGGCCCGCCGGCCGAACTGTCGATGCCAAAAGCATGCTGGGGGTAACGGCGTTGGGGGTATCCCAGGGCCAGCGTATTCTGATTAGTGCCGAGGGTGATGATGCGGCCTCGGCGCTGGCGGCTCTGCGGCATCTGGTTGAGTCCGATTTTGCTGTGGGGCCGGAGGCCGGCATGCCCTCCCGGTCAGCCACTGCCGGGCAAGCCGCCGTTCCCATTACACCTCAACCGGCAGTATCGACTGCTCCCGTAGCGCCAACCCCCGCCGCAGCAGCGGAAATGCCGCCGCTCAGGGGCGTCGGGGCGGCTCCGGGCATCGCCGTTGGCCCGACATTTTGCCTGCGTACGCGGATTGAGCCCGCCGAGTTTCACACCGTTGCCGACCCCGAGGCTGAATTGGAGCGCTTTCGCCAGGTGCGGGAGCGCGCCCGTGACGAGTTGTGCGCGCTGCATGACCGGGTTGTCCAGACTGCCGGCAGCGACGAAGCGGCGATCTTTGCGGCGCATCTGGCCTTCCTGGATGATCCGACCCTGGCGGCGGACATTGCAGCGTTCTGTACGGAGCAGAAGTTTAATCTTGAGGCGGCTGTAACGGCGGTGCTTGATCAGCATAGCGCCACACTGCACCAGAGTGATGATCCGGTCTTTCAGGCCCGGGTGGCCGATCTGCAGGATCTCAAACAGCGTCTGCTACGGCTCCTGTTTGATCCCGATGGACAGGTATTTGCACTGCCGGAGCAGCCCTGCGTTGTGCTGGCCCAGGAACTGCTGCCTTCGGAAGCGGCGATGCTGGACCGTACCCGCGTTCTGGCATTCTGTACCGCCGACGGTGGGCCGACAGCGCATGTGGCAATTCTGGCGCGCGGCATGGGTTTGCCCGCCGTTGTCGGGGTTGGCCCGGCGATCCTGGAGGTGCCCGACGGCACCCCGGTCATTGTCGATGGCAAGTCCGGGAAGGTCATCCTGAATCCCTCGGAGACGCTGGTTGCCATGGCGCGGAAGCGCGCACAGTCTGAGCAGGCCCGGCGTGAGCAGCAGCGTGCCGTGGCCCAGCAGATCACAGTCACGCGGGATAACCGGCGGATCGAGGTTGTGGCAAACGTGGGCTGCCTGGCCGAAGTCAACCAGGCGCTGGTCGAGGGCGCCGAGGGTGTCGGTCTGCTGCGTACCGAATTTCTCTTTGTGGATCGGGCCACCGCGCCGGACGAGGAAGAGCAACTGGCGCAGTATCGCGCCTGTGCCGCGCTCCTGGCGGAACGTCCATTGATTATCCGCACGCTGGACATTGGCAGCGATAAGCCGGTGCGCTATCTCAAGACCGCCACTGAGCAGAATCCGGCGCTGGGCATGCGCGGCATCCGCCTGCTGAATATTGCCCCCGAACTGCTCAGAACCCAGTTGCGCGCGATCTGGCGGATCGATTCCGGGCACAACATCAAAATCATGTTCCCGATGGTCAGTAGTATTGATGAGATTCGTACGCTGCGGCAACTGGTTGCCGAGGTGGCGACAGAGCTACGGCAGGAAGGGCAGACCATCGCGGATCGGCTGGATATTGGCATTATGGTTGAAACGCCCGCGCTTGCGCTCCTGGCGGAACAGGCGCTGACCCTGGTCGATTTCCTGAGTATCGGCACCAACGACCTGACGCAGTACACCCTGGCTGCCGACCGTACCAACGCTGCCGTTAACTATCTGAATGATGCCTTTCACCCGGCGGTGCTACGCCTGATTGCCCAGACCGCCCGCGCTGCCCACAACGCCGGCAAGTGGGCCGGTGTATGTGGTGAACTGGCCGGTGATCCGCTGGCGCAGGCGCTGCTGGTGGGCCTGGGCATCACCGAGTTGAGCATGAGTTCCGCGTTAATCCCGGCGGCCAAGGCCACCATTCGGCAGATTAGCCTGGCCGATGCGCAGGTTCTAGCCCGACAGGCGCTGGAACGTGACTCGCCCCAGAACGTGCGCAACTTCCTGGCGCAGCAGATTGCCCCTGCCGGCGGATAACTTCCACATTACACACCTCCGTAATTCACGCGTAGTAGAATGAAACAGGCTTCGATTACGTTAAGGAGGTGCGTTCTTGCTTGCAATCTATACCCTTACGATTTTTGTCAGTGCGAGCCTGCTCTTTCTGGTGCAGCCACTGTTTGCGCGGATGGTGCTGCCACTGCTGGGTGGTTCGCCATCGGTCTGGAATACCGCCGTGGTCTTCTACCAGGTTGTGCTGTTGCTGGGATATGGCTATGCCCATGTGACCACCCGCTGGCTGGGCGTGCGGCGGCAGGCGCTGCTCCACGCGGTGATTATCTTGCTGCCTCTGCTGGTGTTGCCTATTGCCATCCCGGCCGGCTGGGTGCCGCCCGCGGACACCAGTCCCATTCCGTGGTTGCTAGCGCTCTTGCTGGTCGCCGTCGGCCTGCCCTATTTCGTTGTCACCACCAGTAGTCCCCTGATCCAGAAATGGTTTTCGCATACCGGGCATCCCTCGGCGGCCGATCCCTACTTTCTCTACGCGGCCAGTAACGTCGGTAGCGTCCTGGCGCTGCTAAGTTATCCCTTCCTGATGGAGCCGAACCTTCTGCTGGCCGAGCAGAGTTGGACCTGGGCGGCGGGTTACGCGCTGCTGGTCATTCTGACGCTGGCATGCGCTCTGTTCTTATGGCGTTCATCAGCAGCGCAGGGGCCGAACAAAGCGCAGGTAGCGGATGGATCGCAACCGGCCGCTGCATCTGAACGGCTCGGCGTGGGGCGGCGGGTGCGCTGGGTTTTCCTGGCGTTTATTCCCTCAAGCCTGATGCTGAGTGTCACAACCTACCTGTCGAGCAATCTTGCCTCGATCCCGCTCCTCTGGATTATTCCGCTGATCATCTATCTGCTTACCTTTATTCTGGTCTTTGCCCGGCGCACGCTGTTGCCCCACACAATCATGGTCCGCGCGCTGCCGATTTTTCTGCTGCCACTGGTTATTGTTGTTATTGTGCAGCCGATCGGTCCCCAGAGCCTGTTGATTCCGCTGCACCTGGTCACATTCTTTATTGCGGCAATGGTCTGTCACGGCGAACTGGCACAGGATCGTCCTTCCCCGCAACACCTGACCGAGTTTTATCTCTGGTTATCGGTGGGCGGGGCGCTGGGAGGGATGTTTAACGCGCTCCTGGCTCCAGTGCTGTTTACGACGGTAGTGGAATATCCCCTGATGCTGGTGCTGGTCTGCCTGGCGCAGTGGCGGCCCGAACCGCTCAGATTGCAGACCCGCAGCGTGCGGTTAGACTTCGGGTTGCCGCTGGCGCTGGCGGTCCTGGTTGCCGGGTTGATCCTGAGTCTCCAGTCTACCGACTGGGTTTCCGGCCCGGTCAGTCTGGGGGTGATGTTCGGGGGACCGGTCCTGCTGGGTTTTAGTTTCTCGCGCCGGCCGGTGCGCTTTGCGCTGGGAATTGGCGCGCTACTGCTTGCCGGTGGGTTTTACACCAGCGCGGAGGGGCAGGTGCTCTACACCGAGCGCAGCTTCTTTGGCATTCACCGCGTTACGCTTGACCGGGAGGAGCAGTACCATATGCTGCTGCATGGCAACACCGTGCATGGCATCCAGAGCCGCGACGTGACCCGTCACCAGGAGCCGCTGAGTTACTACTACCCCACGGGGCCAATCGGCCAGGTGTTTACGGAGTTGAGCGAAGCGCAGGAGCGCATGCACGTAGCGGTTGTTGGGCTGGGTGTCGGCGCTCTGGCCTGCTACAACGAACCAGGGCAAACCTGGACATTCTACGAGATCGATCCGGCGGTTGAACATATTGCGCGCGACACCGGCTACTTTACCTATCTCCAGGAGTGTGCGCCCCAGGCCGAGATTGTGCTGGGTGATGCGCGGCTCTCGCTGGTCAATGCGCCCGACCAGCAGTATGATCTGCTGGTGCTGGATGCGTATAGCTCGGATGCGGTTCCGATCCATCTGCTGACGCGGGAAGCCCTGGCGCTTTACCTGGATAAACTCGCACCCGAAGGTGTTCTGGCGTTTCATGTTTCCAGTCGCTACTTTGACCTTGCGCCGGTGTTGGGCAACCTGGCCCAGGATGCGCAGTTGCATGCCCGGTTGCGGCGCGACTCCGTCACCCCCGAGGAGTCGGAACGGGGCAAGTGGACCTCAAACTGGGTGGTTATGACGCGGAATGCGGCAATCCTGGAGCAGATCACGGACGATACGCGCTGGCAGCGACTCTACGGTGATCCGACCACAAATGTCTGGACGGATGACTACTCCAGTATTCTGAGCGTGATGAAGTAACAACACCGCTCCCTAATGAACTTTGAAAAAATAGTTCGGATATGAAATGACCGGGAGTCCCGGCTTTAGCCGGTGGGATGCCTACCGGGACAGCGGCAGCCGGCCAGGCAAGCCTGGTCCGGCTGAAGCCGGGACTCCTGAGCGGCGATGTCCGGATTACATTTTCAAAATTCATCAGGCGACAGATCTACTGGCGGTTCTTCTGGAGTCGAGACTAAACACTACCAGCAGAGAACCGAGAACAACCCTTCCCCGGTGTAGTAACATCGGAGAGTTGTTCTCGGTTCTTTCGTTCTCAGTTCTTCTCTTCCAGGTTTGTCAATTTCATGAATTAGCCTACAATACCTGTAGACAGATAGAGAACTGATACCGATTTGTTGTCATAGCCACAGAGCACACCGAGGAGGCAGAGATGATACACGGGATTGTGCCGCCGCTACGCCCGTTGTGCCCATTCCCGTTGATTGCTGGTTTGCTGGCACATTGGTATGAGCACCGCGGAACCGCGAACAGCGCACGCCGGCTGGATCTTCAGCGGGTAGTCGGTTGGTTCGCCCTTTGGTGTCTGCCTGTTCTTACTATCTTTTGTGTATCAACACTGTCGAGAAAACGTTGTAAGTGACACGAGTTATGCGGTCGTTGACCCGGAAGAGCGTTGGGCCTCCGGTAGGGTGGAACAGGAGAGAACCATACCATGCTGCCGCCGGCGAAACGGACTTTCGTAGCGATCAACAGATCGAAATAGGTTCCACCGCGTAAGTTGTGTAAGCGAGAGAAAGAGAAACATCATGGCATTATCCATAGGCCGCCTGCGACATGCAGTTGCGCTGCTTCTAATCCTGGCCCTGCTAACTGCCTGTAGTGCGACACCTTCAGCCGAAAGTGAAATTCAGACGATTCGCCTGGGCTATATCCCGATTATCATCTTTGCGCCGCTCTATGTCGGCATTGAACGCGGCTACTTTGCGGAGGAAAATATCGAGATTGAGCTAACAACGATTCAGAGTACCAACGATGCGGTGATCCAACTGGCCGCCGGGAACTTTGAGGTGATTTTTGCCGGGGGCAATGCCGGGGTGTTTAACGCCCTGGAACAGGGTCTGGACTTTACAATCATCGCCCCAATGCACAGCGAGAGTCCGCCCGTGGCAACTCCGCTGGTGACGGGAGCCGACCGGGATGATATCCAGAGTGCGGCAGACCTGGCGGGTAAGCGGGTCGCCGTCAACGGCATCGGCGCGGCCATCGAATACTGGGTAGATCAGGCGCTGGCGCAGGAGGGGCTCTCGATCGAGGATGTCGAACTGACCGCGATGCGTTTCCCCGACATGCCCGCAGCCCTGGCGAATGGCTCCCTGGATGCGGCCGTCATTACCGAGCCGCTGGTGACGATCAATGAAGACCAGGGGCTGGTAAAGGTGCTGGCGGAGGATTTTATCAACGGCTTTACCGCGACCTATGTGTTGACAAATGCGCCCTGGTTGGAGGCCAACCCCGAAGCGGCACGCGGTTTTATGCGGGCTTATCTGCGTGCCTGCCGCGATCTGCAGGGCGACTATATGAATGAAGAGATTGCGCAGATCATTGAGGAGTACACCCAGGTGCCCGCCGCCGTTGTTATGCGTAGCCCGCTTGCCGGGTATGATCCCGACGGCGAGGTGCCGATTGATGATCTGGAGACGCTGCAGGCATTCTTTATGGAGCGCGGCTCGCTCGAGTATGATGAACTGCTGGATGTGAATCAGTTTGTCAATACGGAGATTGCTACCGAAGTTGCCGCCGAACTGGATAGTGCGGAATGAGACGTGAGGCGTGAAACGTGAAACGTGGGAACAATGAAAACTCCAAAGATTAGTATTGACAACCTGCACGTCACCTATCCCGGACGGAAGCGTGCCGAACCGGTCGAAGCACTGGGTGGGGTGACGCTCACCGTAACGCGGGGTGAACTGGGCTGCATTGTCGGGCCGAGCGGTTGCGGGAAGACCACGCTGCTACGGGTGCTGGCCGGACTGGAGCAGGCGACCGGCGGTAGTGCCCACATCCAGCATGACAACCCGGCCCGCCCGGTCAAGGCGATGGTCTTCCAGGGGTCGGGCGTCTTCCCCTGGATGACCGTCGCCGAGAATGTAGCCTACGGGCTGCGGCTCCAGGGTGTGTCCCGGCAGGAGCGGGCAGAGATGGCCCGGCATTGGGTCGCCGAGATCGGGCTGGAGCGCTTTGCGCAGAGCTACCCGGCGCAGTTGTCCGGCGGTATGCAGCAGCGGGTGGGCCTGGCCCGCGCCTTCGCCTGCGACCCGGAGGTGCTCTTGATGGATGAGCCCTTCGGCGCGCTGGATGCCCAGACCCGCCTGATCCTGCAACAGGTGCTGCTGCGCCAGTGGGAACGTGACGCCAAAACGGTGGTGTTTGTGACCCACAGCATTGAGGAGGCGCTAACGCTGGGGGATCGGATCTACCTGATGTCGGCGCGGCCGGGTCGTCTGCTGCACGAGGTAGCAGTGCCCTTTGCGCGCCCCCGCGATGCCATTGCGTTGCGCAGCGATCCGCGCTTTAGTCAGTTATTTGCCGAGATCTGGGAACTGCTACGCGATGAGGTTGAGCGGGCACGCCTGGCCGAGGAGTTGACCGGGTGACGAGCATTTTAAGTATGGAAACAGATTATGCATAAAAATCGCTGGCTATCTTTTATATCGCCGCTGCTGCTGCTGGCTCTCTGGGAACTGGCGGTGCAGGCCGGCTGGCTGAACCGCGTGTTTTATCCGCCGCCTTCCGCCGTGTTCGTGACTATGGGCGAACTGCTGGCAAATGGGCAACTGGCGCAGGAGGTGGGCGTCAGCCTGATGCGGATTGGCCTGGGCTTTCTGCTGGGAGGCGTTCCCGCTATCGTGGTAGGCCTGCTGATGGGCATCAGCCCGCCGTTTCGGGCGCTGTTCCAACCCATCGCCGCCGCGATCTACCCGGTGCCCAAAATTGCGCTGCTGCCGCTGATCATTGTCGTGCTGGGCCTGGGCGAGAGCAGCAAGATTGTCACCATCGCCATCAGTATCTTCTTCCTGATTGTGCTGAACGTGGCCGCCAGTGTGCTGCAGGTGGAGGCGCGCCACTTTGAGGTGGCTCGCAGCTTTGGCGCAAAGCCGTGGAATCTCTTCTGGACCGTCGCGCTCCCCGCGAGTCTGCCGGGGATTATGACCAGCATCAAGCTCGGGATGGGCTTTGCGCTGACATTGATTGTTGGTGTGGAGTTTGTCGGCGCGGACAGCGGCATCGGCCGGCTGATCTGGCGCTCCTACGAGTTGTACGCCATCGACCGGATGATTGCCGGGCTTGTGGCGGTGGCACTGGTGGGCTGGCTAATCTCGGTCCTGCTGGACGAGTTGGAACGGCTGCTGGTGCCCTGGCAGCGCACCGGTGCGCGCCCGCCGGGGAGATCAATCCACCGCCGACTGCTGCTCTGGTGGCGGGCCGTGCGTCCCTGGAGCTACACGGCAGCGGTGATCCCGGTAGTGCTGGGGGGCAGTATTGCCGCCTACGATAGCAACCTCAACCTGGGTCTGCTGGCCCTGACCCTGCTGGGCGCAAGCGCAATCCAGGCGGGTACAAACCTGGTTAACGACTACTACGACTACCGGCGGGGAGCCGACCGGCCCGACGCACCGGGCACAAACGCGGCACTGCTGCGCGGCGAGTTGACACCCCGGCAGATCCTGCGCGGCGGGTTGGTGGCCTTCGGACTGGGCGCGGCTATCGGGTTGTACCTGGTCAGTGTCGCGGGGATGTTTATTCTCTGGCTGGGACTGCTCGGCATGCTGGTGGGGTTTTTCTACACTGCCGGGCCGTTTGCGCTGGCCTACAACGCCCTGGGGGAGCTGGCCGTTTTCATCTTTATGGGACCGGTGATTGTGATCGGCTCCTACTATGTGCAGGCGCAGGCGGTTCCCCTGTCGGTGGTGCCGGCCGCGCTGCCGGTGGGCTGCCTGGTGGCGGCCATCCTGCATGCAAACAACCTGCGCGACCTGGAACATGATCGCCAGGTTGGAAAGTACACGCTGGCGACGCTGCTGGGGCGCGGGCGGGGAAATATCGAGTACTACCTGCTGATCGGCGGCACCTACCTCTCGCTAATTGTGACGGTGCTGCTGGGCATTGCGCCCTGGCTAACACTGATCAGCATTGCGACGCTGCCGCCGGCGTTGCGCTTGATGCGCATCGTGGCCGCCGCGCGGGAGCCGGGCGCACTCCAGCCGGTGCTCCAGCAGACGGCACAGTTGCATCTGCAGTTCGGGCTGCTGCTGATCGTCGGGTGGGTGGGGGCAGCAGTGGTGGCGGGGATGGTGTAGGGTTGTCCTCTTCCGCCCTGTCGGAGGCGAAATCCCCTTTCAGGGGGAGACCGTGTAAGTCCTGTGACCCATACGGACTCCGTTACACTGTCTATTATACTATTACGGCGATATACAGCACATTACGCGGAACCTGATCTGGCGCAATCCGTCACTATATACTACAACGAGCATTCACTTTTCTCACACAAGCCAAAGCCGTAGAGCAAGCTAATCACTCCATCCGTGTTTATCATCTCTGCGCCATCTGCGTCTCTGCGGTGAAAAGAAAACCCGTTGTAGTATTATGTTATGCGTCAACCTGCGCTGAGTAGCAAGAGCTACCGCATCATAATCTGCTACGCGCCTACTGATGAAATGGGCATCCTGCTGCATCATCTGCCGCCACCGACTGCACCGACATACCCGCCACTAGTTCCCGACACGTGTTTCGCCGGCAGCGAATGTGACTGGCAGGCTTGCCAGGCCCCGCACCGTCAATGCCTCACGCCAGGCAGGTGTATCCGTTGTCAGGGTCAGATCCGGGCAACGCTGGAGCAAGGTTGCAAAGGCAATCCGGGCTTTCAGCTTTGCCAGCCCTGCCCTCAGGCAGAAGTGAATGCCATGTCCCAATCTGAGGTGGGGATTGGGGGGCGTCTCAGGTCCAGCCGATCCGGGTCTGGGAACTGCGCCGGGTCGCGGTTGGCAGCGCCGATCATCGGGATGATGCGCTGACCTGCGCTGATGGACTGTCCGTGCAGGTCCAGATCTTCTCGGGCAAACCGCAGGAGAATCTGTATCGGGCTCTTGTGGCGTAAAAACTCTTCAACTATTTCCCCGGTTTCATTTGTGATTAAAGATAGCATTATGCCCGCATTATTACACCCGTCAGAAGGTAGAAGCCACCTGAGGGGATACGGTAGGTCGTCTGATGGAAGTATTGCTTGACTGAAGCAGGAGAACAGGCGGAAGTTGGGTGTTGTGGAGCGGAGACATAAGAACTGCGGCAGCACAATATGCTACAATACGTTTACGACTGATAGCTGGATCTTAAATCCATATAATACAAACTGCAACCACTGAAGGTGAGGATATTGCAGTGACAAAGCGGCCTGACACATATGACCGTCGCGTCCAATTGAAAGCATCGCGCCGGCGGCGTGAAGACGCAGAAAAGCTCCATACGGCCCAGCGCTGGGCCGGAGCCATTTATATAGGTGGCTATGCCATAGAATGTTCTCTGAAAGCATTGATTTGCTATAACGAACATACAAACAATTTTAAGGAAACCAGGCTTTTTAAAAGAGGAGTAGCGGGAGCATCCTTGCATGATCTTACACAACTAATAAATCAACTGCCAGAAATACAACGATTTATTGCATACGACAGGACGAATACCTATAAACCGGCGTGGAAGACGGTTTCGGATTTATGGCAGAAAGATGAACTCCGCTATGGCGGCGAACAGGGACAGAAAGAAGACAGTGAGCGTTTTATTGACGCCATACAAAAGCTACATCGCTTGATATTAGAGCGACAAGGAGAAGCATCTTAATGAATACAGTTGCATTGTCAGATCAAATTCGAGCAAAGCTTTATGATGATCTTCGGGCAAAAGACCCGGAAGTGGAGATACAGGTCAGGCGCACAACGCTGGGATGGCTTAAACTGCGGATTGTCACAACTGGTTTTACTGATCAGTCTTTAGCAGAACGTGAAGAGCAGATAGATGATATATTGACTGCATTAGATCTAAACCTGGGAAGTTATCCCTTTGCTGACTACGAATTGCTAATTCCTGAGGAGGCAGAGGAATCGCCATCATCACAACCGGTGCAGTTGCCACTCTGGTCAGAGATCTTGATGGCCCCGGAGCCTGATCACACCGCCCCATTGGAAGAAGACGCTGCTGCGCGGCCCTTTGTCGTCACCTTTTATTCTTTTAAAGGAGGTGTAGGACGTACAACGGCGTTGGGCATCGTTAGCGGGTTGCTGGCTGCACGCGAACGTCGGGTGGTTGTGATCGATTTTGACCTGGAAGCGCCCGGGCTATCATTTATGTTTCCACCTGAGTCGACCAGCATTAATGGGAAAGATTATGGTGTTCTAGACTATATTCATCAACGCTATTTGACACCTGATCAACAAGTTCCGGCCATTAATGATTGCATTCGCCGGGTTAATCTCTCTACCCGTGGCGAACTCTATCTTGTTCCGGCAGGCGAGTATGATGAGGGGTATATTCATCGATTAGCCGATCTTGACATACATATACTTTACCAGCGAGCAGTTAATCCAGTTCGGCGACTCTTGGACGATATCAAAACCCAGATAGATCCTGACATTATTCTTATCGATGCACGGACCGGGTTTACTGAGATTGGGGCAGTTGCGCTGTTTGATCTGGCAGATCTGGCCATTATCTGTTTTTCGCCGACAGATCAAAGCTATGCCGGACTGCAATGGGTGGTTGAGGCTGCACGCAAACAGCGTAACTATCGTGGTAAACCTGATTTACGCTTTCTTTTAACACCAGTGCCGGCAATTGAGGATTTGCGCCGGAAATGGACGGCTCAGGCAGAAGAATGGATCGCTGAACATTGGAATCCACCAGCAGCTATTACTATCAATGAGTTATATTATCAAGTCTACTATAATCCAGGCATTGCCGCGCTGACCGACTTAATAAATAATGTATCACCCGAACTCGCAGAGCCCTACAGTCCGATTGCCGATGTTATTGATGCCAGTCTGCCAGAAATTCAACGCGATACTCAGATAGCCGATAAGCGTGAGGCTATTCTCGGTGAACTTACCTTTCAAGCGGCAGTTGCCCAGGATCTAGCGGACAAAGATATTCCAGATATCTTTCAGCGGACAGGTGACTTTACCAGATTTTTGAATGATCGTATCTGGCTTATTCGTGGCGCAAAGGGTACCGGCAAGAGTCTGCTCTTCCGGTTGTTTGTCGAACGCGCATCAGATGCAAAAGTGTTAGCTGAGTCATCGGTTGATCTGGCGAATGTTCATTTCATTCCGGCCCATGGACGGGCAGAACTGCGGCATACCTTGCTAAACAGTGCAGCTTTGGAGGATTTTGAGCAGCAAGTTGGTCCATCTGGTTGGAAACGGTTCTGGATGAACTATGCGTTGTTACGTATCTGTTCTGACTTGAGTGACTCGCAGCCTTTACCTGATCTCGATCCAGACTTGATTCAGTTAAGTACCACACAGGCACCCCGGCAAATAGAAATTGTTGCCTGGTTGGTTAAACGCTTGCAATCGCCTCAGGCGGGTGCTCAGACAGTTGATGAACTGAAAACGGTTGAGGACTGGTTACGGCAAAATGATAAAAAAGTCTGGTTGATCTATGATGAACTGGATATAGTATTTGGACAGGATCGCACACGCCGCCGCCGCGTACTCGAAGGGCTGTTTGCCTGGTGGATCGAAACTGGACCGGGCTTGCAGCGAATTATCCCAAAGATCTTGCTACGTGAAGATATCTGGAGTGATCTCAATTTTGAAAATAAGGCCCATTTCGCAGCGCGACAGATACAGTTGCGCTGGGATGCGGCCGATTTGTGGCGGCTCGTTTTGCGACAGGTTTTATTAAGTTCAAGTACAATGAGAAGTCTCCTGCAAGATCAGTTTGGGATCGATCGATCTCGGTTAAATAATCTTGAAGAGAGTCAGTTACGGCGTAGCCTGTATCCCCTCTGGGGTGAGCGTATGGGACGCGGAAAGAAGGCGTATACGCATAACTGGATACGTAATCGTATCACGGATAGTCAGAATAACCTGTTTCCCCGCAGTCTGATCCTGCTGCTCCAGCGGGCGGTTGAGCTTGAACGAGCCTATCATGACCGGAATACATATAATGCAATATTACGACCAAAAGCGTTAACTGATGCCTTGCCGTTTGTTTCAGAACAGCGCGTCGATGAAGTTCGCAACGAATATCCTGAATTTGACGAGTATCTTAATCGCTTGCGGAACCAGAGTTCCCCTATCTCGGTAGATCAGTTAAGTGAGTTATGGGGCAAAACAAACTCAGAACTGAACGGTTTAGTTAAAGAGATGATCGAAACAGGTGTTTTACAAGAGTATACTCGCCTCCCAGAAACCGATGTTACCCGCTATTCAGTTGCTGAGTTATATTTATATGGTCTGGGCATGAAGCGCAAAGGACAGCTCTAGTATAATCCAGTTCATAATCTCTATCAGGGAGTCTTTTTATGCAGTTCCCCCTTCCGAAAACCCACCGCCGGCTCCAGTTGCTCCTGCGCCTGAGCCTGCTCCTGATACTCATCTTCACCGTCACCCCGCCGGCAGAACTGCGGGCGCAGGTCGGTCAGGTCTGCTTCCCGGAGACCGGGCACTGTATCGCCGGGCGTATTCGTGAGTTCTGGGAACAGAACGGTGGCGTGCGTGTGTTTGGCTTCCCCATCGCGCCGCAGCAGGAGGCGATGATTGAGGGGCAACCGCGCCAGGTGCAGTGGTTTGAGCGGGTGCGCCTGGAACTGCACCCGGAGAATGATCGTCCCTATGATGTGCAACTGGGGCGTCTTGGAGCCGATCTGCTGGTGCAGCAGGGGCGTAACTGGCGCGACTTTCCGCAGGCCACCGGCCCGCTGACTGACTGCCGCTTCTTTCCGGAGACCAGCCATAATGTCTGCGGCGAGTTTCTCGCATTCTGGCAGAGCAACGGTCTGGAACTTGATGGACTGCCCGGCAGCAGTCTGGCCGAGAGTCTGGCGTTGTTTGGGTTGCCCTTGAGCGAAGCGCGGACGGAACGCCTCAGCGACGGTGAGACGCGCACAGTGCAGTGGTTTGAGCGGGCCCGCCTGGAACTGCATCCGGAGAATGCGCCGCCGTTTGATCTGCTGTCGGGCCATCTGGGGCGCGAACTGTCTGCCATGCCCGGCGCAACCGGGCAGATTGCCTTCTCCTCTGACCGGGATGACTCGCGCGGCGAGATCTACCTGATCAATGCCGATGGGTCCGGTCTGACCCGCCTGACGAACAGCCCGAGCTGGGATGACCAACCGGCCTGGTCGCCCGATGGCCGGCAACTCGCCTTTGTCTCCGACCGGGATGGTGACCCGGAGATCTTTGTGATGAATGCTGACGGCAGCGACCTGCGCCAGTTGACCAGCAACACCTTCCGCGAGATCTACCCGGCCTGGTCGCCCGATGGCACGCAGATCGCATTCCAGTCTGATCGGGATACACCCTTTGGCGGTTTTGAAATTTATCTGATGAATGCCAATGGCAGCGAGCAGCGCCGCCTGACGAATGTGCCCGCGTACGATGGCTGCCCGGCATGGATCACCGACTCGCGATTGAGCTTTCTGCGGGAGCAGGCCGGCGCAACGGCGATTTTTATCACCACGGCCGATGGCGCGGAGACGGTACGTTTCATCGACGATGCCGGTTGTCCCAACTGGACGCGCGACGGCCTGCGGATGGCTTTCCCGTCAACGCGCAGTGGCAACCGCGATATCTATGTGGTTGAGTTTGATGGCTTTGGCCTGACGCAGTTGACCAGCAATCCGCTCTTCGACGGCGAGCCGAGCTGGTCCCCGGATGGACGCTATATCGCCTTCCGTTCAAACCGCGACGCCAACGCGGAGATCTATGTGATGCAGGCCGATGGTACGGGGCAGGTCAATATCACCCACAGCCTGGCCGGGGACTCCCGTCCGGCGTGGCGACCGTGATATTACGGTCGGTCAACCTGGATCACGCAGCCCATCCGGGCTGTGCATGTCGTAGGGAGATCAAGCCGGCGACGTGGCTGATCAAAGGTATGCCACTCCAGAGTACCCTGCCGTGGGTCAACCAGGATGACATCCTGAACATTGTGTCCCAGGTAGAGCGTAACGGCGTCACGGTCCTTCTGCTCATACCCGGCGCTGAGAACTTCTATCACCGCGCCGGGTATGATGCCCGTCAGCGCTCCATCAGGGCGCGGCGGTTTTTCACAAAAGATCGCAATATCCGGTTGCCGCAGCAGAGCCGGTGCGAACTCGATATAGGTATCAGCGATGTGAAAGCAGCCACAGGCGGCATCCGGCGGGTTAAGACGGGTAAGATTCTGCCGAATATCATCTACGACGCCATTGTGTAGCGCGCCCGGCAGCGCTTCCCAGGTCGTGCGACCGCCGGTGATCTCGAGGCGCACCCCGTGATAGGCCAGATACTCAATATCCTGGTACGTTGGCAGACTCATGGTTGCTCCTCCGCATCCCTGGTCAGACACGCTAATGAACGTTGAATTTTTCATCTGGACATCGCTGGACCGGAGTCCCGGCTTCAGCCGGATCGGGCTTTTCCTTCAGTATGCCGCCGCCCCGGCAGGCATCCATCGCCTAAAGCCGGAATTCCAGTGCGTCACATAACCCGGGTTAATTTCTTGCATTTCATCGTCGTGTCTCATTCTGCTGGATATGCTGCCCATGATACCGGATAGTGGAGCAGTTGCCAACCATGTGCTACCGCAGCGGCGCAAACCCGCGCCCCAGCGCCTGGTGCGAGTTGCCGATGACCACAAACGCCTCCGGGTCGGTGGTTGCGACGACGCGCTTGACCTCGCGGACATGTGGACGGTGGACCGTGCAGATAATCATCGCATAATCCTGCCCGGTATAGCCGTCGTTGATCGACCAGGAACTAACCCCCAGGTGCGTTGTTTCCAGGATGGCACACGTGAGTTGCGCGGGATGCTGCGTCACAATCGTAATTGTGCGTACCGTGCTGGGGCCTTCGAGGGTGAAATCCGAGGCCAACCCGTTGAGAAACATCATCAGCAGCGCATGCAGTGCAATCTCCCACCCAAAGACAATCCCTGACACCAGAATGATCGAGCCGTCGGCGTAGAGGTACGCCTGACTCAGCGGAAAGCCGGTCTTCTGCTGGATAATCCGCGCCAGAATGCCGGTGCTTCCCAGCGTGCCGCCCATAGTGTAAATAATCCCCGTCCCGATACCGCTGATCAGACCGGCATACATTGCACTGAGCAGCATATCATTGGTCAGCGGGTAGGGCGCCAGCAGCATGGGCAGATAGTGAACAAACAGATCGGTCGCCACCGCAAACACCCAGACCGCCAGCAGCGTTGAGATCAGGAATTTCCAACGGCCCAGCGAGGAGAAGCCGATTATCAGCAGCGGAATATTCAGCAGAAAATAGAGTGTCCCCACAGGCCAGCCGGTGAAGTGGTTCAGGATGATGCCGACGCCGCTCAGACCACCGCCCGCCAGGTTAAAGGGCAACTGAAACAGGCTGTAGCCGAGTGCCGCAATAATCGCCCCGATGCAGACCACGAGAAAGCGTTGCAACAGCGGCAAGGAGTGTGCGCGGGTAGTCTGAAAACCCCGCCGGATGCGATCAGGCAGCGAGATGGTTGTAGCGTGGAGTGCCGAAATCTTCGGGCGCTCGTCCGGTTGCTCGGGCGAAAACGGACGATCGACGGGTGGAAGATGATGTTCGCTCTGCATGAACTTTGCTCCTCGTATGCGAAATTCTGTTTGTGGCTCTGGACAGCAGTAGCCCTGCTATCACGCACTATGGCCCGGTTCTGGATAGCGGCAGGTATGCCGCCGCGCAGGAATTACACGCAGAAATGCTCCTGTTGCCACATGCTGATGAATTCTGAAAAATAGTCCGGATAGAAAATACGCAGCAGAACGGTGCATAGAATGCACCCTACGGCTGTCTACCGTGGTGATGTTATCCGGGTTACATGTTCAAACTTCATAAGCAACAACGGAATCATGTAATCAGACACGACTTACGCGGTCACTTGCACGGAAGCAGATAGCGCCTCCGGCAGGGGCGAAGATGTCTTCCCTGAGTGTACGTACCTGATCTGAAAGTCGTACTACGTAACTCATGTAATCTGATATGCAATTGTTTCAGCATTTGAACAATGCCCCACTGGTTGTGAGGCGTCTGTCAGGGGATCGGGGTGATCGGACCGCGGTCCACACTATGATGCATAATAATACCACAAAGGTGTATCAAATGCACGACCGCTCTCTTGCATTCCACGCGCTGTAACGCCGGCATTGAGCATGCTATACTAAAGCAAGAATAGACAAATCGAGAACAAAGAACAAACACGGTATCCGATAGCGCTGCGCCGGGCGTGCTCTGGTCTGCGTTCCTCTGTTTGTCGGTTTTCTCCAACCCTGTAGTCATCCAGGCAACAGAACAGCGCACATCAAATTTCCCATATTATGTTTCATGTTCTACCTTTGTGAAAGAAGGAGAAGTGCGGTGAGTGATTCACAGAAGTCGGGCTTGCATGTGTTTACCATTCGCTATCCCTATGTTACCTTTGAGCAGTGTTCCTGGCAGCCCGCGCTCAATATCTACGAAACCGGGCAGGCCGTGATCATTGTGGCCGAACTGGCCGGGGTCAACCCGCGTGAGTTGCAGATCGATGTTGAGGCCAACCTGGTTCGCATCGCGGGCATGCGCCAGATGACCCCGCCGCAAGGGTTGCAGCGCATCGAACGCATGGAAATTCCATCCTGCCCCTTCCGCGTCGAGATTCCGCTGCGGGTCGTCATCGACCCGGAGCAGGCCGAGTCCCGCTACCAGCATGGGTTGCTGGAGGTTGTGCTCCCGTTTGCCCGTCGTACGCCCCAGCGGGTGGTGATTAATGTGTCGGAGGGAGGACAGGAATGACCAGTGATGTCAATGGAACAACCGAGACACAGAACCCGGAGACGATCCCCTCTGTGCTGCCGATCCTGCCGATCAGTAATGCAGTGCTCTTTCCCAGCATGCTGCTGCCGCTGGCAATCGGCAACCCGACCTGGGTTAAACTGGTTGATGATGCCGCCCTCGCCGAAGAAAAAATGCTGGCGGTCTTCTGGCGCAGTCAGTCGAGCGAGATGTTTGACCCGGCCGATCTGGGGCGGACCGGGGCTGCGGCACAAATTATGCGTATGCTGCGCATGCCCGACGGCAATATACAGGTATTGCTCCAGGGGCAGGCGCGCGTCCAGATCGAAGCGATGATCAGCACCGAGCCTTACCCCACAGCACGCCTGACGATCATTCCGGAGCCGACCGAGGTTTCGCTGGAGGTTGAGGCATTGTCGCGCAATGTGTTGACCACGTTCCAGGAGGTTGTACAGGCCGGCGCGCAGTTTCCCGACGAACTGGCGGTTGCGGCGGCCAACACGCCTGATCCCGGTACGCTGGCCGATCTGATTGCTGCAAATATTAATCTGCGCCCGGAGCAGCAGCAGGAGGTGCGCGACGCCATCGATCTGGGGGCGCGGCTGCAATTGATTCGGGGCCACCTGGAGCGCGAGCGGGAGATTATGTCCATCGGGCAGAAGGCCCAGGAAGCTATGTCCCGCACGCAACGTGAGTACATTCTGCGCCAGCAACTGGAGGCGATCCGGCGTGAGTTGGGTGAAACCGATGAGCAGTCGGCCGAGGCGGCTGAATTGCGCCGCCGCCTGGAAGCGGCTGACCTGCCGGAGGAACCGCGCCGCGAAGCCGAGCGCGAACTTGGCCGACTGGAGCGCATGCCGCCGGGAGCAGCCGAGGCGGGCATGGTGCGCACTTACCTGGAGTGGTTAATTGATCTGCCCTGGAGTAAGAATACCGCAGACAACTTTGATCTGCAGCAGGCACGCACCATCCTGGACGAAGACCATTACAATCTGGAGCGGATCAAAGATCGCATTATCGAATATCTGGCGGTACGCAAATTGCAACATGAGCAAGGCGAAGAGCGCGTCCGCGGGCCGATTCTCTGTTTTGTCGGGCCGCCGGGGGTAGGGAAGACTAGCCTGGGGCAGTCGATTGCACGCGCGCTGGGCCGCGAGTTTGCCCGCATTGCCCTGGGTGGTGTGCGTGATGAGAGCGAGATCCGCGGCTTCCGCCGCACCTACATCGGCGCAGTACCGGGACGCTTCATTCAGAATATCAACCGTGTGGGCACTAACAACCCGGTGATGATGATTGACGAGGTTGACAAGTTGACCGTGGGGTTTCAGGGCGATCCGGCCTCAGCACTGCTGGAGTTGCTCGACCCGGCGCAGAATAATGCCTTTGTAGATCGCTACCTGGATGTGCCGTTTGACTTCAGCCATGTGCTCTTTATCTGCACCGCCAATCGGGCCGACACCATCCCCGGTCCTCTGCTTGACCGCATGGAGGTAGTGGAGTTGTCGGGCTATACCGAGATGGAGAAGTTGATTATCGCCCGGCGTTACCTCGTGCCGCGCCAGCAGAACGAGCAAGGCATGGCGGGCCGCGAATTGGAAATCACCGATGCGGCGTTGCGGCGGCTGATTCTGGAATACACGCGCGAGGCGGGGGTGCGCAGTCTAGAGCGGCAGGTTGGCGCAATCTTTCGTAAAATGGCAACGCGCCTGGCCGAGGGACGCGACATCCCGCCCCAGGTCGATGCCGCCGATCTGGACGAACTGCTGGAGCCGCCGCGTTTCCGCAAAGAAACCCTGCTAGACGAGGACGAGGTCGGGATTGCCACCGGATTAGTCTGGACGCCGGTTGGTGGCGATATCGTCTTTATTGAGGCCAGCGTGGTGCCGGGCCGGGGCCAGCTTATCCTGACGGGGCAACTGGGCGAAGTGATGCGCGAGTCGGCCCAGGCTGCGTTGACCTATGCCCGCTCACGCGCAAAGATGCTGGATATCCCGGAGGATTTCCTCCAGAAGCACGATATTCACATCCATGTTCCGGCGGGCGCAGTTCCGAAAGAAGGCCCATCGGCGGGAATTACCATGGTTAGCGCGCTGGTTTCGGCGCTGACCGGGCGGCCAACCCACAAGCATGTTGCCATGACCGGCGAGATTACCCTGCGGGGCAAAGTGATGCCGATTGGCGGCGTAAAGGAGAAGGTGCTGGCCGCGCAGCAGGTGGGTATTCGCACGGTGCTGCTGCCGAAGGATAACGAACTGGATCTGCGCGAGATCCCGGCCGAGACACGCGAGAAGCTGGAAATCCTGTTTGTCAGTCATATGGACGAGGTATTACCCCGGGTGCTGCACGAAGAAACCGTTGCCGCACCTATGGTCGAATAAGCGTAACAGCGTTGGGATGGTATGTGCGCCGTCCCAACGGCTGAATGAAGGGAGTATTTATGCAGTATCAATTCTCGAATCAGGTAACCCATGTTAGTTTGCCTGAAGATTTTGGCGATTATGTTGACAAAGAGACGGCGAAGCTCGGTCCCATTATGGCGAAGCTTCCCGAAGATTCAATGCTACGAGTTATCGTCAGCGATGCCGAAGGTGTCGAGGATGTAGAAGTCCTGCTACGCCTCTCGCTACCGGATCGGATGTTGAGTAGCCGGGAAACCGGGTCGGCCAAGCATATTCAGTCGGTCTTGAGCAGCGCATTGAAAGAGTTGCGCCGCCAGATAATTGCATACAAAGATCAGATGTGATGCTGAAGTCCGTCGTCTGAAGCCCGTCGTCCGAAAAAGAAGAAACAGACGATGAAATACGGTATACAGCATACGAATTACAGGATAC
>DAOTVB010000200.1:0-8801 GCA_034436755.1 Chloroflexaceae bacterium | reverse complement strand
TCAGGATGTAGGTGCCGTCTGCGGCGGTGGTAGTCGTGCCACAGGTATCCCCACTGATGAGGATGTCCTCAACCGGATTACCGTCCGTATCCGTCACGCGGCCCGATAGCACATAGGATACTGCATCGGTTGATACTGCATCGGTTTCGGGAGTTGGTGTGGACTCTACCTCCCCCGTTACACCAGGCCGCCACGCCGGGCTGTGGCCATCGCGTGAAACCTGAACGGGTTCGCCGCCCTCGGCACTGACGAGCCAGAGGCCATCTGGTTCATCAAATGACAATTGCTGTGCGTACACGAGCCACTCATCGTCGGGTGACCAATCGAGCGCGGTGAGCCATTCCTGGTCGCCCAGGATACGTTCGGGTGCTGCATCGGGATTATCCGGTTTTATCAGGAAAATAGCATTGCGCCAGTTGCCTGATGTGTCACCTTCAGGGCAATCTGCACCAATCACGGCCAGGGTAGAACCGTCATGTGACCATTTGCCATCACCAGCAGAATATGCACGCGGCCCACCACATCGACGGTTAAATCCATCAGCAGGGTATGTTTCATTCTCAGGGGGGGTACGGATATCAAACACACCTACACTACCACGCATCAAGTTGCATCCATAGGTAACTGCCATCTTGGTGTCGGAACCAACACTGATGCTAAATGGCTCACAGGGAAATGTGGTAACGGCTTCTTCCTCTCCAGATTCGTTCAGCATAATCAGGCGATTCTCACCGTGCGCATTGGGGCCACCGCCTTCATAGGGATCGGTAATACGCAGGAAAAAAAGTATGCCATCGGGCGAGAAGGCAGGCAGATATTCATCTAGCGGATCAGTTGAAATCTGCTCAACTTCACCACTGGCAACATCCAGCACGTAGATATCATAATCCCCGGCACGGTTGGATGAGAAGGCGAGCCGCTGTCCATCAGGTGACCAGGCGAGCCGGGTATTCTGGTACGAACCAACCAGACCAACTGAGCCATCGTCCACCAGCGGGGTTGTTTTGCCACTGGCAAGGTCAAGCAGGTAGATGTTGCCATCCTGCACATAGGCGATCTCACCTGCGGTAAGGGGAGAAGCAGTGGCGTCGTTCTCGGAGGTATTGCCATCTTCACTCCCCGCCACCACATCATCGTCAACCCAGCGCAGATCCGTCGCATCATCCGGCAGATCCAGTACCTTGCGCAGGCCACTTCCATCCAGGTTGACCACCCAGAGCGCAACCTCACCGGACTGCATTTCGCCGGGATCGCTGGTAATAAAAGCCAGTGCCTGCTGCTCAGGTGCAAGAGCCATATCGCCGGCTACCTTGCCCGGCACCAGCACCTGGTCATCATCACCATTCGCATTGGCGAGAACAATGTCATACTGGGGATCAACCCGCTCGTGTGGGGGTGTCCAGATCCCGTTACAGAGATACCGGCTGTAGATAAAGCGATCGTCCGGCAACCAGGCGACACTCACTGGTGTACCAGAGAGTTGTTGGGTTGTGCCACGCGCCTGAAGTGATCCGGTGCATGCCAGATCCCAGGCATAGATAGCGCGTTGTCCATCCGGGTTGATCCAGGTTGGGTAGGTCTCATTGCTCAATGCTTCCACCAGGCTGACGGTACGCGATGCCAGTTCAAGCTGGAAAAAGTTGCACAGAGCTGCCTCACCCATACCCATCTGGCATCCGATGAAAAACAGGTGTTCATTATCCGCACTCAAAACCAGGCGATGGTTAATCGAAACATAATCTGAAAACTGCTGAAAAAACGTATCGCTATCGAGCAATACCTGCCGGTTGCGCCCATCACGGCTGGCCTGGATGATTTGAAAGGGGCGCAGATTGCCCGCCGACGCTCCCTCTTCCACCCAGAGATAGGTATCCCCCGGCCCCGGAATGCTGCCCTGTGGTGGAGCCGCGCCAATCGCCGTGCTGCTGTTGCTGTTCAGATCAACCTGATACTGCTGCCCACCGGCGCTATAGACCAGGCCATCAGGGAGGTCGTCTACCGGCGGCGTGGCATCGCCGAGTTGTCCCTCGGCATCATTGCCCCAGCAGGAGACCGTGCCATCAGCGGTCACGGCACAGGTATACCAGACCCCGGCGCTAACCTGACTGACAGAGCCGAGGTTGGACGGCACACTGATCTGCCCGTACTCATTATCGCCCCAGCAGCGCAGCGCGCCGGACCGCGTCACGGCACAGGTGTGGTCAAACCCGGCGCTGATCTGACTGACCGGATCGAGATCGGACGGTACCGTCGTCTGACCGGACCCATCCGAACCCCAGCAGCGCACATTCCCGGCCTGATCGACTGTGCAGGCATGGTCGTCGCCGACACTGATCTGACTGACCTGGCCGAGATCAGCGGGAAGAAACATCTCTTCCAGATTGAAAATATTGCCCCAGCAGCGCACGTTCCCGGCGTCCGTCACGGCACAGGTTGCGCCATGCCCGGTGACACCGACACTCGCGCCGATCTGCTGCACCGGGCCAAGATCAGGGGGAACATCCGGCTGGTAGGTGATCGGAATACCCCAGCAGCGCACATTTCCGGCATCCGTCACAACACAGGTCACCTCGGTTCCGGCGCTAACCTGGCTCACGGAGCCAAGATCCCCCGGTACATCCGCCTGACCAAAGTTGTTGTCACCCCAGCAGCGCAGACTACCAGACCGGGTTATAGCACAGGTATGATTAAAGCCGACACTGATCTGACTGGCAGGATCGAGGTCAGCGGGGACACTGGCCTGCCCATGCTGGTTGTCGCCCCAGCAGCGCACCTCACCGCTAGTCATCAGCACGCAGGTGTGCCCCCACCCGGCAGACACCGCCGCGACACGGTCGTCGGGTTGGGCAGCCGGCGCGGCAGTGCCAGATGCAGGGGTGTAGATTTCAGCGGTATGCGTGGCTTCAGGAATATTCGTGGTTTCAAGAGAAAATCCACCGACCGTTACTACCGTACCATCAGGCAGCAGTGTGGCGGTGTGCCCCCAGCGCTCCGTGTGCATGCTCGTTATCGGCGTCCATGTACCAGTTGCCGGGCTATAGCGTTCTGCATCTGTACTACTCGCACTACCGGTTCCACCAGCAACCAGCACCGTGCCGTCAGCGAGGAGGGTTGCGCTATGTTCACTGTGTACCTCATGCATGCTCTCGGTGAGTTTCCAGATGCCTGTCGCCGGATCGAAAATCTCCGCATGCGTGGCGTCCGCCGCGCCGCCGGCAACGAGGACCGTCCCATCCGGCAATAGAGTCGCTGTGTGGCCAACCCGAGCAAGCTGCATGCTGCCGGTTGCGGTCCATGTACCAGTTGCCGGATTGTAGGTTTCCGCTGCAGCACTCGGCTCCTGATAGGTTCCACCAACGACCAGCACCGTGCCATCAGGCAACAGCGTGGCGGTGTGTCCCCAGCGCGGCTGACGCATCCTGTCGGTAAGACTCCAGGTACCAGTAGCGGGATCAAAAATCTCGGCACTTGTTACACTACTGACCCCACCTGCAATCAGAACGGTGCCGTCTGCCAGGAGCGTCGCCGTATGTGCCGTGCGGTCTTCGTTCGGGCTGTTTATAACGCGTGTCGTCCCGTCCGCAGGATTATATAGCTCTACAACACTCGCCCCCATCATCATCAAATCGGCTGAGGGGCCGACCACCAGGACGGTACCGTCCGGTAGCAACGTGGCAGTCTGGGTGTTCCCCCGGCGTGGAGCTAAACTCTCACTATCATGCCAGGCATTGATCGAGGGATCATACACTTCTCCACCAAAAGCCCCACCCTGCGTTCCACCCCCAATGACCAGCACCGTTCCATCCGGCAGGAGTGTGGCAGTATGTTCTGCCCGCGGATACTCCATACCCGCGACGACATTCCACGTGCCGCGCTCCTGGGCATACGGCACCTCCGGTGGTAAGAGCGGCACGACCAGCGCCAGTATTAGCAGCATAAATGGCAACCGTACCCAGCGTGTCGGTCGTACGTAACCTGAACGGTCCGAAGTGAAGAGCGCATGCATGCCTCGGATATAATGCAACCGTCGCTCCAGGTGTGGCGTGCGGAAGGAGTGTAGTCGCACAACCAGACGAGTGAACACCTGGTGGAACGAAGGCGGGGTAGACATAGGAACCATCTCCTGTGCAGATGTGCAATATAGATCTACGCTGTTGAATGGCTTGAATGCTATGAACGGGTTCAGGAATCACGGCATGAATATGTATCGGGCATAGGTGGGGCAAGCATCCAGGGACGTGCCCGGAATGGCGGAAACGTGCCGACTTTACGTCTGCTTATCCGGCTTCTTATACATTCCCAGCGCACCGAGCAGCATACCAACGGCTGCGAGAACACTGCCATAAAACCCCCATTCCATTTCCCAGACTCCCTCTGAGCGGGTTACCACCCGCACCGCCTCGAATATCGGCCAGCCGGTTGCCAGTGCAACCAGCAGGGCCATGGTGGCGTAACCACGCACCGACGCACGTTGCTGAATGCGCGGCAGCGCTGCCAGGCCGACCAGCAGGCCAACAAGACCGGCAACCGGAAACAGGATCAGAGACAACCCGGGAACATATGACCCTTCCGAGAGCATATCCGATTCCGTTTGCATCTCCACTGACTGCTGAAATGCCTCAACACCGCTAAAGGTTTCGTCACCACAGGAAACGAAGGGAGAGAAAAAGAGCAGGATGAGCATCAACCCGGTCATGGCAACCACGCGGCTGCTGATACGTAATCCAGCCTGACGGTCTGAGATAGCGGGCGTGTCAGACGGCTGAACGGGAATATCGGTGGTGTGTACGGCAGACGTATCGGTCGGCTGGATGGGCTCATTCGTCGTGTGCATAGGAATTGTTCTCCGTTGCGTGTCAATAGTACGAGCGCTACTTGTGCAACGCATACCGAGCGTGTCCGGCAGGGTGTAGAAACCATTCCCCTGCGAAGGCATCTCATGAATATAAGTACCGAAACAGCACATTTTACGCGCCTGTATCCGGCAGTATCTGCAACCGGCATTGCACCGCATACCATAGCGCAGAACATTATTTTCTCACCCTTATTCCCCACGTGAGAAAATAGTCCTGTCTTCTGGCAGTACCGAGGCATTTCTATGAGATCTAGCACGGTGTTCCGAATCCAATGAATCAAAGAGGGAACAGACATGGGCATTCGGACATCCCGACATGCAACGCGATAAACTGTACCTGTGAGATCCAGATCTGGAGAGAATGCTTCAGCATAGCTTTATGTACAGAAGGGTATCGCATGTGGCTGTGAACTGACGCGATCATCGGGGGTCGCACCTGCAACATCTCCGCCGATCAGAACGTCCACACAGGAAGATGATCCGGAACGTCTCCTGCCGTACGCCTGTCACCTATCACGCGAGCATGCCATGCACCCAGCCGATTCTGACCATCAACTCGACCCGGCACTTGCTGCCCTGCACGCCATCCTGATCACACTGCGCGACCAGGCCTGCGAGAATGCCACCATCCGCGCCAACCTGGTTGCGCTGGGCCAGGCGCTCTGCACCCTTGCCGAACCACCCGCAGAGGAACTATCCCGGACCGATGATCCGCAGACCGTTCCCACCGCGGCAGCCGGTTCAACAATCCCCACCGCCAACGGACCCGGTTCCCGCTCTGTCCCGCGTCACCACCATGGACCCGGCAGCAGGCCCATGAACCCATGCATGCCCGCGCCCGAGCCTGATAGCGGATAGTCACCCCTACTGGCTGTAACGGGATATGTCCGGGTGGTCCAGTATGCTGCTGGGCATCAGCGATCTCCACAGTTCCCTGGCCTGTCCAGCGCTGCGTCAGAAACCTCCACGCACGCGCAACCTGGCCGCCTGCTGCGCACCTGCCCCCGAGTGTTTCGCACTCCGGCTGTTTCACGTGAAACAGCCGGAGCGACCACAAGCCGGTGCAACCATTTCCGGCACCGTTTCCCCTATTCCCGATCAGGGCATTCTATGCTAAGATAGGCACATAATACGCCCGGCAGCACCCATGAACCAGCGACGGCGGCACACGCAGCCTGGCCGGCAGACGTGATACAAGCAGGAACGCGAGGCTCGGAATGTCACATGTACGGACGCGTCCACTGCCACGCCAGCGCCGCTTTCGGGCGCAGGCCCTGGGCCTGGTTGCCGGACTGGTTGGCGTAACGGCCATCGGGTGGCTCATCGCGCTGGTTGGCTGGAGCCGCAATGGTGAGTATACCCTCCTGGCGATGCAGCAGGTATTCACGGAGTCCACCTGGATGATCGCTCCGCATCTGCTGCCCCTGACGCGGGGGATGGCCGGCTGGGGGCTCTTTGTGGTGCTGATCAGTTGTCTCCAGTGGGGGGCTAATCCCTACAGTGCCTACCAACTGGCCCGCTCGCAGCAAATCACCTGGCTGGTTGCGGCGCTGATGCTGGCGATCTGGCTGGGGGTCTCCGCATTCGACTGGTGGTCCACCTATGTCGGACTGCTGGTGGAGCCGTGGGCCCAGCAACTCGGAACCATCGGGCGCGCCCTGCTGGCGCTCGGATTTGCGACGGGACCGGAGGCGCTCCTGGTTGCGGGCGGCGCCCTGCTTCTCGTAGGATGGAGGCAACTATGGACTACCTCATCACGTTAATTGCGCGCATGCTGGCCGGGGATGGCATTGCCGCATTCGAGATCCTGATCTACACGATCGCGCTGGTGCTGGCGCTGGGCATGGTGCTCCATCTGACTGCCGGCGTCCGGGAACGCCGGCGAACGCCGGCACCGGCCACCGGTGCCACACCGGGGGTTCCGGATGCACCGGCACCCCCGGTGCGGGATACGACAGCGCAGGGACCGGTTCCGCTGGCATTTCCACAGTTCTGGGATGCCCTGTTTACCGCGGCCCATCTTAATCTGTATGGCGCAACGGATAGTGGCAAAACCACGCTGGCGCGCGCGCTCTGGTGGGATGTCCAGCGGCGGGGCGGAACCGTCGCCCTGATTGCGACCAAGGCCCGCGATATCTGGGGAGTACGACCCATCGGCATCCCCACCGCAACCAGTGACGGCTATGGCGAAGTCGCGGCGGTGTTGCAGGCGCTGGCACGGGAGATTGATGACCGCCGGCGGCGGCTCTTCGCCGGGGAAGACCTGCCGGCACTCTGGATCTTTATCGACGAGGAGCGCGACATTGCCACCCATCCGGTGACCAGGGGAGCCTATGCCACGTTCAAGCAGCGCACCACCTCGATTGCCCGCGAACTGGGGGCACACGTGGTCACGATGAACCAGAGCAACCGGGTTGGCCAGACCGGCACCGAGGGCGCCGGTGATTTACGCGAGAATGCGCTCTGTATCCGGGTGCGCAAAGATCATGCCTACCTGCTCACCGATGAGGAGGGGACGGCCTATCTCTGTACGGCGACCCGCCCCGTGCTGGACCTGGCCGAACGGACCCTGCCCACCGTGAACTGGTTTGCTCTCCCGGAGGCGGCGGCAGGGGCGGAGGCCTGCCCTCCCGGAGGCCTCCCGGAGGCCGCATATGATGGGAGCAGGAGGCAGGCCGGCCTGCCTGAGGCGACATGTCCGCGCGGGCATGCGCTGACGGAGGGACAGATGCTTGCCTGGCGCTGTCCGATCTGTGCCGCCGAAGACCACATCTATACGGCGGGGAAACGCCCGGGATATTTTACCAAGGAGCAGTTGCGGATGGCGCAGGCCCGGCAAGAGGTGCTGCTGAGCGTCAGCAGCGCTGCGGCGGCCGGGGAATGGGGCGAGGACCCCACCTGATGACACGTATCCTTGCGTTGACCAATCAGAAGGGCGGGGTTGGCAAAACCACCACCGCGTGTAATCTGGGGGCGGCCCTGGCACAGCGCGGCCGGCGTGTGCTGCTGATTGACCTCGCTCCACAGTCCAACCTGACGATGTGCTTCGGGCTGAAGCCCTACGCGCAGGAGTATACCGCCTACCAGGTACTCCTCACCCCGAAAGCGGGGGTTGGCCCGGCCATCCAGTCCATGCGGGAGCGGCTGGACCTGGTACCCGCGCAACTGGATATGGCCGCGGCCGAGATTGAACTCGCCAGCCGCGTGGGACGTGAAACCCTGCTCCGGCGCGCGCTGGCCCCGGTGCGGGCGGAGTATGACTACATCCTGATTGACCCACCGCCAAGCCTGGGCCTGTTTACGCTCAATGCGCTGGCGGCGGCAACCGAGGTGCTTATCCCACTCCAGGTCGAGTTTCTGGCCTACCAGGACATTGCCCAGTTGCAGCAGACGATCGCATTGCTTCAGGAGGAGATCAACCCGACCCTGACGCTTGGGGGCCGTGCTCTGCACCATGGTAGACAGCCGCAAGCGCCTGGATACCGCGATTGAGACCCGTATCCGCACCCTGTTTGGCGACCGGGTCTACCAGACCGTGATCCCGAACAATGTCCGGCTGGCCGAGGCCACCATGCTGGGGAAGCCGGTGATGGAATATGATGCAGCCAGTGCCGGTGCGCAGGCCTATACGGCGCTGGCGGAGGAGCTTGATCATGGCGCAACCAATTGATCTGGATGCCGCCCTGGATACCGCCGGTGAGGTGCAGCCGCTGCCGCAGGGACGTGGCCTGCGGGGGCTGAAAGGGGGGGGATAAGACGCTTTATTTCGGATTAGGACGGGCTATGGATATGGATCGCCCAATTGTCAGGGGTTTTGGGCCACGGCTCCGGACGCAACCAGAGCCGGACCCAGATGCGTCCGCGCGCCAGCAACCAGCGCAGTTTCTGCATCCCCTGCTGGATCAGACTGATGATCCGGCGGGTCGTGCCACTCCGCCGCGTGCGG
>DAOTVB010000199.1:0-20203 GCA_034436755.1 Chloroflexaceae bacterium | reverse complement strand
CACACCGACTGAAGCCGGGATTCCTGGGGCGCTGTCCGGTGTCTCAGGGCACCCAGCATGCCGTGTGACCGACGCGAATCATCTTTTCAGACAGTCTCTTACACCCTCTCAAGGATGATGTACGCATTTTGCCGGCTGCACAACCCGGTCACATCCCCGCGAGCGCGGCCTGGACTGCCTGGCGCAACTCGTCGCGCAGCAGCGGGGTGATCAGAATGCTCAGGCGCAGCAGCGGCTCGGCCAGCCATGATGTGGCGACCACCGTTTCCCAGGTAGGCCGGGAGTAGGCCACCAGTACGGCCAGGAGGGTCGCGCCGGCCAGCAGCGCCTGAAGCAGACCCAGGATTCCCCCCAGCAGATGATCCAGCCATCCGAGAAATAACAGGCCAACGTAGCGATGCAGGAGCGAGGCAACCAGGCCGACAAGCGCACTAAAGCCGATCAAAACCAGGATAAATCCCCATGCGCCCGCCAGCGCGTCACTGGACGTAAAGGAGCTGAGCCAGGCGGCCACCACCGGGCCATAGCTCCCGGCCACGACAATGCCCACGAGCAGGCCGGTGATGGCGAGCACCTGACGAATCAGCCCCCAGTAACTGCCCAGTACAGCGCAGAAGATGATCGCGCAGGCCATGATAATGTCGAGCATATTCATGCCGTTGCGCGGCGTGCATCACGCATACCCGGTAAGGATGTATGGTACTGAACCCGCCTCACGCCTGACTCTGCTCACGCTCCCGGCGTTTCTTCTCATAGCGCATTAACCCGACGACACTCATTTCGCCCCAGCTTTCGGCAATCAGCGCGCCCGGGTAATCCATCCGCACTTCGGGCAACCAGCGAGCGTTGATCGCCGCAACATCCTCGTCACCGGCTTCCATTGCCGCCGTAACAATCTCAACCAATTCCTCAAGTTTCTCGTGAGCGCGCCGGAGTTTGTCTTCAACATCGTCATGCGGACCCCAGTGTGTCACGAAGAGGCGGCTGATATCCTGCTCCCGCAGCGTGGCAATCGTGTTGCGCTGCGCGGCGAGGTCGTAGGTTGGCGGTGGCGTGCAGGGAAAGAAGAGGTTGTATTGGGGCATGTCTAACCCGGCGGCATCACCGATGAAGAGCCCACCGCTACGCCGCTCCCGGTAGGAGAGATGATCCGGTGAGTGGCCGGGGGTGACGATGGCTTCCAGCACCACATCGCGCCCCAGGTCGAGCCGCAGACTCTCGGCCGGGCGCAAGCGCTCTTCGGGGATGGGCCGCATCTCGCCATGCAGCGGCCAGGCTGCCTCACCAATAGCCCGGCGCGAGCTTTGCATCAGGCGCGACGGATCAACCAGGTGGGGCATGGTCATGCTGTGGATGTAGACCGTCGCGCGCGGCAGTTCGGCGGCCAGATGCCCGGCCCCCCCCGCATGATCCATATGAATATGCGTGCAGAGAATATGACTGACGGCCTCGCGCGGGATGCCAAGCTGCTCCAACCCCGCCAGCGTGCGCGGAACGGTCATCGCGGTTCCGGTTTCGATCAGCGCAATATCTTCGCCACGCACAACATACGTGACCCCAACCCCTGGTCGCTCCAGCAATTCATGATCAATTGCGGTAATGTGGTCATCAACGGGTATGATCTCCATAGACGAAACGCTCCTTTTCCCTTGACAAACAAACAACACCGGAGCAGTTCCTGCTCCCGGCATGGTACAGATACCCACAAAGAACAGCGAAACAGAGAACAACATGCGCCCGGCCCATTGCCGACGGACATGAGGGTTGTTCTTTGTTCTTTGTTTGTTCGTTCTTTCGCTATGCAGTCGCGTAGTTAAAGTGGACTTTCCCAGTATACAACACAAAGGTACAGAGAGCCAGACGGGGAGCAGCAAGCACAAACCGGGAGCGCCGGAGCAGGTCAATGCCGTCTGCTGCCGCGTTCCCGGTGCGGTAGATCGGATAGGTCATACCAATTTGCCATCAAACCAGCAATGAACGGGAACGGGCGCAATGGGCGCACCGGCAGCACATTCCCGTTTATCATCTCTGCGTCCTCGGTATTCTCTGTGGCTATGACAACACATCGGTATCAGGATGGATCTTGACTCGACTTGCTGCGACTCCGGCGTTTACGGCGCCGTGATGACTGCTTTGCGCCGGAAGATGTGTCCTGCCGTTCAGATGAGCCTGACCTGGGAGAGGAGGATTTCCCGCCGGTATGCTCAGTGCGCCCGCCTGCTCTGGGTGTGTTCTGCGAATGCTCGCCGGTTGCCGACTTCGGCGACTCGTCATCGGTCCGCTTCTCATTCCGTCGCCGCGAAGCGGAGCGCGCAGAGCGTTTGCGCGGACGGTTATCCGACGCACGGCCGGAACCGGACTGTTCTGACCGCGATGTTGCGTTTGGGCGTGAGCGGTTGCGGGCAGCATCCGTTGGCTCATCATCAGCAGTTGACTGTCCCGACCGGCGGGATGACCTGGACCCGGCATCTTTGCCGGCGGCATGTCCATACTCCTCGAATGTTGCGGCACCCTCCTCCAGCCATGCCAGCGCATCCAGGACCGCCTTGTTATCGATCTCGTCGTCAAGCAGATCCATATCCAGCGCATCAGCGTCTACATCCAGCGCATCGTCGTTTACCGGATGAGTATCGCGGCGCGCATGCGGGGTAATGCCCTCTTCCGCACGGCTGCGCGCGACCGTATGCACATGCCGGGTCGCCTCGTGGATCTGGTCCCGGGTGTAGGTATCGGGCATCCCGCTCTTTGCCAGTTGCACCGTCACCGTCTGTTTCAACACATTGAGTGCGATAACTTCGCCAGGGCCATCGGGCGTCTTAACCCATGCACCCTTGCGGGGCAGTTCGGCACGCATTTCAACATACTGCTCATGCTCGTACGAGAGGCAGCAGAGCAGTCGGCCACACACCCCGCTAATTTTGGCCGGGTTGAGCGGCAGATCCTGGTCTTTCGCCATTTTAATGCTGACGCGGGCATAGTCGGGCAGAAATGTGGCACAGCAGAGCAGCCGACCACAGGGGCCGATTCCGCCCAGCAGTTTGGCCTCATCGCGTGGCCCGATCTGGCGCAGTTCGATGCGGCTCTTGAAGGTGCGGGCCAGATCCCGCACCAGCATGCGAAAATCAACCCGCTTCTCCGCAGTAAAGTAGAAGGTGAGACGCGAGCCATCGAAGCTATACTCGGCCTTGACCAGATTCATGGGCAGGTTATGATCGCGCACCTTCTCAGCACAGCGGGCGAGAACTTCTTCGTGGCGCGCTTGCAGCAACTGCATCCGGTCAAAGTCGGATGGCTCGGCCATACGAACTACCGGCTTCAACTCGCCGACGATTTCACTCTCCGGGACTTCGCAGCGCTCATGCACGACCCGGGCAATTTCCGGGCCGCGCACCGTTTCAACAATGACCATGTCGCCCTGGGTCAACTCCAGGTCGCGGGGATCGAAGTAGTAGGTTTTCCCACTATCCTTAAATCGAATACCAACAACAGTTGTCATGACGTACGCTTACCTAACACTTTATATGCACGAACACGATGTTCCTTTCCCTTGAGTTGGAGTTCACCCATCTCCTGAACGGTGAAGGAGTCATCGATTGCTTGCCGGGTATACTCGCTAATAAACACACTCCCTGGCTCGGCCGCCGATTCGAGGCGTGAGGCGGTGTTCACCGTGTCACCAATGGCGGTATACTCCAGACGGTGGCGTGTTCCAAAAAAGCCCGTGTATGCCAGGCCCGTATTGACCCCGATACGGATGCTAAAGCTCTTGTCCGGGTCAAGCCGGCTGACCAGTCGCTTCTGGGCAACCTGCATCTCCAGCGCAGCCGTAACGGCCTGCCGGGCGTGTTGCTCATTCTGGGGTTCATCGGGTAGACGCGGTGCCCCAAATATCGCCATGATACCATCTCCGATGTATTTGTCTACCGTACCATGATATTTGAAGATCACATCGGTCATCTCGTGCAGATACTCGTTCAGCAGATCCTGCACTTCATGCGGAGCCAGGCGTTCGGAGAGCGAGGTAAAGCCCTTCACATCGGCGAAGAGCACGCTGACGGGTTGCTCCTCGGCTTCCCAGAGCTTGCCATACTGCAACACATACCGGGAAAGCGCCTGGGCCACATTGGGCGAGAGGAAGCGCTCCAGGTTTTGCCGCACCTGGGCCTGCTGCCGCAACTCCTCGGTCAGGCGCGCCCGCTCAATGGCGACGGCGGCCTGGCTGGCAACCGTGGCAACCAGATCACGGTCCTGTTCCGAAAACTGATCACGGCCGGGCGAGTCCAGCAGGATCACGCCGATGGAACTGCCCTGCAGCAGCAGCGGCACGCAGATCGCCGAGCGGATATTGGCATTGACAACGCTCTCCGATCCGGCAAAATCCAGGCGCGCATCACGCGTCAGCACCGCCTCGCCCCCCTGGAGCGCGGTACGCACAATCGTTCCGCTGATGGCAACCTCGGACTGGTCTGCCGGGTGGACCATCATAGGCACCAGTTCTTCGTTCTTGCGCAGGAGCAGAAAGCCGCGCTGGGCGGGTACGAGTTGCAGCAACTCTTTCATAACCAGTTCCAGCAGTTCGTGGAAATCCACAACCTGGTTGAGCCGCATCCCAATGGCGTAAAACTGCTGCAAATCCAGGGTAACGGGCGGAAGTTCGTCGGATTGCACCGCGCGCCCGTCCGAGGTCAGCGGGAAGTAGCGGCTGTCGTCCAGAACCACACTCTGCGCGGCGCGATCTTCAAAGCGGAGCGTAAATGGCCCGATGGTGACCACATCGCCATCGGAGAGCTGTTCCTCTTTGACCTTCAGCCGGTTGACAAAGACGCCATTGCGGCTGTTGAGATCGGTGATCCAGGCCTGGTGCCCCCGCATTTCGATATGTGCGTGGCGGCGGGAGACAATGGCATGGTTGAGCACCACATCATTTTCCGGTAAACGTCCTATTTTTAATCCCTCCGAAGTGAGGGGGAAGGTATGCTGTTCACTTCCAATGACTACAGATAGACGTGCCATCGCTGTATGTCCTTGTGTAAAAATTCATTGTGCGAGCAGCAGCTATGTATACGCTCTGCCCGGCATAGCGCACTATGATGCGTAGTATCTGCTCATGTGAACGTAAAACAGCCCCAGTATAGCATATCAATTTTCATCTGCCTATGAGCGAGTTGTCAGGTTGTCCGGTTACACGAGTTACGCGAGTTACGCGGTGGGCGTACAAATCGGACATGTACACCCACAACGGCCGTCTTCGCCTGCGGCAGCAGGGTACGTTATGGATCGTTTTCACAACCATGTTGCACTGCGTGCAACATGGTTGTGAAAACAAATAGGATCTTCCGCCCTGCCGGAGGCGACATTTCCTTTTGGGTGAGCAACCGCGTAACTCCTGTCCGGTTAGCGGTGTAGAGTATCCGAAAGGGTCACAGTATTGCGTCCGGTGATGAATGGTGCAAAAGATAGTCCGGGTCTGGCGTGCGGCAGCAGAACGGTGCAGCGAATGCACCCTACGGCTGCCGGCTATCGTGGTAATGATATCCGGATGTAATGTTCAAAGGTGATCAGCGGGGAAGCGGTGGCTCTGTCGAAGCACGGCAATCGGGCCGGTCAACCTGAACGTATCGGATTGCATGGGTGGAGCAGTGGCTACGCGCCCGCGCCAACCTCGCCCCAGAGCACCTCGGCAATTTCCGGCGAGAGGGTGATGCTCTGCTCCTCAGTCTGGAGCGTAACGCCATAGGCCGAGGAGGCATCGGTGACGATAAACCGGGCTCCGGGAACCAGCCCATTGGTTTGCAGGTAACGCATCAGCGCGGAGTCCTCTTCAGCCTCTTCGATGATCCGCCGGAGCGTGAAGACGGCCCCGGCCTGCGCCGCATCCAGCCGGACATCGCCCGGATAGATATCACCCATACCGGGGATGGGATTCCCGTGAGGGCAGGTTGTCGCGCGGCCCACCAGCGCCTCGATCCGCGCCTCCAGCGTTGGCGAGAGCGCATGTTCCAGCCGGACGGCCTCCTCGTGGATAAGATGCCAGGGGATGCCCATCACGTCCACCAGGAAGCGCTCCAGGATGCGATGCCGCCGGACCACCGCTTCGGCCAGGGTAAACCCGCCGGGCGTAAGCGTAATTTCGCCACGACCATTGCGGGTGATATACCCTTTCTTCTCGAGTTGATGTTTTAAGACATGGGCCACCGTCGGCGGTTGCACCCCCATCCAGCGGGCCAACCGGGCCGCAATGACCGGCTCGTTACGGGAAGCAAGGTAGTAGATGACTTCCAGGTATTCGCGCTCTTTTTCGGTGGGGCCGTCCTCCGTATGGCGGCGGCGTAGACTCGCGGCTCTGGCAGGTGTTCCATCAGCCATCTTCAACTCCTTGCGTATCACTCTGAAGTAATAACGATTCTAGAAAGTTATTATAACACAGGACGTACGCTAATGCGCGGTTGGAGTGCAGGCGTCCCCGTCGGCGGCGCTTCCGGCTGACAATGGGATTACAGGCGTGGATGATCCCTTGTCAATGCGGCATGCTGCTGCTATAATCCCTAAACGCCTGCCGCAGCACAACGCGGATGTGGCGTGAGGGCAGCATTGGCATAACCCGGGAATAAGAAAAACTATGTCAGGGAAAGAAACGCGTACCAGCCAGTTCGGCCTGGTCGGCGGTATCCGCCAATCAATGAGCGAGTTGATCCTGGTTGCCGAGCCAGGTACGCTGCTGGCACCCGAAGCCCGGAAGGGCTACCTCTATATTGTCACCGAAACTGCTGAGAGCGTTGCCAAAGGCCGCGAAGCCTGCCAGTTTGTGGCCCGCACTGCGCGCAAAGCCTTTTATGACGATACCTCGCTGAGCGTTACGGCCAGTCTGCGTGCGGCGATTCGCACGGCAAACAAGGCGCTCTACCAGCAGAATTTTAATACCGACAGTAGCCGCCGGGCGTATGTGGGCCTGACCTGCGCGGTGGTGAAGGACGATGATCTCTTTATTGGACAGGTTGCGCCTGCTCAGGCGTATGTGCTGGCCGAGAATAACCTGCGGGCCATGCCCACCCATCCCTCCTGGAAACCGGCGCACACAAGTGCAACTCCTTTTCTGAAGCCCAATGCGCTGGGAACGAGCCTCTTCGTTGAGCCGGAGTTCTATCGCTGTCGCCTGCATCCCGGCGATACGCTGACCCTCTGTTCCAGTAACCTGGCGGCACTACTTGGCCGCGAGGAGCTGGGGCAGATCTTGCGCGATCAGGAGCCGGAGGTTGCCAGCGAGAGTCTGCATACGCTCTGTCGCCAGCATGGTCTGGCCGAAGCGCATGTGCTGGTGGTTGAACTGCTCCCGGCACTCAGTGCGGCGGCCCGCAGTGCGCCCCTCAGTCCGCTGGGGCTGCGCGAACGGAGCGGGCTGATGTTGCGCACGCTGGGCGGCTGGGTTACCAACCGGCGCGCTGAAGCGGTGCTGGAGGCGCGCCGGTCGGCCGCCCGCCAGCAGGCGGAACAGCAGGAAGGCCAGGGAAATGGCACGGGTACCCCCCATGAACAGATGCCCTATCCGCCGGAGCACCCGGAATACTCCACCGAGCCGCTGCCCCGGCCACAACCGATTGACCTGGGGGATGATTTGGAAGATCGCCATTCCCAGGAGCAGGCTGCCCGACGTGACCCGGCCCGGTTGCCGCCATCAACCTTTCTGGGCGAGAGCGCACCCTCCGAACGCCCGGTTCTGTCCCAGCGGCGGATCGATCTGAGCGATATGCCGATGCTCGCCGCTCGTTCCCGGCCATACCGTCCCCGCCGCGAGTTACGCCCGCTTGTCGATATGACGCTGGGGGAAAAGTTACTGCATCCATTTCAGCGCGTTGGCATAGCGCTATCCGATGCCTTTGCGCGCAGTCGCCGCCGCCGGATTCAGCCCGCCTCGACGCCGCTGGTGCGCAACCAGGGTCTTTCGTATCGCCGTCAGCGCCCGCATTTTCCCTGGGTGCCGCTGGTTGTTCTGGGATTACTGGTCGCGCTGTTAATTCTGTATGGTACCAATCTCTCGCGGCGCAGTGCGCAGCAGCATATTGAAGAGGATATGGATCGGGTTAACCGGGTAATGGCGCAGGTGTATCAGGCTGAGGATAACACCGTCGCGCTGGAGTATCTGGCGGAGGCGGAAGAACAGCTTGACAATCTGCGGACCAGTTCGCTGGTGACGGAGAGTAATGAACTGCTCTGGTCCAGCTATCAGGAACTGGAGCGCGACTATGAGCGCGCGCAGACGCAATTGCAACGCGTGAGCTTTTTCGAAAACCCGGAAGTCTTGGCCGAACATCCCTTCCTGCTGGCCGAGGATGATCCCAGTCTGGGTGGGCGCTTTAACAGCATTGTGGTTCCCCCGGCGACGACTGTTTCTACCGATACGAATGCGCTGGACGCCATTCGCTATATCTATGCGCTGGATAACAACCGCAATAAGTCGCAACTCTACCGGATTCCGCGCAGCGGTGGCGCGCCTGAACCCTACCTGACCATGGATGACGAGATCCAGCGCACGGTGGTCGGGCCAATCTATGCGCAGGCCTGGCGGGTCGATAATATCGTCGCCGTTGATGAGGGGCCCAACGGCTTCGGCTACTATTTCCGCAACAATGGCGAGTGGAACTATACGCGCCTGGGTGGCAGTGAACTCTGGGCCCCTGGTGATGATCGCCTGGACCTGGAGACCTACGGCGGCAACCTGTATGTCTGGGGAGCGGAGACGGGTGAGCTTTTACGCTACGAGAGCGGCGGCTATGGCAATCCGCCGACGCTCTGGCTTGATCCGGCCGGCCTGGAAGGGTACGATATTACAACGGCGGTAGATATGGCCGTTGATGGCAATGTCTACCTCTTGCAACCGGATGGCCGCATCCTGGTGCTCAGCGCCGGTCGCGTTGAGCGGGAAATTGTTCCCGAAGGGCTGACGCCGTCGATTGATGTTGTGACGCGCATGGTTGTCACCGGGTCGCCGGGTGAGGGATCGATCTTTCTGCTGGAACCGTTTAACGAGCGGATTATTCAACTGGATAAGGCCGGCGGCAACCTGGTGCAGCAGATGCAAATGCATGGCAACAGTTCCGTGCAACTGACGCACCTGGTCGATTTCTATGTGGACAATAGCGGCATTCGTCCCGTGTTCTACATTGTCAACGGTGGCCAGATTGTCCGCGTTGAGGTGCCCGATCCGCCGCGCCCCTTTAATCAACCGGAGGAAGCGGCACCCGCCGAAGCGGCACCGCCGGCCGAGGAAGCGGCACCCGCCGAAGCGGCACCGCCGGCACCGGCACCCTGAGTTTGAAGGTTGATCTGGGAGACCTATGCAGCGGCTATTTTGCAAAACCGGATCGGCGCAGCGCCTGCTAACCAGCATGATCGCGCTGCTGTGCTGGACCCTGCTTGCGGGGGGGTTGGTCGCCTGTGGCACGTCGGTCGAGGGCGAGGAAGAGATCGGGAATGGGAGCCATAGCCCGCAGATTGTGGCGGAACGTTTTTTTGAAGATCTGAATCTCGCCCTGCAAGACCCGGAGCTGATCGAAGCTGAGACGCGGCGGGTCTGGGCCGAGCGGCTGGCGAGTCACTTTGCGCCGAGCGAGCGTCCTAATCAGCGCAATGCCTTTAATCGCACCCTGCAGACCTTCAGCTATAATCTGCCGCAACTCGCCGAGAATGAACAGTTCACCGTCGAGATTATGTACACGACAATTGAGGTTGTTGAGCAGAACGATGAGCTTGCCACCGTGCGCTTAGTTGACGGTGAACTGCGTTTACAGAAGTTTCGGTTTAATGCCGACAACCGCCGGGAGATCCTGCTTGATCAACGCCGGCCCCTGACCGATGTTATCGGCCTGGACAGTGGCGTCTTTCCCGTGCTGCGGGTCAATGAGCGCTGGTTTATGACCGAGCGCCAACTTTCCGCGTTATAAAAATGCTACCTGCTCCAGCGCATCCCAGAGGGCGCGCAGATTGGACAGCGGTCCATACTCCGGGCCGATCCACTGGGCGCACAGTACCGGCAGCGGCCCCCGCTGTTCATCTCCCTGCAGATCGATATAAGTCAGATAACCACGCTGCTGATCGGCCGGGCGCAGCCGGCGCTGCAGTTCGTCCGCGAAGTAGGTCTGCATTTCCCGGTAGAGACCACTCAGTGCCTGGGTCGGGCCAACCAGCGTCAGGTGCCAGCCGTAGGAGGGGTGAGCAATAAACACCTCGTGCCGGGTACGCTGCTTGACCACCTTTTGCACCTGGAGTGCCAGCCGCAGGAGGACGGCATCGGCAAATTGCCGATCATAGGTGTGCAGCAGCCGATCAAAGCCATCAATGTGGAACGTCAACACACCCGAAGTCCCATCGTGTGTCAGGCGCGGAAGCATCCGTGATAACGCCTGTGGTCCGGCCAGTGTGGTCAACGGGTGGTTGTGGGCAAAATCGGGGGAGCCCATCTTCAGGCTGACCATCCGCTCCTTCGCGCCATGCACAATCGAGAGCAGGGTCACCAGGCGGTAGAGCAACCCCTCGAAGAGAAACGGCTTGACGATATAGTCATCGGCACCAACACGGCGGCCCCGCTTGCGGTCCAGCGTCTCGTCCATTGCCGTCACAAAGAGGAGTGGAATGTGGGCGGTGCGGGGATCGCTCCGAATAGCATAACAGACATCATAGCCGCTGATGTCCGGCTTGTTGACATCAGTAATCACCAGATCGGGAAGGGCCGTCTGGCATAACTCAACCGTCGGATGGCCCTTCCCATCGGGTGCAACAAGCACCTCAAATCCGTGCTGGGGTAACAACAGCGTGTAGATCCGCTGGATATCGGGGCTGTCGTCACTCACCAGGATGCGTGCAAGTGGTTGTTCTGCCTGTACTGGTCGCTGATAGCTGGACGCTGACGTGGTTGCGGCGTTCAGGTCTGGCTTTGAATTGGTGTTTGTGTAAACCATAACAGTAACGAACTATTAGTGCATTATTTCAATAATGATGCATAGAGTTCCAACGTCTTCTGCGCAATGGCCGACCAGCTAAAATGCTCCTCGACCCGCGTACGGCCCTGCGTACCGAACTTCGCGCGCTTCTCCGGGTCCAGAGCTACCTGGTTGATCGCAGCGGCCAGATCGCGCGAAAACTGCTCCGGTTTTTTCGGGTCAAATGCCCCCGGCTGAAGATCGAGCGGCACAAGCTCCCCGGTTTCACCCGGAACAACCACCTCCGGAATACCGCCAATAGCTGACGCGACGACCGCCGTCTCGCAGGCCATCGCCTCCAGATTGATAATGCCAAACGGTTCGTAGACGGAGGGGCAGCAGAAGACCGCCGCGTGGGTGTAAAACTGGATGACATCGGGGCGGGGCAGCATCTCCTGGATCCAGATCACGCCATCCCGCTTCGTACTGGCGGCCTGCACACCGGCGGTCATCTCCGCGCCAATCTCTTTGGTATCGGGCGCACCGGCACAGAGCACCACCTGCAGCGCAGGATCGATATGCGGAATAGCATTGACCAGATGAATAATGCCCTTCTGCCGGGTAATGCGGCCCACGAACAGGACGTAGGGCCGGCTGGGATCGACGCCGTACCGCTCGAGTACGTCGGTCTCGGTCACAGGACGATACTGCTCCAGATCGATGCCGTTGTGAATAACATGCACGCGCTCTTCAGCGACATCAAACAGGCGCATAATATCCCTGCGCGTCTCCTCCGACACAGCAACGACCGCATCGGCAGTCTCGATACTAGTCTTCTCGATCCAGGTGCTCAGTTCATAGGCATTGCCTAACTGTTCGGCCTTCCAGGGGCGCAGCGGCTCCAGCGAGTGGGTGGTCAGGACAAATGGAATATCCCAGAGCTTCCGCGCCAGGAACCCGGCCATGTCGGTATACCAGGTGTGGCAGTGCGCGACATCGGCATCCATCTGATCCTTCGCCATTGCCAGGCTGCGCGAGAAGGCACCCAGTGCCCCAACAAAACGTGGGTCGGTGTTCTGTTTCAATTCCTCCCACATGCCATAGCCCTTCACGCGGAGATTCCCTTCCTGGACATCCTGGTCGCCAAAGCAGCGCACCTCGACGGGCACCAGGCGTGCCAGTTCACGGGATAGATACTCGACATGGACTCCCGCGCCGCCATAGACGTTCGGCGGGTACTCATTAGAAAAAAACGCGACTTTGCCAGGTTTCCGCATGCTGTTACCTCGGATTTCTGTACTCATTGTACGATTGATACACACTCCTCCGCGGGCTACTTGTTATACTATACTATTGATGCGATCCAGGTCAAGATGGTAGCGCACCAAACCGCGCTCATTTCGTAAAATGAAACACGCACCACGGGCGTTCTGGCATCTACCAGGACATACGCGGTCGCGCGTGTGGAAGTTTCCTGCGCCTCCGGCAGGGCGAAAGACACCAGATCTTTTTCACGAGAAATTGGCTCGGAGAGCCAATTTTTCGTGAAAAAGAAAAAAGTACCATGCTGCCGCAGGCGAAATCCGCTGTCATCGGAAGTAAACGGCCCGTTTGAACGCACACTGCGTACGTCCTGTAAATGAACACCATTGCGTTACATAACCTGCTGGTCATATAGTATGCCACCGGCATGCTATAATGGCAGCAGGTTATGTAACATACGCGGTGGGGATAGGAGACAGCAATGACCCTGGTTGAACCCCGGTATGAGCATGTTGTTCTGAATGCGGCGGGCGTGCCATACATCGCCGGTACGACGATGAAAGTGATCGAACTGGTGTTAGCACATTCCGCCTATGGTTGGAGCCCGGAAGAACTACACTTTCAGCATCCTTATCTATCGCTCGGTCAGATCTACTCGGCACTGGCCTACTACTGGGATCATCAGGTGGCACTTGATCAGGATATCGCCCGGCGGCAGGCGCGTGTGGAGGAGTTGCAGCGCACAAACCCGCCGGTTCCGTTCGTGGAGCAGCTTAAAGGACGTCGGTGAAGGTTGTGGCGCTCAAATTCTACATGGATCATCATGTATCACGGGCAATTACCACCGGCTTACGTTTGCGTCAAATAGATGTCCTGACTGCCTATGAGGATCAGAAACATGAGGTTTCCGATGCCGAACTCCTCAATCGAGCAACGAACCTGGGACGCGTGTTGTTTACTCAGGATGACGATTTACTTGCTGAAGCCACACAACGACAACGTACAGGTATCACTTTCAGTGGCATTATTTATGCCCATCAAAAAGCAGTTACAATTGGGCAATGTGTTCAAGATCTGGAGATGATTGCCGCAGCAGGTACTGACTCTGATGTTAGGACAAGAAGTTTAAATGAATTAGGACTTACGCAGGAAGCATGGAGATCGAAGGCTGACACAACTGGTCACGCATGTAGTTGCTCAGCAATCCTTGCTTCAATTGGTAAATCGTGGTCTGCGCTTCTTGCGCTCGCTCATTGAGACGAACCCAGACCAGCATGGCACAAGCAATATGATTACGCTGTGCCCGTTGTGAACGACATTGACAGGATTCAAGTCCGGTAACCTGTTTGGCTTCACGGTGAAACTGCTCAATCTTCCAGCGGATGGCACTTTCAGCACGCGTGGCATCCGCCGAACCTTGAGCGGGGTCGTTCGTGACCACATAGTCCGTGCGTTGGGTAGACAACGCAATCCGAAACAGCTTCACCTGATGGCCTTTAGGAAATTTCTTGAGATGAACCCGTTTGCCTTGTTCAGCCTCTTCATCTGTCCAAGGCAACGCATCAACGCGCTGGTACGCTTCATCTGGGCTTTCGGTTACTTGCCGATTCGTTTTCACCGGACAATAGTAAATCTTGTCCGCTTTTTCAATGGCTTTCATCACCTTGATCGTGGCATACCAGCTATCCATCAGCACAATGCGAAAGGGCAACTGCTCAACATGCACAATCGTGCGCCACATCTCAAAGAGATGGTCGAGTTTGCTATGGCCGTCCCGCTCCGGGTCATACACCCGGTAGTCAATGACCCAAAATCGGCCAATGTCGGGATTGACGTAGATACATGTGACAATCCCGATCCCTTTTATCACCTGTTTGGCATTGCCACTCCACTGTCGGCGCACCAGTTCGATGGCAAAGGAATGGCTTTTATCAAGGACCGTATCATCAAAGAGAATGTAGCCATTTTCAGACAAAACCAACTCCGGACGCACCAGTTGGCGCAGTTCCAGCGGCGTGAGTTTGTTTTCTCTCATCAGTCGGTTGATACGGTCATGACTAAAATGTTCACTATGGTCAGCAAAGTATGTTTGCGTGTAATTGGTTTGGCTGACCAGCAAAAATTGACAGTAGTCCCAGTGTGTTAAATTTTTCATGCATACAATTATCGCAATTTCTCACTGTTTTGCGTAAGTCATAAATGGTTTGATTTCGTCTTTGCATTCGATAAACCTTGCCGGGTCGAAGTCATGAATGGGTTGCGAAGACGTTTGACTCCCCTGATCATGGGCAGTGGGATTGTAATTGTGAACATGGATATCTCCTCCAGCGGTGTACTGGGTGACATTACCACTGTTCGTACCAATTACCGGTCCCTGCACCATCCCCCCACTGACATGCGCAGTCCCCGTGTCGCCTGGCATCCTCTCCGTCGTGACGCGCTCCTCTGGGCTCTTCTAGATCGTAGGACATCTTCTGATTGGCTACGTCACCACTGGTTGTTCATACCGTGGGCAGGCAGCGCCTCAGCACACTTTCAGCGCAGAGGTTCGGGATTGCGGGTTAGAGGGACGGGAGATACTGATGCAACATAGTACAACTCTGCGTCCCCCAAGGTCGCTCGATGTTATACCGGTGGTCGAACCAGGTTCATTTATATGTAGTGCCGCCTTCAGTCGTTTCTCTGGCTTCCCGAATGACCAATGAAAGTTGAAAAATAACCGAGGTATGGGTGACGCGCCCTGGCCGAGTGACTGAAGCCACCGACTAGAACTACGAAGCCCGCCGTGGCGGGCTCGGGCAGGCCGCGCAGGCGACCTTTGTCGCTCTAGCCCGCGGGTTTAGCCGCCGGGCATGCGGTATCTGGATTATATTGTCCAACTTCATGAGGCGCTAGCGGAACGAGTAGCGCTCGCACCACCGCACCCGGTAACTTGCCCCGCGCCTCGTTCGTCCTACCAATGAAGTGCTGCAATCCTCCGCCTCGCCCCCGGCACCGCTGTTCGCGCCCGCATCGCTCCCCCACACTGCCCTCCGGCGCTGTTTGTCTATATCCATATATTACCAGGACGTTCGCTTGTGTCATTCTGAGCGGAGCGAAGAATCTCGCGTCTCTCCCGTCAAAGACCCTTCGCTGGTGCTCAGGGTGACACATGCAGAATGCATTTCATACGACACAAGCGAACATCTTAATTGCTAAACAGAGAAGGAGCGGGAATGAGCCACCCTATCCGGGTGCTGCTGGCCGATGATCACCCATTGATCTGCGTGGGTATTCGTGCGGTACTCGCCGCAACGCCGACGATTGAACTGGTCGGTGAGACGACCGATGGCTGTATGACCCAGCAGATGTGTCAGGAACTTCAGCCTACGGTGCTACTCCTCGCTCTCGACCTGCCCGGTCCGCCGACCATGGAGATCGTCGCATTTGTGCAGACTCATTGCCCCGCCACGCAGGTGCTGGTGCTCAGACCTGATCGTGACCGCGCGAATGCGCAACAGCTCCTCAGCGCAGGCGTGGCAGGGTGTGTGCTGAAGACTGACGTTCCCACAATGCTCGTCTCAGCGATTCACGCCGTGGCCCAGGGCGGGACGTGGTTCAGCCAGACGGCGCTGATCGAGTTGGCGCGGGGGCAGGGAGACAAACCTTCACCAGCCGCACCAAGTACACCCACAGAACGCGAACGCCAAGTCCTGCGCGGGGTTGCCCACGGGTGGACGAACGCCCGCATCGCGCAGGAACTTGGTATCAGTGAGCGAACTGTACGCCAGCATCTGGAGAAGCTCTTTATGCGCCTAGAAGTAGATAACCGCATATCTGCCGTAATTGCTGCTCAGCAGCAGGGATGGTTGGAGCTATGAGTGAGAGTGCATAACCACCAGGGATCGGCGGATCCGCCGATCCCCCACCGGCGAAAGATCCGATGCAAGTAGAGCGGATCCGCCGTTGTGAGAAGGCTCCCTTCCGTGGTATACAAAGAGTGCAATTTCCCAAAACATCCTTGTAGATGTTGATGCTAGCCTGCTCTCTCCTGGTAACCCCACTGTTGTTGCAAGTGCTGGTGCAAATATTCGTTCTGGTTTCTCGTGCGCAGCTGGCTCCTTTACTGTTGTACCCAACGGTACAAGACTGGGTTTTTTCCAGGGTGACAACCAGTGGGCGCGAAAGTGGTATGAAATTGTGCGGCCAGGAGGCCCTATAGGCTCGTCTGGATGGGTGCAGGGCTGGCAATTGACTGACGTTCGATAAATTTGTTAGAACCTGTTTTCATGGGTTGTGCGCAAGCGCTCTTTCCTCGTGAAAAATCTATGCTTGCGCCTTCACATATGCTTTGAAGGTGCTACAACAAACATTTAGAACGAAAGCACAATACTGACGTGGTCTTTTATTCTCAGTCAGCTACGTGCATAATACTACAACGAGATTTTCTTTTACCGCAGAGATGGGACACAGAGGGCACAGAGATGGAACATAGAGCGACTAATTACTTCGTTCTTTGCGCCTGTATCCCGAGCATTTCCCCAAAAGTCTCGTTGTAGTAATAGTATGTGAGAGAGATTTTGGAGGTAACAATGCGAACGTGGTTCCACCTTACGAAAACCCTGCTTCTAAGTGTTATCCTTATCACTGGATGTAGTTTGTCTTCCAACCAAGATGCGGTTGAGTCCCAAGAACCTCGTGTGCCTGTCACCAGCGGAGAGGCAGAGGCCGTGACCAACCAAGTTAAGCTTGCGTTCGCAGTATATACAGATGAAGAAACGATGTACAAGGCACTTGTATCTCAGTTTGAACAGGATAACCCCGATATCACCATACGTCTTGTTCCCCTTGACACTATCATTAATACCTCAGAATCATCGGCACCTCAATCTGAGGCAACGCTACTGCAACGTGCAGCCCGACAAGCCGATATCCTGCCTGCCTTTTTGGTTGCTTCCGACGAACGAACTTCTCCTCTGATCTTGGATCTGAGGCCACTCATGGACGCTGACGCGAATTTTGCAACAGCCGATTTCTATCCTACGCCGCTTGAGCAAGCAACGATAGAGGGGCACATGTGGATGATGCCGAGTTCATTCCGCCTGCCGCTGCTTGCATATAACAACCGGATGTTCACCCGGCAAGGACTTGCCCCTCCTTCGCCGACATGGACGTGGAGCGATCTCTTAAGAACTGCCGAACAGCTTGCCGCCCACGGAGAGACGGATGATAATCACTTTGGTTTGCTTGACCCATCTGATGGTGTTTTGGCACTCAGTGCTATCCTACAAGCACAAGGCGATAGGTTACAATTACAATCTCTCGATACGCTCGATCTGGATCGCCCAGCGGTCGTTGCGGCAATTCAAGAGGTTCAGCGGCTTGTCAAAATGCGTGCCCTGCTGCTACCTGGTAGTTTACCCATAGCCGAGCAGGAAACAGTTGATATACAGCAACTGATCTTGGACGGTCAGATTGCCCTATGGCCTGAGAATGCACTTTCCATAGGTGCCGATACATCGACTGGGCTTGATACGGGTCGCGTTGTTTATCCTCTTGGTGAGAACCCACGCGTTGGCCAGCAAAGTTATGGTTTCGTAATCAGCGCAGGCACACGCCATCCGCAAGAGGCGTGGAGATGGGTAGCGTTTCTCTCACATCAGTCACTGGTTGGCCTCAGTAGCGTTGCACCAGGACACATACCAGCCCGCTCTTCTGTAGCTGAAGAACACGACATATGGCAGCGGCTGCCTCCAGACATTGCCGCCGCGTATGAAGCGGGGCTGGATCGCCAAGCTAGCAATACGTTGCAAGCAAGCACGATTGATCCAGTAGCGTTTGATGTGGTTCAACAGGCATTAACGCAGGTATTAGCTGGCGAACAGGATATTGCGCAGCTCCTTGCTGATACACAACGTCAACTGGATGAACAGCACAGCATTGGAGCCACCACCGACGCAACCACTACGCCTCCCGAACCCGTTACCGTGGCAACCCCGCCACCCGAACCTGACCCAGGTACCACCGCAATTACATTTATGACGCCGCGCAGTATTCCTGACGTAACGCGTTTAACTGAGCTCTTTCACGAACAAAGGCCGGATATACAGGTAAACATTGCGTCAACGAATGTGTTGACTTCAGCACCATCACTCGCATCGCTCGCACAAATGAGTGATTGTTTCCTTTGGCGCGGGAGTCCTGAAACACCTACTGAAGCTACCGCCGTCTTGGATCTACAACCACTTCTTGATGCGGACGCAGCATTGCCGACATCAGAATATGCCCCGATGCTGCTCGCACTCTACCAGGATGAACAACGCTTAACAGGTCTGCCATATGTGTTCCGCTTACACACCCTATCCTATAATCAGGAGCTTTTTGCGGCCAGCCAAACTCCATTGCCCGAGCTGACATGGACACCAGAGGACTTCTTGGCAACAGCGAGTTTGCTTACCGATCAGCAGGGAGATCAGACTGTTTACGGCTACGTGCCATTGCTAGATCCAGGAAGGGATTTGATATTCTTCATTCGTCAGTTTGGTGGGCAATTGGTCACAGGTTCAGGGTTTAATGCCCAACCTCATTTTACAGATCCAACTGTTTTGCGTGCTATCCAATGGTATCTCGACTTGTCAGCAGTACACAAAGTAGCCCCTAAACCCACATTTACGTACAAACAGAACACATATTTCGGAGCCGAAACACAAGAGCTTATACAACAGGGTCGTGCAGGAATGTGGTTTACGTGGGGCATACAACCGCCTGAACCTCTTGGATTTACGATTGGAAATGCACCTTTACCGGTGGGTCAGGGTGGTGTATCTAGTGCTGATGCACGCACGCACGCATTATTCATTTCAGCTCAGACACAGCAGGCGGAGGCATGCTGGGCATGGATGTCATTTCTTTCACGTTATCCACCTCGTGAAGATGCCTATATTCCTGCTCGTCTTTCAATTGCGGAGAGTTCCGACTGGCAGAGTCAGGCGATGACAGATACAGTAAACTTGTATCAGACATATCGCACGGCAATTGCGGAAGGCCAACCCGTGAACGAGACGAGTGGGTGGCAATCGATTGATTGGTACTGGTTCTACGATGCGCTCACGCAGGTAGTCGAGGAGCAGGCCGATTTACCTTCGGCTTTAGATCAAGCGCAACAGCGCACGAGCAGCTTTATGGAATGTTTGCAAAGGGAAGAAGAGCCTATGACGTGTGCGCTCAAGGTTGATCCTCTATATCAAGGGTACAATCTGGAAGTTACGCCCGTTCCCGGAGGTGGCTAAAGGCTCATGCGGATGATCTGGCGGACTAGGTCGACCCGAACTACAGCGACTCTAGCCACCCCCCAGAAGGAGGACCATTCATTCAGTTCAAAGCTGTTCGCGCCAAGATTTGGAAGAACGGGTCTGTAGTAAGTACTAGTGACGCGGGTATAATTAATTTCCAGGGAACAGTTAAGAAAGATACTATTAATGTTGCTATTCCTGGGAATTTTCGGGGTACAGGAGAACACTGGTATGGTATTGGTGAACCAAATATTGGGTTACCAGGTACTGACACTGGATGGCATAATATAAGCTAACGTATAGATGTATAACAAAGGGAAACACACCTCTCCGATATACGATTGGAGAGGTATTCCTCTGTTCAGAAGGTGGTTTTTATGATCTTTGATCCCCAGAAGGTCATTGCTTTCCTAATCTGTAGGACTTTCGCTTGAGCGTCTCAAATAGCACAAATACGCGGATTGCGCAGTTCGGCCCGCACGTAATCGCGAAACACATCTGCGCGAACCTGATACAACGTTTTGCCCAGTTCCAGTGCTTTCACGTTTACGGAGAGCCACGCATGGTAACAACAGGCCAGATGATTGCGTTGCGACCGTCCCGTGCGGCACTGGCACTTCGCGCTGCCCGTCAGTTGCTTCAACCCGCGATGCAGTTCCTCGACATCCCAGCGCACGTCGTTCGCGTCGTGAGCGACCTGCGCCGTCACTGCCGAGTCCCGGTCATTCGTGATGACCCAGTCACTGTCGCCGTTTG
>DAOTVB010000198.1:0-36435 GCA_034436755.1 Chloroflexaceae bacterium | reverse complement strand
GATATCCTGGCAAAACTGCGCGCACATCTGGCGGCTGCAGGCTATGACGATATCCAGATAACAACGTTTGGGATGGCTGCACCCGTGGTGACACCCATCGAAGATCCGTTTGTGCAGCGCATGATCGGCATCGCCGACGCCTTCAGCAGCCGGCGCCCCTCAGTCATCCCGATGATGGGCGGCACGCTGCCCCTGCTGGAAGCCTTGCAGCATCACGTCGGCGTACCCGGCCTGGCTATCGCCGGCAACCCGATCTACTGGGGGAGCGGCATGCACGCCCCGAATGAGCATATTCGCCTGAGCGACCTGGAACGCGCCGTACAGTTCAACTGCCACATGTTTCAAGCACTTGCCCAGTAGGTCCGAGCATGAGCAGTAGGGGGCGAAAGTTGGGGCGAAAGATGTCAGGACTTACGCGGTCGTTTCCAAACCCGGCATGTGCCTGAATAAACGGCCCGACTCGCCTCCGGCAGAGCGGAAGATTCCATGCTTTTTCACAAACATGTTGCACTGTGTGCAACATGTTTGTGAAAAAAGATAAAACGTGTACTATGCTGCCGCAGGCGAATCGGGCTTTCATCGGATGAAACTTCCCATTTGGACACGCACCGCGTAAGTCGTGTTATGTGACGGAAGATACACGGTGGTCAATACTACCATAGTATGCAACTGTTCAGACCTGGGGGAAAAGATTCACCACGGAGACATGGATGCTCTGGTTAGTGAAGTAATGATGATTTTAATGCAGCTTCCCCATGTAAGCAGAATTGAAATCGTAACGAGAGTCGTCCAAAAAATTAATTCTTACCCTCCTAAGAGACTGTCTGAAAAGATGACTCGCGTCGGTCACACGGTATGCTGGGTGCCCTGCGACACCGGACAGCGCCCCAGGAGTCCCGGCTTCAGCCGGTTCCGGCCACACACCGGCTGAAGCCGGGACTCCTGCTCCGGGGCCATAGCCCCATGACTAACCCTTTTCAGACAGTCTCTAAGTACTCTTATAGTTTTCTACGAGACAAGGAAACTAGCGTGAACACGCTGGAAAAGTTTATCACAGAAGACAACAAATCAGTTGAAGATATTGTGAATTTGAAGAACTCAATTGAAGCACTAGAAGAGCCAGATTAGCAGCGGCCGAACAACGCCTCGCACACGGACGCCGCTGGCGCGGCCCAAGACTCGCGGCGAGTCTGCAACGTCGGTATCGCTCAAACCGTGTTGCGATGTATCAATGCTGCCAGTGGCGCGGCTGATGCTGGTCGTTGGACGGCGTAATGCCGTACCGCTTGACATGGGCGGCAAAAAGTCGTACGGTATTCCTGTACAGAAAGGAGTAGTCATGACGATCCAAACGACCTATACGCAGGCGCGGGCACAATTAGCGACCTTACTTGAAGAAGTTACCCATAATCGTGAAATTGTCATTATTCAGCGACGGGGCGAAGAGGATGTCGCCTTGATCGCGGCAGATGAATTAGCTGGCCTGATGGAAACGGTGCATTTACTGCGTTCGCCCGCCAATGCTGATCGCTTGCTTGGAACGTTAGCACGTGTGCGCCAACGTCTCGGTACCGCGCAAACTATCGATCAATTCCGCCATGAGGTACAGCTTGACGCCACCGAATGAGCCGCCGGATGTACCTCACGAACGCGATGCGGTGTTTCAAGCCGAATTTCGCGACGATCTGCGGTATTGGGTCGAAACCGATCGCCGCACCGCATTGCGCATTTTCACGCTCATTGAAGCCATTATGCGTGATCCGTTTACGGGGATTGGCCGGCCCGAACCGCTGAAATATCTGGGCAGTGGCGTGTGGTCGCGCCGCATTACCCAAGAACATCGCCTGGTGTATGTCGTGAGTCATGATCGGATCGACTTTGTGCAAGCACGCTACCACTATATGCCCTAAAACAATGGTGTGCCTGCGCCGTCTGGCAGTACGAGGACGTGGGAACGGCAAACCGATCGGCCAACGACCGCTACATGCTTCCCGACTTCCGGCATTCGCGCTCTTGCCGTCCACCATCCGCTTGTAGCACGACGCTGCTGGCGCGGCCTTAGGGAAGTCGAAAGAAATATGCATCCAATACGCTTTTGTATAATTAGATTTCCTGCCTCCTAATGCGGAGAATCAAAACACATCCGGATGAATAAACAACTCGACTTCCCTTAACCTGGGCGCGACTTTGGCGGCTGGTACGGTGCCGACGCTGGGTACCTTTGACCACATACCCTAATGCTGGTCGTGTTCTACTCATGAGTGGATAACCCTACGACTTCATAGCCCCTACGACTTCATAGCAATTCCCACCAGCAGCACCGTAGCTATCTCCGGCTCCGGCTCGGTGGTGGCGAAGGCGTCACAGCGCTCTAGCTCAGCGCTACTCAGCCAGGGCGCAACCCGCGTACGTAGCACCGACCAGTCAGTCAGGGCCAGTTCAGCCGCAGGCGGGGAGGCGTCCGCGAACGGTGTTGTCGGCAAGAATGCCCGCACCGTCACCCCGGCAAAGCCCGCACGGGTCAACTGTGCTGTCCGGTCAACCCCCAGATCATCGGCAGGGGGAACCGGACTGCTGGCGGCAGCCGGCGCTTGCGCATAGGCCGCCGCCAGCAGCGCGGCCAGATCGGGTGGCCAGTGCCGTGCCCGCACCCAGAGTTGCGCGCCGGTCGCCACGATAACCGTCCCGCCGGGACGCAACACCCGCCGCAGTTCGCGCAACGCCAGATCCGCATCGGCGAACAGGCCCAGCGCGGCCACACACCAGGCCAGATCTGCCACGTCCGCACCCAGCGGTAACGCCTGCGCATCACCGGCCAGCCAGACAAACGGCCTGCCCGGGTTATGCTGCTGCGCCACGCTCAACGCTGCCACATCCCGGTCAATCCCGATCACCCGACCTTCCGGCGGCAATCCCTCAGCCAGCCAGCCACTCTTGCGCCCGGTACCACAGGCCACATCCAGCGCCACCCGGCCATTGCCCACAGGCACCTGCGCCAGCACCAGCCGCAAGAGCGGCACGAGCGGCGCATGCAGTTCATCCAGGTCAACCGGATCCGGCATCGACGACTCCACTTCCAGAAAATCCCCCACCAACCACAACCTCCTCCGTCGCACGGTAAACGGAGGAGGTTGCTTGCAATCCGCTTATTTCATCTTATAGGAAGAACAGACAAACACAGGACAAACCGGTTGTTTGATAACAGAGCACCAGAGACGTTTTGTTCTCTGATGCTCTGTTCTGTGTTCTATGAGATGCGCTAAATATCCTCGAAGCGCACATTAACATTCGTCACATCCGGGCCAAGCGGTACCGTCTGGATCACAACGGCACGACCATCGGCGTAGGCCCAGCCATCGAACACCAGGTTCAGGATACCATCGGTTATCTGCGTCAGGATCTCCCGCTCCACCGCGCCATCGGGCGTGAGTTGCTCACGGTAGAAGTCGGCGACCTCCTCGGCGCTGAGAGCGGTTTCATAGTTGACCGATCCACCCGCCCCGGAGAAGATTGCCTGAACATTGCCGGCATCCTCGGGCAGCGGGAAGGTATTCTCCGTTACCTGCCCATCCGCATCCAGTTCGCCTACTGCACCGCTGCCGGTTGCCGGGGCACTCTCGGCATCCTCCGCCGGTGCAGCCGTTACATCGCTCGCGTCCGCGTCACTATCGGCGGCAGCTTCCCCAAACTCCAGCGTCTCCAGCAGGGTATCCAGGGCGGCCGGGTTCCAGTCAGCGGACGTAGCAGCGGCGATAATCGCCAGGGCGCGCCCATCATCCAGCAGCGCCACCACCACGCGCCCCTGCCCCTCGGTATCATCACCGGCCAGCGGACCACTGACCTCAACCGAGCGTCCTTCAACGCCATCGATCTGCACCGTTTCAACCTCGCTCAGAGTGACCTCATCTTCCGCGTCGGCCATGAACGCATCCAGCAGATCGTCCAGCGTGGGCTCGTCCGGCAGCGGCGTACCCTCAAAGACGACTTCCGGCGGTCCCATGTTGACGGCAATCAGCGTGTCTTCCGGGGGCGCTTCCGGGTCAGCCGTGGCCGGGATCATCAGGACAACCCCGGCATCCTCCAGGCGCGTGTTGGCGAAGACCTGCCAGCCCTCCGGCACAACAAAGGAGTAGCCCGCGTCATTCGTGACCGTCTCCCCCGCTGTCTGCCCACCGCCCAGCAGATCAGGTGTGGCCGGTTCGCCGACATCCTCACCGGCTTCCCCGGCAGGTGTCGCCTCAGCCTCAGGCGCTGCTTCGTCTTCCATTGCGTCTGCCGCTGTATCGCCCGCGCCAACGCCCCAGACCCGCATGCTCTGATCCAGCGACCCGGATATCACTACCGCACCGTCGGGCGCAAAATCTAGCGCGGTAATTGATGAGGTGTGGTTCGTGAGCTGCGCCAGTTCACTTCCTGCGGTGCTGTCCCACAGCCGGATATCGCCCCGCGCCGAGCCGGAGACCAGCAGGCTGCCTCCCGGACCAAACGCGACGCTGTTGATTGCGCCGCGATGTCCTTCCAGCATGGTCGCTGCGTTATCATCTGTCAGATCATACACAGCAACGATGGAGTTGTTCAGTCCCGCCACCAGTTGGCTGTCGTCAGGCGCAAAGGCCAGTGCCAGGGGTAGCGACTCGGGTTCGATGGTAGCGGTCTCCTCACCGGCGGTCACATCCCAGAGTATAATTGTCTCATCGTTGCTACCGGTTGCCAGCGTGCTTCCATCATGCGAGAACGCCACCGCATGCACCCGATCACTGTGGCCTTCCAGCGTCTCCATTTCGCTCAGATCAGCCGTATCCCAGAGTTTTACCGTGCCGTCACGCGAAGCTGAGGCCAGCATGCTGCCATCCGGCGAGATTGCCAGATCAAGGATATCATCCTCGTGCGCGGCTTCAACCAGCGCTGCTTCGCTACCGTCACTACCCCACATCTTGAGTGACGCATCCAGCGCGGCGCTGAAGAACATCTCACCATCGGGGGCAAACACCAGATCGTTGATCTGTGAGTCGTGTGCCTCGGCAACCATCACGCTCAGGCTAAAGTCAGCCGTATCCCACAACCGCAACGTACCATCACGCTCACCCGTAGCAACCAGTTCACCACCAGGTGCAAAAGCCAGTGCTACCACATCCTCAATCACACCCAGCGCTTCCGGTTCAGCCGATAGCATCTCCGACCCGCCGGCCGTGTCCCAGACAGACACACCGTCATTGCTCAACCCGGCAACCAGCGCCGCGCCATCGGGGGTGTAGGCCACACTGCGCACGCTACCGGGATTTTCCAACTGCTGCAAGCGCGCCGCATCAACCGGACTGTAGATACCCAGATCACGGCTATTCGACACGACCGCAAGCCGGCTGCCATCCGGCGAGAAGACTACCTGGCTCTGTGGCGGTGTGTCGGCCTCAAAGCTCTGCAGTTCACTACCATCGGCCACATTCCAGATCTTGACGATCCGGCCAAAATCACCCGATGCCAGCAGGCTGCCATCCGGCGAGAAATTCACCGCCTGCACCTGATCCTCGTGCCCGGTGAAGGTGCCGGTCTGGCTGCCATCGGTCACATTCCAGAGCTGGATATCCGGTGCGCGGGGTGCTACCGCCAGCGTCACGCTATCCGGTGCAAAGGCCACATCGCTTACAGCATTTCCAATTTCGAGCGTGTTCACCAGCGCGCCATCCTCCAGCCGCCAGAGCAGCACGCTCTGGCTGAGCGACCCGGCCGCCAGCAGACTGCCATCGGGGGCAATTGCCATCGCATCAATCGAGAGGGTATCATCGTCCAGCGTGCGGATTTCGCTCTGATCGGCAACGCTGTAGAGCGCCACAAACCCATCTTTCAGCCCGGCCGCCAGGGTTGCACTGTCCGACGTGAACGCCAGATCATTCACCATAGATCCGGTAGGAATAAACCCCTGCGTCTCTAGCGTGGCCGGATCATGCAGCCAGATCCCGACCGAACTGCCCACCGCCGCCACGCTGCCATCCGGCGCGACGGCGACCACTTCCAGGCTGCCGCGCCCCAGCATGCGCTGCTGCGTAACGGCATCGGCGGTCTCCACGGTCATTGCGTCCGCCGCCAGCTCCACCGGTTCGGGCGTCGGGGTCGCCGCCTCGGTCGGCGTTGCCGCTTCTGTGGGGGTTGTCTCTTCAACCGTCGGCGTGGCTGCTTGCGAAACTTCCGGGGGATCGCTTGCCCCCCCAGCGCAACCGGCCAGCGTCAGGATCAGTACCAGCATCCCGACAGCCCAGATCCGCATCGGCTGTGTCATCATCGGACCTCCTCTGTTTGATTGATACACGGGGAACACAAGATGTTACCGTAGTATACGGCAATTACCAGTCCGTTACCCGATTTCACGTAGGGCACTGAGTGACCGGGGGGATGCCTCCACGATCCTACAGCCATCTGGTATAATAGTCGCTCCTGTCGGCCTATCTGCAGAAATGTATGCCCACTTCCGCGAATGATACCCTGACACCCGTCTGGTCAATCACCCTGGCGTCGTCCGATCCGGTCGCACGCTTTGCGGCCCAGGAGCTGCGGCGCACCCTGCAGCGGATCGGTGCGCCGCCCCTGCCGATTGTGTCCGTAGCGGCAGATGCCGTCTCGACCGGACCACGGATTGCGCTGACCTGCGGTGAGCATCAAGCCGACGATGGCTTTGTGCGCACGCCTGATGCGGACGGGTTGACCTTGCGGGCAGACAGCCCACGCGGCCTGCTCTACGCCGTCTATGATCTGCTGGAGACGCTCGGCTGCCGCTGGGTTGCGCCCGGTCCCACTGGGGAATATTTGCCACGCCACGAGCAGATCACGCTACCACGCATGGCCGTGGCCCAGCGTCCTGCCCTGCCCGGCCGCTGCCTGATCATCGGGCATGACTTCTTTCTAGACGATGCTGAGGAGTGGATCATCTGGGCCGCACGTAATCGGCTGAACACCATCTTCATCCATACAATTAATGCGCGGCCGGCGCTGGGCGCATGCCACCTGCGGCGCTGGCATGCCCGGCGGCACGAGCTATTGCCGCTGCTACGCGCGCGCGGGATGCTGCTGGAACTGGGCGGCCACGGGATGCCCGATCTGGTGCCGCGCCGCTTCTTTCGCCAGAACCCGGAGATGTTCCGCTACGACGGCACCCGCCGCACACCGGACTACAACTTCTGCATCAGTAACAGCGACACACGCCGGATGCTGCGCAGGCAAGGCGCGGCCTTCTTCAAGGCCCATCCGGAGGCACAGATTCTGCACCTTTGGCCGGACGATCTGCTGGGCGGCGGCTGGTGTCACTGCCCGCGTTGCGCCGGTCTGTCGGCGGCGGATCAGGCGCTGCTGGCAACCAACGAACTGGCCGAGGTGCTGGAAGAGCTGCAGCCGCAGGCCCGGCTGGCCTACCTGGCTTACCACGATACGACCGCGCCACCCGCGCGGATAGCGCCACGCCCGAATGTTGTCCTGGCCTACGCGCCCCGGCCCCGCAGCTACGCGCACGGCATCGCCGACACTACCAGCCGGGTGAACACTCCGCTGTGGCAGGCGCTCACCGCCAACCTGGACCTGTTTCGGCCTCCCACCGCCGGTCAAGAACAGCACGTCTTCGAATACTACCTCGACGGCATTCTCTTCAAATCCACACCGCCACCGCTGCCCGAGGTGTTGCAGGCCGACCTGCGCGCCTACCGCGAAGCCGGCGTGCATACCGTGCAGGCGCTGATGACGGGCGACCGGCCCTGGCTGGCGGCACCGCTCAATGCCTACCTGTTTGCCCGGCTGGCCTGGGAACCGGAGCAGAACCCGCAGGAACTCTTGCAGCAGTACGCGGCGGTGCGCGCGTCCCGCACCCCGGAGGCGCTGGTGGCCGCCTACAATGCGCTGACCGATGCCTGGCGCCCGGCACTGGACTTCCTGCCGGAAGAGCAATCGCTCGCCGGCGATATGCCCACAGCACGGCGCAATCTATTTGCCCATCCACCCATGGATGTGTTAGACTATATGACCGCACCACGCTCACTGCGCGAACGCCGCCTGGAGTTACTGGCGGCCACCGATACAACGCTGGCTGCCGGCCGGTTGGCCTGGGATTGTGTGCTCGCTCAGGCCCACGCCGATACGAACTATCTCCGGGCAGAACAGGCCGAGTGGGAGCTGGGTGCGCAGGTATTGCACTTTATCATGGTGCGGCAACGACTCTATGTGCTGGCAGAGCGCCGACCATCACGGGCCGTCCTGAGTATGGCACTACAAACAGCCCGGGAGGCGTTGCACAACCTGGTATGCTGGGGCGAATACCATCTGCCCACGGCGCATGGACGGAGCAACTACCGCTTGATGCGAATGTCGTTCCAGTTGCACCTGGAAACGCTCCACGATCAGCGGCTGGCACGCCCATGGGAGCGCGTCTGGTTACGCATTGATACCTATCGACAACTCGCCTGGTTACTCTGGCGGGTTGCGCGGAGATAAGCCCAAATACGAGCCATAATCATTTGACAGGGCCATCGGGAAGTGGTATACTCCGCGAATGTCGTGCGTAGAGCGCACGTCTTTTCATGTCTAGCACTGAAACGTATCAAAGAAATTGGCCCGTTCTAAGGCACAGCCGCAAGCTGCGACCAGATACGAGGGCCATAATATTCTTTTGTGTCTTAATATCTGGCCTTTAGTTGACATATTCTGGCTAATTGGAGGATAGATGCCGACCATTAATCAACTGGTTCGTAAGCCGCGCAAGCCGGTGGTAAAGAAAACCAAGGCACCCGCATTGCGGTTCACCTACAACTCGCTACGCGGCAAACTGACGCGCGGGAAAGGGTCGCCACAGAAGCGGGGCGTATGCACCAAGGTCAGTACGGTGACGCCGAAGAAGCCGAATTCGGCCCTGCGAAAAATTGCGCGTGTGCGGCTTTCAAATGGTCTGGAAATTACGGCCTATATTCCGGGCGAAGGGCACAATCTACAGGAGCACTCGGTGGTCCTGGTGCGCGGCGGGCGGGTAAAAGATCTCCCCGGTGTGCGCTATCACATTGTGCGGGGCACGCTTGACACGCAGGGTGTTTCGAACCGGAAGCAGGGACGTTCAAAGTATGGCACCAAGAAGGGTGGCGTCCAGACTGGTCGGCGCTAAGCCAGGTTGCCGGGCAGCATATCGGCATTGAGCGCTCTGGATGCCCGGAACCGCATGTCGGCAAGATGTGAAACACTATAATTTATGTTGAGGAAAAACTATGCCACGCCGAGGAACAATTACCAAGCGTATTCCCGCGCCTGATCCACGTTACAACAGTGTTGCGGTTCAGCAGTTTATCAACAAGGTTATGGAGCGCGGAAAGAAGAGCCTCGCCGAGCGGATTGTCTATAGTGCCATGGATGTTGCGGCCGAGCGCCTGAAGAAGCAGCCGCTTGAGGTATTCGAGCAGGCGTTGCGCAATGCCAGCCCCTCAATTGAGGTCAAGCCCAAGCGGGTGGGCGGGGCAACCTACCAGGTGCCGGTTGAGGTGAAGAGTGATCGCCGCGCAGCACTGGCAATGCGCTGGATTCTGAATGCGGCGCGCGCGCGCGCCGGGCGACCGATGCACGAGCGGCTCGCAACCGAGTTGATGGATGCCTACAACAATACCGGGAATACTATCAAGCGCAAAGAAGATGTGCATAAAATGGCCGAAGCAAACCGGGCTTTTGCGCATTACGGTCGGCTTTAGCTTAGATTGCTGGAATTATAACAGGTTGTTTCGATACGGCGCTGATTTCACCATGCTGTGACAGCGTGTCTTACATCTGTACGTGGGTCAGATGTTTTTTTTCTGGTCAGCGACGACCTGCTAGACAAGCCGTTATCAGGCCATTATCCGAAGTGCGAGGAAACCTCGCTTAATGCGAACAGGAGCAGGATACCGTCATGCCACGCCAGACACCACTGGATCGAATTCGTAATATTGGTATTATTGCCCATATTGACGCCGGGAAAACAACAACAACCGAGCGCGTCTTATTCTATACGGGTCGTACCTATAAGATTGGCGAAGTTCATGAGGGTACGGCGGTGATGGACTGGATGCCGCAGGAGCAGGAACGGGGTATTACCATTACCTCGGCAGCCACAACTGCGTTCTGGAATGAGCATCAGGTTAATATTATTGATACGCCGGGCCACGTGGACTTTACCGTCGAGGTTGAGCGCTCATTACGCGTGCTTGACGGTGGTGTCGTCGTATTTGACGCGGTCGCCGGGGTAGAACCCCAGTCCGAAACCGTGTGGCGGCAGGCTGATAAATATAAGGTACCGCGGATCTGTTTTGTGAATAAGATGGATCGCATCGGGGCCAGTTTTGAGCGCACGATCGATATGATCAAGGATCGCCTGGGCGTCAAACCGGCTGTGGTTCAGCTTCCCATCGGCATGGAGAGCGATTTCCAGGGTATTGTTGATCTGCTCGAGAATAACGCGGTTATCTGGACCGATGATCTTGGACGCGAGCGGCAGGTGACTGATGTTCCCGCCGAGATGGTTGACAAAGTTACGGCTGCCCGCCAGGAGTTGATTGAGGCAATCGCCGAAACTGACGATGAGTTGATGCTGCTCTACCTCGAAGGGGAAGAGTTGAGCACCGAAGAACTGCGGCGCGGGCTGCGCCGGGCAACGCTGGAGTATAAACTCGTGCCGGTGCTGTGTGGTTCGGCCCTCAAGAACAAGGGTGTGCAGAAGTTGCTCGATGCTGTCATCGACTACCTGCCGTCGCCGACTGACCGGCCGGCGGTGCAGGGCACCCTGTCGGCCACCAAGACCACCGAGGACGAGGATGCCACGGTCGTTACCCGTGAGACGGACGATAAGGCGCCCTTTAGCGCGCTGATCTTTAAGATCGTCGCTGACCCGTATGTGGGTAAACTGGCCTACTTCCGGGTCTACTCGGGGCGGCTCGAATCGGGCTCCTATGTACTCAATACCATTAGTGGTCAGCGGGAGCGCGTCGGGCGAATTGTGCAGATGCACGCGAACCACCGCGAAGATGTGCCGGAGATCTATGCCGGTGATATCGCCGCGCTGGTCGGGCCCAAGCAGAGTGCCACGGGTGATACGATCTGTGACCCGGACCACCCGGTCGTCCTGGAGAGTATTCGCTTCCCGGAGCCGGTGGTTGAGGTGGCGATTGAGCCCAAGACCAAGGCCGACCAGGATAAACTGGGGATGGCGCTGGCCCGTATGAGCGAGGAAGATCCGACCTTCCGGGTCTACACCGATCAGGAGACGGGGCAGACCATTGTGAAGGGTATGGGCGAGTTGCACCTTGAGGTGATCGTTGACCGGATGCGCCGGGAGTATAAGGTTGACGCCAATCAGGGCAAGCCGCAGGTCTCCTACCGTGAGGCGATTACGCAACTGGTGGATATCGAGGGACGCTTTGTGCGGCAGTCCGGTGGTAAAGGTCAATACGGACATGTCAAGGTCAAGTTTGAGCCGATGGAACCCGGTGGTGGCTTTGAGTTTGTGAATGCGATTGTCGGTGGTGTTATTCCGCGCGAATACATTCCATCAGTCGAGAGTGGCATTAAAGAGGCCATGCAGACAGGGGTTGTTGCCGGATATCCGGTTGTCGATCTGAAGGCAACGCTCTACGACGGGTCATACCACGAGGTAGACTCATCTGAAATGGCCTTTAAAATCGCCGCGTCAATGGCACTCAAGGATGGTGTACGCAAAGGCAAGCCCATCCTGCTTGAGCCGATTATGCGGGTAGAGATTGTCACGCCGGAAGACTTCCTGGGTACAGTCCTCGGTGATCTTAACTCGCGGCGCGGGCGCGTCGAGGGGATGGATAACCGGGGGAATGCACAGGTTGTGCGCGCAATGATCCCGCTGGCGACGATGTTTGGCTATACCACGGATCTGCGTTCGGCAACGCAGGGGCGGGCAACATCTTCGATGGAGTTTGACCACTACGAAGCAATGCCGGACTATCTGGCGCAGGAAATCATTGCGAAGCGTAGTTCGTAGGCTGATAGCTTAAGCGGTCTGTGAACGTATCTGGAGCACACCAGGCAGGACAATCGGCGGGAGCGGTGGAGGATTACACGACGAATCAAAAGATAGCCGGGCCGGTATTGTTGACTGCGCCTTCTGCGGATGATTATGAATTGATCGACGCAGGCAATGGGCAGAAATTAGAACGGTTTGGTCGCTATCGACTGGTTCGGCCGGAACCCCAGGCAATCTGGGCTCCAGCGCTCCCGCTAGATGTATGGGACCGGGCGGATGCGCAGTTTCGGCGGATCCGTCATGATGATAGTCCAGGTGAGTGGGTCCAGAACCAGCCACTGCCGGAGCAGTGGTTGCTGCACTATGACAATTTGCGTTTGTGGGTGCGATTAACGCCCTTTCGGCATACGGGGGTCTTCCCGGAGCATACGGCACACTGGGAGTGGATGCGCCGGCAGTTGTCGGCAGGAGAACAGCAGCCGAGTGTGCTGGTACTGTTTGGGTATACCGGACTCAGTACCCTGTTTGCGGCCCAACTCGGTGCGCGGGTATGCCACGTTGACGCCTCGCGTCCGGCAGTGCGCTGGGCCCAGGCCAACCAGGAAGCCTCGGATCTGAGGGAGCGACCCATCCGCTGGATCATTGACGACGTCATGAAGTTTGTGCGGCGCGAGATCCGGCGCGGTTCATGCTATGACATGATCATTATGGATCCGCCGGTTTTTGGGCGTGGACCAAAGGGCGAGATCTGGCGACTCGGCGAAGCACTCCCGGAACTTCTCACGCTTTGTACATCAATCCTGAGCGAACAGCCGGTGGGGGTTCTGGTGAATGCCTATGCGACCAACTTCTCGTCGATTGCACTTTATAACACCCTGGCAGCGGTGATGCATTCCTACGCCGGGAATGTATCCGCCGGGGAACTGGCGCTACGTGATACGACGGCGCAACGGTTATTGCCTACCGCGCTCTATGCGCGTTGGAGTTCAACATAACGGATCGATCACATGGCCCGATTTGCGATCCGTTGAAATGAGTGGTACGGAGCATGAAGCCTGGAAGGCAGCATTGTCTTCCGGGCTTTACTAAGGGCAATGGGAGCACGTTCTCCCGTACGGCAACGCGAATACACGGCACACTAGTACAATTAACCCCAATACCGTTCAATTCTCACTATAACACTGCGGCAGGGCACAGGGTAAACAGCGTGTCCGCAGGATTTGTGTTTCTGTCGCACAGATGTCAAGTAAATCGTCAACTATTTGAGTGAGGAATTAACCTATGGCAAAGCAAAAGTTCGAGCGCACGAAGCCGCATTTGAATGTCGGCACGATTGGTCACGTTGACCACGGGAAGACCACCCTGACCGCCGCGATTACCAAGGTGCTGGCGATGTCCGGTGGGGCGACCTATACCTCCTACGACCAGATCGATAACGCGCCGGAGGAGCGCGCCCGTGGGATTACCATCGCTATTCGGCACGTCGAGTATCAGACCGAGAATCGGCACTATGCCCATGTGGACTGCCCCGGTCACGCCGACTACATCAAGAACATGATTACCGGCGCGGCCCAGATGGACGGTGCGATCCTGGTGGTCTCGGCGCCCGACGGCCCGATGCCCCAGACCCGCGAGCACATCCTGCTGGCGCGCCAGGTGCAGGTGCCCGCGATGGTCGTCTTCCTCAACAAGACGGATATGATGGACGACGAGGAACTGCTCGAACTGGTGGAACTGGAGTTGCGCGAACTGCTCAGCAATTACGAGTTCCCCGGCGATGATATTCCGATTGTGCGCGGCAGTGCGCTGGCGGCGATTGAAAGCACCGCAACGGACGTTTCCGCGCCGGAGTATCAGCCCATCCTGCAACTGATGGACGCGGTCGATAGCTACATCCCGACGCCGGAGCGCGCGGTAAACCAGCCGTTCCTGATGCCGATTGAGGACGTGTTCGGGATTAAGGGCCGCGGGACGGTGGTGACGGGCCGGATCGAGCGCGGCAAGGTCAAGGTCGGCGAAACCATCGAGATCGTCGGGATGAATGAAGAGGTACCGCGCAAGACGGTCGTGACCGGCGTGGAGATGTTCCAGAAAACCCTGGACGAGGGGATGGCCGGGGACAACGTCGGCTGTCTGCTGCGAGGTGTGGAGCGGGGCGACATCGAGCGCGGACAGGTGCTGGCGCAACCGGGAAGCATTAGCCCGCACAAGCGATTCGCGGCGCAGGTCTACGTGCTGAAGAAGGACGAAGGTGGTCGTCACACGCCTTTCTTCCCCGGGTACCGCCCGCAGTTCTACATCCGCACAACGGACGTGACCGGAGCGATCCATCTGCCGGAAGGCACGGAGATGGTGATGCCGGGGGACAACATCGTGATGGATGTGGAGTTGATCGTGCCGGTGGCAATCGAGGAAGGCTTGCGGTTTGCAATTCGTGAGGGTGGTCGCACCGTGGGTGCCGGTGTCGTCACCAAGATTGTAGCATAAGCTGATGTGTTCAGCGTGCGGAACACGTAAGGGGACGCGGTTTCGCACGCTGAACTGAATACTCAAGGGGAGCAATATGGCGAAGCAAAAGGTGCGTATCCGCCTCAAGGCATACGACCACAAGATCCTGGATCAGTCGGCGCGGCAGATTGTTGAAGCAGCAGAACGCACTGGAGCGCTTGTCGCCGGACCTGTGCCACTACCAACAAAAATTGAAAAGTATAGTGTCATGCGGTCATCGTTTATTGATAAGGACTCACAGGAGCAGTTTGAGATCCGTACCCATAAACGGCTGATTGATGTGCTGGATCCCAGTCAGCAAACCATTAACGCATTGATGAAACTCAATCTTCCGGCTGGTGTCGATATTGAGATCAAGCTCTAGGGGAAGATAGTGCCAGCGCGACGAGAGAAAACGCGAATTATCGTTGTGTGACGGCGATTGAAAAAGAAAAGTGCAGCCGCTGCAACTAAAATCGGTGTGCATGCTGCGGAGGTCACGTTATGATAAAAGGTTTATTGGGGCGAAAAATCGGAATGACCCAGGTGTTCAATGAGAATGGCGAGGTTATACCAGTCACTGTTCTCCAGATTGGCCCCTGTGTCGTTACGCAGATTCGCAATAAGGAGAATGATGGCTATGAAGCCGTGCAGATCGGCTTTGAGGAGGTGCCGCCACGCAAGTTGACCATGCCACAGCGGGGCCATCTGAAAAATGCCAACATGCTGGTGCGCCATCTGCGCGAGTTTCGCGCCGACAATATCCAGGAGTATGAGGTCGGGCAACTGCTCAAGGTCGATGTTTTTGAACCCGGTCAGCGGGTTGATGTCTCGGGAATTTCTAAGGGACGCGGCTTTGCCGGTGTGGTGAAACGCCACGGCTTCCGGGGGGGGCCCAAGACCCATGGTCAGAGTGATCGCCATCGTGCGCCGGGCTCCATCGGTGCCGGTACCTATCCGGGGCGCGTCTGGAAGGGGCAACGGATGGCCGGGCGGATGGGTGGCAAGCGTTCAACCATCCAGAATCTGGAGGTTGTCGAGGTTATTCCTGATAAGAACCTGCTGCTGGTGCGGGGAGCAGTGCCTGGGTATAACTCAAGTTTAATTCAAGTCAGGCACGCCGCCAAGGTAAAGTTGAAGAAAAAGGGTTAACAACAAATTCTTGGACTCGCCGATCAGCGAATAGCCCAATAATTTGTGGACCATAACAGGTGCGAAATGGAAGCAACGCTTTACAACCAGGCTGGTGAAACCATCGGTACCATTCAGCTTAATGACTATATCTTTGGCATTACGCCGAATGAGCCGGTGATGCATCAGGCTATGGTGCGGCAGCAAGCTAATGCGCGGCTTGGCACGCACAACACGCTCAATCGGGGCGAGGTGCGGGGCAGTACGCGCAAGCTCTACCGCCAGAAGGGAACGGGTCGAGCCCGACAGGGAGCCATACGCGCGCCACATCGTCCCGGTGGTGGTATTGCGCATGGGCCGCATCCCCGTTCGTATGAGAAGAAGATGCCGCGCAAGATGCGTCGGCTGGCTGTACGCTCGGCGCTCTCGGCCAAGTACGCCGCAGAGCAGATCCGCTTTGTCGATGCCTTCGAGTTTGCCCAACCACGGACGAAAGATGTGGTTGCGCTGCTTGATGCCCACGGCCTGACCGGGAAGACGCTGATTGTTATCGACAGTAAGAACGAGAATCTTCAGCGCTCGGCGAATAACCTGCCCAAAGTCAAAACGCTGCTGGCCCACTATCTGAATGTAGTTGATCTGCTGCATTTTGATAACATTCTCTTCGCGCGGCCGGCTGTCTCGGTGATCGAGAGCTTTCTGGGCAGACGCGGGACCAGCGGCAGCGCCATGCCGTTGCCGGACAATGGTTCGAGTGCCGGGAAGGAGACTATCGTTCAGCCACCAATCAGTTCACCAACGGCTGCACCGACGACACCGACGCCGCCAATACCAGGTAGTTCAACACCACCAACCGGCAGCACCCAGGCAGACACGGCAGCAAGCGATGAAGATACCGATGAGGAGGAGGCTGAATGAACGACTATCAGATCATTATTCGCCCACTCATCACAGAGAAGAATACGAACTGGATGATGTTCAACAAGTATTCTTTCGAGGTTGATCGCAACGCGACGAAACCACAGATCAAGCGGGCGATTGAGAATATCTTCAGTGTCACCGTGACCAAAGTTCACACGATGAATGTGCGCGGTAAGCGCCGTCGCCGTGGACGTGAATTTGGGTATACGCGTGACTGGAAAAAGGCAATTGTCACGCTGGTCGAGGGTGATCGGATCGATCTATTCGAGACCTAGTGGCATTCGATATTCGGGTTGAAGAGGCTGAGGAATCATGGGTATTCGTAGATACAAACCGACTTCTCCGGGTCGCCGAAACATGACGGTCTCCACCTTTGAGGAGATCACGAAGAAGCGACCTGAGTCGCGCCTGATTGAGCCGATCCGTAAGAAGGCCGGGCGCAATAATAAAGGGCGGATCACGACGCGCCATCGTGGTGGTGGTCACAAGCGCTTCTATCGCATTGTCGATTTTAAGCGCGACAAGCGGGATATTCCGGCAAAGGTTGCGGCCATTGAGTATGATCCCAACCGGAGCGCGCGCATTATTCTGCTAAACTATGTGGATGGCGAGAAGCGCTACATCCTGGCTCCGGTCGGGCTCAAGGTGGGCGACACGGTGATGAGTGGCTCCGAGGTAGATATTCGCGTGGGCAATGCCCTGCCGTTGCGGTCAATTCCGCTGGGTTCGCAGATCCACAACGTTGAGTTGGAAATTGGGCGCGGTGGTGTCCTGGTACGTAGTGCGGGAACGTCGGCGCAGCTTATGGCGAAAGAGGGCGATTATGCCATCCTGCGTATGCCCTCCGGGGAGATGCGGCGCATTCATCTGAACTGTTACGCCACACTCGGTCAGGTTGGCAATGTTGACCACCAGAATGTGCGCATCGGCAAGGCTGGTCGCTCACGCTGGATGGGGCGGCGGCCGCGCGTACGTGGAACGGTGATGAACCCCCGCGACCATCCCCACGGCGGTGGTGAGGGCCGCGCGCCTCGGGGTATGCCCCCCAAGACCAAGTGGGGTAAGCCGGCTCTGGGTAAGCGCACACGCCATAATCCGCGCACGGATAAATTTATTGTGCGACGGCGGAAGAAGTAAGAAAATAGATCACTTTTAGTTATTGTGGGTTATGAGGAGGAGCTATGTCGCGTTCTTCGAAAAAGGGGCCGTATGTTGACATCCGGCTGCTTGATCGGATTGAAGGGCTCAACCGGACCAATGAGAAGCGCGTACTGCGGACCTGGTCGCGTTCCTCGACGATCTTCCCCCAGATGGTCGGGCATACGATTGCTGTCCACGATGGACGGCGGCATGTTCCGGTCTATGTGACGGAAAACATGGTTGGGCATAAACTGGGTGAGTTTGCCCCGACGCGGACCTTCCGGGGCCACGGGGGCAAGAAGGCCGATAAGCGTGGCCGAATGAAGTAGAGTGCCGAACATCCCGAACAGGGGTCAGGTTCAGCGCTTTCTGCGAGAGAAAACCATGGAAGCAAAAGCAATCAATCGAGGTGTGCGGATCTCGCCGAAGAAGGTTCGTCCGGTGATGGACCTGGTGCGGGGCGAGAGTGTGCAACGCGCACTGGCTATTCTGGAATATATGCCGCAAAAAGCGGCCCGCGAAATTGCGCGCACAATCAAGTCGGCGGCGGCAAATGCCGAGAATAACTTCGATATGGAGCCGGCAGATCTGGTTGTCAAGACCATCTTTGCCGATGAGGGACCGGCGCTCAAACGCTTTATGCCGCGTGCGCGCGGGAGTGTGAACCGCATTCGGAAGCGGACCTCCCACATTACGGTGATTGTTGACGATGGACAGGAGTATTAGTCGGGAGTAGCCAGCAGTCGATATTCAGTACGTCGCAGCAGCGTTCCCTGACCAGTCAAGAACCGGCGGATGCTGCATACCGAGTGCTGGCTACTGGCGGCTATCCGTTGATGGAGGTGGATATTGGGACGCAAGGTTCACCCAATTGGGTTTCGATTGGGCTATATCAAGGATTGGCAGTCCAAGTGGTTTGCCGAGCGAACGTATCAGTCGCAACTGCATGAAGACCTGGAACTGCGCCGGCTCATTGCCAAAGAGCTGCAGAACGCCGGGATCTCAAAGGTCGATATCGAACGCTCCGCCAATAAGGTTGAGGTTACGGTCTACACGGCCAAGCCGGGGATCGTGATTGGCAAGCGGGGCGCAAATGTCGATCTGCTCAAGAATACGCTGGAGCAGAGCACCGGCAAGAAGATCAAGCTCAACATTCAGGAGATCCATCAGCCTGAGCTTGATGCCCAACTGGTCGCCGAGAGTATCGCCGAGCAGATTAACAAGCGTGTCTCCTACAAGCGCGCGATGAAGCAGGCGGTGCAGCGGGCGGTTCGCCTGGGAGCACAGGGCGTGAAGGTGCGCTGTGCCGGGCGGCTCGGTGGGGCTGAGATGGCGCGTGTGGCTAATGAGAGCGATGGCCGGGTGCCACGGCATACCCTACGCGCGGATATTGACTATGCCCAGGTGCATGCCCATACGACCTATGGTCGCATCGGTGTGAAGGTCTGGATCTACAAGGGTGAAGTCTTCCCCGATGAACTGGGCAAAGCCAAAGTTGAGCAGCAGACCGGTAATGGCGGCGGCGGCGGCTCGCGTGCGCGAACCTGAGGAGGAACGTTATGTTAATGCCCAAACGGGTAAAATACCGCAAGCGACACAAGGGGCGCATGCGCGGTCTCGCCCATCGGGGTAATACGGTTTCCTTTGGTGATTATGGCTTGATGGCCTTAGAGTCATGCTGGATCACCAACCGGCAGATCGAGTCGGCACGGCGTACCATTACCGGGTATATCCGGCGTGGTGGGAAAGTCTGGATTCGGATCTTCCCCGATAAGCCGGTGACATCGAAGCCGGCAGAAACGCGTATGGGTGGCGGTAAGGGATCGGTCGATCACTGGGTGGCCGTGGTCAAGCCGGGCCGGATCATGTTTGAACTGGCCGGTGTGCGCGAGGAGTTAGCAACTGAGGCGCTCCGCCGCGCGGCCCAGAAGATGCCCATCAAGTGCAAGATTGTAACGCGTGATGAAGTGGAGAGTGGCGGTGAAAGCGAGTGAACTGCGTAATCTGGACGACGAGCAACTGCAAACGCAACTCGGCGATTATTACAAGGAACTCTTCAACCTCCGGTTCCAGAAAGTGACCGGCAAGCTGACCAATACTTCACGTCCGCGGCAGGTGCGGCGGGATATCGCGCGCATCAAGACAATCATGCGCGAGCGGGAGTTGACGATCCCGGAGGAAGAAGAGTTGACCGGCGAATAGCTGTATTCGTTTCAATTAGCAGCAACTGGAGCTGGCGGTGAGCACGGAGAAAAAATCACAACAGATCAAAACTGGTCGTGTTGTTAGTAACAAGATGGATAAAACGGTTGTGGTTCGCGTTGACTACCTGAAACCACATCCTTTATATCGGAAGATTATGCGGAAATCGCACAAGTTTCATGCGCACGATGAAGACAATGTGTGCCAGATCGGTGATACGGTACGCATTGAAGAAACTCGCCCGCTGAGCAAGACCAAGCGCTGGCGCGTCATCGAAATCGTGCAGCAAAGCGAGGGATGATCCCATGGTTCAGCCACAGACGCGCCTGAAGGTTGCGGATAACACCGGGGCGAAACAGATCATGTGTATTCGTGTCCTGGGTGGCTCGCGGGTGAAGTATGGTCGCGTAGGCGATATTATCGTTGCATCCGTGAAGGAAGCCACACCCGGTGGTGCGGTCAAGAAGGGCGAGGTGGTGCGCGCGGTGATCGTGCGTACGGCCAAGGAGTATGGTCGCCTGGATGGGTCGCATATTCGGTTCGATGATAACGCCGCGGTCCTGATCGGGAAAGAGAATAACCCGCGTGGTACCCGCATCTTTGGCCCGGTCGCGCGCGAGTTGCGCGAGAAGCAGTTTATGCGGATCGTGTCGCTGGCACCGGAGGTGTTGTAATGCATGTTAAAACTGGCGACGAAGTGCTGGTAATCTCCGGCAAAAACAAGGGGCAGCAGGGCAAGATTAAGCAGGCCCTGCCGCGCCGTGGGCGGGTGGTCGTCGAAGGGCTTAATATCATCAAGCGACATATGAAGGCCCGCGGCCCGCGTAAGCCGGGAGGGATTATCGAGATGGAGGCACCGATTGATGCCTCGAATGTGATGTTGATCTGTCCCAATTGTGGACGAGCCTCGCGCACCGGAAAGCGCTTCCTGGAGGATGACCCGGATCATAAGGGGCGGCCCCGGAAAGTACGCTACTGCAAAGCCTGTGACGAGGTTGTGGAATAGGTATACTGAAACGTCAGGGCCGGAGGAGGTCCGTGTACCACCTCCAAGCCCCTGGAGGGTGTGGAATGACCGCACGGTTAAAAGAGGTTTATACGAAGGATATTGTTCCCGCATTGATGCAGGAATTCAAGTTCAAGACGGTGATGCAGGTACCCCGGCTGACCAAAGTTACGGTCAATACGGGTGTAGGCGAGGCGGTCCAGAATGCACGCGCACTGGACGCGGCGATTGAAGATATCACGATCATCACCGGGCAGAAGCCGGTTGTCACTCGCGCCCGGAAGTCAATTGCCGGGTTTAAGATCCGCGAAGGGATGCCGATTGGCGCAATGGTGACGCTACGGGGCGACCGGATGTATGAGTTTCTGGATCGCCTGATCAACCTGGCACTGCCCCGCATCCGTGACTTTCGCGGTATCAGCCGGAGTGCCTTCGATGGACGCGGGAACTATAGCCTGGGGATTCGTGAGCAGATCACCTTCCCCGATATTGATTACGATAAGATTGATAAGATTCGTGGCATGGAAGTCGCAATTGTGACAACAGCTCCCGATGATGCACAGGGCTATGCGTTGCTCAAGCGAATGGGCATGCCATTTCGGGATTAACATACGGATGGTGTCGATGCAGCCAGAGCAGCGTTAGATATCACCCTACGCAGACACGGATGAAGGAGGATATTTTGGCACGGACAGCCCTCGTTGTAAAAGCACGGAGACCACAGAAATATAAGGTGCGAGAATATAACCGCTGTAAGGTGTGTGGGCGCTCACGCGCATATATTCGGAAGTTTGGGATGTGTCGCATCTGTTTTCGTGAGCATGCCTTGAAAGGCATGATTCCGGGTGTCGTCAAGTCCAGTTGGTAGAAATTCATTTCGGATACGAGATCGAATCGCCCTGGACAACGGCATGCGCGGTTCGAGAATCGTTAAGGAGGAAGTGCAGTGAGCGTCAACGATCCAATCGCTGACATGCTGACACGTATTCGCAATGCATGTATGGCGCACCATGACACGGTGGGCATCCCGGCATCAAAAATGAAATTGGCGATTGCTGATATTCTCAAACGAGAGGGGTTTATCAAGGATTATGCTGTGCAAGAAGGTAGTCCTTTTGATACAATAGCGATCACACTGAAGTACAGCGATGATCGGCAACCGGCAATTAGCGGCCTGAAGCGTGTGAGTAAACCGGGGTTGCGTATCTACACCCGGCGGGCAGATATTCCGCGTGTGCGCGGTGGCCTGGGGTTGAGCATCCTCTCCACGCCGAAGGGCGTGCTGGCAGGTCACGATGCCTGGCAACAGCGCGTCGGTGGTGAAGTCCTCTGTTACGTTTGGTAGTGGGTGGAGCATTGCTATGTCACGCATTGGAAGACGACCAATTCCCGTCCCTAAAGGGGTCGAGATCAAGATAGACGATGGAAACCTGGTCACGGTCAAGGGGCCCAAGGGCCAACTGCAACAGCAGTTGCCTGCCGAGATCATTATTGCCCAGGAAAATGGAACAATCAATGTCCAGCGCCCGTCTGAGGCCAAGCAGCACAAATCGCTGCATGGATTGACCCGGACTCTGCTGTTTAATATGGTGCATGGCGTTACTGAGGGCTGGGAGCGCGCACTGGAGATCAATGGCGTGGGCTATCGTGCTGCGCTGGAGGGGAAAACCCTGGTGCTCCAGTTAGGCTTCTCGCATCCGGTACGGATCGACCCCCCCGAAAATGTCTCGTTTGCGATTGGGGAGCGCCGGAGTGCCAGCGACCCGCTGCCACTCTATATTCGTGGCATCAACAAGCAGGTTGTCGGCGAACAGGCGGCCAAGATTCGCGGGTTGCGCCCGCCTGAGCCCTACAAGGGCAAGGGTATTAAGTATGCCGAAGAGCGTATCCGGCGCAAGGCGGGTAAAGCCGGCAAGACCAAGTAGTGGAAGTGAAACGCGATGTGCAGCGTTGGCAGGGGATAGCAATCTCTGCCACTAGAAGCAAGGCATCAAGGTTATGAAAAGAACATCCCGAGAACTACGCATCAGACGGCATAGACGTATACGCAAGCGCATTCATGGCATCCCGGAACGTCCCCGCCTGTGCGTCTTTCGCAGTAATACCCATATCTACGCTCAGGTAATTGACGATACTGTAGGGCGTACGCTGGTTACTGCATCAACACTCGACAAAGATCTGCGCGGCAACGGGCAGGCAGACCAGAGTAAAACCGAGCAGGCCCAGGCGGTGGGTGAACTTATTGCCCAGCGCGCCCGCAAGGCCGGGATCACCCAGGTCGTTTTTGACCGGGGCGGTTTTAAGTATCATGGACGGGTTAAAGCGCTGGCCGAGGGAGCCCGCAAGGCCGGACTGACTTTTTAACTATGATGATAGTCAACCCGGCGCGAGAACCCGATGGGCAACGCCCAACGGTTGGCTATGGATAATGTGGAGGTGTCGTGGCACGCGTACATATCAATCCAGACGATCTTGAGCTTGAAGAGCGCGTCGTCCAGATCAACCGGGTAGCAAAAGTGGTCAAGGGTGGACGGCGCTTTAGCTTTAGTACAATGGTTGTCGTTGGCGATGGCAAGGGCCATGTCGGCATTGGAATGGGGAAGGCATCGGAGGTGCCGGAAGCTATTCGCAAAGGTGTCGATGCGGCCAAGAAGAATCTTATCCGGGTTCCGCTGACGAATACGACCATTCCGCACGAGATTATTACCAAGTTTGCTTCCTCCAAAGTAATGCTGCGTCCTGCGGCCCCTGGTACGGGCGTTATCGCCGGGCGGGGTATGCGTCCAGTGGTGGAAGCTGCCGGGATCAGGAATCTGCTCACGAAAGCGTATGGGAGCAATAACCCGGTGAATGTGGTGAAGGCGACCTTTAAGGCGCTGAGTGAACTGGTTTCGCTTGAGGACATGGCCCGTCGCCGTGGCATGACCCCGCATGAATTGCACATGCGGCGGATGCGGCGCGAGCCGGAGCCTGAGGCAACTGTTCCGGAGACTATGGAATGAGTAAGTTACGTATTACCTACAAAAAGAGCATGATCGGCTATAACCAGGAGCAGAAGGATACCATCCGCTCATTGGGCTTTCGGAAGCTCAACCAGACGGTAATCAAGCCCGATAATCCGTCGATTCGCGGTATGGTATTCAAGGTGCGCCATCTGGTTGAAGTGACGGAAGTTGGAGACGAGGTAGAGGCATGAAACTGCATGACTTAAAGCCCGCTCCCGGCTCGCATCGGCGCAGTAAGCGCGTCGGACGTGGATATGGCTCAGGCAAGGGCAAAACGTCCGGCAAAGGTATGATGGGGCAGAAGGCCCGCGCCGGGTCCGGTCCATACCGCACGTTTGAGGGTGGACAAAACCGCCTGGTGAAGCGCATGCCCTATAAGCGGGGCTTTACCAACATCTGGCGGGTTGAGTACCAGGTCATCAACGTGGAGCAGTTGAACGAGTGGCCCCAGGATGTTGAGGTAACCATCGAGGCACTGCTGGAGACCCGCGCTATTCGGCGCAAGAACCAGCCGGTGAAAATTCTGGGTGACGGTGAACTCACGCGGCCACTGGTGGTGCATGCGCATAAATTCTCTGCCAGTGCGCGCAAGAAGATCGAGGCGGCCGGCGGCAAGGTCGTTGAGGTACCATGGGTTGTCGAGCGTCACAGCCGCAGCCGTGGTCCCAATCCAAGTATGCGCAATCAGACCGCGCCGAGCGAGTAGTAACAAACACGCTACGCGGTCTGAACGGAATCATACGCATAAACACAAACCAGGCGTAGGGAGAAAAACGATGTTACAGGCGGTTGTACGGGCAATTCAATTACCAGATCTGCGGCGGCGCATCCTCTTTACCCTGGGGATGCTGCTCATTTTCCGGTTCATTGCACATATTCCTGTGCCCAATATTAATCCTGACTCGCTTGATGAGTTGCGCCGGGCATTGCAGGAGAATCAGCTTGCGCAACTCCTGAATATCTTCGCGGGTGGGGCATTACAAAACTTCTCGGTGGCGGCGCTGGGGGTCTATCCCTACATTACCGCAACCATTATTATGCAACTGCTCCAACCGCTGATTCCTGCGCTTGAGGAGTTGTCCAAAGAAGGTGAGCAGGGGCGGATCAAGCTGAATCGGTATCAGATTATTTTGACGATACCACTGGCCTTCCTGCAAGCGTATGGGCAAACCCTGACGCTGGAGCGCAGCCTTACCGCCGGTCAGTCGCTCTTCCGCTCGCCGTTTGATATTGTGAATAACTTCTTCCCGACCTTTACCATTTTGATGTCGATGGTTGCCGGAACGATGCTGCTTGTCTGGCTGGGTGAACTGATCAATGAGCGCGGCATCGGACAGGGTATTTCGGTCATCATCTTTGGTGGAATTGTCTCGCGTGTGCCGCAACTGGTGGTACAGGGTGTCCAGATCGGGCAGGCCGGCGGCAGCGAAACCTTTATCGGGCTCTTGATCTTTTTGATTATTGGCCTGCTGACGATTATGGGGATTGTGTTGATCCAGGAGGGGCAACGCCGAATTCCGGTACAGTATGCCAAACGGGTACGTGGCAACCGCGTCTATGGCGGGCAGAGCACCCATATTCCGATGAAGGTCAACATGGCCGGGATGATTCCGCTGATCTTTGCCCAGAGTATTATTATCTTTCCGGGCATCGTGGCCTCCTGGTTTTACAATCCGACTGGCGAAGGGATTGGCAACACGATAGCCGGATTCTTTTTCAATACGTTTAGCCCGACCGGACAGGGTGGCGGTATTGTCTACCTGACACTACTCTTCTTGCTGGTCGTCGGCTTTACCTATTTTTATACGGTTGTCCTGTTTAACCAGCAGAATATTCCGGACAACCTTCAGAAGAATGGCGGGTTTATTCCGGGTATCCGTCCGGGCAAGCGTACCGAAGAGTATCTCAGCCGCGTATTGAACCGGATTACGCTGGCCGGCGCGCTCTTCCTGGGATTTATTGCCATCCTGCCATTCCTGACGCAGTCGGTTACTAATATTCAGATCGGTCTGGGTAGTACTGCCTTGCTTATCGTCGTTGGTGTTGCCATCGACACCATGCGTCAACTCGAGGCCCAGCTTACAATGCGCGATTATGAGGGCTTTTTGAACCGATAAACGAAGAGCTACGGAGTCCCCGGGAGGTTAGGGTGAGTAAAGTTGTTCCATACCGGAACACATAGTCAACGAAGGAGTAGATTATGAACGTGATTCTTCTGGGACCGCCGGGTGCTGGCAAAGGAACGCAGGCAAAGCTGCTCGTGGAGCAAACCGGGTTGACGCATGTTTCCAGTGGCGATCTGTTTCGTGCAGCGTTGCGCGAAGGCACCGAGTTGGGTATGCTCGCCAAATCATACATGGATCGCGGTGCGCTGGTGCCCGATGAAGTCGTGATTGGTATGGTTATGGAGCGCATCAAGCAACCCGACTGTGCCACTGGCGTTATCTTTGACGGGTTCCCCCGCACGAGCGACCAGGCGAAAGCACTCAAAACTGAGATGGCTCAGTACGAGAAAGTCATTAATGCGGTGCTCTACCTGGATGTGGCGAGTGACGTGCTGCTGCGGCGTATCGCGGGCCGGCAGACCTGCAAGGTCTGTGGGGCCATTTTTAACATCTACTATTTCCCGTCTTATAAGACCGGAATCTGTGATGTCTGTGGTGGCAAGCTCTATCAGCGCGGTGACGATAATATGGAGACAGCGCAGCGCCGGCTTGATGTCTATTTTGAGCAGACAATGCCGCTGATTGAACACTATCGCGGTGAGGGCAACCTCCGCGAGATCGATGGTCGGCAAGATATTGGACAGGTGATGGAAGCCATGTTGCAGGCGTTAGGGATAGATGCTGCCAAGTCATCATCCTGAGCATAATTCCTGAAAGGAGAGATATGTCGAAAAAGAAAGATGTCATCGAGATCGAAGGAACAATTGTGGAACCTCTCCCAAACGCGATGTTTCGGGTGGAACTGGATAATGGACATGAGGTGCTGGCCCATATTTCGGGCAAGATGCGCATGAACTACATCCGTATCCTCAAGGGCGATCGCGTGCTGGTAGAGTTGTCACCCTATGATCTAACCCGTGGCCGTATAACCTACCGCTATAAGTAATTGCTACGGTGGAAAGATTCGGTCTCTTTCGCTCTTTTTGACCGAAAAAGACTGCGTAGGGCAAGTTTTTGTGTTACAATGGCTGTTTGTGGCAGATACTGTCACTCGCACGATCAGGCGTACTAGAGGATGGAGGTGTAACGTGAAGGTTCGTGCATCCGTGAAGCCGCGTTGCGAGTATTGCAAGGTTATTAAGCGCAAGGGTGTGGTTCGCGTGATCTGTAGCCGGACCCCGAAGCATAAGCAGCGCCAGGGGTAGGTACGTCCGGCAACGGGCTGTTCCGGTAACGATGCGCGCTTACTGGTTGGAGGAACTTCATGGCACGTATTGCGGGGGTGGATATCCCACGTAACAAGAAAGTTCATGTAGCGATTACCTATATCTATGGTGTTGGTCCTTCCAATGGGATGGACATTATTAAGCAGGCCAATATCAACCCTGAAACGCGCGTGCGCGATTTGACGGAAGAAGAAGTTGGTCGTCTGCGTGAGATTATCGATCATGAGTATCGCGTCGAGGGTGACCTGCGGCGTGAAGTGCAGATGAATATTAAGCGTCTGATGGATATTGGATGCTATCGCGGATTGCGTCATCGCCGGGGGATGCCCCTGCGGGGACAGCGCACGCGGACAAATGCCCGCACGCGGCGCGGGCGCAAGGGTCAGGCAATCGGTATCAAGAAGAAGGTGAAGAAGTAAGCGCAGGTTTGCTTGTAGACAACGATTGCATAGCCTATTGAGAGCAGACAAGGGTACAAGGAGTAGAGAATGCCTGCAAAACCAAGAGGGGGTGCCGGGCGGCGGCAGCGGGGGAAGCGACGTGAGCGTAAAAATATCCCACGCGGTCAGGCCCATATTCTGAGCACCTTCAATAACACGATTGTGACAATTACTGATCCGCAGGGTGCGGTGGTCTGCTGGGCAAGCGCGGGGCAGGCGGGGTTTAAAGGCTCGCGTAAGAGTACGCCCTATGCCTCACAGATTACCGCCGAGAATGCCGCGCGGAAGGCCATGGACAATGGTATGCGGTCGGTTGAGGTCTTTGTGAAGGGGCCCGGATCGGGGCGCGAGGCGGCGATCCGTTCGCTGCAAGCCGCCGGTCTGACGGTGACGTCGATTACCGACGTAACACCGATTCCCCACAATGGCTGCCGACCTCCCAAACGCCGCCGCGTCTAACTTAACTACTGCGCGGTCACAGGTTCACGCCGGCCGCGATGATGTTCGTTTGTGATGCAGTACCAGGAGGTTGACCTGACATATGGCTCGTTATCATGGACCGGTTGGAAAAGTCAGTCGGCGTTTAGGGGTGGGGATTACCGAAAAAGGTCAGCGGATATTGCAAAAACGCCCTTTTCCGCCTGGTCAACACGGCCCAAGTGCCCGTCGCCGTCAGGTGTCCGACTATGGCTTGCAACTGATGGAGAAACAGAAGGCGCGCTACATGTATGGCGTGCTGGAGCGCCAGTTTCGGCGTTTGTTTGAACAGGCCTCCCGCCGCAGCGGGGTTACGGGTGAGTATTTGTTGAGCCTGCTCGAACGACGGCTGGATAATGTCGTCTATCGCCTTGGCCTGGCAACCACGCGGGCGCAGGCGCGCCAGCTTGTCAGCCATGGGCATATTACGGTGAATGGCCGCAAGACCAATATTCCTTCCTTTACGGTGAAGGTTGGGCATACGATTGCTGTTCGCCCGGAGAGCCGCCGACGCAACTACTTCCGCAATCTTGTGGACAGCGGTGAGTTGAATAAATATCGGACACCCGACTGGTTGCGCCTCAACCCGGCTGAACTCACGGGTGAGGTTATCGCGTTGCCACGCCGTGAAGACGCGGAACCGGGGATCAATGAGCAGTTGATTGTTGAGTTCTATAGCCGCTAAGAGCATAGTATAAGAACGCGAAGACGAGAAGGGAGGCGAGCGGAGCAGCGCACAGATGCTCACGTTCGCTTATTCTCGCATTTTCGTGTTTCTTGCGAAGGAGGCGATCGGTGCTTGATATCGCCATGCCCAAAATCGAGGTCGTCCAGGCGGCTGAAAACTATGGGCGTTTTAAGATTGAACCGCTTGATCCAGGTTACGGGCATACGTTGGGGAATGCGTTGCGACGGGTGTTGCTCTCGTCTATTCCTGGATCAGCCATAACCAAGATCAAGATAGATGGTGTTTTTCACGAGTTTTCGACGATCCCCGGCGTCAAAGAGGATGTGACGGAGATCGTGTTGAATATAAAGGGCGTGCGTCTGCGTTCCTATGCGGAGCGTCCCGTCAAAGTATTGTTGTCAAAGCAGGCATCAGGTGTTGTACGCGCCAGAGATATTGATGCGCCCAGCAATGTGGAGTTGGTCAACCCGGATCACTACATCTGTACCATTGACTCGGACCCGGCGCATCTGGAGATAGAGATGACCGTTGAGCGGGGGCGCGGGTATGTGGCCGCCGATCAGCGGGATGCCTTGCCCATTGGCGAGATCCCGGTTGATGCTATTTTTACTCCGGTGCCACGGGTGAACTATGTTGTCGAGAATACCCGTATCGGGCAGGCAACCGACTTTGACCGGCTGCTGCTGGAGGTATGGACAGATGGCACCGTCAAGCCGGGTGATGCCCTGAGCCACGCGGCGCAGGTGCTGGTCCAGTACAGTCAGACGATTGCCGACTTTAATCGAATTGCGCCGATTGAACCGGAGGTGCAGCCGGCGGGCGGTCTCTCCATTCCATCGGATGTGTACGATACGCCAATCGAGGATCTGGATCTTTCAACACGGACCTACAACTGCCTCAAGCGTGCCGATATAACCAAGGTCGGGCAGGTCTTGCAGATGGACGAGAAAGCTCTGCTGTCTGTACGCAACCTGGGGCAGAAGTCGATGGAAGAGATCCGCGATAAGTTGATCGACCGTGGATATATACCGAAGGGTGCCGACGGTAGTGTTCCGCCCATTGCGCTGAACACCGTGGTTGAGGCAGCCAAGAGCGGCAACTTGCCGTCGATTGAGTGATAGACATTACGATAACCGATCTGGGGAAAGATTATGCGACATCGTAAAGCTGGAAAAAAGCTAGGTCGTTCGTACGAGCATCGCAAGGCACTGCTGCGTAACCTGATGATCTCGCTGATTGAGCATCGGCAGATCAAGACGACCATTACCAAAGCCCGGGCGGTACAGCCCGAGATGGAACAACTGCTGACGATTGCGAAGGAAGATACACCGCATGCGCGGCGGATGGCGCTGTCGAAGCTTGCCAGCAAGAAGGCCATGCGGCAACTCTTTACGTTTGCGCCGCAAGACTATGTTGACCGGCCCAGCGGCCGCACACGCGTTACCAAGCTTGGTCCACGCCAGGGTGATGGCGCGGAGATGGCGCTGATTGAACTGCTGTAGGTGAACGCAGGATGCGCAATATCGCGCTACGGCTGGCCTATGACGGCACCGATTTTGTCGGATCGCAGTGGCAAAATACCGGCCGCTCGGTGCAGGGTGAGATTGAGGGCACCTGGAGCCAGTTTGCCCAGGAAGAACGGCGGTTTATTTTTGCCGGACGAACGGATGCAGGGGTGCATGCCCAGGCTCAGGTCGCCAATGTGCGCACCGAGACCCGGCATGACCTGGCAACAATCCGGCGTGGCGTCAATGCCCTGCTGCCGCATGACATTGCGGTCCTTGATGTCTGGGAAGCGGATTATGACTTCCACGCGCGCCACTCGGCTGTGCGGCGGGAGTACCGCTATTTGATTGCCAACGGGCCGGTGCTGCTGCCGATGCTCAGGAACTATGTGCTGCATGTTGAGCAACCCCTGGATCTGGCGGCAATGGAGGCGGCCCTGGCGGTGCTACCCGGCCGGCATGATTTTGCGGCATTTACCAGTGTGCAGGCAGCAAAGGGGCCCACGGTGCGTACCTGTCACCATGCCGGTTGTCATACGCTTGAGCTTTTCGGGCAGCCGCTGATAAGCATCGATCTGGCCGCCAATGCCTTTTTGCATCATATGGTGCGGTCTATCATTGGGACACTGCTACTGGTCGGGCGGGGCCGGATGCGCCCTGCGCAGTTTGAACAGGTGCTTGCCGGGCGCAACCGGCGGCAGGCAGGACCGACGGCGGCAGCACACGGATTGACCTTGATGAATGTAGAATACCCGCCGGATGTTGTGCGGGCAAATGGTGAGAGCATCGCGTGAGGATAGAAATGAAGACCTATTCGCAAAAAGCCTCCGAGATACAGCGGGACTGGTATGTTGTCGATGCGTCCGGCCAGGTGCTGGGACGGCTGGCAACCCAGATCGCCACGCTGTTGCGGGGCAAACATAAGCCTACCTTTACCCCACATCTTGACGGGGGGGATTTTGTTATTGTCACGAATGCCGAGAAGATTCGGGTGACGGGGCGGAAGGCCGAGCAGAAGGTGTACTACCGGCACACGGGATATCCGGGTGGCCTGAAGATGACCTCCTACAAGATGATGCGGGAGAAGCATCCCGACCGCATTCTGCGCCAGGCCGTCAAGGGTATGCTGCCGAAGAATCGGCTGGGACGGCGGCTGATGACCAAGTTGAAGATTTACGCCGGACCACACCATCCGCATGCCGCTCAGCAACCCCGACCATATGTACCGCGAGCACAGGGTTAAGCGAGGGAGCCTATGACGACGATTGAGAAGCGCTATTACCAGGGCACGGGTCGCCGGAAGACGGCAGTTGCTCGTGTACGCCTGTTCCCCGGTGAAGGGGAGTTTATTGTCAACGGTAAGACGACGGTAGAGTATTTCGGTCCACGCGAACTGCTCCAGCGGGATATTCGCCGGCCGCTGGAGTTGACTGACCTGCTGAGTAGTTACAATATTCTGGTGAAGGTACGCGGCGGCGGTGTTTCCAGTCAGGCCGGGGCAGTGCGGCACGGGGTTGCGCGGGCACTCCTGGATGCTGACGCCGAGTTACGCCCGACGCTGAAGAAGGCCGGGCTGCTGACCCGTGATGCGCGGGCCAAGGAGCGGAAGAAACCCGGTCTCAAGCGCGCCCGCAAGCGACCGCAGTACACCAAGCGCTAAACCTGCATGGCGTAGCGCCAACCATTCCGCTCAAGGTGGCATGAAAAACGGAGGAGCACTCACAACTACGAGTGCTCCTCCGTTTTTATTCCTGCTGCTGTATATAACAATCCTACATTGGTTGTGAACTGGTTCTTAGTGCTTCATTCCCAACCGCCTGATGAACTTTGAGAAAATAATTCGGATATGAATGACCGGGAGTCCCGGCTTTAGCCGATGGGATACCTGCCGGGGCTGCGGTCTACTGACGGGAAACCGTGGACCGGCTTCGGCATTTGAAAAATAATCCGGGTATGGAGTGCGCCAGAAGAACGGTGCATAGAATGCACCCTACGGCTGTCTACCGTGGTGATGATATCCGGATTAACATTTCAAAGCTCATTAGCACCATCTGTTATTCTGTCGAGTTAGCCCGGTCCAGGACAAGTTTCCAGAGGGCCTGCCCTACTATTTCCGGATTATGGCGGATGGTGTCTTGCTTGTTCCAGAGCTGGCGTTTCTCCTGGCGCTCCTCGGCATAGTCGCGGGCGTAGGGTCGCACCCCCAGCGCGGCGATGCGCGCGATCTCCTCCTCATCGGGTTGCAGCAGATGAATACCTTCGGCGGCATACTCGGCCAGCACCTGCGGGTCACGCGCCGCACTGCGGTTGATCAACGCGGCATCCAGCACATCCGGCCCCAGTAACTCCACCACCCGGCGCACATGATCAATCGTGCGATAGGTATCGGTCTGGCCGGGCTGAGTCGTCGTGTTGCAAACGAAGACAACCATGGCTTTTGTCTCGCGCAGTGCCGTGATCACACCTTTGAACAGCAGCGCCGCCAGCACCGAGGTGAAGAGGCTGCCCGGCCCCAGGGTGATTATATCGGCCTGGGCAATCGCGTCCAGCACTGGCGGATAAGCGGGTGCCTCCGGGTCGGCCAGGAAGAGGCGGCTGATGGGCGGCTTGTCCAGGCCGCGCACCTCCAGTTCGGTGGTAACGGTCGTACCATCGGCCAGTTCGGCGCAGAGGTCGGTATTGACTACCGAGACCGGCAGCACTCGGGCCACACTCTGTACCAGCCTTCCGACCACTTCAACGGCGTGGGCCAGATCGCCGGTCATTTCGGTGAGGGCCGCCAGGAGCAGGTTGCCCACGGCCATCCCGTCCAGGGTTGGGAAGGCGCTGTTGTGAAAGCGATGCTCCAGCAGCCGCGCCAGCAGGCCGTCAGGGTCACGTGCCAGGGCTGCCAGGGTGTTCCGCAGGTCGCCGGGAGCGGGCATGTTGGCGAGGGTGCGCACAATGCCGGTGCTCCGTCCGGTATCGGTAACGGCAACGACAGCGGTACGGTCGGGAAAGTAAGCCTGCGCGCCGAGCAGCACCTGACAGGCACCACGCCCCCCGCCGATAGCGACAAGCCTTCTGGGTAGTTGTGAGTTTTGAGTTTTGAGTTCTGAGTTTTGTGCCACGTCTTCTGTATTTGTCATGATTTTGCCACAGTGAGAAATATCCAGTTTTGCATGCCTGGGCTTTGCGTTTTAACCGCTACCCTGGTCCGAAGCATCCGCCTCCACGGGATTGAATGCTACCGTAGAAACCTACAACTCGTTTCAATCTGGTGCTCAGCGTTTGCTATTATAAGTGCAATTCTACCGATTGACCATTTCACATTATGACAACTGAGGAACTACCGTGGCAGAAAGCATCATCCAGCAGAAGAGTTTTGCCTTCGCCCTGCGCATTATTCAGCTCTACCGCGAATTGCAGAGCCAGCATGAATTTATACTTTCCCGGCAGTTACTGCGTAGCGGAACAAGTATCGGTGCCAATGTTGAGGAAGCCGGTGCGGGCCAGAGCCGGCGAGACTTCCTGGCAAAAATGGCTATCGCTTCCAAAGAGGCCCGGGAAACCAGGTACTGGCTCAAGCTGCTACGCGAATCCCAACTCGTTGCCGTTGATGTTTCGGAGGAACTCGAGCTTGTCGATGAACTCATCCGTATTTTAACCTCTATTGTCAAGACAACTGGTGAGCGTTCGTAACGGTTGCAGCACTTAGCACTTAACACTTAGAACTCAAAACTCACAACTCCAGAAGCTCTTCATACAAATCACGGGTCTGGCGGGCGACAACCGGCCAGGCGAAGGTGCTGGTGACAATGCGCACACTCTCTTCACCCCAGGCCGGCCAGCGGTCGCGCTGCTCCAGGACCAGGCGCAGTTTATCCGCCAGATCATCCACATCGCCGGGGCGCACCAGATAGCCATTCCGCCCGTCGAAAACCTTGTCGGGGATGCCTCCGGCCGCACTGGCAACCACCGGCCGCCGATGAATCATCCCCTCCAGCGTCACCAGTGACGAGCCCTCGTAGAGGGTCGGGTGGACCACCAGATCAATCTCGTTGTAGAGGCTGTGCAGTTCGGTCTCATGCAGCCGCCCCACGAAGGTAACATGATCAGCGATACCGGCTGCGTGCGCCTGCTGCCGCAGGGCGGCCTCTTCCTTGCCCCGCCCGACCAGCAGCCAGCGCCAGGTGGGGGGCAATTGGTCGCGTATCCGGGTCAGCGCCGCGATCAAAATATGGTAGCCCTTGTTGCGCTCCAGCCGCCCCACGCTCAAGAAAGTCGGTGTGGCCGTATCTAACTGCAGGCGTTGCCGCAAGTCGGCCCGCAGATCATCCCGCACCAGTCCGCGACACTCATCGACATCAATTGCGCTGGGGATCACCACAACGCGCGCCGGATCAACCCCCAGGTAGCGCGGCAGGTCGCCCTGAGTGCAGGCATCGGTGGCAATCGCCCGATCCGCACAGCGATGCCCATAGGCGTAGAGTGGACGAAAGGGCGCGTAGGCCAGCCATTTGCGCCAGTCGGGGGTGCGAAACTCCTCCATGCCGTGGGGATTAGCCACGAATGGCACCCGGCGCAGCAGCGGGTCGCGCACCCGGATAAAGCCATAGCCGGTAGCGCACAGCCCCTGGCTATGCACCAGATCAATCGTTCCGCGCCGCACGACCGCTGCCGCCGCCAACCCCAGCCGCCAGGTGTACCCGGGATAGTTGATCTGCCGCCCGACGATGCCGTTGGGCGGGAGCAGCGGTGTGGTGTAGTCGTAACGCAGGAAGACCACGCGCGCCAGCCCACCGATGATGGATCGGAAAGCTGCCTGCTGATCCGGCGTCGGCGGCGAGTGGCGGGTCGTATCCTGCACAAACAGCGTCACATTCACGCCGAGCCGCGTCAGGTGGGTGACCAGGTGAAAGACATGGCTCTCGATCCCGCCAAAGCCATGCAGCGGATAGACGACGCGCGCCAGCATCGCAATTCGTATCGGGTTATCACGCATCTGGGTATTCATCGAACGCTATCATACCACACAGAGAACAGAGAACAAATGAACAGAGAACAAACGGATACCGTTTGATACTGATTTGTTGTCATAGCCACAGAGAACACCGAGGACGCAGGGATGATGAACAGGAACGTGTCGCCGCTACACCTGTTGCACACGTTTCCGTTGATTGCTGGTTTGATGGCAAACTGGTATGAAGCAGCATGCTGTTTGTTCTCTGCTCGATGGTTATCTACTCTTTCTGTTATTGTGCTGGTCTGATTCTTGCTATAAAAATCACTCGTATGCAGCGATGCAAGTTTATACCAATGGAGGATAACAGAATGTTTCGCAAAACCCCGTTGTTTGTCCTGCTCGTCCTTCTCAGCCTGATCGTGGCTGCCTGCGGTGGCGGCGGTGCGACCGAACCGGGAGAAGGTGAGGAGGCTGAAGGCCAGCCTGTCGATGAAAATGTGGTAACGGTATTTGGTGCGTATACAGAACCAGGCGACGTGGAAGCGTTTGAAGCCGGATTTGAAACCCTGGAAGAGGAGACCGGCGTCGAAGTCAACTATCAGGGTGCCAGTGACTTTGAGGTACTGATTGCTACCCGCATCGAAGCGGGCGATCCCCCCGATATCGCGGGCTTTCCCCAGCCCGGCCTGATGAAGCGCTTTGCCGATGAAGCGGTTGACGTTACAACGTTTATGGAAATGGAGTATCTCCAGAATCAGTATAACGAGAGCTGGCTGGACATGGCGAGCACTGCCGACGGCAAGATGATCGGCGTCTGGAACCGCGCCATCGTCAAGAGCCTGGTCTGGTACTCCCCGGCGGCCTTTGAAGAAGCCGGCTATGAAGTTCCCGAAACCTGGGACGAACTGCTGGCCCTGACCGACCAGATTGTCGCCGACGGCGGCTCCCCCTGGTATGCCCCGATGGAGAGCGGCAACGCGACCGGCTGGGTTGGTACCGACTGGATCGAAGACATTATGCTGCGGACGACCTCGCTGGAGAATTACGACCGCTGGACCACACCGGTGGACCCGGACAACCGGCTGCTGTTTGCCTCCGACGAGGTACGCAACGCCTG
>DAOTVB010000197.1:0-7002 GCA_034436755.1 Chloroflexaceae bacterium | reverse complement strand
CGGCCCGCGCGCCCGGTCATGGCGGCGGCCAGGCTGGTTTCGCCCGGGCGGCTGTCAAAGATGTGCAGGCGAAACTGCCGGGCCAGATCCGCGCATACTGCCACGCCCCGGACGCTATGTCCATCCGCGCCCAGCGGCGGCGAGAAGACCGCGATCCCGGCCTGCTGCGGCACCACGGCAAGTACACCGCCACCCATACCGCTGACGGCGGGCAGGCCCACCCGGCTGGTCCAGGTGCCGGCAACCTCGGGCATGCCGCAGGTATACAGCAGACTCAGGATGTCGGGAACATAGTCCGCCGCCAGCGCCACCTCACCCGTCAGCGGGTTGGTGCCGCCATTCGCCAGGGTCGCCGCCATGACCGCCAGATCGCGGACAGTGACCAGCAGCGCCTGCTGTTGAAAGAAGAGATCCAGGGTGGCGTCAACCGGCTCTGCCAGGATGCCACAGTTGCGCAGCAGATGGGCCAGGCCGCGGTAGTGATGCCCGCCGCTGCGCATTGCGGTGAAAACCTCCGCCGAGACGACCGGTTCATGCCCCACATACCGCTGGAAGGCGGTGATGATCCGGTGCAGTTGATCGCCGGCTGTTGCGCCCTGGACCATGCTGAGCGTGGCAATAGCGCCGGGCGCGCTGATCGGATTGGGCAGCCGCCGGGTACAGGCATCCAGCAGGGTCGCTTCGATATTGGTCGCAGGCTCAATCCCCACCCGGTCAAAGACATGCTCCCGGCCATGATCCATCAACGCCTGGCCGTATACAAACGGATTGCCGATGGTCTGGAGCGTAAACGCCTGCTTTGTCGTACCGACTTCGTGTACCTGCCCGGAGATATCCACCACGCAGATCCCGAACCAGGCCGGATCAGCCTGCGCCAGTTCCGGGATCATGGTCGCCGTCGTGCCGTCGAACTGCGCCGCATAGCTGCGGTGCAGTTCGTTGAGGGTAGCGCGCAGGGGTGCTGCGGCGGTTTGCATGCCCCGCACAAGTGAAGTCAGATTATCCTGTTGTGATTCGTCTGTCATTGCGTCGTATCCTCCGCTGCGTGATCGGCTGCGGGCGGGTCGGCCCCCTGATTGCGCCGGCGCATGCTGCGGGCGCGTGCCTGCAGATCCTGGAAAAAGTCCGTTTCTACAATTTCGCTCACCTGCTCCTGCTGCTTATTCTCATCAACCTGGATGCGCAATTGCTGAATTTCCTGGCGCAGACTCTGCTCCCGAATGTAGGATTCGAGTGCCGCCACCGCCAGCGATGAGAATGAGGCCATCATCTGCTGCAAGTTGGCGTCAAATGGAATGGTCTGCCCGGTTGCCGGATCTTGCGCATTAAAGAGTTGCAACACGCCCAGCACCTCGTTCTGCGTATTCTTGAGCGGGAGCGCCAGCAGCGACACCGGTTCGTAGTCGAGATTAGTCGTAGCCGCCGCAATCCGGGGCGTCTCGAATGGCAATGCGTGCTCCCGGGTATCGGCGATATTGACCGGGCTGTTGTGCGCAACCACATAGGTCGCGGGGTAGCGCTCATCCGGCGCACCGCTTGCGCCATCGTACAGGTCCAGCGGAGCAAGCGTGATCGGCTGCCCGCTGGTGCCGCCGAAGAACGCTTCCCGCGAGGTAATCCGCAACATCATCAGTCGTAGCAGCTTATCATCGCGCAGCAGGATCGCGCCCCCATCGGCATTACAAAAAGCCATGGCTTCAACCAGCATATTTTCCAGCAGTTGGTTAAAGTTGCGCTCCGACGATAAGGCCACCCCGATGGGAATAACCACATCCAGCAGATCATCGGCGCGTTTCTTTTCCCGGCGAATTTGCTGCATGGTCTGGCGCAGTTGCGTGGTCATGCGGTTGAAGGTGCGAGCGAAGGTGCCAATTTCATCGCGAGACTCCACCTGCGCCTGGGATTGCAGGTCGCCCTCCTCGATCTGATGCGCCACCAGCGTTAACCGGCGTACCGGCCCGATGATCATGCGCCAGAGGACGAAGGCCGTGGCACTTCCCAGGAGCACTGCCGCCACGCCCCCCAGCAGCGCCTGCTGCCGCGAACGGTTCAGGCCGGTGCTGCCCCGCGCTAGCTCGCGCTCCAGGGCAGTCTGCTGGCTCGTCGTTATCTCCCGCAGCAACTGCTGCATCTGCATCGTGAGCGGCTCGACCTCCGTATCGAAGCGGTAGAGATCTTCGCGCCAGGCATCACTCTCCAGAACCGCAAAGATCTCGGCGGGAACCTGGTTGATCAACTGCTCCCGCTCGGTACGGATCGTCTCAAGCAATGTCTGCTGCTCCGGCGTAAAGCGTTGTCGCTGGTTGAGCAGGTTTTGCCACTCCCGTTCATTAATATCCAGGTTGAATTCATACTCGTAGTGGCGAAAGTTGACATTGCGGGTGGTGACATAGCCGCGCAGACCCGCAAACATGCCCGTAAACGAGCTACGAAAGTCCACCAGATCCTCCAGCAGGGCGATATTCTCCGCCGATGGTGTTCGCTGCGCCTGGGCCGCGATCAACTCATTGGTTGTGAGCAACACCTGCCCACCATGCTGTGTTCCCGTGGTGTTTAACCAGCGATAGGCCGGCTCGCGCGCCATCTGGTCATCGCGCAGCGGGAAGAGCGTATCGGGCAACCCCTGCCACGCCTGAAATGCCTGCTCCAGTTCGGTCAGACGGTTCTGGTTCTCCTGGTCGAATGCGGCCGCGAGGCGTTGCAACTCGTCCAGGTTGGCCTGGAAATCGCGTTCCGCCTGGCGGTAGCTGGTAATAAACCGGCGATCCCCCAGCGCCAGGTAGCCGCGCACATCGGCAAACATCTGGAGCAGGTTGGCCTGCGCCCGCGATGAAACCAGGGCCGCCGGTACGCGCACATCGCTCGTATCATTAATCGTGTCCGTCGCCTCGCCACTGGCGGCATAGGTCAGGCCCACCACCAGCAGGATCAGGCCAACCAGGAGCCCAAACCCCAGCGTCAGCTTGCTGCCGATAGACAGATTGCGGAAGAATGCGCCGCCACTGAAGCTGTCGCGTGCAATTACGGGTTGGTATCCCTGTTCCCTGGTCATGGTGAAGCCTACCTTTTCCAATCTTTGATCTGCCATACCTCGGCATCCCAGGGTGTCCACTCCACCCCGGTCAGCGTAGTGCTAAACCCGGACACATCGGCCACCTGCACGACGGGGAGCACAAAGCCGGCGTCGAGTAAACGTGCCTGCATTTCCCCAAAGAGTTGCTGGCGTGCTGCGGCATCAAGTTCGGAGCGCGATTGCGCATAGAGTTCATCATAGCGCGTATCACACCAGTTTGCCAGGTTGGTCCCCTGCCCATTGCCGGCCGCTCCCACTACCTGCGCGCAGGTCCAGCGGCCCAGGTAGATGCCGGGATCGAGCGTGCTGCTGGTCACGAGATGCTGCACGATATCGATGGCCGGCGCGGATTGATCAACCACCTCCGCCTCAACGCTTACTGCCAGAGTGCGCACATCAATGTCGGTCATAGTGACGGCAAAACCGATATCCGTCAAACGCTGCTGCACCAGCGCCGCCACTGCGGTAGAGAGGGGCCCGGTGTCGTGGGTGTAGCGCACCCGCAGCGGTTGCCCGTCGCGCTCGCGGACGCCGTCGCCGTCACTGTCGCGCCAGCCGGCCGCCGCAAGCAGGGCCGCCGCCGCCTGCGGATCAAACTCCGCTGCCGCTGCCGTCTCCGCCTCCAGCGCGGGCAGAATAGTGTTGACGGGACGACCGGCCCGCCCAAAAATCTCTTGAACAATCGCTTCCCGATCAATCGCCAGGTCCAGCGCCTGCCGCACCTCCGGATCACTGAAAATCGGATGCGGCTGCACGCCGGATGGATCATCCGGGTCAATACTGTTGAGTTCAAGCAGCAGCAGTTTACGACCAAAGTTGATCGTCGCCACACCCTCACCCAGCGCCTCCAGCGCCAGAAGCTGATCATCGGTCAACTGCACATCGTACACATAATCGTCGGTCCCACTGACCAGCACCGCCTGCGCCGACAGCTCCGGCAGACCCCAGCCATGCAGTTCCACCCGGCTAAAGTAGGGGTTGTCCGGCTCGCGGAACCGCTCGTTCGGCACATAGACCACTTTGTTGGTTTCCACCAGCCGGTCACCCAGGAAGAGCACCTCCTGGGGCTCAAACGAGACCACGCGGTAGGGTCCGGTGCCGACCGGCAGATTATTGGCGGGAGCCTCGGCATAATTTGCACCGTTGTACTCCGCAAAGATATGTTGCGGCAGGATCAGGCCATACCGGCCGACAAAGGGCACCGCCCAGGCCGGGGTAGGCGCGTTGAACTGCACCCTGACCGTATGGTCGTCAATGATCTCAACCTGCTCCACAGCTTCATAAGCTACGGCTGCGTGGCTGGCGATGGCCGGGTTGGTGATATAGTCGTAGGTAAAGCGGACATCGGCGGCGGTGAATGGCGTGCCATCCGACCAGACGACATCCGGGCGCAACTGCCAGGTAACGGACATGCCATCGGCTGCCAGGCCGCCATTCGCGCGGCTGGGAATTTCCGCCGCCAGAAAGGGCATCAGTTGTCCCGCGCGGTCAAAACTTGCCAGCGGCTCATAGGCGATCCGGCTGGCCTGAAAATCGTGCAGGCCCGGGCTGATATGCGGATTGAGGCTGCCGGGAGCAATCCAGAGGATCAGCCGGAGGGTATCACCTGCGCCCCGGGCGGCAGTGAGCGGTGTTGCGGTCGTCACCGGCTGGTCGGGCGCGGCCGCCGGTTGCGTGCCGGTGCCGGTGCAGGCACTCAGCAGCAGCAAGAGCAGCAGCAGCGGCAGGCAGCGGTAATACCGCTGCCGGGAATGAATGAACAGAGTGTGCATAACAATATTCCTTCGCATAGTATTACAACTCCAGACTTGCCACCAGTCGCTTGAGTTCTGCCGTCATGGGATGCTGGGGATAGCGCAGCGCAAAGATCCCGCCACTGGCAAGCACCATCATCTCATCGGAGTGGGGCAGCACCGCCGCAACCGGGCAGTCATAGATCTGCTCCACCTGGGAACGTACCTCGTCGGCATCAAAGGCCTGCGGCACTTTGTTGAGCAGCAGGAACAGGTTGGGCACATCGAGCTTGCGGGCCACCTCAATCGTCACCCCGGTTCCCTGGTAGTCCTGATTATCGGGACGCAGAATAATGACCAGCGCATCGGAGATCGCAATCGAGAGCAGCGTCTCCTCGTTCAGGCCGGGATGGGTGTCGATCATCAACACATCAAGATCCAGGTCGAATAACAGGCGCTGGAAACCATCGTTCAGCAGGCCCACATCGTAGCCCTCCCGCAGCACGCGCGCAATCTCGCCCGCCTTGATGCTGGAGGGGATCAGGAAGACCTCACCTTTGACCGCCGGGTTCACTGCGCGCAGGGCCGCCGTCACATTCTGCGCCGTGTCTTTAATCTCACACTTGCCCCAGAGATAATCGTTCAGCGAGCGGGGCATGCTCTCTTCATTCAGACCAAACAATACATGGATACCGGGTGATTGAATGTCGGTATCCACCACGCCGACGCGCATGCCCATCAGCGCCAGCAGCGCGGTGACGTTGGCAATGGTGTTGGACTTCCCCGTTCCACCACGAAATGAGTGTACCGAGATAATTTTTCCCATAGGTTTACTCCAACCAGTTTGCAACTAACTCGACAGACTGGGTAACGCCGGCAGGCGCTGCTTCTGCTGCCAGCTTAGCGTCACCAGCGTGACACAGAGCGCGGCAACCAGCCCGACCAGCGCGAGTGGCGGCAGGTAATCGCCGGCGAGGGCCGGCAGCAGCACGCCGGCAGCCGCAGTTGCCTGGGCGCGACTCAGGCGATTGGACTGCGCCGGTGTAGCGCCGTGCAGCGTCACCGCGTTGATCAGGGCAACGGCGGCAAGACAGAGCGCCACCGCGCCGCAGAAGAGCCAGCGATAGGGCACATCCAGGCTTGCGTTTATGTCAAGCAGGACAACCTTATTCATCGCCACAGCGACGGCGGTAATCCCCACCACCAGCGGCAGATGCGCATAGATCCAGGTGAAGGCCCGCCCGGCGCGAATCGTCGCCTCCGGAATATTGTCAAAGTAGAGCCACCAGAGACTCCCGGCAATCGCCAGACCCAGCGCCCCGAATACCAGAGTACTCCAGGCTACCGGCTCGCCCGCCAGCGTCCCCACCACCTTCACAAAGGACTCGCCCAGCACAATCATCGTGAAGAGGGCAAACCGCTCCATCATATGGTGGCGCGACGGTGGCAGTCGGTTCACATGCCGCCGGGTAGCCGGGTTGAGCGGCACCAGAAAATCCACCAGCATCCCGACGATCCAGAGGCCATAGCGCAGCGGCATCGGCACAAACGCCGCCACCAGCCAGATCACCGCCGAGAGGCTAAACCCGATGGCGTAGTGGCGGGCCAGCGGACGGGCATGGCCTGCGCGGGCGGGCACCTGCAGAAACAACAGCACCAGCACGATCCGCACGCCGACATAGGCCAGGGCAAACCCACTGACCCCCGGCGCAAAGGCGGTCGGGATATTAATCGCCAGCGCTGCCACCGCAAACATCTGGATAAAGATCAGGCTGCGATGCCGGACATCATCCCGCAAGAAACGATTGGCATAAAAGGTTACGCCCATCCAGGACCACCAGACCGGCAAAAAGAGCGCGACAAACTCAAAGAAGCCGATCCAGGAGACATGGTGGCTGAACAGATCACCGAGTTGAATAATTGTGGCAACATAGACCAGATCATAAAAGAGTTCCAGCCATGAGACCCGCTGGCTTTGCGCATGCTCGCCGGCTCCGGGAGAACTGGGCTGCATGTTCACGCTCATCACTACTCCTCGTGTTCACTTCATTTACGCCGGGCTGATCTAAGCGGCTTTATTCCAGAATAGCAGGCCCGCGCCGGGGAAACCAGGGAAGTTTGGTGTAGTCGAACTAAGGGAATACCGTAGACGGGAGGTGAGGAGGAGCAGCGCGCAGGTAGCCAGTAGGGTGCATT